>LVBL01000060.1 GCA_001604405.1 Spirochaetales bacterium Spiro_10
CTCGCGATGGAAGGACTTATCCGGGAGGGGGCGGGAGCCCTGCTTTCCGGAAGGGATATACCGGACGCGCTCGTGAAGGCCGGAGCGGCCTGCGGGCGCGGGCTCGGGTGCACGGGCACCGGTCTCGGCTGCGCGTGATTCCGCAGTACAGGAGGAAAGGACATGAAAAAACCGGCGCATCACGTATTCGTCTGCGCGTCGTTCCGCATGAGCGGGGAGCCGCAGGGCGTATGCCACAAGAAGGGCTCCGGCCAGTTGATGCAGTATCTGGAGACGGAGCTTTCCGACCGGGGGCTCGGCGACGTCAGCGTGTCGGCGACGGGCTGCCTCAAGGTCTGCGACCGCGGACCCGCGATGGTCGTCTACCCCGAGAACTGGTGGTACGGAAAGATCGAAAGCGAAGAGGCGATCGACGCGATTATCGACTCGATCGAATCGGGAACGCCAGCGGCCGAGTACCTCCTCGCCTAGGCGGTCCCCGCGGGATCGCAAAAGGAAGCATTTAATAAAAGCCGAATGGCGGGGACCGGGACGACGCAAGCGCGTGCGGCGCTCCGGTCCCTTTGTATCGCCTCATTCGGCGAAGAGGAGCAGCGACTCCTTCGGGACGCACAGGCGCGATCTCGCGGACGCGTCCGGCCATCCGCCCCCCGTCACGGTGAGTCCGTCCCGCCGTTCGCGGTCTCCTCCGGCGACGCCCGCCGCCGTGAGCGCGATCGCGCTCCATTCCCGCGAGAACGCCGATGCCGCGCGGGCGCGGAGGGAAAAGTCGAGACAGTTGCATTCGTCCCCGTCGCGGGCCTCGCGGACGTGCCGCGCGCGCACTCCGACGTGCGTGAGTCCGTCCGGCACGAACTCCTCCGTCTCCAGAATAAGGCCCCATGAGGGAACCGCGACGCGCTTTGCCCCCGCGCGCTCCGCGCGGGCGACGTTCTCGCATCCGGTGAGACGCGCGGCGCCGACCGTCGCGGGCCTGGAGAACACCCGCTCCTTCGTGCCCGACTGCGAGATCCGGCCGCTTTCCATTATCAGTATGTCGTCGCAGAGGCGGAAGGCCTCGTCGACGTTGTGCGTCACCAGGAGGACCGATCCCGGGAAACCGGACAGGATCGACACGAGTTCCCGCTCGACGCTCGCGCGGAGGAAGGCGTCGAGGGCCGAAAGCGGCTCGTCGAGAAGGATGGCGCGCGGATCCGACACGAGTATGCGCGCGAGCGCCACGCGCTGTTGCTGTCCGCCGCTCAGTCTCGCGGGACGCTGGTCGGCGAAGGGCGCGAGTGAGAGACGTTCCAGCATGCCGTCCGCGGAGGCGTCCGCCGCCGACAGGGAAGATCCCGTTCCGCGAACGCGCTCGCGAGCGACAATCCTCACGTTCTCGCGTACGGTCATGTTCGGGAAGAGGGCGTAATTCTGGAATAGAAAACCGCATCTCCGTTCCTGTGGCCGCTCGTTCACGCCGCGCGAGGAGTCGAACACCGCCCGTCCGTCGATCGAGACGAGCCCCGAGTCGGGCCGCTCGGTTCCGGCGACGCACTTGAGCGTCATCGTCTTGCCGCATCCGGAGGCCCCGAGAATCGCGGTGCGTCCCGCGCGCGCCGAGAATTCCACGTCGAGGGAACCCGAGGCGAGCGCGCGCCTGATCGACACGTCCACGCTCATTTTTTCCCCCCGGCGCCCGCGTTGATCGCCAGTACCGCGATGAAGGATATCCCCGAAAGGACGGCGACCCACAGGGCCGCGCGGGCCATGTCCCCGCTTTCGGTCGAGAAGTAGATGGCGACGGGTATCGTCTGCGTCTTGCCCGGGATGTTCCCCGCGACCATGAGCGTCGCGCCGAACTCCCCGAGCGCGCGGGCGAAGGCGAGCACGGTTCCCGCGGCGATTCCCGGGACCGAAAGGGGAAGCATGAGCGAAAGGAAGATGCGCCGTTCGGAGAGCCCGAGCGTGCGCGCGGATGCGAGCACGGAGGGATCGAGATGGTCGAAGGAGGCGAGGGTCGTGCGGTACACGAGCGGAAAGGCGACCGTCGCCGCGGCGATAACCGTCGCGCCCCAGGAGAACACGACGCGCACGCCGATGGCGTCGAGCGCGGATCCGAGGGGACCTGAGCGGCCGAAGACCGCGAGGAGGATGAAGCCGACTACCGTCGGGGGCAGTACCATCGGGAGCGTAAACGCCCCGTCAAGTACTGCCCTGGATCGTCCCCCCAGCCGCGCTACCAGTCGCGCCGCCAAGATGCCGGAGACGCACGCGCATCCCGTGCCGGCGAGCGAGGTCTT
>LVBL01000146.1 GCA_001604405.1 Spirochaetales bacterium Spiro_10
AAGCGTGGCGTCGTAGTCGGTCCGCTCGCCAAGGCCGAGAACGGTCTTGTTGGTGGTTTCGGCCTCGCCCTTCGCCTCCTCGGAATAGACGATTTCGCCGGTGGACACGTCAACGAGACGCAGGCTTACCGCCGCCTCGACGATCTGGCGCTTGCTCCTCGATAGGAGGTTCACGTCGCCGACGTTCTTGCGTCCGTACTCGGTAACCGACCCGATGATAAGGTAATCGGCGCCGATCTTGCGGTAGGACTTCCCGCCGTTGAGCTTGATTTCCTCGTCGAGCTTGTCGGCGTCCTGCCGTTCGAGCAAGAGGAACTTGCCACTCGCGACGAGCTTCGTCGCCAGGATGTCGGACGCCTGCTTGCCGACGGGATCGTTATCCTTGTCGTAAAACGCGCCCTTGGCGTACTGCGTCTCGTTGGAAAAGCGCGCGATGGCGACCTTTCTCTTGAGCGCACGGACGTCTTCCTGTTTGAGGGTAGCCGACTCGTTAACCTGGGAACCGGTTTTGACCGTCTGGGGTTGGGTCGAACACCCAAAGGCAGACACAACGATTGCGGAACACGCTATCAATAGTAGTTTTTTCATTTCTCCATCCTGAAGCAGAATTGATTCTCTATTATATCACCTGTTTATGGGAAGTCAATCAAACTCCCGCAAATACGTACTCACGCCAGGGTTTTGCCGTACTTTCGACGGGGGAAGATATGCGAGGGGGAAAAAAAAGGGTGGCCCGCACTGTGGCCACCCTTTCGCGGATTGTTTCTGACGGTTTACTTCGTCTCGAGAACGGCAATACCCGGGAGGGTCTGCCCCTCGAGGAACTCGAGGGAGGCGCCGCCCCCGGTGGACACGTGGCTCATCTTGTCGGAAAGGTTGAACTTGTTGACCGCGGCGACGGAGTCTCCGCCGCCGACCACGCTCACGGCGCCCTTGGCGGTGGCGTCGGCGACGAGGTGCGCGACGGCCTCGGTTCCCTTCGCGAAGGCGTCAAACTCGAAGACGCCGAC
>LVBL01000007.1 GCA_001604405.1 Spirochaetales bacterium Spiro_10
AGGATTCTCATGACGCTGTAAACAGCGTCCTTCTTTCCCTTCCCTTTAGTTTCAAAGACCATTGTCGCCTTCCCGTTTCGCGCCTTTCGGCACTCAGTTCCAGCCTTGTCCCCCCGCTTTAGGTCAGCGGCGAGTGAATCGAAGGTATCATACCTTTGCGGTTTTGGTCAAGAGAAAAGTGCGAAGCTTCGCACTTTTCTCTTGATTCAGCTTGATTATCGCCGGATAGTACCCAAAAACAACACGAAAGCACACAACCTGCTCGTTAATGCGATCATTTCCTCGATTTTCAAGGGTATGACACCGTCACGACAAAAACGTTTATACACCAATTCAACCGCGACAGTCAATACGGGGTAGTTTTACACTGTCACGCCGTCACGACGGACGTCATCCCGCAGCTCAGTCCGGGCGGGAGCGCAATACAGACGAAAAAGTCCGAAGATAGTCGATAAATGAGAGTATCGAGGCGAGCGTGGCAAGCGCATACAATGAATGGTTTACCGTGCGCGCGAGAGCCGCATCGACGGGCAACGAAAGCCCGAGACGGGTGAACGAAACAAGCACCAAGGAAAAACCCGCCGCAACGATGTACAACACGGTCTTCGTCTTCCCGCCCTTGCGGGCCGCAATGACAACACCCTGCCGCGATGCGAGTGTTCGCACGAACATTATCCCCATCTCGCGGTACAATATCACGAGGAAAAAAGCGGGATGCATGTAGCCGGAAAGGACGAAGGTGAACAAGACCGTCATGTTGGCAAGAACGTCGGCGAAGGGATCAAAGAGCTTTCCAAAATCGCTCGCGACTCCCGATTTCCTCGCATACAGTCCGTCGAGATAATCGGTAAACTCCATGAACAGAAAGAGGGGAACAAGGATGAAAACCGAAGCACCATGTCCCCACCCGAGCATATCCGGCAGAAAGAAGAAAGCGCAAAAAACGGGCGCAAGAACGATACGTACGGTGGTAAACGCGTCTGCCAATCTCATGGCTTAAATATCTTATTTGACAAAGGATATGTCAAGATATACTATTAGATAATGGAAAGAAGCATACTGAAAACCGTGGTGCTCTATCTCTCCATCCAGCTCGCGTTCATCCTGTCGACATACTACACGGGAAGCGTGCCGGCCCTGTCGATCGCGTCGTACGTGGCGATAACGATAATCGTGCATGCGGGACTCGCGGCCTTTTTGCTCCGCTTCAGGGAAGACTTCTTCAATCTGTCAACGAGACAACCGCTACAAAGAATCAACCTCGCGAACCGCATCACCCTCCTGAGGATAAGCACACTGCCGTCGATGGCGCTGCTGCTCCAGCATAACGAGACGTTCCAGATACGGTTCGTCTTGCCGATACTCCTCGCGTTGCTGTTTCTCACCGATTCCTTCGACGGACAGATCGCGCGCAGGGGAAAGCAGATTACCAGGATCGGGCAGATGCTCGATTCCATCAGCGACTACAGCCTTCTGGGAGTTATCTCCATCGTGTACTATACGAACGAGATACTGCCCGGCTGGTTCTTCACGCTCATCCTCTTCCGTCTGTTCCTTCAAGCGCTCGGGATGTTCATATTCATTCTACTGGGCAAGCCCCTCCCCATGCGTTCCACCTGGGGAGGGAAGATAACGATAGCCACCACCATGGCGCTCTATGTCATCGAGGTGCTCAAGTTCTACACGCCCTCTTCCGCCGCGCGCATGTTCGTCGTAGTAGAGTACGTTGCCGGGGCGATCATCGTCGCGTGCTCGTTCGAGAAGGCGGCCATCTTCTTCAGACAAGGAAAGAAGGTGTCCGACAGCCGGTCGGAGCCCTGACGGTACGCGCCCGGTTCCTCACGGATACGACTTGTAATCCTGCACGATGCTGATCGCCGAGGTTATCTTCTTTCCCGGAACCATGGAATGCGCGATCGAGAGGACCTTGTCGATAACGACGGGCGAATCGGCCACTCCATGGAGGATGATCTCGTTCTCGCTCGCGGTCGCCTCGAGAAAATGCACGGGCGTCTTCAGGTCAAACACGATGTGGTTGACGAGCTTTTGCGCCTGCAACAGCTCGCCGACGCGTTTCACTCCGGCGGCCTCGAGTTCGGGCGCTATCGTCCTCGCGCACGCCTCGCGGATGATCTCCGCTCCCGCTTTGGGTGTGAGAAACGCCGTGTTGAGCACGAGGTGGTATCCGGACGGGTCGTCGTGATCGATATTGAAGAAACACTTGTGGAATCCGTTCCTGTTGGCGTCGCTTTCCTGCAGCAAGGCGCGCGCATTCCGCTCCGGCCAGGAGAATTCCTTCATGAGGCGTTCCACCCGCACCGACTCGGGGGCGACGAGCCTGACCGAGTAGCACCCGGGAACGTCCTTGAGGATCGCGAAGCCCCCGCGGCCGACCAGGACGCAGTTTCCTCCCTTCGCGCGTTCGTAGACGGCCTCGCGAAGATAGTCAAAATACTCGTCCCTGTCACGGGCCAAGGAGGCCCAAAAACCGGGTTTCTTTTCGTCGTATTTATGGAGATGGCTCTCCGTCAGTCCGTGCTTGACGAGATCCGCCTCAAGCATCGCGCGCGTCACGAAGGCATAGCCGAAGGACTCGGCCAAGGCCGCCGCCACCTCGTCCCCGAAAGACGCAATCTGCCGCGAAACGGTAATTATCGCCATATCTACCCTCCTTGGTTTAGTGTATGATTCCATATATAGCATACGCCCATCGACAGGATCTGTCAAAAGAGGACTATATGAACGATTCAAGACTGGCCTGGACCCCGCTTTCGAGGAAGACGGTTTTCTCGACCCGCGTGTTCGACGTTGACGAGATTACGAGCCGCTCCCCGGAGGGCGAGGAGCGTCTCTTCCTCTCGCTCGAGGCATCGGACTGGGTTATCGTCGTCCCGGTACTCCGGGACGAAGCGAAAGGCGATTCGTTCGTCATGGTGCGGCAATGGAGGCACGGTGCCGGGGAGATGTCCCTTGAGTTCCCGGGAGGCGTCATGAACCCCGGGGAGGCGCCGGATGACGCGGCGCGGAGGGAACTGCTCGAGGAAACCGGATATGCCGCGGGGTCGCTGGAACACGCCTGCTCCCTCTCGCCGAATCCCGCCATCATGGGAAACCGCTGCCACATATTCGTCGCGGGCGGCCTTTCGGATACGGGCGCGCCGGCGCCGGACGACGACGAATATATCGGCGTGGAAACCGTACCGGCTGACGAGGCGATCGAGCAAATGGGACGCCCGCCGTACATCCACGCGCTCATGCAGTCGGCGCTGTTCGCGTACCTGCAAAAAAAAGGGCCGTCCGCCCGGTAGGGCTGACGGCCGGGCGCGGTGCCGGGTTACCGACGCCGACGCGCGTCTTCAACGCGACGCGTTACTTGCCGAAGGGCTCGTACTTCGCCTTGGGATCGTACATCCCCTCGCGAAGCTCTCCCTTGATACTCGGTATCGTGACGATCATGCCGGGCATAAGAAGATGCGGATTGTCGGGACGCTTCAGCTTCTTCCGGTTCGCCTCGTACAGTTTCTCCCACATGAAGGGGTTCCCGTACACGGCTGGGTTCTTGGCGATATTCCACAGACAGTCGCGGTCGGGATCCCAGGAATCCACCGTGTAGAACGCGGGAAGGGGAATGATCTCCCTGACGACCGACAAGGCCTCGATGGCGAGAAGGGCGTCATTCTCGGCCGCGGCATACGATTCAGCCGCAAAGCCCGAGTCAGCGTCGGAAACGTGACCCTCGGCCTCGGCAAACGCGTTCGGGAAGTTCTTCTCCGCGTTCAGGTCGCGCGCCCATTCGAGCTTGGCCTTGGCGTCCTTGATCGCCTTGTCGGCGGAGGCCTTGGCAAGCATCTTTTCTATGAATGCGGCTGAAAGCCGGGCATTTTCCTCGGACTCCCGGGCGTACCGCGCGGCTGCGTCATAGTCGCCTTCGTCAAAGGCCCGTTCGGCCGCCGCAGAAAGGGCGCGGCTTTTTCGCTGATATTCGTTATTGTCGTACGATGTCGCGGCGAAGGCACCCGACGCGGCGAAGTAGACGAGTAAAGCAAGGGCAATAACCGGCTTTTTCATTCTGCTTCCTCCACGATCTCATCGATGGCGTCATACCCCTCTTCGTAGTCGGGGAGATCCTCGTCGCCGGAGATTTCGTCAACGTCGGCGGCTTCGTCAGCGGCTTCGCCGGCGGATATCTCCGCGGCGCTTTCGGCGACGGGCTCGATGGACTCGTTATCGCCGGCGCTTTCGGCGACAGGCGCGGCAGACCCGTTGTCACCGGCGCTTTCGGCGACAGGCGCGGCAGACTCGTTATCGCCGGCGCTTTCCTCGGAGAAGCCCTCGGCTCCCTCGGGCAAAGGAGCGATCTCGTCGGCCTTGCGGGCGAGGGCCGAACTCTCTTCCTGGCGCGACTTGGCAGTCGCTATCGCGGTTTCGGCCGCGTTTCGCTTGAGCGTCGCATTCTGATAGACATCGGCGAAGGCGACGAGCGACGCGGAAAGCGAGCCGTACGCCCCTTCCCAGTCGTTGGCCTTGCCCTGCAGAAGCGCCTTGCGGTAGATTCCGTCGGCGGAGGAATACTCGTTCGGCAAGGACCGTTTTGCCTTTATCGAATCGCACAGGGCGATGACCTCGCCGTTCTTCGCGATCAGGTCCTGGGACCATACGCGATACCCCTCGTTCGCGACCTTCTCGTACAGCGCGACGGACCTGACAGACGCCTCCAGGGCGGCGGAGTCCGCGGTACCGTAGGCGGCGGCGGCCTCGTCATACGCGACGCCGGCCTTTTCAAACGAGTCGGGATCGTATTGCTCGAACTGGTTTTGCTGTATCTTCTGCTTCAGCGCGATCGCTCGAAAGCCGTTCTGCAGGGTACGATAGCGCATCAGCCCGCGCTGGGCATTGTCATAGGCATCCTTGACGGAACCGGCGGCGAACGCGGTGTCCGCGTCCCTCGCGATGGAGTCGGCCTGGTCGAACTGCTCCGGATAATAGGCCGCGGCGCCCACGTCTATCGTTTTCTGTCGTTCGGCGGCGAGGGTCTTTCTGAGGTCGGACTCAAGGGCCGCATATCCGTTTGAAAGCACGCGCTCGTAGGCCGCGATGGCCTCGGTAAAGGCTGCCTTCGCGGCTGCGCCGTCCGACGAATAGGCGGCGAGGCCGTCGGCGCGGGACTTCTCCGCGCGTTCCCAATCGTCTTTTTGAAACGCCCCCAGCTCGTACACCAGGCATTCGGCCCGCAAGCGCTCCGTTTTTTCTTTGAGCTCGACAAGCTCCGGATCCACGGCGGCGGGTGCGGTCGCCTGGGGCTCATCGGTCGGCCCCGCGGCCGCCGGTTTCGGCGCCGACTTGCACGCGCCAAACGAGATGAGCAATAGTACGGCGAATCCCGCAAACAACAGGGATTTCATCTTGGTCATCGAAACCTCCAGGATTATTGACAACAGAGTACACTGTATTGTTTCTTAATACAAGAATATTTTCCCGAGGTTACAACCGGGCACGGGAGGCATCGCATGGCGGACGACTTTAGTTTTGATATTGTGGAGAAATTTGGCGCGCTCTCCGAGGGCAAGGGCGGATGGATGACCGAGCTCAACAGCGTCTCGTGGGGCGGCAGGCCGGCGAAGTTCGACATCAGAAGCTGGTCGCCGGATCATCAAAAGATGGGCAAGGGCATCACCCTCTCCGCGGAGGAACTGGCGAGCCTGCGGGATATCCTGAACGGGATGGACCTCGGAGGCCCGTCGGCGTAGTACGGACGCCGGCACGGCCGTCAGCGTAGCACGGCTGTCAGCGCGGCGAGGGCCGCCGTCTTAGCGATGCTTCGCGATCTCTTCCTGAGTAAGGCGGTCGCACACCTCGTTGTAATGGACGCCCGCGTGTCCCTTGACCCATACCCACTTTGGACCGAGCGACGAGGCAAGCCCGTCGAGCCTGACCCAGAGATCCTGGTTCTTGACCGGCTCCTTGGCGGCGGTTTTCCAGCCGTTGCGTTTCCAACCGGCGATCCACTGCGAGATTCCCTTTTGCACGTACTGCGAATCGGTATACACGGAGACGGGCATATGCGCGAACCGGGAGTCCGACGACACGAGCGTGAGCGCCTCGATGACCGCGGTGAGCTCCATGCGGTTGTTCGTGGTCATGCGCTCGCCTCCCGAGCGGACGATCTCGCCCGCGCGATCCTCTCCCGAACCGACGATGACGAAGCCCCATCCTCCCGGCCCCGGATTTCCCGAGCAACCGCCGTCGGAGTAGATAATCACCTCGCTCACTTCGCCGCCCCGCCCTTCGCCGCGACGGACTCGGGCTTCGCGACGGACACCGGCTTCGCGACGGAACGCTCGCCGAGAAGCTTGTAGGCCTCGGCGAGGGCGCTCGCGGTCATGTCCCAACCGAGGCAGGGATCGGTTATCGAAAGGCCGTACTTGAGATCGTCCGGGTCGGCGGTGATCGGCTGAGCGCCCGTTTCGATATAGCTTTCGATCATGCAGCCGCACAGCGCGGTGAGCGGCGAGACTGAATCGTTGCGGAGGCGGATCGTCTCGTGAAGGACGCCGATCTGGTTCTCCGGCATCTTCTGCGAGTTCCCGTGAGAACAGTCGATGACGATGGAAGGCCGCATGCCCGCCTTCTTCATCATGGCGACGGAGTGGGTCACCGACTCGCGGTCGTAGTTCGTGCCGCCGCGGCCCCCGCGAAGGATCAGGAAGGTGTCGGGATTGCCGAGCGTCTGCATGATGCACGCCCTGCCCTCCCGGGTGATGCCGATGAACGAATGCGACTGGCGTGACGAGACGATCGCGTTGACGGCGATCTGCACGTCGCCGTCCGTGGCGTTCTTGAAACCGACCGGCATGGAAAGGCCGGAGGCCATCTCGCGGTGGGTCTGGCTCTCGGTCGTCCTGGCGCCTATCGAGGCCCAGCTGACGAGATCGGAGGTATACTGCGGGACGATGGGATCGAGCATCTCGCTGCCGGCGGGAAGGCCCATCTCGTTGACCTTGACGAGGAGTTCGCGCGCCATGCGGAGCCCGCGCGCGATGTCGGACGTCCCGTCAAGGCCGGGATCGACGATGAGGCCGCGCCACCCGACGGTAGTCCTGGGCTTCTCGAAGTACACGCGCATGACGATGCACATCCGGTCGGCGTAGCGTTCGCGGAGCTCGGCGAGCCGACTCGCGTATTCGAGCGCGGACTCGGGCTCGTGGATCGAACAGGGGCCGACCACCACGAGAAAGCGGTCGTCCTCGCGCCGGATGATGCGCTGGGCCTCCTCGCGGCCACGAAGCACCGTTTCGGCGGCGCGGTCGGTAGTCGGCACGGCCTCGGCCATCGCCTCGGGCGAAAGCAGGGTTTGCGCCTCGAGTATGCGCACGTCTCGTATTCTGTTTTCGTTCATTTCGCTCGTCCGTCCTGGTTCGTAGAGTTCTGCCTGATCCCGTCAAGAAGTTCCATTACCATAATGGAATCGGCCCAGGTTTGTACAGGGCTTTCGATCAAGCCCTGCCCGAGACAGTCCTCGACCTCGCGTATCTCGTACTCGTAGCCGTTGCAGTCAAAGGGGGCCTCGAAGGACTCGACGATTGCCCCCTCGCCGTCAACGAGCGTCGCCTCCTGGGCCATCCAGAAAAACGGAAGGGTGATCGCGCCGCGGGAACCGGCCACGGCCGCCGACCTGAAGACTTCGATGCCGGGAAGGTTTATGGCGCTCGAAAGATCGGCGACGAGGGAGCCCGTCCATTCAAAGCGAATCCTGTCCTGCAGGTCTACGCCGTTCGGAAGGCGGACGAGGGTCGAATCCACGAGATCGGGAGCCCGGTTGCCGGCGGCCATGCAGGCGAAGGTCACGGGGTAGATCCCGACGTCCAGCAGGGCGCCACCGCCCAACACCGGGTCGAAGTACCTGCTGTGGGGATCGTACGGGGCGTTGAGGAAGAAATCCGCGCGAATGAACGACGGCGTTCCGATGCGCCCCGAGGCTATCCAGTCCATGGCCTTGCGTACCGACGGATTGAACCGCATCCACATCGCTTCCATATAGAAGGTTTTGCATTCCCGGGCCGCCTCGATGACGGGGTAGAGCTCGGCGGCATGGATACTGACGGGTTTCTCGCATAACACGGCCTTGCCCGCGCGAATGGCCGCGATGGAGAGCTCCGGGTGCAGGTTGTGGGGAGTCGCGACGTACACGGCGTCTATACCGGGGTCGTCGAAGAGGGCCTCGTAGGAGCCATAGGCCTTGGGTATCCCCCATTGCCCGGCGAAGGCGGCCGCCTTTTCGGCTGAACGGGAGGCTACCGCCGCCAAAACGCTCTTTCCCGTCCGTTTCGACTCGTGCGCGCACGCCTCGGCGAATTTCGCGGCTATCCAGCCCGTCGCCACAATACCCCATCGAATCGCTTTTTCGGCCATAGGTAGGTCTCCTTCCGGTAACATTCGCAAAACCGTTGCCGTTTTACCCGATTTTCTGTATTTTATAACGTAGCTCCCCAAAAACATAGGGGGCGGATACCTTTTATTTAATACCTTAAAGGTAGATCATAAGGAGAAAAGAGATGGCCAAACAGCTGATGTTTAACGAGGAAGCCCGCAAAAAGCTTCTTTCCGGCGTGGAGCAGATTTCGCGCGCCGTGAAGGTGACCCTCGGACCGAAGGGGCGAAACGTCCTTCTGGACAAGAAATTCGGAGCCCCGACCGTCACGAAGGACGGCGTTTCGGTTGCCAAGGAGATCGAGCTTGAGGACTCCTATGAAAACATGGGCGCACAGCTCTTGAAGGAAGTCGCCACGAAGACCAATGACGTGGCGGGAGACGGAACCACCACCGCGACCGTGCTTGCCTACTCCATGGTGCGGGAAGGCCTCAAGGCGGTTGCCGCCGGCATGACCCCGATCGAGCTCAAGAGGGGCATCGACAAGGCGGTAACCATCGCAGTCGAGGAGATCAAGAAGAACTCCAAGGAGATCAAGGGTTCCGACGAGGTGGCGCACGTAGCCTCCGTTTCGGCGAACAACGACGAGGAAATCGGAAAGATCCTCGCCGACGCGATCGAGAAGGTCGGCAAGGACGGCGTCATAACCGTCGAGGAAGCCAAGACGATGGACACCACCACCGACTTCGTCGAGGGAATGCAGTTCGACCGCGGCTACATCTCGTCGTATTTCGTCACCGACCGCGACCGCATGGAGACCGTGTTCGAGAATCCCTACATCCTCATCCACGATAAAAAGATCTCCAACATGAAGGACATGCTTCCCCTGCTCGAGAAGATCGCGCAGTCGGGACGCCCCCTGCTCATCATCGCCGAGGACGTCGACGGCGAGGCCCTTGCCACGCTCGTGGTGAACAGCCTCCGCGGAACCCTCAAGACCTGCGCGGTCAAGGCCCCCGGCTTCGGCGACCGGCGCAAGGCCATGCTCGAGGACATCGCGATCCTTTCCGGCGGCGAGGTCATTTCCGAGGAACTCGGGCTCAAGCTCGAGAACACCGACATCAGCCAGCTCGGCCAGGCCAAGAGTGTGAAGATCGACAAGGACAACACCACGATCATCGACGGCGCGGGCAAGGCCAAGGACATCAAGGACCGCGTCGCCCAGATCAAGGCGCAGATAGACGAATCCTCCTCCGACTACGACAAGGAGAAGCTCAAGGAGCGCCTCGCGAAGCTCGCCGGCGGAGTGGCCGTCATCAACATCGGAGCCGTGACCGAGGTCGAGATGAAGGAAAAGAAGCACCGCGTCGAGGACGCCCTCTCCGCGACCCGCGCGGCGCTCGAGGAAGGAATCGTGCCCGGAGGCGGACTCGCCCTCATCCAGGCGGCGACCGCCCTCGAGAAGGCCGACATGACGACCCTCACCGACGACGAGAA
>LVBL01000061.1 GCA_001604405.1 Spirochaetales bacterium Spiro_10
GAGCGCCCCGACACCCGCTTTGACTACGTGTTGCGCGGCCTGGATGCCGGCCCCCTGGGCCGCGTTGAGATTTTGCTCGTTGTCGACGACCGTGAACGACTCGCCGTCGAGGTCATAGATGATGAACGCGACGGCGCGTCCGAAGCGCTGGTCCAGCTGGTCATCGATGGAAGGTCCCGATGAACTGATTGCGATTTTCATGGTTTATTGGTCTCCTTATTGAACGTATTCAATGCAAGCGATCTTCCCTGTCCCCCGCGCCTGCACCGACGACGGTGGGGACATCCGCATCCCGGCATGGAAAAAGAAGCCCGTTCCAGGGTACCGGCCTTCCATGCCTCGAGGACGCACTCGACGGAGCCGGCGATGAACGACAGACTTTCAATCCCGTACTCCGCCAACGCGTCTTCGTATTCTCGGGATACGGCCCCGCAGATAAGCGTGACCACGCCGTGCAGCTCCAAGAAACGGGCCTTCTCGTTGGCTCCTAAGCCGGGAAAGGCGACGGCCTCGCCGCGGGAATCGGCGCGGTCTGCGTCGACGATAAGGCATCGTTCCGATACGTCGAATACCGGCGCGACACGCCCGTTCCAGATCGATACTGCAAGCTTCATACGGAATACATAGCAATTTCCGTGCCACCTTGATTGTAAGGATTTACGGTCTTTATGACGCGAGTAACATTGCATTTTTGCAACTATGTGCATGACTAGTTGCATGTTAGCATCGATACTTCCTGTTACGACACCTGATATCAATGATTATCACGGCCATACTCGATGGCATGGTTCTTGCTTGTAACTCGGTATCACGAAGTACGAGGAGGTACACAATGCCAAGAGGAAATAAAACCGGACCTATGGGTCAGGGACCGATGACCGGCCGGGGCGCAGGGTTCTGCGCCGGGTATGCGCTGCCGGGATACGCGAATGCCGCGATTCCCGGATACGGTGGCCGGTTTGGAGCCGGAAACGGTCGCGGATACGGATGTAGGCAGGGATTTGGAAAAAGAAACTTTGGTTATCTTCATGAACGAGCTCGTAACATCGCGTTTTCGTAGCCCCGTACTACGCCTTGAAAGCGAGGCAATCTCAGCGATAGATCAGTATGCCATCAATATCCTGTACCGGCACACACCCATATGCGTAACAGATCATGAATGAAAGGAACCTGTCATGTTCGAATATATAACCTTGGGAACGCGAACGCTTCCCGAAAACTATGGACCGCTTAAGGGCGCGAATGGAAACGCGCGAATCCTTGGCCCCTGCGGCGATACCATGGAGTTCTGGATTCAGGTCAGCGATTCGACAATAGAAAAAGCAACATTTACGAGCGATGGATGTCGCAACTCGATCAAGTGCGGGATGACTGCCGCCGCGATGGCAGAGGGAGCAGGCGTCAATGTCGCCACGCAGTTCACGGATGCCGACATTCTGGCGGTCGCGGGTGACATACCGACGGAGGATTCGCATTGCGCATTACTCGCGGCGAACGCGCTCAAGGCGGCAATAACGGACTGGAAAAGGCGGAATCACGCGGAAATCCGAAGTGGTATGAAAACAAGGGCGGCAGGACGATCCATCATCCAACCTCGGCCGAATTTGCTCGTTTCCTGCAGAGGAAAAGACGGAACCGAGAACGCGCTCGTTGTCGTCTATGCGGGGAATTGCAGTTTCGATCCCGAGATGGTTATGGTGGGCATCGTACCATCGCGTTTCTCGTACGGACTCATAAAGGATACCGGCTGCTTCGTCGTGAACCTCGTCTCCCCCGCACAGAAGGATATCTTCGACTACATGGGTTCGCATTCCGGCCGCGACGGGAACAAGATAACTGCGTGCGGCGTCAAGACGGTCAACGGGATCAAGGTCGACGCACCAATAATCGCTGACTGCCCCGTCAACATCGAATGCACGGTGGTCAACTCCATACGGGCGGGAACTCACGAGCTCTTCATCGCAACGGTGGACTACGTTCACGCTGATTCGGAAATCGTCAGGGAAGACGGAACGATCGACTGGAATCTGGTTCAACTCGCGTAAGCGAAGCATGGCGGGAGCAGCCTACGGCGCCCCGATCCCGAGGCGCTTCATCTTCCGCCAGAGCGTCGCCTTGTCCATCCCGAGCGCCTTGGCGGTTTCCGCGCGTTTCCAGCCATGGGCCTCCAGGGCGACGACGATGCACTCGCGTTCGGCCCCGTCGCGCACGCTCGCGACGCGAACGGCCCCGCTCGACGAGAGCGAGTCCCGTGACGTTACGACGGCAGACGTGAGCTCGGGCGGAAGGGACTCCTTGCCGATCAGAGAATCGTCCGAAAGGACTACCATGCGCTCGACGACGTTCTCGAGCTCGCGGATGTTGCCGGGCCAGTCATAAGCGTAAAAGCGTGAAAACACCTCGGGGGCGAAGCCGTCGATTTTCTTGTTCATCTTCGAGGCAAAGGATGAAAGAAACGCCGACGCGAGATCGGGTATGTCCTCCGGGCGTTCCTTGAGCGGAGGCAATACGAGGCTGATGACGTTGATCCGATAGAACAGGTCCTTTCGGAATTTGCCTTCCGAAATCAGGCCCGAAAGGTCCGCGTTCGTCGCGGAAACAAGGCGTATGTCCGCCTTGACCGGCCTGGTCCCGCCGAGGGGCTCGAACTCCCGCTCCTGCAGTACGCGCAGGAGCTTCACCTGCAGCGCGGGGGCGATATCGCCTATCTCGTCAAGGAACAGCGTCCCTCCCTCGGCGAGCGCGAAACGCCCCGGCTTGTCCTTGTCGGCACCGGTGAACGCGCCCTTTTTGTACCCGAACAACTCGGATTCGAGCAGGTTCTCCGGAATGGCCCCGCAATTCACGGCCACGAAGGGACCGCTTTTTCTCGGACTCAGCGCGTGTATGGCGCGGGCAAGCACCTCCTTGCCCGTACCGGTTTCCCCCTGGATTAAAATGGAGCTTGTCGAGTCCGCAACGGCCGGCAGCATCGCCAGAAGCTTTTCCATCGCGGGGCTCTTGCTTCTGAACACGGGATCAGGCCCGCGGGTCGCGAGTTCCCTTTTGAGTTCCTCGAGTTCGCTCAGGTCGCGAAAGGTCTCGGCCCCGCCGAGGACGCGCCCGGCCGGGTCGACGAGAAGGGCCGTCGAGACGCTGATCGGAATCCGCTTTCCCTTTTTCGTAAGGCAGAAACCAGCGCGGTCTATCAGGGGCTTTCCCGTCTTCATCGTCCGCCTGAGCGGACACGACGACTCGCACATGTTCGACTTGAACACCTCGAAGCAGTTCTGCCCTATCGCGCTCGACCTGCTGACCCCGGTTATGCGTTCGGCCGCCCTGTTGAAGGAGGTTATCTTCCAGTCCTTGTCGACGGTAAACACCCCGTCGGATATGCTCTCGAGGATGTTGTCCGTCAGGTTCAGGTCATTCATGTCACAAGAATACTCGTTTCATTGCATTCATGCAACTACGATATTGCGAAATCGCCATCTTCCAGTTACGCGCGCTCAACCCATACCGTCGATCTTCGCGGTCAAGTCGCGTATCGCCTCCTCGTTCGAGAGGCCGACGCGTTTGAGGGCTTCCGCCTGCGCGCGAAGGGAGTCGCTCGCCGTTCCGATCGATTCCGCCGCGGCGGCGGCTTGCCGCGCGAGCTCGTTGAGATCCCCGTAGGACCTTCGCGTCGACTCGATGATCGCGGACATGTCGGACACGGACGAGGAAACGGCGCCGTGCACGGTCTTCAGGTCCGAGATGACGGTGTTGATCTCGCCGGTTCCCACGGCGACCTCCGCCATTCCCCCGATTATTTCCTCCAGTGCCTGCTTGACCTCGAGCGTCCTTTGCCTGATCGCGCGGAACTGTTGCTGGCTTTCAGCGCCCGCCTTCACGACCTGGTGTATCTCGGCGTCGTTTTTCGTGAGGATGCCCTTGCTTATCTTCGAGTTCTCGTTCGTCTCCTCGGCGAGCTTCCGTATCTCGTCCGCTACGACCGCGAACCCGCGGCCCGAGTCTCCCGCGTGCGCCGCCTCGATCGCGGCGTTCATCGCGAGCAAGTTGGTCCGGGAGGCGATCTCCTCGATGACGCCGATTACCTCGAGCACCTCGCTCGACGAAACCTCGAGGCGCCTGAGCGCCTGAATCGTCTCGTCGAAGGCGGACTCGGTCGCGGCGGTTTCGCTCGAAAGGCTCTCGGCCGCCTGCGCCTTGTCGCGCGCGGAGCGCGTCATGTGATCGATGCTCGCGGTCATCTCCTCGACGGCCGCCGACGAACGCTCGACGGACAGCGTCTGACGCTCCATCTCGCGCGAGACCGTGGAGCCAGCGTCGACGAGCCGCTCCTGTTCCGTACCCGTGCGCGCGATCGTTTCGGTCAAATCAGAGAGATACGCGCGTATGCCACGGCTCAAACCGGCGATCTCCGTCGTTTTGCCGTCGGTAACGGTCGCCATCCCGTTCAACTCGGCCCCGATGGAAAGCGACTGGCGGGACGTGCCGATAAGATCTCCCATCATCGCAAGCCTCCGCCCGCTCTCTGCCGCCGCGTCGTTCAGGGTAACCATGATCGTCCGCTCGACGTTGAAACTGATGGAAAGGAACGCGACAGAAAGCGCGCAGTACATCATGACGAAGGCGACGCCGGCGACAAGTCCGCTCGCGCGATCGTCGCCAACCGAAAGGATGTGCCGCTGTATGAACGCGAAAAAAAGCGCCGTCTCGAGACCTGCGAGCAGCCAAAGCTGGTACTTTCGATACGAAACGATAAGGGCGAGAATGAGTATCGGCAACGAGAACACGGCAAACATGTATATGTCCCGGTATCCCGCGTACGGCTGGACGATAGAGATGAAATACGGCGTCATTCCGAGAAAAAGCAGGTACGCGGTGCTTGTCGCGCGATAGTGACCCCGACGAAGGAAGACAAAGCAGACGACGGAGATCAGGCATACCGGCAGGGAACTCGCTATATTGGCGTACCGAGCGAGCGCGACATGCATGAAGGTCATGACCGCCGTCGCGACGAACACGACGACAAGGACGACCGCGAGGTTCCGCGCCTTGATGCGAACGTTTACCGCCTCGCTTTCATAGGATTTGACGGCACTTTCTATGATTCCCATAAGTTCTCCGTTTCTAAACGTACTACAACTATATACCATCCGCGCCGGTATTTCCCGCCCGCGCGATCGACTCGCCCTCCCTTTGACAGATCGGCCATTACTTGGATACACTGCATTCACCATGAAAAGAAAGGCGATCACAGCGAAAGGAAGCGTTCCGGTCGGGCCATACTCCCCTGGCGTCGATATGGGGGATTACGTGTACGTATCTGGGCAAACCCCGCTCGACCCCGACACGGGAAAACTCGTCGAGGGCGACATCGCGGCGCAAACGAAAAGGATATTCCTCAACCTCGAGGCGATCCTTTCGGCGGCGGGACTCTCCTTCGAGGACGTCGTGAAGACGACGGTGTTCCTCGCGGACATGGGAGACTTCGCGGCGATGAACGCCGAGTACGCGACGCATTTCGCCTCGCCGTACCCCGCGCGAAGCACCATCGGGGTCGCGGCCCTTCCGCTCGGAGCCCGCGTCGAGATCGAACTCGTCGCGAAGCGTTGAAATCAGCGCCACGCTGTATTCAGCGCCGCGCTGAGGCCCCGGCGAGGCCCGCCGTTATCAGCGGGCAAGTTCTATCTGGTCAAAGGAGAACTCCATCCCCTCGAAGGAA
>LVBL01000062.1 GCA_001604405.1 Spirochaetales bacterium Spiro_10
GGCCGAGCCGCTCTATGAGGTCGTCGGGGGCCCGTTGCGTGTAGGAAAGGGAGATGATCACGAGATCGGGGGAACCCGCGTACTGGTTTACGCCGAGTACCTTCGCCGCCACGAAAAACGACACGGGCTCGTTTTTTTCCGGATCGAGAAAGGAAAACCTCAGGCTAACCGAGGTGTTGCCCTGCTGTATCTTGTCGTATACGCCGCTTTTGATGCCCGCTATGATTTTGGCACCCACGAAGGAGGTCGAGTTTATGACGCAGGGCCATTGTCCACCCAGCGCCTTGACGTAGACCTGCTGGGGAATGAGACCCGTCGCCTTGATCACTTCCTTCGTGAAGGTAACGTCAATCGTGCTGTAGAGGTCGTAATAGCGGGCCAATTGTTGGCTGGTGGCGTATCCCATATCCCTTTCATAATAGATGCCCTTATGGAAAAGGTCAACTCGACGGATTTTTTAGCGGGCGCGTGCCGGATGGGCGTAAAAAAACCGGTCCAGAGGACCGGTTTTGCCGTATCAGTAACCTTTTACGTCCCGAACTTTGCGGGTTTTCTTCATGAGCTTGCGGCGAAGGGCCTTGTTCTTCCGGTTAAGGATGGTGGAAGGCTTCTCGAAATACTCGCGTTTCTTCCATTCGCGAATAATCCCCTCTTTTTCAACCATGCGCTTGAAGCGCTTGATCGCCTTTTCGAGGTTTTCGGAATCGTCGACGACGATATGAGCCATATGTAAATCACCCCCTTTCGGTCCGACCGTCAGTGTTCCGGAATACTACTATATTAACGCGTCTTCGGTCAACCGGGACGGCACGCCGGAGGATACATCCCGGCCGGCGGGCGGGGCGTCAAAAGAGCACGCGGCCCACGAACCAGTCGGGCGACACCGCCTCGCCGTTGACGCGGAATTCCCAATGGAGGTGCGGACCGGTGGAAAGGCCCGTCGAGCCGGATTTTCCGATGAGCGTGCCGGTTCTCACGGTTTCTCCCGCGCCGCACGAGAGGGAATCGAGATGATAGTACAGGCTGTACACGCCCGGGAAGTGCTCGATGACCACGGTCCAACCGGTCGTGACGCGCGATTTCGCGAGGACGACCCGTCCGTCTCCCGCCGCGTATACGGGGCTGCCCGTCGGGATGCCGAAATCTATGCCGAGATGCGTCGTCCGCTCGGCGCTTCCGTTCGAGTAGGCGTAGGTCCTCCGCTCGCCGTACTGCGAGGTCCTCCGCGACGACTGGAGCGGGGCCGCATAGGGACCGGCGAAGCGGACGGCCCCGGCGTCCTGCCGGAACAGTATCCCGTTCAGCTCCTCGATCTGCGCCATGCGTTCGGCACTCGCGTCCTTCTTGATCGCGGTATTGGCGGCGTCGAGGCGCACCGTCTCGCTTACGAACTCGCGGGCCTCCACGGCGCATGGCGTATCGGAAAGAATCACGGTTCCGTCCGCGGAGACCGATGCGACGATCAGCCGGTAGTTTCCCGGCGTCATCCCGGGCGGAAGCGCGAGTATGGCCGCCTCCCTCCGGGACCCGTCCAGGGCGAATGCCGCCGCCCGGGCCCGCGTGGCGCCCGTTTCGTCCCGAAGCGCGGCCTCGACCCGGGTCTCCCCGGTCGCCTCAGACGAAGAGCGTCCATCCCCGTATTCGAGTATCACGACGGCGCAGTCTCCCGGGTACGCGGACTGCGGCGCGAGTACCGACAGGCTCGGGGCGGCACTCGCCGGGCGGTTGTCATCCCTTCCCCGCGCGAACGCGGGAAGGATGCATGCCGCGGAGACGAGGGCGGCGGTCAGGAGGATCACGCGCGTCGGCACGAGCGCCCGCGGGTTCACGCGCGTCTTCAGGAGCGCCCGCGTCGGCGGGATCACGCGCGTCGGCGGGCGAGGGCGCATTCCGCGGTCTTCCCGTCTCATTGCGCCGCCTTCCGTACGTCCTGGAGTATCATCTGGGGCGTCTCTGCCCCGTTGAAGGTATTGCGCGAAACCTGAAAGACCGCGTCGACGGAATCTCCCACCGAAAAATCCCGGTTGAGCCGTTCCGCCGCCTGCCAGAAGATGGCGGGCCATTTGAATTTGCCGCAGTCGAAGGTGAGCTTCAGATGCTGCTTTTCCGTCTTGCCCATGATGTCCGCCGCGATGATCCTCATCCTCTTCGCGAGAAACACGAGTTGGTCGTTGCCCTCGCCGTAGGGCTCGAAGCGCTCGGTGAGCGCGAGCAGGTCCGGCGTGAGGTAGTCGTGGGGAAGTTCCGCGTCGACCAGCAGTTCCTCCCCGTCGCCGTTTTCGGGGAAGACGATGTCGCGGGAGACCCGCTCGAGCCGGGAGAGGAGCGCGTCGAGCGAGGCGCGCGGAAGGCTGAACCCGGCAGCGAAGGCGTGCCCTCCGTGGTCCACGAAGAGGTCAGCGCAGGGGTTGAGTATCCCCTCGAGGTTGTAGCCGCGCGCCGAGCGGATCGAGCCGACGGCCGTTCCGTCGTCAAGAAAGCATATGACGACGGCGGGGACCTTGAAACAGTTGGAAAGCCGGTTGGCCATGATGCCGGTGACGCCGCGGTGCACGTCGGGACTCGCGGCAACGACGAGTTTTTCGCCGAAGCGCGCGAGGCTTTCCCGCGCGATGGGCTCCACCGCGGCCCAGGAGTCGTTGCCGAGCTGTTTGCGGTCGCCGTTGAGCTTCACGACCTCCTCGGACAGGCCGTTGCGTTCCGTCTGGTCCTCCGACAACAGGAGCCGCACCGCGAGCGAGGGCGTGCCCATGCGCCCCGTCGCGTTGATCGCCGGGGATATCTGCCAGGCAAGGTCTCCCGTGCCGACTTTCTTGCCCGTGAGCCCCTGCCGCGCGAGCAGTTCCGCGAGGCCGGAGCGCGGCCGCTCGTTGATCGCCGCGAGACCGCGCCTGACGAGGATGCGGTTCTCGTTCCCGAGGGGCATGAGGTCGGCGAGCGTGCCGAGGGCGACGAGCTGGAGCTCGTCGTGCTCGCGCTTTCCGTAGAGACCGTTCTTGCGCTGAAGGAAGGTAACGAAGATGTTGAAAAACCCCTCCAGCTCGCCGATCGGGGCGTCCCGGTATTTTCCTATGCGCGAGAGGTCCTTGAGCCGCAGGAGGCTCATCCCGCGCGCCTGCGGTATCTCGCGCGCGACCTCCGGGGCTATGTCCATGACGTTGAACTCGACGCCTTTTCCGAAGGCGCGCTCGAGCATCTTTTTCTGCACGGGCGCGTCCCATACGAGTATCTGCTGTCCTTCCAGGAAGGGCACGAGCCGCGTTTGCGTTATCGAGACCATGCCCGGAACGATCGTCTCGCTGATGCGGTCGACCTCCGCCATGTTCACGATCTTGACCGCCTCGACGAGGAAGGACTCGTTGGCCGGACGGACGTTGAGGAGGCATACCTGCTGCTTGTAGACGTCGAGCAGCGCGAACCGGAGGGCGGTTACGAATTTCCAGGCGACCGCGCAGCCGGCGAGGTCGCGGAAGGGGTATCCCTGTTCCGGCAGTTTCGGGTCGATGACGGCGACCGCCGAGGGGAGCGTTTCCTGCGGGTTGTGGTGGTCGAGGACGATCACGTCGATCCCGAGTTCCGCGGCGCGCGCGATCTCCTTGACGCACGAGATGCCGTTGTCCACGGTGATGATGAGCGTCCCGCCGGCCTCCGCGTGCGCCTCGACCGCCTCGAGGCTGAGCCCGTACGGATCGTTACCCTCGGGCACGCGCCAGGCGACGTCGATGCCGAGCGAGGCGAGCGCCTCGACGACGAGCGTCGTGCTCGTGATGCCGTCGACGTCGCGGTCGCCGAACACGAGCACCTTCTCACCCTCGTCCCTGGCGTCGAGCGCGCGGTCGACCGCGTCTTCCATGTCGCGGAACAGAAAGGGGTTGTGGAGGTAGCGGAGGTCGTCCTCGAGGTAGAAGAGTATGTCGCGTCCCTCGATGACGCCACGTCGCGCGAGAATGGACGCCGTCAGGGCGTCGCAGCCGTACCGATCGGCGATTTCCCGCACGATCTCCTTCGAGATGTCCTTTTTGTTCCAGATCATAACGCGGTGATTTCCTTCAGGATGATGGTTTCGGGAGCGGCGGACTTCGCGGACGCCGCGTGGCCGTCCGCTATCGTCGTCGCGCGGCCGAGGAGGTCAAGCGCGTTTCCGAGCGAGGCGTCGTCTTTCCCGAATACTTCCATTATTATATCGCCTTTTTTCACGGTGTCGCCCGAGTGTTTCGCGAGAATCATGCCGGCTTCGGGGCACACGCCCTCGTCGGTCCGGTTTCTGCCCACCCCGAGATACACCCCGGCTATGCCGACCTGATAGGCGTCGATCGAGGCGATGACGCCGTCCCGGGCCGCGCGGAACTCGGCGCGATGCGGACTTCTCCGCTTCCCCCGGTCGGCGAGGAGCTTTTTCACGTCGCCGCCCTGGAGTTCGACGTTTTTCAGGAAGAGCTCCATGGCGCGTCCCGACGAGACGGCCGACTCGCACAGTCTCCGGCCCTCGTCGACGTCGCGCGCCTTGCCGGCGAGCGCGGCCATCCACGCGCCGAAGGCGAGGGTCAGCTCAGTGACGTCGCGGGGACCCGTGCCCTCGAGCACGTCCATCGATTCCTCGATCTCGAGGAAGTTGCCGACCGTGTCGCCGAGCGGCTCGTCCATGCGCGTGATCAGGGCGACTACCTTCTTGCCCATCGCCTTTCCGGTCCCGGCGAGGCTGTGCGCGAGGCGCTCCGCGTCCTCGCGTGTCTTCATGAAGGCTCCCGAGCCGCATTTGACGTCGAACAGGAGCGAGTCGGCCCCCTCGGCGACCTTTTTGGAAAGGATGCTCGCCGTGATGAGGGGCACCGACTCGACGGTTCCCGTCACGTCGCGGAGGGCATAGAGGAGGCGGTCCGCGGGGACGATCTCCTTCGTCTGCCCCGTCATGGCGAATCCGCATTCGGCGATGATGTCGCGGAACTCGGGGACGCCAAGGGCGGTGCGGTAGCCGGTGATCGACTCGAGCTTGTCGAGCGTGCCGCCCGTGTGCCCGAGCGCGCGGCCGCTCATCATCGGGACGCGCGCCCCCGTCGCAGCCACGATCGGCGCGAGCGGAAGCGATATCTTGTCGCCGACGCCGCCCGTCGAATGCTTGTCGACGAAGGGGCCGGAGATGCCGGAAAGGTCGATGACGCTTCCGGACTTGAGCATGACGTCGGTGAGGATTCCGGTCTCGGCGAAGCTCATGCCGTTGAAGAAGACCGACATGAGCCAGGCGGAAACCTGGTAGTCGGGGATCTCTCCCCGCACGTAGCCGCCGACGAGGAATTCTATCTCCTCGCGGGAGAGCTCCTCTCCGAGCGGCGATTTCGGTCCGCCCCGTTTTTTCATGACGATGTCTACCGCGCGCATGGCTGTCTCCTTGAGGGTTCGCCCGCCCTAGAGTATTCCGTCTCCCGACTCGATCGTTTTCAGGCGTCCGTCAACCATTCTGGCGAGAAGGAAAAAAAGAAAATCCCGCAATTCCGCCCGCGGCCCCGGGTCGGGCGCGAGCGCGCGCGATTCGGAGGGCTTGAGCGACCGGACCGCCTCAAGGTACCGAAGCGCCCCGCCTGAAAGGGCGAAGGAGCGTTCGTCCTCGCGCGAACACGGACCGCACGCGAGGGCGTCCTCGTGCGGTAGGTAACAGGATACCGCATTTTCGCCGTTTGCGCCACCGAGCGGACGGCCGCACCGCGAACAACGCGAAAGATCGGGAGAAAGGCCCGCCTCGTCGATCGTCCGCCACAGATAGCGGAGCAGCGCGAGCCTGCACGCGTCCTCGTCGGAAACGGCGATGCCGTCGAGAAAGCCGTTCACGAGCCGCCAGTCGGCCGTTCCCTGTCCGCGCGTGACTATCTCCGTGCACAGGGAGGCGCACCAGGACCGCACGAGGTTTTCGCGAAGGCCCTGGCGGAAGGAGACGACGTCAAAGTCCGTTATCTTGGCGCTTTTTTTGACCGGATCGCTGTAGAGCCAGGCCGTGCCGGTATGCCACGGCGACACGAGCGACTTGAGCCTGCTTTTCGCACCGCCGAACACGGCGGCGCGGACTATGCCGTGAGAGGGCGTCAGGAGGGCCGCCTCGCGATGGCCTTCGCCGAATCCCGTCAGCGAGAGAACGAGCGCCTCCGTGGTCCATGATCGTTGGGACATCGGCCCATAATGGGCGATGCCGCCGCCGTTGTCAATAATCCTTGACAGCGCGCGGATAACCGTAGTTATGTATAGGACGGAGGCCTTCATGAAACCGATTTCGACCGTTCCGCAACTGTTCAGGGCGAGGGTAGAGTCCAATCCCGGCATGCTGGCCCAGGCATGGCGCCTTCCCGACGGCACGTACGCCCGCCGGACCTACGGCGAACTGTACGGGGACATCCTCGACTTCGCCACGGCGCTCCGGACGCTCGGCGTTCGCCGCGGCGACCACGTCGGCCTCATATCGGACAACCGCCGCGAGTGGCTCGTGGCCGATCTCGCCTGCCAGTCGCTCGGAGCGGCGGACGTTCCCCGGGGCTGCGACTCGATGGAACGCGAAATCGCCTTCATCCTCGCGACGACCTCATGCGCGCTCGTCTTCCTGGAGACGAAGGCCCAGCTCGCCAAGATTCTGTCCTCCCGCGACTCCCTCACCGACCTGAAGACCGCCTGCATGTTCAACGAGCCGGGCGACGAAGAACGCGCCGCGGCCTCCGCGAAGGGTCTCGAGCTTCTGTCCTTCTCCTCCCTCATCGAGAAGGGACGCGCCGAGCGGAGCGGAGACGTCTCCGCGATCGAGGCCGAGATCGCCCGCGGATCGCCCGACGACGTCGCCACGATCATATTCACGTCGGGAACGACCGGGGAGCCGAAGGGCGTCGTCCTCACGCAGTCGAACTACATCTGGCAGCTCGAGCGCACCCCCGACGTGTTCTACGGCGAGCCGGGCGACGTATGGCTTACCGTCCTTCCGGTATGGCACAGCTTCGAGCGGCTCATGCAGTACATCATACTCGAGCGCACGAGCGCCATGGTCTACTCGAAGCCGGTCGCCGCCGTCATGCTTCCCGACATAGCCGCGATGCGGCCGCAGGTAATCCCCGGCGTTCCGCGCCTCTGGGAGGCGCTCGCCGCGGGCATTTTCCGCACGATCAAGAAGGAAGGCGGCGCGAAGAAGGCCCTGTTCATGTTTTTCCTCGGCGTCGGCAAGGCCCATTGCCGCGCGGGCGACCTCGTGTTCGGCCGCGTCGCCCGTTTCAAATGGAGAAGCCGCCTTCTCGACTCGATCGTCGGATTCGTACCCTGGCTCCTTCTTTCCGTCCCGCGCGCGCTCGGGGACCTGCTGGTCTTCAGCAAGGTTCGCGCGAAACTGGGCGGGCGCATACGCGCGTGCATCTCGGGCGGTGGCGCCCTTCAGCCTGACGTCGACGCCTTCTACCGCGCGGCCGGAATAAAGATGATCGAGGGCTACGGCATCACCGAGACCGCGCCCCTGCTTTCCCTTCGCGACCAGTGGAAGCCCCGCCCCGGCTGCGTCGGCCGCATACTGACCGACACCGAGTGCAGGATCGTCGACGCGGAAGAGCTCGCGCTCGCCATCGACGGGGCCGTAGACGGCGTCTGGCGCGTTCCGTCTCCCCTCCCGCGCGGAAAAACCGGCGTCATCTGCGTGCGCGGCGGGCAGGTGATGCGCGGCTACTACAAGCGCGACGACCTGACGCGCAAGGCCGTCGACGCGGACGGCTGGTTCAACACCGGCGACCTCGGCGTCCTGTCGATCGACGGCGAGATCAAGATAACCGGCCGCGCGAAGGACACCATCGTCCTCCTCGGAGGCGAGAACATCGAGCCCGCGCCCGTCGAGAGCGCCCTCAAGTCGTTCGAGTACATCGAGTCGGTCGTCGTCCTCGGGCAGGACAAGAAGTATCTCGCGTGCGTCATCGTTCCCGCGCGTGACGCGGTGCTCGCGTACGCGGAGGAGAACGACATCCCGCGCGACGACTGGGACGCGCTTCTCGACCATCCAGAGATACTCCAGCTCTTCCGGACCGGCATCGACGAACGCGTCAACCACCAGCACGGTTTCCGCCCCTTCGAGTTCATCTTCCGATTCGCCCTGCTTCGGGATCCGTTCCAGGTGGGCAAGGAGCTTTCGGGCAAGCAGGAGATCATGCGCCACCGCGTGAACGACATCTATTCCGCCGAGATCGCGGAGCTGTTTCGAGAGTGACTCCGTCGTCGCCGGGAACCGCTGACGGAAGGGCCGTATGGTATTGCTGATCTCCTGTCTCGCCTGCGGCGTCCTCGCGTTCGCCTCGGCGGTAGTCATGCAGTTTCGCCTGATTGGGTGGAATTTCCTGTGCGGGCTGCCGTTCGTTCCGGAGGAACGCCGCGCGATGATAGACTCGCGAAGGCTTTCGAGAAACCTGAGCGTCCTCATGTACGCGGTCGCCGCCGTTTTTGTCGCGGGGGCCTTCGCCCTCCACGCGCAGCGCGTGTCTCCCGCCTTCCTTTCGCGCGCGATGCTCGCCGTCCTGCTCGTCGCCCTGAACGTCTCGTGGATCCTGTTCAGGGCGTGCGACGGAAACGAGTATACGCGCGCGGCGCGCGCCTCGTCGACGCGGCTCCTTCTCCTTTGCAACGCGCTGTTCCTGGTCGCCCTCCTGTTTTTTTCCTCCTGCTCGGCCTCGGGAGCGGGGACGGCGGTCGATCCCCGCATCCTCTTCGCCCCGCCGAGCGACGCCGCGCCCTACGGAACCCCGGTACTCAGACTCGATCCCGTCGACGGAAGCTACGTGATCGACGTGACGCTCGAGGGCCTGGACGGCCGCTCGGTCTATCTCGTCAAGGAGAACGTCTCCTCCGGCACCGTGCACGCCCTGGCGACCGGATCGGTGGCAAGCTATTCCCGCGACGGGATCACCACCCGCGTCGCGGCCGAGTACCGTTCGCTCTCCGACCTTTCGGTTCTCGCGGCCCGTTCCGCGGCGCCACAAACGGGGGGCATCACGCGACGCGAGCATGAAGGCGCGCAGCGCTTTTCGGCCTCGCCGCCCGCGGATGCGGACGCGTACCTTCGCGCCGCCGACGTTCGCGCCGCCGATGGTCGCGCCGCCGGCGTTCGCGCCGCCTCGCGGGCCGCCGTCGGGGACGGCCGCCTCTTTTGGGTGGAAAACGGCGACGGCTCCTTCGTGCAAATCGCCGCTACCCTTCGCGCCCAAGGCGCGTCGTGCGACCTCTGGGTGGCAAACGCCAATTATCTGGCCTCGAGCGCTTCGCGTACGGACAACCGGCTCACGCTTGCCCAAAGCGAGGCCCTCGCAGCCTCCTTTGACGCGATGAAGCCGAGGATGAACGCCCTGTTCGGCTACGAGCGCGGCGGGGCTCCCGGCGGCGACGGCGGAATCGACGGGGAGGCCCGCGTCGCCCTTCTTGTCTATGACATCGACTACGACTACCGTTCCGGTCAAACCTCGGGGGTGCTGGGGTATTTCTGGGGAAAGGATCTCTACCCTGACGGCGCTTACGGTTCGATTCGCTCGAACGAGGCGGAGCTGCTGTACTTCGACGCGTTTTTCGCCGACGCTTATGGCGACTACGTCAAGACGACGCTCATCCATGAATACCAGCACATGGTCAATTACAGCCGCTTCTCCTTGCCGGACTCGGCGGGCGGCTTGGACCTCACGGTTCCGACCTGGTACAACGAGATGCTCTCGATGCTCGCGGAGGATCTCGTCTTTCCCATGCTGTCGCACGAAAGCGAGACGGACGCGAGAGACAGCTACCCGAGGAACTCGCGCATCCCCTATTTTCTCGCCAATACGGGGTATTTCGGCCTGGTGGGACTGACGGACTGGGGGATCTCCGGCGACGCCCTCTACGCCTCCTACGGAAGCGCCTACGCCTTCGGGGCCTACCTCGCGCGGAACTGGGGAGGCGTCGCCCTCGTGTCGAGCCTGATGAAGGGAAACTCCACCGGCGAGCTCGCGATAGCGAAGGCATTGTATGATCTGAACGCCGAAAACGGCACCTCGTTCGGGAACCCGACGGACGGTCTCGACCTGACGAACTTCCGCGAGGCCTTCAGGAGATACGGCGAGGCCTATGTCTTCAGCGGGGCAAGCCGTCCCGCCGGCCTCGTCTCCTTCTCGAACGAAAGCCCGTATTCGACGGTCGATGCCGGGGGAACCATCCACGACTACGACGTCGCGGGCTTCGACATCTGGACGACGCCGAACTGGGTGAAGCATGACGATATCCCATCGCTGCCGTACGCGCTGACCGGCCCCTTCGTGTGGGTCTTCGAGAACTACCCCCTGCGTCCGTATGCCGTCGACATACAGTCCTGCGAGGACTGGTTGCGCGTCACGGGGGACCTTTCCGTCACGGTCAACCTTCCCCCGCTGGGTTCCGGCGTCGAGCTCTACCTCATGGTGCGCTGACGGGAAGCGGTGCGGCGGCCGTCATTGTCAACCGCCCGGATGTCGTGCTACCCTTGTGCCATGATGCCGCGACGCGCGAACGGAGCATTCACCAGGATCATCCTCGCCTTGAGTATGGGCGTTCTCCTTCTCGCGCCTGTCGCGGCGGGCGGCCCGCTCGTCGGCGTCTGGGAAGGGCGCGACCGCTTCGTCGAGTTTACCGCTGACGGGCGCATGCGCATCGTCCTCAAGCCGTACTACGGCTTCGTGTATCAGGATACCGGTTACGTCCCCTGCGACGTGGCGTATCCCCTGCCCGAGGACGGCCGCTGTATCGTCACCCCGCGGTATCCGCGCGAGCGAGTTCTCTCGCCGTTGCCCCTGCTCGTTCTCGGCGACTCCCTCTATCTCTCGTTTCTCGCCCGCGAGGCGTCGCTGGACGCGCAGTCTGATTCTGCCGGGCCGACGGAGTCTTCCGGGCCGACGGAGTCTTCTGGGACGACGGAGCCTGCAGGGCCGACGGAGTCTTCCGGACAGTCCGCGTCGCCGACCGACGGCCTGTGGCTCGCGGCCGGGGCCGCCGTCCCGATTCTCCTCTATAAGCCCGAGCCTACGAACGACCTTTTCGCCTGGGCCTTCAGGGATTCGTCGTACTGGAAGATCCGCTACTGGAAAACCGACGCGCGCTTTCGCGACATAAAGGCCGTCTATCCGGTACGCGGCGGGGACGACCTCGCCGTGCCGAAATTCCTCACGGTCGCGGGCGAGCTCTACACCTGCGTCACCGGAACCGGCACGAGACTCCGGAACATCGAGTCGGGAAGCTTCTCGGCCGACGCCGGCACGCTGACCTTCAAGCCCGACCGTCCCGTCTACGCGGGCACCGAGGCCGGCTATCGCGAGGCGATACCCTACGCGCTCTCTCCCGACCGGCAGACCCTCTCGCTCGGCGCCCCGTGGCTTGCCCGCTCGGGCGTCGCCGATCTCGACGCGGCCATAGCCGAGCACAACGCCAAACGCCGCCCCGCGAGAAAGCCGATCTTCGAGTTCATGGAACTTGATTTTCACTGGGACGAGATCGAGCGCATCCGGGGAAACGTCCGCTAGAGATTCGCCTTCTTCACGCTTCCGTGATAGTACTCCGTCCTGAGCGCGCGCACCTGCTCGTCGCCGATATAGTCGTCGAAGGGCATCATCCGGTCGATCACGCCCCCGGGGGTGATCTCCACGATGCGGTTCGCGACGGAATTCACGAACTCGTGGTCATGGCTGTTGAAGAGCACGACCCCCGGAAACTCCTCGAGTGCCTCGTTGAGACTCGTGATCGCCTCGAGGTCGAGGTGGTTCGTCGGCTCGTCCAGGACGAGCACGTTCGCCCCCGAGAGCATGAGCTTTGAAAGCATGCATCGGACCTTCTCTCCTCCGGAGAGGACCCTGACGGGCTTGAGCGACTCGTCGCCCGAGAAGAGCATCCGCCCGAGGAAGCCGCGCACGTAGCCGTCGTCCTGCTCGGGGGAATACTGCCTCAGCCAGTCGGTGATGTTGAGGTCGTTCGCGAAGTAGGGCGTATTGTCCTTGCCGAGGTAGGACATCTTCGTCGTCTGGCCCCAGTAAACCTCGCCCGATTCCTGCTTCGCCTCCCCGGCGATGATGTCGAAGAAGGCGCTCTTCGAGTTGTGCTCCATGCCGACGAAGGCTATCTTGTCGGTCCTGTTGACGGTCAGGGAAAAATCCTTCAGGAGGACGACGCCCTCGCTCGAGTAGTTGAGCTTCTCGACCCTGAGGACGTTGTTGCCGACCTCGCGCTCGCTCTTGAAGTTCACGTACGGGAACTTCCGCGTCGTCACCTCGATCTCCTCGAGCGCGAGCTTGTCGTAGACCCGCTTGCGGCTCGTGGCCTGCTTGCTCTTCGACGCGTTCGCCGAGAACCGGAGGATGAACTCGCGCAGGTCCTTCATCTTGTCCTCGCGCTTTTTCTGCTGGTCGCGCGCCTGCCGCTGCATGATCTGGCTCATCTGGAACCAGAAGTCGTAGTTGCCCGAGTACATGCGGATCTTGCCGAAGTCGATGTCGCAGATGTGCGTGCACACCGAGTTCAGGAAGTGCCGGTCGTGGCTCACCACGATGACCGTGTTCGGAAACTCGATGAGAAACTCCTCGAGCCAGGCTATGGACTCGAGGTCGAGGCCGTTCGTCGGCTCGTCGAGAAGGAGGATGTCGGGCGTGCCGAAGATCGCCTGGGCGAGGAGGACGCGGACCTTCTGTCCCTCGTCGAGCTCGGCCATGGTCCGGTCGTGAAAGTCCTCCTCGAGGCCGAGGCCCGAGAGCATCTGCTCGATCTGGTTCTCCGCCTCCCAGCCGCCCATTTCGGCGAATTCGCCCTCGAGCTCGGAGGCGCGGATGCCGTCGGCCTCGGTGAAGTCGGCTTTTTCGTAGATCGCCTCGCGCTCCTTGAGGGTCGCGTAGAGTTTGGGGTGGCCCATCATGACGGTGTCCTTGACCGAGTAGGCGTCGAAGGCGAAGTGGTCCTGCTTGAGGACGGCGAGGCGCTGTCCGGCGGGGATGAGGATGTCGCCCTTGTCGTGCTCGAGCTCGCCGGAGAGTATTTTGAGGAAGGTGGATTTGCCGGCGCCGTTCGCCCCGATGATGCCGTAGCAGTTTCCGGGGGTGAACTTGAGGTTGACGTCCTTGAAGAGGGGACGTTCGCTGAAGGAAAGGCTGAGATCGGTAACGGTTATCATGGAAAGTAAGATACCGGAAAGCGTGGCGCCTTGCAATGTATACAGGTTTCTTAGGTAAGGAAAATTGGATGGTAGCTCGTTGATAATTTGCGGTAAACGCTTACATGTTACTACTGTTTAGGATCATAAGATTCAGGATACTACCAAGTTGTTAACTGTTATTAGTCGTAGAATAGTATTTATGAAACAGAACAGACTAGACCAGAAGCGATAACCATACTATACTTATTACCGGAGGATTACATGAACTATGCCCGTAGTTTGATTGGGATATTTGCCTGCAGTATCGTTCTGGCAGGTTGTGGAAACGGTTCAGGATTGCGAAAAGAGGCCGACAGAAAAGGCTTGGTCCTGGGCGTCGCGGTTCAAGCCGGCGACGTGTTTGACCCAAAGTCGATATCGCTTGTCAAGGGCGACTTCAACCTGATGGTACCCGAAAACACCATGAAATGGTCGGTTCTGCGGCCGATAAAGGATTTCTGGAATTGGTCCGATATGGACTCGATGGTCGCTTTCGCGGAGCGTCATAACATGCGAATGAAGGGGCACGCGTTCGTGTGGCATCAGCAAAATCCCCCGTACGTCAACGCGCTCAAAACGAGGGATGCGGCGATAGCCTTGCTCACGGAGCAAATCACCGAAGTCATGACCAGATACAAGGGTCGGATCGCGGAATACGATATCGCGAACGAGGTCATCGCCGACGACGGCACCCTGCGCGAGACGGTTTGGCTCAAGGCCATCGGCCCCGACTATCTTGACATCGCGTTCTCCGCCGCCCGCGCCGCGGATCCCGCAGCGATCCTCGTCCTGAACGACTATTCCAACGAGTACGAAGGAGAGGTCAAGGCCGACGCGTTTTACGAATTCGTGAGGGACCTGAAGGAGAGGGGCGTGCCGATAGACGCGGTTGGATTTCAACTGCACCTTGAGGCCAAGCGACCCGTCGATGTCAAGGCCTTGCGTTCCAACATCCGGCGCTTCGGTGACTTGGGGTTGGGCGTGTCATTTACCGAGATCGACGTACGGGTTCAAATACCTTCGACCGAGGAACGCGTTCGCGAGCAAGACGAAGTTTACGGGACTTTGCTTGACGTCGCTCTCACGGAACCGAACGTACGTGGCTTTATCATGTGGGGATACACCGATTTGCGGAGTTGGATTCCGCAGTTCTTCTCCGGTTACGGTTATGGTCACATATATGACAGACAGATGAACAGGAAGAGTTCCTATTTCGTTCTGAAGGAACGTCTCGCACGGTGACGGTTTGGCGCGCGCAAACGTCCGCGCGCGAGTTCGCTTTTTCTAGAAATTACGTACCGCGAAAAAGGCCTTTTTCGGCTTCCTGTCCGCGTCGAACAATAGGGGGTAGTTCTTCCGCGTAATGTCCTGATCGTATACCCCGCCGACCATGTGATCGAGCCACGTATGGTCGTCTGCGACGCCCCAGAGCGTGACCTGCGAAATCTTGTCCTTGTTGTCCCTCAGGCACTCGAATATTTCCCTGTATCTTTCTGTCAGGGCGCTTTCCACGGACGCGTACGGAATTTCGGTGGTTTGTGACGAGTTGTTGTAGCAATCGATATCGAGTTCGGTGATTTGGACGTCAAGACCCATCGAGTGAAAGGTGTCGATTGTCGCCTGTATCTCCGCGACGGAAGGCCATTGAAGGTTCCAGTGAGCCTGTATGCCGATGCCGTGAAGACCGTGGTTCTTGAGATCGAGGTCATTGATCATCTGGACGATCCGGGACCGTTTGCCCGAGTCGCAAACGCTGTAGTCGTTGTAGTACAGGAGCGCGTCCGGATCTGCCGCCCGCGCGTAATCGAATGCGTCCGTTATGTACGACGCGTCTCCGTACGCCGAGAACCAGGGAGACTCGGTGCGGTAGACGGAACCTCCTGATGAATCGCTGATCGCCTCATTGACGACGTCCCAGCAGTAAAGCGAATCCGCGTACCGACCGACCACCGCGTCGATATGCGCGAGCATTTCGCCGCGGGCATGCTCTTTCCGCTCGATCTGGGTGCCCGAAGAGGCGAACATCCAGTTCGGGGTCTGACTGTGCCATACAAGCACGTGTCCGCGGACCGTCTTGCCATGGTCTACGGCGTACGCCACGAGCGAGTCGGCGTGTGACCAGACGAAGTTGCCCTTGGTTGGCTGAATCACTCCGGGCTTCATGCAGTTTTCGCCAACGAAAGAGTTGAACTGTGACAGCGTTGTTTCGTCGTAGTTCGACGTGAAGGATACGCCGTATTCCCCGGCCATGACGGCGGCCCCGATCGGGAAATAACTGTCGTAGACGACGGCTAGCGGCGCGCTGTTGGGATCGAGCGAGGCAGAAAGATCCTCTTTCGGAGACCCGGAACAGGCCGTTGCGATTATCGCCAAAACCGCGGTTACGCCGAATTCGAAAACGCGCAGCATCGGCGTTTCGCGTTGTCTTCTTCCAAACATGTGGTTCCTCCAAGCTTTACAAGACTATTCACAAACGCGCGGACGTACGGTAGTATACCCGCATGCATCCTTCCGAAATCGATCTCGGCAGAATCAACGAGGACGGCGCCGATCTGAAATTCGTGCAGATCGCGAACCGCATCAGAGAACTCATCGAGGGCGGAAAGCTCTCTCTGGGCGACCGTCTGCCTTCGATCAACCAGGTGATCGATCACTTCTCGGTTTCGCGCGACACGGTAGTCAAGGCGTATCAGGAACTCAAGAACCGCGGCATCGTGGAATCGAGTCCCTGCAAGGCATACTTCGTGAGTAACGTGTTCATTCGCGAGGGCCTTGCGCGAATCCTTCTTCTTATGGATGAGATGACCCCCTACAAGGAGCGGATCTATCACGGTCTCATCGACTCTTTGTCTTCCGGTTACTACATCGAAGTCGTATCCCACGGAAACGACTTCGAGCTCCTCCGGCTCGTGTACGAGCGTTTTCGCGATATCGACAACATCGCGGCACATCTGGTCATTCCGACATCCAGCCAGGAGCATGACGCGGAGTACTTTCAGTACGTAAATCCCGGAAAGCTCCTTTTTCTCGACAGGAGAGTTTTGGGCGTGCGTCATCCTTCCGTGTGGCAGGATTTCTCCGAGGGTTTTTACGAGGCCCTCATCTCGGAGCGCAAGCTCCTCGGCAAGTACTCCCGGCTCGTTTTTCTTACCAAGTACTGCACGAACGTCATAATAGAACAGATGAAGGAAGGCCTCGCGCGATTCGCGCTGAGCCAGGGCTTTCCCTTCGTCCACCAGCATACCATGTTCACCGAGAAGGAGATCCGGGGAAAGGTGAAGCCAGAATCCGGCGATCTCGTTATCATCCTTGACGACCTTCTTCTGATCGAGACGCTCAGGGCCTGCGAGGAGAGGTCTTTCGCCATCGGGAAGGATATCGGCGTCATCGTCATCAATGACGGACCGTATTTCAGCCGTCTGCCCACGCCGATTAGCGTTCTTTCCACCGACTTCTATCAGATGGGCGTGCTCGCCGCCTCCTTCGTCATGAACGGCCGACTTGAGTCGGTTCGGGTACCTACCAAACTCATCGTTCGGGAGTCCATATGAACAGACTAGACCAGAATAGATAGTTCGTCAAGTTGTTCGTATGCGATGTACGTTTATCGCCGCACCGGGCGAAGGATGATCTGGTTGAGAAGGATACCCGCGAGGAGGAGCGCGGTGCCGGCGACGAACCGGCCGGTTATCGCGTTCCCGAGAAACGCCCATCCGGCAACGACGGTGAGCGGTATCTTCAGGAAGGTATGCACGCTTCCTTCGGTCGTGGGTATGTCGCGAAGCCCGATCGTGATGGCAATCTGCGCGACGTACGCGCCCAGGCCCGCTGTCGTGAGCAGAAGGACCGCCCGCGCGTCGAGTAATGCCGCCTGGGGCAGCGCGTGTGCGGTCGCGAGAAGGCCTACGAGGCATACGCCGAGATAGATCACGACGGGATGCTCCGTCTGGGACGCCCGCTTGTTGAAGTGATACGAGATCCCCGCGAAAAAGCCGCTCGCGATGCCCGCCGCGTCCGAAAGGGGGCTGACTCCCGTTCCGTCCCACAGGACGAGCGCGACGCCCGAGAAGGCGAGGGCGATGCCTCCTATCGTCGTGACGCGAACCGTCTCCCGGAGGAAGGCGACGGCTATAACAGCCACGAACACAGGAAAGCTGTTGTTGAAGAGACTCGCCCTGCCGGGGGTGCCGAGCGCGATGGAAACGTAGTACAGGATCATCCCGAGCGCGCCGAATATCCCCCTGCCGATCCAGGGGCGCAGGCGCACGACCCTGAAGGGAGTGCGCGTCGCTGCAAGTTGTCCGAATCCCACTGCCGCGCCGACAAGGAAGCGGGCGAACGCCGTAAACCAGCCGTCAAAGGTCGACGAGAGGAGGCTGACCACGATCGCGGTCGCGGCGAAGCAGACGTTCGAGACATGGATGAACGCAAGGGAGCGAAACCTCGACAGTTGTCGCGTCATGATACCCCTCTCTCCGGCGCGCCCGGGCGCGTCCGGGGACAAAAAAGCCCGTCACGCGCTCGGGCGGACGGGCTGTGGTTTCCTCGC
>LVBL01000147.1 GCA_001604405.1 Spirochaetales bacterium Spiro_10
CCTTCCCGCCAGTTCCCGCTTCGGGACATGCACGAGGATGAGCGCGCCCGACAGCGCGAACATGAGTCCGCGGAGCGAGCGGATGAATATCGTGGAAAAGTCGGGATCATGCGCGAAGAAGAACACGGCAGAGACCCACAGCGTCGCGAGGGCTCCTATGACGTAGACGTTCCACCGCTGAAACTCGTAGCCGACGAAGCGGTAGACCCCGAAGAGGAGAGCGACGAAGCCCGCGAAATGGAAGGCCTCCGCGAGCACGAAGTAAAGCCGGACCGAGACCGGAAGCAGGCCCGACGCCAGCAGGAAGCCCGTGGAGTTCAGGAAGAATGCCGCCGACCAGCAGCGCGAGCCGCGCTCCGCCCCGTGGACCCGCTTCAGGAAGTGGAAGCCGAGGCCGATGCAGGCGAAGACCGCGGCGTATCCGAGGAAACTGATTTTCAGCGTGTTTTCGAAAAACATGTCGAGGTCACTCCGCTTTGCGCGACGCGAGCGGAGCGAACCGGCCGCCGAAGACGTGGATGGCGAGGCCAAGGAGTATCAAGGCCGCGGCGGCCGCCGTCAGGGGGGAAACGCGCTCGCGCAGGACGAGCGCGCCCGAGGTGACCCCGAACAGGGGCACGAGGAGCGAGAA
>LVBL01000063.1 GCA_001604405.1 Spirochaetales bacterium Spiro_10
CTCACCCTTCTTTTCGTGTACTTATACCTGCATTCTCTCTTCCATCCCCTCCAGCGCCCCTCGCAGGTACGCCTTCATCGGTCCATGGAATGCTCCCCTACCACCAGCATCTTGCGATACTGATCCGTAGCTTCGGTATACTGCTTAGCCCCGTTACATTATCTGCGCACGAACACTCGACCAGTGAGCTATTACGCACTCTTTAAAGGAATTGCTGCTTCTAAGCCAACCTCCTGGCTGTCTTTGCGTTCGCACCTCATTTTACACTGAGCAGTATTTGGGGACCTTAGCTGACGGTCTGGGCTGTTTCCCTCTTGACTACGAACCTTGTCGCACGCAGTCTCACTCCCATGCGTTGAGTGCCGGTATTCAGAGTTTGATTGGGTTTGGTAGGCGGTGAAGCCCCCTAGTCCATCCAGTGCTTTACCTCCGGCACTTTTGCATGAGGCTGTCCCTAAAGGCATTTCGGGGAGAGCCAGCTATTTCCAGGTTTGTTTAGCCTTTCACTCCTAGTCACGAATCATCCCTACCTTTTTTAACAGATTAGAGTTCGGTCCTCCACAGGGTATTACCCCGGCTTCAACCTGTTCGTAACTAGATCACCTTGGCTTCGGGTCTACGACATGCAACTCATTCGCCCTATTCAGACTCGGTTTCCCTCCGGCTCCGTGACTTCGATCACTTAACCTCGCTGCATACCGTAACTCGCAGGCTCATTCTACAAAAGGCACGCCACTATCCTTTCGGACTGTGACATCTTGTTAGTGTATGGTTTCAGGTTCTATTTCACTCCCCTCGCCGGGGTTCTTTTCGCCTTTCCCTCACGGTACTTCTGCACTATCGGTAGCTACGGAGTATTTAGCCTTGGATCGTGGTCGACCCGGATTCCGACAGGGTTTCTCGTGCCCCGCCGTACTCAGGTACCGCATCATGGAGACCGATTCATTTCGCATACGGGGCTTTCACCCTCTGTGACTGGCTTTCCCAAAACCATTCTGCTATGAATCGATTTTCTCTCAACTCCACGGGTTATCCCCATGCGGCCCTACAACCCCACTTGCGTGGTTTGGGCTCTTCCGATTTCGCTCGCCGCTACTTTCGGAATCTCCGGGGGATCGCTCCCCTTCTTGATTTCTGTTCCCGGGTTACTTAGATGGTTCAGTTCACCCAGTGTGGCTTCCGTATCCTATTTTATTCAGATATTCGGATAACGGGATCGCTCCCGTTGGGTTACCCCATTCGGCTATCCAGGGATCACAGGATATGTGCTCCTCCCCCTGGCTTATCGCAGCTTATCACGGCCTTCTTCGCCTCGTAGCTCCAAGGCATCCACCATACACCTATTATTCGCTTGACCATATTATCGTTTCGTCTCCGCTTCCGCTCCTCGCGCCCGTAAGCGCGCCTCGCCTCACGAAGACTTCGTCAACTTCGTTTACGTTTCCTTCCCTCGTCTTGTCAAAGATCACTGCGT
>LVBL01000064.1 GCA_001604405.1 Spirochaetales bacterium Spiro_10
AACTATCTCACACAGATCCGCAAGAGCCAGCTCGGCGCGGCAGACGCGAAGGCCGAAGGCGAGTCGCGCGAGGCCGAGGCGGCCGAGGCGGCAGACGCGAAGGCGGCGGACGCGAAGGCGGAAACCGCGCCGTCCGAGACAAAAGCGGAACCGCAAGAAACCACCTAACCAACAGAGGTATACATGTCGCATCCCCTCGAATCCCTCGTATTCATCTCCATACCGAAGGAACACCGCCTTTCCGAGGCCTTTCCCTCGTTCGATCCCGCGATTCCCCTGCCCGTCCAACTGACGGCTCCGGACGCGGAGTTCCGGACGGAAGGCCTTACCCGCGAGATGATACTCGCCGGCATACTCACCGTACTCGCCTACGACCGCGAGAACTCGCAACTCGAGTACTACCGCGGGCTCCTTACCGCCATCCACCCGACGATCCGGGAGGAGATGACGGAAACGGCCATACTGAAAACCAAGAACGGGGATTTCGAGCTTGCTGAGGAGATATTCCTTGCCCTGCACGGTCTCGATCCCGAGGACAAGACGACGGTGCTCAACCTCGCCCTGCTCGAGGACGAGCGCGCGAATTCCTTCCGTTCCTCGGGTCTCGACGAGGAGGCGGAGGCGGCGGACGCCGCCGCGTTCGGCTGGTACAAGGCCGCGATGACGGCCGAACCGCCGCTTCCGGAGGCCTTCTTCAACGCGGGATACTTCTACCTCAAGCAGAAGAACTACAAAAAGGCGCGCGAGGCCTTCGAAAGCTACCTTTCCATTGAGTCCGACGACGGGGAGCGCGTGAAGGACCGGAAGGAGAAGGCCCGTCAGATCGTCGACGGCATCGCGTCGCGCGACCTTGACGACGACCTCTTCAAGTCCGCGTACGATTTCATCTCGATGGGCGAGGAGGAAAAGGCCCTCGAGCAGATCAGGCTCTTCATGGAACAGAACCCGCGCGTGTGGAACGCGTGGTTTCTCCTCGGCTGGGCGCTTCGCCGGCTCGGGCGGTGGCAGGACGCGCGCGCCGCCTTCATCCAGGCGCTGGAACTCATCCGCGACCGGGACGAGGAATCGGGAACGGGTTTTACGGATATCTGCAACGAACTTTCGATATGCCTCATGGAGCTCGGAGAGCTGGAGGAAAGCAGGCGGTTTCTGACGCTCGCCCTCGAGCGCGAGCCCGAGAACACCAAGATCATCTCGAATCTCGGCATCGTCGCCCTGAAGGCCGGCGACCGCGCGGAGGCGGCGGGCTTCTTCCGGACGGTACTCGAGATCGATCCGCGGGACGTCCTCGCCAAGGATCTCCTCGAGCGCGCCGAAAACGGCGACTAGTCCCGCTTCGCCCCGAGCGCCGCGTTGACGGCGGCGAGTGATTCCGCGGACAGCCGGTCGCCAACGCCTATGCGCGCCCGCGCGAACCAGCCCTGCGGCACCTCGAGGGCGTGCCTGACGGAGCGCTCGCTCGCGACCGTCTCAAGGCTGAAGGGCTTCATGTCCCGTATCTCCCGTATGACGCCGTCCGAATCGATAAACGCGATGGAAAGCGGGTGCGGGGTGTTTTTCATCCAGAAGCGCATCTGGCGGTCGGAGCGGTTGGCGAAGAGCATCCCCGTGCCGTCGGGGATCGACTTCCGTTCCATGTATCCGCGGGACTGTTCCGTCTCCGAGATGGCGATCTCGGCGTCGACCGAAACGGCCTCCCCTCCCGACCTCTCGATGACGAGGGTCAGTTTCCGGAAGCGCGTTCCGGCACACGCCGAAAAAAGGCAAAACATGAACGCGAGGGAACAGGCGAACACGGGAAATTTCCTAGAACTCACGTATGAACTCCTCTCGAAGCACGTCGGAGGCGGCCTTGCCGGTCGTGTCCGCGTCGAGAAGGGACTTGAAGGCGGCGACGTCGACGTACTTGACCGTCAGCGGCCGCTCGAGGCTCAGGGTGACGCGGTCGTCGGACCAGACGGCGCGCGCCGGGTCGATGGATTTCGGCTCCCCGTATTTCGCGACGAACGACGAGTATAGCGAGTAGTAGTCGACCCGTTCGGAGTCGAGCTTGAAGATCATGACATAGAGTTTTTCCTCGAGAAACTGGAACCAGGAACGCCTGATAAACGACGGGCCGACGGTCTCGATGAGCGCGCGGTTCGCGAACGGAAGGAGGGATACGTCCCGGTCACCGCGGTATCCGAACATCCCGTCGGCAAGGAGCTTCTCCTTTACCGTCTCGATGTCCATGCCGAGGGCAACCGAACGGTAGGTGTCGGGGAGCGGGGCGGCATCCTGCGCCGGGGCGGCCTCTCCGGTTTCACGCGCGGGGGCCGCGACCCGCGAGTCGCCCGCGACCCGTGCGGAGTCCTTGCCCCGCGCGGCATCCTGCGCGGGGACGGTCGAGGCGACGGCTGACAATAACGCGACAGCGCACGCGAGGAACAAACGGTGGTTCATACGATACTTTTCGGCAGAAAGGGCCGTCTACTTGAAAAGAGGAACCGGAAACGCGCGCGGGGCGCATTGCCGCCGGGGGCGGCCGGGGGCGGCCGAAACCGGGGCGCGGCCGTCACCACAGGACGGTGCTGTTCGTCGACGAGCGGTTCTCGTTCCGGGAGCGCTCGAGATCCATGAGCTTCTTGCGGTAGGCGCTTTGCTTGCTGAGCTCGACCATGTCGGTCACGCCGATCTTTTCGTCTATCTGCCGTATAATCGGCTCCCGCATGAACTCGGAGATGACGCGGTGCGCGTCCTCCTTGACGATGCCGCACATGTTCGCGAGCTCGGTCGGCCCGAAGTCGAAGGTGTAGGCCTTGGCCGCCTGGAGGGGCACTTTCAGCTTCTCGAGCTGGATGACGAGCATGTCGTACATCCTGCCGACCGGATCGTTTATGAGGGTGTTGGCGAGCTGTTTGTACATGAGCCAGATGCGGTCGGCGAGCGTGGTCGTCAGGCGCGCGATGAGCTGCGGCTGCGTCGCGACCATCTGGTTGAAGTTCTGGCGGTTGACGGCGAGAAGCTGGGTACCCTCGAGGGCGATGGCGCTCGCCGAGCGCGGCTTGTTCTCGAGCAGGGCCATCTCCCCGAACATGTCCCCCGCCTTGAGCACGGCGAGCAGCACCTCGTTGTTGTCCACGATCTTGGTGATCTTGACGGATCCCTTCTGGATGATGTAGAGCTCGGCGCCCGGCTGGCATTCGCAGAAGATGATCGACTCGTCCGCGTATACCCGCGACATCTCGCCCGATTTCGGCTCGAGGGTCGCGATGTTCACGGCGACGCCCATCGACTTGAGGGCCATGAAGCGCTCGCGCGCGACCGTCGCGTAGGGGCCGTTCGGCGCGTTCTTGAGATAATGGTAATAGGCGTAGAGGGCAAGGGTGTATTTTGAGAGCTTGGCGTAGTACTCGCCGATGGAAAAAAGGTGTGTTATGTCGCTTTCGACGTTCTTTTTAAGGGTGATGCGCGTCAGTGCCTCGTCGAGATAGCGCATCTTCTTCGTGAAGGAATAGATGATCTTCATGGCGACGGGGGTATTCTTCTCGATGAGCTCGGAAAACTGGTCGCGGCGGACGGATATCAGGGTCACGTCCGTCATGGCGACGGCGGTCTCGATCTGGCTGTGGCCGGACATGCTGGAAACGACGCCGATAAAGTCGCCAGGCCCGAGAACGTTTCCGCCCTCCTCGGCCACGACCTCGGTGTGCTTGGTAATCTGTACCTTTCCGCCCTGAATGATGTAAAACCGGTCGGATTCAGCCTTGCCTTCGACGAGGATATAGGAGCCTTTCCTGAAATTGACAAACGCTAGCTGTAACAATCGACACCACCCGTTAATCCAGTATAGATTTGACCCGTGACAATGTCAATTAAAAGTCCCGAAGGGCGACAGCCCGTCGTTCCTCAGCATGTACTGCTTTTCGGCGGCGTCGAAGAGGGCGAGCGCCGCGTCGAAATCGGCCGAAACGCGGCCGAACCGCGCGACAAAGGCCTTGACCGTCTGTCCGTTCGCCATCTTCTTGCCCATCGCCGAGTCCGGAATCAGCGGAACGAGTTCGCGGATCCGGTACCAATGTATCATCGCAAGCGTCATTTCGGGCTTCAGGGCGATGAGATCCTTCATGACCGACTGCCGCTCCTTGACCCAGTCGGCGCGCGAGCCGACTCCGGAGCCCTCTTTCGCGGCGGCAAACCACTTCTTGAGCACCTTGTTGTCCCTGAGCGTCTCGGCCTCCTGGAGCGCCTTCTCGCTCGAATTCTCCCATTGTACCGCGATGCGGTTGAGGAAGGTCACGGGATCCGCCGTGATCAGGTCGACCTGAAAGGCCTTCCAGCGGCCCCTGACGTCCTTCCAGTTGGCGACGAAGTCTCCCTTGGGGAAGTCGGCGGTCTTGACCGAGCCTGAGTCGAGGAGTTCCGCCATCCTGCCGGGGATGACGCTGACGGCGTCGGCGGCGGAGCCTGCGGCGGGGGAGGTAAACGACCAGGGGGAGCAGAGGACCTCTCCCTTCGCGCAGGCCGCCAGGGACGAGCCGTTGAAGGTGGCCACCACGAATTCGGTACCCCGTACGCCGAGAACGGCCGAGGGGGTCCTGACCCGGAAACTCGCGGCGTTCCCGGAAAGGCGCGAAACCTTGAGACCGATCTCGCCGGCCATGAGCCTGACCTCGTTGGAGGTGACGCCCGACACGAGATCGCGCCTGATGACCGCCGTGGCCCCCGGGCCGATATCGATGGAACCGACGAGCCCCGAGGAACGGTCGAACGAGATGGTGGCGGATCCCGCGTCCCCGGTTCGCACGCAATCAAGGTTCTCTATCGGAAATCCCGTGCCGACCGGTCTCGCCTTCTCGCCGTTCCTGACGACCTCCACGAGACCCTCGACGTATTCCACCCTCCCGACAACCTGCGCGCGCGCGGCAAGCGCGGCGACAACGAGCATCACGATAGACAGTGTAGCTTTTTTCATACGGTGTTCTCCCGGAACGTCGTGTCTGCCCGCCAATCCCCCGCGAACACGACCTCGCATTCGAGATCGAATCCCGCCGTCTCGAGTACGCGACGGCGAATTTCCTCCACGAGCATACGGACATCATCGGCAGTTGCCCCGCCCTCATTGACGACTATGTTTCCGTGCCAGGGCGCGACGCGGGCCTTTCCGACCGAAAATCCGCGCAATCCCGCCTCGTCGATGATCTTTCCCGAGGGCTTGCCGAACGCGCGGTCGTTTTTGAACATGCTCCCGGCCGACGGAAAGCGGAAATGGCCCTTCGCCTCGCGGTCGGCGGCGTATTTCGCCATCTCCCGGCGCAGGTCCCCGCGGTCCCCCCGCGAGAGGGCAAACCGCGCCGAAACGACGATCGTCGAACCCTCGGACAGCACCGTCGGATCGGGACCCGTGCGCCCCTGAAAGGGGGATTTCTTGTAGTCCCACTCGGCGGCGTTCATGCCATGCTTTTCCAGTGTACACCCCCGCGCCGCGAAAACAAGGCATTCCGCCTCGCGAAAGACGTCCGACACCGAACGCTCGTAGCAACGCGCGTTCATGAAGACCGCGCCGCCGACGGTACCCGGCAGGGCGGCGAACCGCTCGAGCCCGGCGAGCTCGCGGTCGGCGCACCATCCGGCGAGGTCGTCCATGAGCGTACCGGCCCCGGCGGTGACGACGGCGGCGCCCGCCTGATCCGGCTCCCCGGACGAGATGCCGACGAGGCCGGCCGTCGAGATCACCGCCCCGCGAATCCCCCGGTCGGCGACGAGGAGGTTCGAGCCGCCCCCGACTACGGACACGGGACACCCGGCGGACGAGAACACGTCCACGAGGTTGACAAGCTGGGTAACCGTCCCGGGTTCGGCGTAACAGTCCGCCGGACCGCCGATGCGAAAGGTCGTATGGGCGGCCATCGGCTCGTCAAACCGCACGAGACCCGCCAATTCGGGGTTTCGTTCCGTTATATTGCTATTTTCCCATATATTCCGTACAGTATTCATGCTTTTGGCAGTATATAGCAGAAAGCGTGAAATATCGACACGGGGGAACGCATGGCCTTGAGGCTTTATAACACGATGGGAAGGGAGTTGCAGGAGTTTACGCCCGTACACGACGGCCGCGTGGGCTTTTACGGATGCGGTCCGACCGTCTACAACTACGCCCACATCGGCAACCTCCGCGCGTACGTCTTCCAGGACGTCCTGAGGCGAAGCCTCGTTTTCCTCGGTTACTCCGTCAGGCACGTGATGAACGTCACCGACATCGGACACCTGACGGACGACGCCGACGCGGGCGACGACAAGATGGTCAAGACGGCCAAGGAACGCGGCCAGTCGGTACTCGAGATATCGCGGTTTTACACCGACGCCTTTTTCGCCGATACCGAGCGGCTCAACATCCTCAAGCCGGACGTCGTCTGCAAGGCGACCGAGCACATCGACGCCATGATCGCCCTCATCAAGCGCCTCGAGGCCCGGGGACACACCTATTTCTCCGAGGGCAACCTCTATTTCGACATCTCGACCTTCCCGGAGTACGGCAAGCTCGCGCGCCTCAACCTCGGCGATCTCAAGGCGGGGGCGAGGATCGACGTCGACGCGAACAAGCGGAACCCCTACGACTTCGTCCTCTGGTTCACGAAAAGCAAATTCGAAAACCAGGCCCTCGTGTGGGACTCGCCCTGGGGAAGGGGATATCCCGGCTGGCACATCGAATGCTCGGCGATGAGCATGGAATACCTCGGCGAACAGTTCGACATCCACACGGGCGGGATCGACCATATCCCGATACACCACACGAACGAGATAGCCCAGAGCGAGGGCGCCACCGGCAAGCAATGGGTGCGCTACTGGCTCCACAACGAATTCCTCGTGATGGACAAGGGCAAGATGTCCAAGTCGGGCGGGAATTTCCTGACACTGCAGACGGTCGTCGACCGCGGGTTCGATCCGCTCGACTACCGCTATTTCCTGCTCGGCGGCCACTACCGGAGCCAGCTCGCCTTCTCCTGGGAGTCGATGGAGAGCGCGCGCAACTCGCGCAAGAGCCTTGTCCAGCGCGTCGCCCGCATCATCGAGGCGGCGGGCGGATCCGCTCCCGACGCGACGGACGCGCTTGCGGCAACCTCGCCGGCGCGCCCCTGGCTCGAACGTTTCCGCGCCCATATAGAAGACGACCTTTCGACGCCGCGCGCCCTCTCGGAGCTGCACGGCCTCGTGCGTGACGGCTCGGTCGGGCCGCGCGAGGCGCTTGTCGCCCTTTCGGCCATGGATGCCGTGCTCGCCCTCGACCTCGTCAAAGACGGACTTGCCGCGACCGTACGATCCCCGAAAGACTCTGGTTCGGCGGAGACCGGTTCCGAGGACGACCGACGCGTAACGGCCCTCGTCGGCGAACGCGCCGAGGCCAAAAAGGCGAGGAACTTCGCGCGCGCGGACGAAATCCGTAACCAATTGAAGGCCGAAGGGGTTATTTTGGAAGACGGGCCGGGGGGAACTACCTGGCGCCGTTCCGACGGAGATCGCGCATGACGTGTAACGCAACGGGGGTTCGGTTTGTTTGAACCCGAAGGGACGCTCCGCGCGACGAACGACGCGGATTTCAGAAAGATTTACGACGTGACCATGCCGATCCTGTTCAAGATAGCGTACCGCATAGCGGGAACCGAAGAGGCGGCCGAGGATCTCTGTCATGACGCGCTCATCAAGATGACCGAGAAGGAGATGGTGTTTCCGTCGATCAACGACGCGAAATACTGGCTCATCAGGGTCGTCAAGAACGGGTCGCTCAATTTCGCGAAGCGGAAGGGACGCGAGCGGCGCGCCTACGAGCGGGCGCTCAAGGAAGACCGCAGGACGGTCGATTCGGGCGAGACGACGCTTCTCAAGGAAGACGCCGTGCATCGCGTCCAGGAAGCACTGGAAAAACTGCCGGACAACCTGAGGGCGGTTTTGCAACTGAAGGAATACGCGGACCTTAACTATAAGGAAATAGGCCGCGTGCTTGGGATAACCGAGGGAAACGTGAAAGTCCGGGTATTCCGCGCGCGCGAGCAATTATCACGGTTGATAGGAGCTGACGATGTCTACATGCCCTGACCATGAACTTTTTTCGGCCTACTGCGACGGCGAAGTACCCTCTCCCTGGAAGGAAAAACTGGAACGCCACGTTGCCGGATGCCCGGAATGCAAGAGGCTCACGGACAGGTACGCGTCGCTCAGCGCGCGGATGAAGGAAGGATCGCCCGAGTTTTCCGGGGAAGCCCTCGAGGCCTCGTTCGCCCGCCTTCGGGATAAACGGGCCCTTTCGGGCCGGCGCTTCCCGGATTCCGGACGGTCTGAATGGTTCCGAACCTCGGTTCGGATGCCGCTTCCCGCGCTCGCGGCGATGTTCCTCGCGGCGGTAATCCTTCCCTCGGCCATCACGCTCAGCTCGCGGTCCGCTCGGACGGACGACATCCACCTCGCCTCCATGCCGCTCCGGCAGATGATATCCCCGACCTCGGAATTCCCGCGCCTGCCGGCCGCGTCGTCTCCGGTCATCAGCGACGACCTTCCCGAACTCGCCGTCCGCTGGTCCGACACCTCCTCCAGGGACAGCGCGCTCTTCACGATGGTCAACTACGCCCAGCGCTTCGCGACCGACCAGGACCTGATCGGGGACGCGGAGATCGTCATCATCAAGCTTCCCAATCTGGCGAGATTCAACGGCGCCTCGGACTATCCGGCGCTCACGGGCCAGACCGCGCTCGACGACGGACACATGACGCTGGTACGAACTCCGGGCAAATGATCAAGACGTTTTTACTCCGCCTCCTCCAGCGTTCGCCGCTCGCGCGCTTCGCGCTCGCGCCGATCCTGTTCGTCGCGTTCTTCGCGATGACGGCGTTCGTCGCGAATCTCGCCAACAGAAAGCCGGTTCTCGACGCGATCATACCCGCGATAGGCGAGAGCGGCGAGGTCGTCGTCATCCAGGGCAGGCACTTCGGCGACGAACGCGACGCGGGATGGGTCGAGATCGCCGGAAACCGCCTTTCCGGCAACGCGTACATCAGCTGGACCGACACGAACGTCATGGCTATCCTTCCGGTCACGGCCGAAGACGGGCTCGTGTACGTCTACCGGGGAAACAGGCGCAGCAATCCGCTCATCTTCGCTAACAGGAAAAACATACCGGTTACCGCCCGCGTCGACTCCGACGCGGGGATACCCGAGATAGCCGGTTTCGACGCCACGCGCGCCGAGACGGGCAAAAAACTCGTGATACGCGGCAGGAACTTCGGCATCTCGCGGAACGATTCCGAAGTCCTGTTCGCCTGGAAAACCGACGATCCCGTTCCCCTTACCGCCCACGACAAGGCCGAGAAGGCGAGCGTCGCGTGTTCGGACCAGAACTTCGACTACGAGTTCTGGAGCGACCAGGAGATCCGCGTACGGGTTCCCGACGGGGCGACCTCGGGTCCCGTGTTCGTCAGGACCGCCAGGGGCCTCAGCAACGACATGGCGGTCGAGATCACCGGACAGCCCGGCACGAAGACGTATTCCTCGGGACGGACCCTCGTCGTGTCCCAGCAAGTGGACATCACCGGGATGCACGCCTCGGAAGGCGGGCTGATATTCCTGAGGGTGCCCCTCCCTATCACCTCCCCGTCCCAGCGCAACGTGGAGGTTACCGCCTCGGATCCCAAACCCTATATCGCGAACCACCGGGGAACCGTGCTGCATCAGCTTGAGGGTCTCAGGACGGGCAAGGCCGAGAAGGTCTCCCACACCTTCGTGTGCACGAGTTACGGAATAGCGACGCAGGTGAATCCCGCGCAGGTCAGGCCCTATTCCGACCGCGAGTCCCCGCTGTACCTCCTGTACACCCAGCCCGATCCGCTCGTCCCGTCGGACTCGCCCGACGTCCGGATAGCGGCGGCCGAAATAATCGGAAAGGAAAAAAATCCCTGGCGCGCGGCCAAGCTCGCGTACGACTGGCTCACGACGGAATTCCGCTACGAGGAACGGGTCCCCCAGGACCGGAAGGCGATCGACGCGCTGAAGCGCAAGGAAGGATCCGCCTACGACATGGCCATCCTCTTTTGCGCCCTCGCCCGCGCGTCCGGAATACCGGCGGTGCCGCTCGCGGGGATCGTCGTTGACTCGAACCGGGATTCGCGCGTACATTGGTGGGCGGAATTCTACGTCGAAGGCCTCGGATGGATACCGGTCGATCCAGCGCTCGGCACGGGCAAACCCTTCCCGCTTCGCGAGGACAACGCGCGCGAGTGGTACTTCGGCAACATGGACTCCTATCATGTCGCATTCTCGCGCGGATGGACGGAACAGAAACCGATGACCCCGAAGAGCAAGGTAGTGTTCCGGCCGCGTTCATGGGCATTCCAGTCGTTATGGGAAGAATCGGCGGGCAACGTGAGGGGCTACACCTCGTTTTGGGGAGAGCCGCGCGTGACGGGCGTCTACTGACGCCCTCCGCCGTCAAGGAGAACGTTTCATGGTTACAGTCCTGTCACTCGGCGGTTCCATCGTCGCGCCCGACGCGCCCGATACCGCCTTTCTCTCGGAATTCGCCGCGAGCGTGCGGACCTGGCTGTCTGCCGACAGCTCGCGCAAGCTCATCCTGGTGATCGGCGGGGGAGGACCCGCCCGCGCGTACCAGCAGTCGTTCCGCGCGGTAGCCCCGGACGGCTCGAACGACGAGGCGGACTGGATCGGCATCATGGCCACGCGGCTCAACGCCCAGCTCGTCAAGGCGATCTTCTCCGACATCTGCCCGACGGAGGTCGTCTACGACCCGACGCAGGTCGGGGTCTTTACCGGCCGGGTCATGGTCGCGGCGGGCTGGAAGCCGGGCTTTTCAACCGACAACGACGCGGTGCTTCTCGCGGAGCGCTTCAACGCGGGCACCGTCGTGAACCTGTCCAACATCGCGAAGGTCTACACCGACGATCCGCGCAAGAACCCCGAGGCGCGCCCGATCGACTCGATCGGCTGGGCCGACTTCCGCGCGATCGTGGGGGACGAGTGGGTACCGGGGAAGAACGTCCCCTTCGATCCCGTCGCGAGCATGCACGCGCAGAAAAACGGCCTTAGGGTCATCTGCGCGGCGGGACGCGACATCCCGAACCTGCTCGCCATCCTCGACGGGAGGGACTTCGTCGGCACGACGATCCAGTAAGGGCCTTGGGCGCGCGCGGTATCACCGCGCGGTTTCAGCACGCGGTTTTAACGCGCGTAGATGCGGCCGATGAGCCCCGCGAGCTTGACGCCGTACTCCCGGTCCGCGGCCCAGGTGCCGCCGAGGCCATGGATCGTGGGCGCTTTGCCCTTGGGATTGACGTAGCGGTACCTCGGATCGACGAGCGGGCCCCGAAGCGGCTCGGCGCTCGCGTAGGCCTTGAGATGCTGCACGTGCGCGCGCACGCCGGTCCGCTCGTCGGGAAAGGCGTTGCCGGGCTGGCCGGGACCGATCGATCCAAGCCCGCAAAAATTGTTCATGTCCTCGGTCACGAGGCCGCCAAAACGGAGAAAGCCCGTTTCAAGGCACATCTGCGCGAAGGCGATGTCGGGGTTCACCCCCTCGAGCGACGACTCCTCGACGTACAAGGCCGCCAGGCGGGCGACCTTCGCGCGATCCTTGGACGGATTCGATTCCATGAAAAAACCCACGAGCCGTTCCTCGCCGACCGAGACCCCGCCCATGATGCGCTCGGGTCCGGGTCTCGCGCGCTCTGGCGGCAGGGACGCCGTCACCGCGAACGACGCCCCGGATGAGGCGCAGGACGCGAGCGACACGACAAGGGCGAGAATCGCGATATACACCGGGAAAGTACGCATACCGTCTCATCGGTTTTTTCCGGGCAAAACATGACATCCGCCCTAGATGGATTCGGGGGTCCATCATGGCAGAAGAACGAAAACCGGACGCGCGCGAGCGTATCAGGCAAAGGGGTCCGCAGCATCTCAGCGATCATGAACTCGTCGCGCTCGCGCTCAGGACGGGGACAAAAAAGGCGCCGGTGCTCGCCCTGGCGCAGCGGGTTACCCAGGCCCTGGACACCGCCCAGGGGGACGTTCTCTACGAAACGCTCAGCTCGCTCGAGGGAGTCGGGGAGACGAAGGCGGGAGCGGTCATGGCCGCGCTCGAGCTGGGACGCCGGTATTCGGCGGCCTCCACGGAGAAGGTCAGGTCGGCGGGGGACATCTACCCGTTTTTCCGCCATTTTCGCGACAGGCGGCAGGAGCATTTCCTCGTCGCCTCGCTCAACGGGGCGCACGAGGTGCTCGCGGTCAGGGTCGTGAGCGTCGGTATCCTCAACCGAACCATCGTGCACCCGCGGGAGGTCTTCGCGGACGCGATCGTGGACAGGGCGGCCGCCGTCATCGTGTGCCACAACCATCCGTCGGGCCAGCTCGAGGCCTCGGACGAGGACCGGGCCATCACCAAACGCCTGTCGGCGGCGGCCGAGATCCTCGGAATCGGGCTTCTTGACCACATCATCATCAATCCGCGGGGCGGGTACCTGAGCTTCGTGGAGTCGGGAATACCCCTGAACTGACGGCGCGAATACAAAGCCATTCCGCTTGTGCGCCCGCGAAAACGATGCTATTCTGGCGATATCACGTCACTCCCAAGGAGGAATCCATCCATCATGGAAAAGATTTTCAAGCTTAAAGCGCATGGTACGACTACCCGAACCGAGATTTTGGCGGGTATCACCACCTTCCTGACCATGGCCTACATCCTGGCCGTCAACCCGGGCATCCTCGGCGACGCGGGCATGGACAGGGGCGCCGTCTTCACCGCTACCGCTCTCGCCTCGGCGATCGCCACGATCGTCATGGCCTTTGCCGCCAACCTGCCGATCGCCCTCGCGCCCGGCATGGGACTCAACGCCTTCTTCACCTACGCCGTCGTTCTCGGCATGGGTTACAGCTGGGAGGTCGCCCTTACCGCGGTATTCCTCGAAGGTATCCTCTTCATAATCCTTTCGTTCGTGAACGTCCGCGAGGCGATCGTGAACTCGGTGCCCGTAAACCTCAAACGGGCAGTCGCGGTCGGTATCGGAATCTTCATCACCCTCATCGGAATGAAGAACGCCGGCATCATCGTCGCGAACCCCGCGACCCTCGTGTCGCTCGGCAAGGTAACCGAGGGAACGGCCATGCTTGCCCTTGTCGGTCTCGTCATCACGGCCGCGCTTTTCGCCCTCAAGGTGCACGGCGCCATCCTCATCGGCATCCTGGCGACGACCGTCATCGGCATCCCGATGGGCATCACCGCCCCCTTCGGCGGCTGGGAAAACTGGAAACTCTTCAGCCTTCCGGCGGCCCCGCTCTTCGGCAGGCTTGACTTCTCCAACATCCTGACCCTCAAGTTCTTCACCGTCTTCTTCTCCTTCCTCTTCGTCGACATCTTCGACACGGTCGGAACCCTCGTCGGCGTGACCACCCAGGCCGGCCTTACCGACAAGGACGGCAACGTCCCGCGCGTCAAGCAGGCCCTGCTCGCGGACGCCGTCGGAACCTCGGTCGGAGCGCTCCTCGGAACCTCCACCGTCACGAGCTACATCGAAAGCTCCGCGGGCGTCGCGGCGGGCGGACGGACGGGTCTCACCTCCCTCACCACGGGACTCCTCTTCCTCCTGGCGCTCCTCTTCTCGCCGCTGTTCCTCCTCATACCCGGCGCGGCGACCGCCCCGGCGCTCATCCTCGTCGGCTTCCTCATGATGAAGCCGGTAACCGAGATCGACTTCGGCGACCCGACCGAGGGCATCCCCGCCTTCCTCGCCATCGTCATGATGCCCTTCTGCTACAGCATCGCGGAAGGAATCGTGTACGGCGTGCTCGCCTACGTGATCCTCAAGGTATGCACGGGCAAGGCCAAGGCCATCCCCGTCGTGACCTGGGTCGTGTTCGCGGTCTTCGTGCTCCGCTTCTTCATGCATTGACCAGATCCCGCCGGCCGAGGTCGGCGGGATTTGCCTTTTCTTTTTCGGCCCGGGGCGCTATCATGGGTACCATGAACGCTTACGGGCTTTTTTTACGCCTCCGCGCCCCGCGCCTCGCCGCCTTGGCGGCCGTGGCCGCGCTCACCGTCTTCTCGCCGCCCCCCGCCATCGCCTCCGACCGCGATGCCGATTCGCTCGAGGAAGCGGCCCGGCGAGACTCGATGCGCGGCACGATGCGCGTCGAGACCGAGCAGTCGCCCGACGGGTCAACCAAGGCGCGCCTCCGGATTTCGGTCGACGTGCCGAAAACCGACGTGTACATCAACGGGGCGTACGAAGGGGTCGCCCCCGTCGATTTGGACGGATTGCAACCGGGAACCCTGCGGGTCGCCCTGAAAAAACGCGGCTATTACACGGAAAGCTTTCTCGTCCGCCTCAGACCGGGGGAGACGCGGGACATCCGCGTCGAACTGCTCGAGGTTACCGGTTACGTCTCGGTCTACGGCGCCCCCGCGGGCGCCAGCTTCGGGATCGACGGGTCGACCTACGACGCGCCCCTGATCCGGGTCCGGGAGGGGACGCATACCCTTACCGTCAAGGCCTTCGGGTACGAGGAAGAAACGTATACCGTCCCGGTATACCGCGAACGGGAAACGAGGGTTGACGCGGAACTTCGTCGCGCCGCCTTTACCGCCGCCTCCTTCGCGCCCTCGAAGCGGGCGTTCAACCCGAACAACCCGGGACGCCTCGCCTTCACCTTCCGCGTCAGCGCCCCGGGAGCGGGAGTCATTCGCGTACGGGACGCGTCGGGCGCCGCCGTTCGAACCCTTCCGACGGGCGAATTCACGACCTGGAACCAGTCGATTCCCTGGGACGGAACGGACGACGCGGGGTCCGCGCTCGCCGACGGGAC
>LVBL01000148.1 GCA_001604405.1 Spirochaetales bacterium Spiro_10
CTTCCGCGGTTCCACCCTGCTTCGGCTCGCCATGACGGCGGCCGCGCTCATCGTCCGTAACGGGGACGGTCGGCCCGGGATTACTCGCTTGCCAGCGCGGTTTCGCGCCTTACGGCTTTCCTTCGGGCGGCTCGGGAGTGGTTTTCGACCGGTCCTTCCATTCGCGCGCTCTCAGTCGCGTCGCGCGATCCCTTGTATGGAGGTGATCCGGCTACTCGTCTCCGTCAGTGCCTGTTAAAAGAAGATACTCCCGTGCGGGGGAGGTGTCAAGGGGATAAATTTGCGCGCTGGCCTCGAAGGGCCTACACTTTACCGAAGGATAAACAAAGGAGGCCACAATGGCTGAATGCGAATGTCTTCCGAAGTGCCCGTTTTTTCACGACAAGATGGCGGGCCGGCCCGCTACGGCGCAGCTCATGAAAAACCAGTTCTGTCTGGGAGACAGCACCGGATGCGCGCGCCATCAGGTATTTCTCGCGGCGGGAAGCCAGAACGTTCCGGGAGACCTGTTTCCGTCGCAAACGGAGCGGGTTCCCGGCATTATTTCCGCCGCCAAGCGGACCTGACGCGTCGGCGATACGGGATTTCGTGATACTATTCGGCATACCCGAAGGAGACCGTACATGGCATCAGCTTCCGTGTCCCGCTTGGGCGTATGCGCCCTGATCGTGGCATCCGTCCTTGTCGTGGCTGCCCCCGCCCAAACCGGCGGGGCCACGACACCGATACCCGCGATGCCCTTCACGAAGGGCGTCAACGTCTCGTCCTGGTTCGAGGTCCCGTCCGCCGGCCAGATTCTCGTCAACCGCCACCCGCTTGAGGATTTCCTTGCGCTCAGGGCCCTCGGCGTCGAGGTGATTCGCCTGCCGGTAAACCTGCATCCCATGACCTCGGGCGCGCCCGACTTCGCGATCGACCCCTTGCTCCTCGAGTTCCTCGACGTCGCCGTGGACCGCGCGGAGAAGGCGGGCCTCTACGTCATTATCGACAACCACACCTTCGATCCCGCGGTTCCGACGAAAAGGGACGTGGAGAAGGCCCTTCACAAGGTATGGTCCCAGCTCGCGACCCGGTATCGCGGCAGGTCCGACCGCGTGATCTACGAGATCCTGAACGAGCCGCACGGAATCTCGCCCTCGGTATGGGCCGCGATACAGGGCCGGGTCATAGAGACGATCCGGGCGATCGACGACCGTCACTGGATCATCGTCGGCGGGGCGAACTTCAACAGCTATGCGGAACTCGGCGGGCTTCCGAGGTACGCGCACGACAAGCTGCTGTACACCTTCCATTTCTACGATCCGTTCATCTTCACGCACCAGGGCGCGAGCTGGACCGATCCGCCTTTGACGACGCTCGCGGGCATACCGTTTCCCCCCGGTTCCGGCCCCTTGCCCGCCGTTCCCAAGGATCTCAAGGGCACCTGGGTGTCCGGAAGCGTCTCGAACTACGCGAGTGAGGGAAGCCCCGAGCGGGTACGCAAGGCGATCGACGTCGCGTACGACTTCGCGCGCAAGCGGAACGTGCCCGTCTTTTGCGGCGAGTTCGGCGTGTATCTGCCGAACAGCTCCCAGCCCGACCGCGCGCGCTGGTACGACCTTGTCCGCGCGCATCTCGAGTCCCGCGGGATATCGTGGGCCTTGTGGGACTGTTTCGGCTCGTTCGGGATGTTCACGCCGGGAGCGGGCAATTCGTTCGCCTCGGATCTCGACGTCGGGGTGACGGCAGCGCTCGGACTGTCCGCGCCAGCACAAACCGCCCGGCGGCGCGTGGCGCTTTCCGAGGACTTCGTCCTCTACGACGATTATCCCGCGGGCGGGGTGCGGTACAACGGGCATGTGGGTCCGGGGGGAACGGCAGATCTCTACGACCGGAACGCCCTGAAGGGAAGCTTCGCGATCCGGCTCGCGAATCTCGAGCGGTACAATCACGTCGGGTTCCGGTTTTCGTCCCCGCTCGACCTGTCGGCGCTCGTGCGCGGGGGCTATGAGCTCAGGTTCTACGCCAGGACGACCGCGAAGAACGCGCGTTTTGACGTGCGCTTCTTGAATCCCGACGATCTTCCTGCCGACCTGCCCTGGCGGATGAGCGCCACGGTTGAGCCTGCGGCCCTGCCGCCGGACGGGAAATGGCACCTCGTACGCATTCCCCTGTCGGAGATGTTCGTGACGGGAGCATGGAAGGGAGAGTGGTATCCGGACACGAAACGCTCGTTTGACTGGACGCGGGTCGCGCGGTTCGAGATAGCGACGGAACATCATTCCTTCGAGGGGATGGAGTTCTCCTTTGACCAGATAGAACTTGCCCGCTGATAACGGCG
>LVBL01000065.1 GCA_001604405.1 Spirochaetales bacterium Spiro_10
GCTTCGCCAGCGGCTTCCCGCGGAGAAGGAGCTTTCCGCTGCCATACCGGCCCGCGTCAGGAAGATCAACGACGCCTACGATTACGAGCTTCTTTCCCGAATACTCGACCGCGTCGTCATAATGGCCTACGACGAGCATTGGAGCGGAAGCGCCCCCGGTTCGATCGCCTCGATCGAATGGTGCAAGCGCGTTTTGGACTACGCCCTTACGACTGTCAGCCGCGACAAGCTCGTCATGGGCATGCCCTTTTACGGTCGCGCCTGGGCCGACCAGAAGCACTCGCGGGCCTTCAAGCATTCTACCCTCACGGAGCTCAAGAAGGACAAGAAGGTCAAGGCGGTCCAGCGGGTCAAGGATATCCCCTTTTTCAAGTACGCCGAGACCGTCAACGTGACCGTGTACTACGAGGACGTCCGCTCGATGCTCGCCCGCGGCTCCATCTACCGGGATGCCGGCGTGCGGTTCGTCTCCTTCTGGCGACTCGGTCAGGAGGATCCGGCTGTATGGAAGGAACTGAAGGTGAACCGGTAAACGGTCGGTTTGCCGCGCTGCCCGATTGCATAATTATGCAGATTTTGCTATAAGTATCGCATAACTTATTGGCCTGGTGTGCAAAGGGGTATACAAGGCAACTTCCGGTAACCCGGTTCAAGGAGGTTGGTATGCCCTTTAACGAATTATATGGCAGTAACGCGTTTGGCGATTCCGTCATGCGGGATCGTCTTCCCAAGGCCATCTACAAGGAAATTAAGGCTGTTCAGGCCGGCGAGGCGGAATTGACCGTAGAGGTCGCCGAGGTCGTCGCGAACGCGATGAAGGACTGGGCGATCGAGAAGGGCGCGACCCACTATACCCACTGGTTCCAGCCCATGACCGGGCTTACCGCCGAAAAGCACGATTCGTTCATATCCCCCACCGACGACGGCAGGGCCATCCTCGAATTCTCCGGCAAGGAGCTCATTCAGGGCGAGCCCGACGCGTCGAGTTTCCCCTCCGGCGGCCTTCGCGCCACCTTCGAGGCCCGCGGTTACACCGCCTGGGACGTCACCAGCCCCGCCATCCTCAACGAGGAGGGCTCCTGCAAGACCCTGGTGATCCCGACCGCCTTCATCTCCTACAACGGCGAGGCCCTCGACAAGAAGACCCCGCTCCTCCGCTCCATGCAAGCGATCAGCGCCCAGGCGATTCGCGTGCTCCGGGCACTCGGCAACACGAACTCCCGCCGCGTCATCTCCTCCGTCGGCCCCGAGCAGGAATACTTCCTCGTCGACGAGAAGTACTACGCCTCCCGCCAGGACCTGCTTTTCACGGGAAGGACCGTATTCGGCGCGCTTCCTCCCAAGGGACAGGAGCTTGAGGACCACTACTTCGGCAAGATCCCCGAGCGCGTCGCCGCCTTCATGACCGAGGTGAACGAGGAACTCTGGAAGATCGGCATCCCGGCGAAGACCCAGCATAACGAGGTCGCCCCGAACCAGTTCGAGCTCGCGCCGATTTACGGCATCGCGAACGTCGCGACGGACCAGAACCATCTCGTGATGCAGACGCTCAAGAAGGTCGCCCGCCACCACGGGCTCGTGTGCCTGTTGCACGAAAAGCCCTTCCGCGGCGTGAACGGCTCGGGCAAGCACAACAACTGGTCGATCGGGACCGACGACGGTATCAACCTTCTCAATCCCGGCAAGACCCCGGGCGAGAACCTCTCGTTCCTCCTCTTTGTCTCGGCCGTCATCGATGCCGTCGACACCTACGCGCCCCTTCTCCGCCTTTCCGCGGCGAACGCCGGAAACGACCACCGTCTCGGCGCTAACGAGGCCCCTCCCGCGATCATCTCGATCTTCCTCGGCGAGCAGCTCCAGGACATCTTCGAGGGGATCGCCACCGGACGCCCCGTCGCCTCGAGCGAGGGCCACAAGCTCGAGCTTGGCGCGAACACCCTTCCGAAGCTGCCCAAGGACCTGACCGACCGCAACCGCACGAGCCCCTTCGCCTTCACCGGAAACAAGTTCGAGTTCCGCATGGTTCCCTCGTCGGATTCCATCTCCGGCCCGAACTTCGTCCTGAACACGATCGTCGCCGAGGTGCTTTCGGGCTTCGCCTCGAAGCTCGAGGGCGCGAAGGACATCACCGCGGCGATCAAGGAGATCGTCACCGATACGTGGAAAAAGCACTCCAAGGTCGTCTTTAACGGAAACGGCTACACCGAGGACTGGGTCAAGGAGGCGGCGAAACGCGGCCTTCCCAACCTCAAGAGCTCCGTCGAGGCCTGGCCCTATTTCGCGAAGGAAGACTCCGTCAAGATCTTCACCAAGCACAAGGTCTTCACGAAGGAAGAGATCCACGCCCGGCTCGACATCGTCCTCGAGAAGTATTCCAAGCAGATCAACATCGAGGCGGGAGTGGCCTTCGAGATGGCGACCAGGGAGATACTCCCGGCCTGCGTCGATTACGCCGTCGAGATCTCCGGTCAGCTCGAGACCCTTGGCGCCTCCGGCGTGAAATCGGACTCGCTCAAGTCGCGTCTTTCCGAGATCATGTCGCTCGTCGAGGAGGCCTCCGCGGCCGCCGCGAAGCTCGATGCCGCACGGTCCGCCGCGAAGGAGGTCTCCGATCCCCTCAAGCAGGCGGAGTCCTGCCGCGACTCGGTGTTCGCCGCCATGGAGGCCGTGCGCGCCCCGATAGACCGCCTTGAGAAGCTCATGCCGAAGGACTACTGGCCGATGCCGTCGTACGAGGACCTGCTTTTCAGGATTTAAGGGATATGCCCGTATCGCCCCGAACGGAACGCCGTTCGGGGCTTTTTTTTGCCCTTGCCCGGTACTGCCGCGTCCGGCGCACCGGTACACCGGCCACCGGCACCCCGGCACCCCGGCACCCCGGCACCCTGACGCGCCGGCACCCCGGCGTCAAGCGCCTTCGACGTGCCTGAGCTCGAGCTTGAGGGCGTCGACCGAAATGAAAATCTCCCACAGCGAGAGGGCGAGCGAGGCCATGAGCAGAAGAAGGCTGATGCCGAATACGATCTCCCCGGCCACGATGTACGAGAAGAACACGAGGGTCATGCACAGGACGCAAAAAAAGAAGCTCAGTACGCCGAAGAACTGGGTGTATTTCATGATCGTGAGACGGAGCCTGAAGTTGGCGATCTGGCCGAGAAGCCGTTCTTCCTTTTTTTCGTCGTAGAGGCCGACGAATTGGCGAACCAGGGCGGCGATCGCGAGAAAGCGGTTCGTATAGGCGAGCATGAGCAGGGTAATGGCCGAAAAGAGCAGGGCCGGGGTGGTTATGTTGAATTCCATAGCTATCTCCTTAACATCACAGACGAAATATAGGCTCTTTTACGTCTGTTGACAAATTGAACTCTTGAGCATATATTCAAACGTATGAAGGATTCATTGGATTCACAAGACATATTCGAAGAGGATAACTCAGTCCGTATCGAGGCGGTCGAGTTCGCACGGTCCAGAATGCCGCAGGAGGCCCTGCTCTGCGACCTGGGGGATTTCTTCCGTGTCCTGGGCGACTCGACGCGCGTGCGGATCGTATCCGCGCTCATGTACGGCGAGCTCTGCGTGGCGGACATCGCGGCGACCCTCGACATGTCCGTGTCGGCGGTCTCGCACCAGTTGCGCGTGCTCAGGCAGGCCAAGATGGTGCGGGCGCGTCGGGACGGCAAGCAGGTCTTTTACTCGATCGACGACCACCACGTGGGGATCATGATAGCGACGGGCCTTGAACATCTGCGCGAGGGGGCCGAACGATGAGCTGTTCCTGTTGTTGCGAAAAGGGAGAATACGTGTCGGGCCTTGAAGGCCAGGGCGATACGGGGGCCGGGACATCCTCCGGCGCCCTTCCTGACGCCCGGGCGGACGTCAGGTCTGCCCCAGAGGTACGCAGGTCCGTCATGCGGTTTTCGCTTTCCATAGCCCTGTTCGCCGCGGCCCTTTGGGCGGCCTTCTCGCTGGGTGGCGGGCACGGCGGCGTGGACGTTCCGGGCGATCCGTTCTTTCCCGGCACCCTGGCTGTTCGCGCCGCCTTTTTGGCCGTCTGGCTCCTGTCGGGCTACCGGGTACTGCTCGCCTCCGCCAGAAACGCGCTTCGCGGAAGGTTTTTCGACGAGAACTTCCTCATGACCGTGGCAACCCTGGGCGCCTTCGCCATCGGGGAGTGGTCCGAGGGCGCCGCCGTGATGCTTTTTTACAATCTCGGGGAGATTCTGCAGGATTCAGCGCTCGCCCGGTCGCGGAAATCCATATCCGACCTGATGGACGTACGTCCCGACCGCGCGCGTCTCGTATCCCCGGACGGGATTACCGAGTCGTTTGCCCATCCCTCCGCCGTTGCCGTCGGGACGCTCGTGCGCGTACTCCCCGGCGAGAAGATTCCCCTTGACGGCGTCATAGAGGAGGGCCGTTCCGCGTTCGACACCTCGCGGCTGACGGGCGAGAGCCTGCCGCGCGATTCGGGCCCCGGCGACGCCGTGCTCGCGGGCTTCGTTGCCATGAACTCGGGCGTGACCGTGCGTACGACCTCCGCCTACGCCGGGACCGCGGCCGCCAGGATGCTCGCCCTCGTGGAGGGCGCCGCGGGGAGGAAGGCCCGCGTCGAGCGGCTCATCACCTCCTTCGCCAAAGTCTACACGCCGATCGTGACCGGCCTCGCCCTCGTCCTCGCCGTACTGCCGCCGCTCGCGCTTGCCCTGTCGTCCGGTTCCGCGCCGTCCTGGGAGGGGTTTTCTCCCTGGGTTTACCGCGCCCTCGTGTTTCTCGTCATATCGTGTCCCTGCGCCTTCGTCATCTCGGTTCCGCTCGGTTACTTTGGCGGTATCGGCGGCGCGGCCCGAAGGGGCATCCTGGTGAAGGGCGCGACCGCGATCGACGCCCTCGCCCGCGCCGCGACCGTCGTGTTCGACAAAACGGGCACGCTCACGAACGGCTCGTTCTCGGTTACGGCGGTCGTCCCGGCTGCCGGCTTCGACGCGCCGCGTCTCGTCGGCCTCGCGGCGGCGGCCGAGGCGGAATCCTCGCACCCGATAGCGCGCGCCATACTCGCCTACGCCGCGTCGAACGGGTTGTCGGCCGAGGCGGTCGCGGACTCCATCGAGGAAGCGGGCGGTCTCGGCGTGGAGGCGAGAATCGGACCGAGAAGGATACTGGCGGGCTCTCTCGCGCTGCTCACCCGCTCGGGCGTGGCCGTTGCCGGCATTGCGGACTCGCCGGGCACGCGGGTATACGTCGCGGAGGACGGGGTTCACGCGGGATACCTCGAGCTCTCCGATTCGGCGAAGGAGGGGGCCGGGGAAGCCGTCGCGTCCCTGCGCGGCCTCGGGGTGGGAGACATCGTCATGCTGACCGGCGACACGGAAGCGGTCGCCGCGTCCGTGTCGCGCGAACTCGGGATTCGCGAATGGGTGTCCGGCGTGCTGCCCCACGAGAAGGTCGAGCGCTACGAGGAGATCGCCTCGCGCGCGGCGGGGAAGGGCGGGAAGACGACCGTCTTCGTCGGCGACGGGATCAACGACGCGCCCGCGCTCGCGCGCGCCGACGTCGGTATCGCCATGGGCGCGCTCGGGAGCGACGCGGCCTGCGAGGCCGCCGACGTCGTGCTGATGAACGACGACCCCCGTCTCGTGGCCCGCGCCGTCTCGCACGCGCGGCATACGCGCGCCGTGGTGGCGCAGAACATCGCGATTTCTTTTGTCGTGAAGATAGGATTCCTCGCGCTCGGAGCCGCGGGTCTCGCCTCCCTGTGGGAGGCCGTGTTCGCCGACGTCGGCGTGGCCCTCGTCGCGACGGCCAACTCCCTTCGCGCGCGCGGCTTGCCGAAACGGCTCGGATAGACACGGGCGCCCCCTTCATGCTAGCATGGGGGCCGTCGTGCCGGCGTGGCGAAATTGGTAGACGCAGCAGACTCAAAATCTGCCGCCCTCACGGGTGTATCGGTTCGAGTCCGATCGCCGGCAAACGAACCGGGGCGCGGGTCGCGCCGGCCCCGCGCGGCATAATTTCTCTTTATCGCGATCCGGTCACATCCTGGCCGGATCTTTTTTTATGATGAGCGTCGCGAAGGACTCGGGCGGAAGTTCGACCGAATAGCGTTTCCCGTCGATGTCCCCGGTAACAGCGCGTTTTTTGCCTGATGCGTTCAGCAGCTCGACGATTACCGTTCCGTCGGGAGCCTGAAAGGCGATTGCCTCCCGGGATCCCTTCGTGGACACGCATCTCGATCCGGCGGGTATGTACCGGCTGAAGTGCTCGAAGGCCCTGAACATGGGCGTGTACGTGACCTTCTTCGTCGTCGTGTCTATCACAATGGGGCTGTTTTGCGGCCAGCGCCGTTTCTTGTCGATATTCTTTCCGTCCTGGTCAAGGACGATGTTCCAGAGCATGTAGCTTTCGGCCCCTTCGGAAAAATAATCCCTCATGCGGGTCCAGGTATACGCGGCATAGGCGAAATCGTTGGGGGCACGGTCGGGACGGAAGCCGGATTTCCAGTGCCAGTTCCCGCAGTCCGTTTCCGTTTGCATGATCGGAATGCCCGGATGGTGTTTCAGGATCGGCGCGATCTGCCGGTCGCCGTCCCACTGCAGACCTATCACGCCCACGTACTTCCTGGCGTCCGGATCGTCGAGAACGGTTTTCGCGAAGGTTTCGTACCTGCCGTCGTTAAGCGTGCCGAGCTGCACCTTCGTCGCGAGACCGCGTTGCGCGAGAAGCGGGCCGAAGAAGTCGCGGATAAAGACGCGGAACTGTTTCGGCTTCCATCCGCCGTTCGGGTATCCGGTCACGACGGTCGGCTCGTTCTGGACCGCGATCGAATCGATGGGGATTCCCCGCTCCGCGTATGCCTCGGCGAATCTCGCCAAATAGAGGGCGTACGCGCGATAGTACCGCGCCTCGTCGATAAAGGCGCCTCCCTCGTAGTCGTTGTTGTCTTTCATCCAGACCGGAGGGCTCCATGCCGACGCCCAGAACTTGAGGTCGGGCCTGACGTTTTGCGCGGCCGCGATGAAGGGTATTAGGTATTTTTCGTCGCGTTCAAGCGTGAAGCGGCTCATCTCGAAATCGCCGGCTACGGGCGCGAGGGTGTACCGCTCGAGCGCGTAGTCGCTCGCGCCGATCGGTATCCTTCCGTACGACAGGTTCGCCTCGTTCGGGCTGAAGACGGCGGTCAGAACCCTGTCGCGCTCGCTTTGGCTCAGGACGCTCAAGGCCGCCCATCCCTGTTCGTTGAACGCCCCGCCAAAACCGCGGACGGCCTGTTTCGGGGACGAGGTGTCGACGACGAAGTCCGGGAGACCCTTTTTCCCGGACGACGCGGCATACTCCTGCCTGACGCGCACCGTGTCTCCCGCGGTAAGGAAGAGGGAAACCCCCGCGTACGAGCCTGTCTCCTCCGCGCTGGGCTGGGGACCCTTGCACGTAACGAACATGATGACGGACATGAGCGCCAGCCGCAATCTCCTCACTTTTG
>LVBL01000066.1 GCA_001604405.1 Spirochaetales bacterium Spiro_10
GGCCTTCTGTTACTATCGCAAAATATGGCGTCGGGCGGACATGTGCCCCCGGGCCGACTACAACGGCGTAGGATCACTTTCCACCAAAGGAGGTTCCTATGGACGCAGTCGGCGACGCTGCCCTTCTGAAAACGTTATCCGTAGGACTGGACACGGTATGGGTGCTCTTCGCGGCATTCCTCGTGTTTTTCATGAATCTTGGCTTCGCGATGGTCGAATCGGGCCTGTGCCGGAGCAAGAACGCGGTCAACATCCTCGCGAAAAACTTCATCGTCTTCGCCCTCGCCTCGATCTCGTTCTGGGTCATCGGCTGGGGACTCATGTTCGGCGACGGCAATCCCTTCGTCGGGATCAAGAACCTGTTCTTCGCGAACGGCGGGGTCGACGAGGGATACTCAGCCATCTCGTGGACGAGCGTCCCGTTCTGGGCGAAGTTCTTCTTCCAGCTCGTCTTCGCCGGCACGGCCGCGACGATCGTCTCGGGCGCCGTGGCCGAGCGCATCAAGCTTCTCTCGTTCATCGTCTTCGCGTGCGCGCTCGTCGCGTTCATGTACCCCGTGACGGGCCACTGGATATGGGGCGGCGGCTGGCTGCAGTCGCTCGGCTTCTGGGACTTCGCGGGCTCGACGGTCGTCCATTCGGTCGGCGGATGGGCCGCGCTCGCGGGCGTCATCGTCCTCGGGCCGCGCATCGGCAAGTACCGCGCCGACGGCACGGTGCACCCGATCATGGGACACAACATGTCGATGGTCACGCTCGGCGGCCTCGTGCTCTGGTTCGGCTGGTTCGGCTTCAACCCGGGATCCACGATGGCGGTCGGGGACGGCTCGGCCATCGCGCACATCGCCGTCACGACCAACACGGCCGCGGCGACGGCCATCGTCGCCTCGACGATCGTCGCCTGGATCATGATGGGCAAACCCGACCTTTCCATGATCATCAACGGCGCCCTCGCGGGGCTTGTCGCCATCACCGCCGGGTGCGCCTTCGTGGACGTCACGGGAGCGGCGATCATAGGGCTGGTTGCCGGAACGCTCGTCGTGTTCGCGGTTCCCTTCTTCGACAGGCTCAAGTTCGACGACCCGGTCGGCGCGCTTTCCGTGCACCTCGCGAACGGCATTTGGGGAACGCTCGCGGTCGGGCTGTTCTCGATCGACGGCATTACCGGCAGCGCGACGGGCAACGGCCTTTTCTACGGCGGCGGCACGAAGCTTCTCGGGACGCAGGCGCTCGGCGTCGTCTCGGTCGGCGCCTTCACCTTCGCCGGGGCCCTCGTCATCTGGCTCGTCATCAAGGCGACGCTCGGCGTGCGGGTAAGCCGCGAGGAAGAGATCGGCGGCCTCGACAGGGGCGAACACGGCTCGGAGGCCTACGCTGGCTTCCAGATCATCGACTGACGGGAGGCGAGCGAAATGAAACTTATCGTTGCATTGATCCAGCCGTACAAGCTGGAAGACGTTAAAAAGGCCCTCGTCGAGGGCGGGATCACCAAGATGACCGTGAGCCCGGCTCAGGGCTGCGGACAGCAGGCCGGCTTCACGGAGGAATACCGGGGAACCATCACCGAGGTGAACCTCCACAAGAAGGTCAGGCTCGACATCGCGGTGAACGACGAGTTCGTCCAGCCGACAGTCGACGCGATCATCAAGGCCTCGCGAACGGGCAAGATCGGCGACGGAAAGATATGGGTGACGAATCTCGAGCAGTGCATCCGCATCCGCACCGGCGAGACGGGTTCGGTCGCCATCGGCTGATTCCGCCCCGGCATCGCGTGACACCACGACTACACGGGCCGGCGCTCACGCGTCGGCCCGTTTTTTTTCCGCCGCGCGGGGCCGCCGAAAAACGCGAATATGTCCAATGTCGCCCGGGCGCGCGATAGACCGTGCGTTCCGGAAGGTCCTGTGGTATACTGATGACAAGGAGCACCATGTGAAAAAGATAGCGTATATCATCTTCCTTTCATTTCTGGCGCTCGCATGGACGACGTCCTGCGCGAGCTCGCCCAAGAAGGGCCCGACCGTCCAGGAGGACGTAACCCAGGCGCGCGAGGCGGCCGAAACCTCCCGCAAGAAAGCGGTCGAGATAAAGGCCCCCGTGGCGGCAAAGGCCTCGTTCCAGGGCGCCGACGCCGCGTTCGAAGGCGCGAAGGCGGCCGAGTCCGCAAGTGAGTTCGAGAAGGCGCGCGACGGATACCGCGAGTCGGAGAAGCTCTTTACCGCGTCGTACGAGGAGGCCTCGGCTAAGCGCGACAAGGCCAACGCCGCGCTCGGAAAGGCCGCGGACGAGAGAACCGCCTCCGAAGAAGCCCTTTCGAAGATGGCGACGGCCGAAACGGCCACCGACGAGGAGGACGTACGATGATCAAGAGAATAGCCTGCGCGCTCGTCGCGCTTACCGTCTGCCTCGCCTCCGTGTCCGCGCAGAATTTCCTGAACAACCAGTACCAGAAGGCCGGACGCGAGTACGAGAAACAGGCTCGCGAGTCGATGGACACGGGCGAATACGAGGAGGCCGCGCGGCTCGCCGAACTCGCCTCCGAGGAATATCGCAAGAGCCGCGAGTACGCGGAGATGATGACCCTGAAGTTCCGGGCGGCGAACGCGATCAACCTCGCGGAACGAAGGATCGCCGACGTGGCGACCTCTCCCGGTTCGTCGAATTACAAAACCGAGATCGCCGCCGCCAGGGCGCTCGTCGTCGAGGCGAAGGCCCTCTTCGCCCAGGAAGACTGGGAAGCGAGCCGCTCCAAGGCCCTTCAGGCCATCGACGCGATGAACAAGCTCACGGGCGTGAAGACGGCCCCGCGCGACGCCTCGGGAAAGACCTTGCCGAAGTTCTACACCGTCGTTTCGAGGCCGGTGAACACCGACTGCTTCTGGAACATCGCCAAGATGCGCGCGGTTTACAACAACCCGCTCCTCTGGCCCCTGCTCTACAAGGCGAACAAGTCGAAACTCCGCAACCCGGAAAACCCGAACCTGCTCCATCCGGGCACGGTTCTGGAGATCCCCTCGGCGAAGGGAGAAAAGCGCGAAGGCGCCTACGACCCCGCCGTGACCTACGAGCCGGTCCAGTAAGGCGCGCACGCGCTTGCGAGGCCGTCCGCACGGACGGCCTCTTTTTTTTCCTCCGGAGAAGTTCATGAAAACACGAGTAGCCTATTATTCCCACAGCGGAAACAACCGCACCCTCGCCACGAAGCTTGCCGCGAAGCTCGGCGCGGAGCTCGAGGAGATCAGGCCGGCGTGCGGGGCGTTTTTCTTTCAACTGCTCTTCACCGCCTTCGGCCACGGCCCGGGCGTTTACGGCAAGGACGGCGCGGGCGACGGCACGGAATCCCTCGTCCTCGTCGCCCCGGTATGGATGGGCTCGGTCGCGTGGCCGGCGCGCGCGTACCTTCGCTCGCGGGCAAGGCGCGCGCGGCTCGTGCATGTCGTATGCTGCTGCGGGTCCAACGACGCGGGCAAGGACGAGCAGTTCGGCTACGAAACCGCCTTCTCGAAATTCCGCACGATCCTCGGCACGCGCGCCGGAACCCTCTCCGCCATGCCATCGGTTCTCGTCCTTCCGGCGGACAAGCGCTCCGGCGAGGACGCGGCCATGTCGGCCAGGCTTTCCGAAAGCTCCTTCACGGGGGAAGTCGCGGACCGCCTTGCGGATATCGTCGCCCGCATACAGGCCTAAGTCGCTTGAAATAAAACGAAATAATCCACTCCACTCCTTTATTCTATTTGTAGAATATGCTATAATTGGAATATGGAGTGGATATGTCATTAAAACACGGCCTTTTGGGAATCCTGGATTGCGGTGACATGACGGGCTATGAGCTCGACCGCGTGTTTCGGGACTCGCTTGCCTTCTTTTGGCACGCGCAAACGAGCCAAATCTACCGGGAACTCTCCGTCATGGAAGGCCTCGGCTGGCTTTCGTCGACGATCGTCCCCCAGGCGGACCGCCCCAACAAGAAGGTGTACTCGCTCACGGCCGCAGGCAGGGAAGAGCTCCTTCGCTGGCTCCGCACGGATCAAACGGCCGACGACTTCAACACGAAAAACCCCTTTTTGATGCGCCTCTTCTTTCTCGGCATCCTTCCGCCGGAAGAGGGCATTCGGACGCTGTCGCGGTATCGGGAACTGTGCGCCACGGCGCTCGAGGCGCTGTCCTCGGAGGACTCGATCGAGGAATACCGGCAATTCGCGCCAACGCCCGCATGCGCGAGGTATTGGGCGATAACCGCCGACTTCGGAAAAAAATTCTACGAAATGGGCATTGCGTGGGCGGAGGAGTCCGTCGGCAAGCTGGAGGAGCTGATCAAATGAAGGTATGTATCCTGAACGGAAGTCCGCGCGCGCGGTCGAGCAACACGATCAAGATCGCCGGGGCCTTTGCGGAGGGCTTGCGCGAGGGCGCGACCGGGGACGTTGCCATGGACGTGATCGACGTCATCTCGAAAAAGATCGGCCCCTGCAGGGGCTGTTTTTCCTGCTGGACGAAGACCCCCGGCAGGTGCGTCATCAGGGACGACATGGAGGACATACTCGAGCGCGTCAAGGCCGCCGACATCGTGATCTGGAGTTTTCCCCTCTATTACTTCGGCCTTCCGTCCCATCTCAAGGCCCTGATGGACCGGCTGCTTCCCCTCAACCTGCCGGAGATGGGCCGGCGCGACGACGGCGGAAGCTCCCACTTTGCCCGGCACGACCTTTCTCGACAGCGGCAGGTCCTGATCTCGACCTCGGGCTTCCCCTCGGTGCGCAACAACTACGAGGCAGTTCTCGCGCAGTTCTCCATCCTGTTCGGCAAGGACGGCTTCACGCCGGTCGTCTGCCCGGAAGGCGAGCTCTTTTCCATACCGCAATTGAAGGGGCGGACCGACCGGTACCTCGCGCAAGCCCGCGAGGCCGGACGGCAGTACGCGCGCGACGGCCGTATCTCGGAGGCGACGGAGACCGAGTTGTCGACGCTCCTTTTCGGCACCGAGGCCTATTACCGGATGGCGAACGCCAACTGGGAACTTCCCGAGGACTCGCCGCCAAAGGACGAGCAGTTCGCCTTTCTCGAGCAGATGGCGGCCATTTACAATCCGGTACCGCTCGGGGGCGCGCGGCACATACTGGAGATGCATTTCACCGATGTCGGTTCGACCTACCGGCTCGTGATGGACAAGGACGGTTGCGCGGTCCAGACAGTCGAAGCGGTTCGCGCGGAATCCGGCGCCGGGAATCTCGAACCCCTCACGACGAGGATCGAGACGCCCTGGACCGTGTGGCGGGACATCTCGTCGGGAGCGATTGACGGCGCGGGCGCCCTCATGGAGGGCAAGTATCGCGTCCTCGGCGACTTCAAGCTCATGCTGATAATCGACCAGGTATTCGCGACGGGTCCCGAGGAAGACGAACGCTTCGACCTGCGCGCGCTCATGAACGGTACGAGGGGGGAAGACGGGCCAGCGCGCGCGAACCGGACGGAAGGACACAAGAAAGCCAGCATGACGGTCCTGCTCCTGCCCTGGATAGTCGCCTGGATCGGCCTTCCGCTGCTTGGTCGCTACGGCGCCGTCGCGTCGGCCTTTGCCGCGTGCCTTGTCGTCCTTGCCCCCTTCAGATGGCGGACGAATCCGTACGAGGCCGCGTCGGCAATCACCGTCGCGGCGCTTTCGCTCGCGGTCCTGGTCGGACTTCCCGCCAACGTAGCCGTCCCGGTCTCGTACGCGGCATTCGGGGCGCTGTGGCTCGCCTCGTGCCTCGCGGCCATCCCGCTCACCGCGCATTATTCGGCGGAAGGCTACGGAGGCGAGAGCGCGATGAAAAACCCGCTCTTCATGAAGACGAACGCCATCCTGACGGCGGCATGGGGAGGGATGTACGTGCTCACGGCGATATGGACGGTATTCCTCCTGCGCACCCCGGCCGCGCGGTTTGTCGGCCTCATCAACAACGCCTGTCCCGCGCTGATGGGCCTCTTCACCGCCTGGTTCCAGAAATGGTATCCCGCCCGGGTGGCCGCGAAAGGAAACGCGTAATGGGAGACCGGCGCTATGTCGTCTGGGACTGGAACGGCACGCTGCTCGACGACCGGGACCTCTGCATCGAAAGCGTGAACGGGATGCTCGCCCGGCGCGGCCTGAGGCAGATAGCCTCGACGGACGAGTACCGGTCGCTGTTCCGCTTTCCGGTCCAGGACTATTACCGGTCCCTCGGTTTCGAATTCGGGGACGGGGACTTTCCCGCGATAGCGCGCGAGTATATCTCGATATACCAGCCCGCGAGCGGGCGGTGCGGCCTCGTGCGAAACGGACGGCTCGCGCTCGAGCGGACCCGGGCGCTCGGATACTCGCAGATACTGCTTTCGGCATCCGAGCAGAACAACCTCGAAAGCCAGGTCGCGTCGCGCGGCATCGGGCATTTCTTCGAGCGCGTTCTCGGAACCGGCGACGTATACGCCCGCACCAAGGCCGACGTCGCCCGAAGGTGGATCGGCGAGGAGGGGATCGACCCCGCCCGCCTCCTTTTCGTCGGCGACACGGACCACGACCTCGAGGTCGCCCGTTCGCTCGGCGCGGCCTGCGTTCTGTACAGCGGCGGGCACCAGTTCGTGCCCGAGAGCGCTGACGGGGAGTGGAAGGTCATAGACGATCTCGCCGAGCTTCTGGACATCCTCGGGAGATGAAAGTTTTGCGCCGCCGCGCGGAACAAAGCTGACCGGCACGGCCTTGCGGGTTATACTCACGGCATGAAACGCACGACACACGGCACCCGCGCGGCCTTCCGCGCGGCGAATCGAACGGTCCTCGCGCTCGCGGCGGTAACGGTCGCCCTCTTCGCGGGCCTCATCTCCTGCGCCTCCGGTTCGGGGGACGAGCAATCCGGACCGACCGAGATCGTCATGACGGTCGACGACTCCCACTTCAGGCCCGCCCTCGAACTCTCGGCTCCGGCCACGATACGCGTCGACTACGGCGACGGCTCGGCCCCGTTCGTCCTTTCCGCAGAGGCCGGCGCACGCGAACTCGCCGACCGCGTTTTCGCCGACGGTCCGGGAGAACACGAGGTGACGCTCGTCGTGACGCCGTGGTCGGCCCTCTCGGTCCTCAACCTCGGGTTCCGCGCCGGTGACGGCGGCAACAACACTACCGCCACGGACGTGCCGGAAATCGCTTTCCATCCGCCCACGACCGCGAGCGGGTACGAGAACCCGTGGTATCAGCCGTCCGAGGCCGAGATGCGATCATACGTCGGGACCGTGACGGCGATCGCGGGACTGCAGGCCGCCACCCACCTCATGGCGTTTTGCTGCGAGCGGCAGGCGATCGAGACGGTCGACTGCTCAAACATGACAAGGCTCCGCTCGCTCGAGGCGTATTACTCGCAGATCAAGTCCCATTCCTTCCAAAACTGCCCCGCGCTGAGGCGTTGCTGCCTCGAGTCTACGGGCGCGAACCGAAGCTGGAGAATCGAGGCGGGAGCGCGCGTGGAAGACAGGTCGCTCGACCTCCGCGACTCGCCGCTCCTGCAGGACATACGCGGAACCGGCGACGACCATGACCTGCTCAGGATCCATCCCGCCGCCCTCGGGACGCTCTGGCACCTGTGCAAGATGTTCAACCGAGACATGGACGCGATACAGATCGGCTCCGAGGCGCCAGCCGCGCTCGACCTGACGCGGTTCACCGCGCTCAGGGAATGCTGGATAATGGAGAGCCCGGTCATCGACGAAGTCGAGTTCGTCGGAGGCTCGATCCACAGCATGTGGCTCAACGCCTGCGGCATTCGCGCGATCGACATCCGGGACAACGAAAACCTCGACGAGATCCTGGCGCCCAGTAACCCGATCGAGACGATAACGATCTCCAACTGCCCCGGGCTCAGAAGGATAGACCTTCGCAACTGCGGACTCGACCAGACCGAGGTCGATTACGTCCTCGCGTACATGGACGCCCTCGAGGTCGTATCCGGCACCGAATACCCATTTACCGTCGCCCTCGAGGATGGCAACGCGGCTCCCTCGGCGACCGGCGCTTCCCACGCGGCCGCGCTTCGGGCCCGAAACTGGACCATAACGACGAATTGACGCTCGCGGGCCGGCCCCCTCCCCGCGAGGGGGTTCCACAAGAGTCCGGCTTCTGATAGTATGCTGGTACATTAGTTTTATCCCCGCGATCGGGTTTGTACGGCATCGCGGGGGAGCTGTTCCGGCCCGTGGCGAGTATCGCGCGCGCCGTAATCGCACACGGCACTCCCTCCGTAACCGGCCGGCACCGCCCGCCATCCACCCACGAGTCCCGATCATTCTATTCTTTTCTCGTAAGGCAGTTATCATGCAGTCAAGCACGAATTCCGGCGCCCGCGCTTCCGCGCCCGCGCGCCCCAGGACGAGCCGCGTCGCGAGGCGCGAGCCGCTCGAATCCTCACTTCGCGCCACCCGCGACGCGGTCTCCCGCGCCAGCAGGGGCGAAGCCCCCTCCGAACCCGCCCCGCGTCCGTCACGTCCCGCCCAGGCATTTCGCGGCGACGACGCGCGATCCGCGCGGAGCGACTCGCGACGCCCGTCACGCGACGGAGCCCCCCGCTCGTACGGCGACGCGCCGAGAGGCCGCGGCGACAGCCCACGAGGCGACGCCCCCCGCAACCGCGCCGAAGGCGCGCGCAGCCGAGGCCCGCGAGGCGACTCCATCAATCTTCCCTCCGACGGCAGGCGCGGCGGGCGGGGAGCCCCCGGCCCCAACCGCGTCATCGCGGGCCGGAACGGCCGCGTAAAGCAGTTCATCGATCCGTCGAAGTTCATCCAGGCGGCGACCGTCGTGGAAAAAGAGGAGTACGTCTCCCAGCACGACTTCGCCGACTTCAATCTTGACCGGCGCATCCTCGCCAACGTCGAGGCAAAGGGGTACGTGAAGCCCTCCCCGATCCAGGACAAGACGATCACCCTCGTGCTCGAGGGAAAGGACGTCATCGGAATCGCGAACACCGGCACCGGCAAGACCGCGGCCTTCGCGCTCCCCATGATCGACGACCTCATCCACGACATGACGCACCGCGCCCTCATACTCGCGCCCACGCGCGAGCTCGCCCAGCAGATTCAGGAGGAGTGCATCGCGTTCAGCAAGGGCTGCGGCATCAGGACCGCGCTCCTCATCGGCGGGGCGTCGATGAACACGCAGATCCGCGAGCTCAAGGCGAATCCCCGCATCATCATTGCCACTCCCGGCCGCCTCAAGGACCACATCCAGCAGAAAAACGTGAGCCTCGCGCAGGTGAGCTTCGCCGTGCTCGACGAGTTCGACCGCATGCTCGACATGGGCTTCATCCGCGACATCACCGCGATCTTCGGATACATGCCGAAGGACAGGCAGTCCCTCTTCTTCAGCGCCACGGTCGACGACTCGATCGACGCGCAGATCAGGAAGTTCTCGCGCGACCCCGTGACGATCTCGGTGCGCGAGGGAGTCACCGCCGACGGCGTCGACCAGGACGTCGTCTACTTCGAGGGAAAGGACGACAAGATCGACAAGCTGCACGACCTTCTCATATCGAAGGGACGCGGCAAGACGATCGTGTTCGACGACACCAAGCACCTCGTCGAGAAGCTCTACAAGGCGCTGCTCTCGCGCGGCTTCAAGGCCGACCGCATCCACGGCAACAAGAGCCAGGCGCAGCGCTCGCGCGCGATCAAGGGACTCAAAGAGGGAACGATAGATATCCTTGTCGCGACGGACGTCGCGGCGCGCGGCATCGACGTGTCGGACGTCTCGCACGTCATCAACTACTCGCAGCCGAGCACCTACGACGACTACGTGCACCGCATCGGCCGGACGGGCCGCGCGGGCAAGACGGGAAAGGCCTACACCTTCCTCGAGCGCGCGTAGGGCCTCGACTCGAGAAAGAGAAGCTGCTCGGCGACCATCGAGATCGCCGGGAGCTCCGCGCCCCTTTCGCGCGCCGCCTTGAGCGGACGCAAATACATGTACTCGATTTCCATCGGCCGCGCGAAATCGCGGTCGATTTTCATGCTCGGCTTGTAGGGCGTCATCCGGTCGGTAAACTCGAGCATACGGTCGACGGCCTCGGCCTCGATGGCGTACCCGCACGCGGCGGCCCCGCGTACCACCTCTTCCATGAGAAGCCTCACCATCCGGCGCGACGCCGGGGTGTCCATGATCTCCTTGGTGTCCGCGTCGAGGATCACGGAGGTTCCGTTATACGGGATGTTCCAGAGGAGCTTCCGCCAGCGCGCCTCGCCGAGCGAGGGGGACACGGTAACGCCCACCTTCGACTCCTCGAAATCGGCCTTGAGCGAGGCGAGAACGTCGCGCGAACGCGCGGAGTCGGGTCCGTGGGCCGCGATCGTGAGTGAGCCGTAATCCATGTGGCTCACCCGCCCCGGACCGGTCTTCTGCGAGCAGATGAAGCACATGCCGGCTACCACCGTCGCCTCGGGGAACCAGGCGGCGACCTCCTCCTCCATGCCGAGCCCGTTTTGCATGACGAGCACGACGGTCCCGGGCCTCACCGCGGGAAGCAGAAGTTCCCTGAGGCCTCCGTTCGCGGTCGTCTTGAGGGACACGATGACGACGTCGCGCTCGGGAAGATCGGACGCGCGGTTGTGGACGTCGACCGAGGGAAGCGTGAAATCACCCGCCTTCGAAGCGACGGCAAGCCCGTTCGCCTTGATGTACTCGTAGTCGCCCCGAGCCAGAAACGAAACCGTCCGTCCCGACTCCGCAAGACGCCCGCCGTAGTACCCGCCGATGGCCCCCGTCCCGATAACCGCGTAACTATTCATCCCTTCCCTCCGTTTCCAGGATACCATATCGTCCCGAAGTATTGTATACTGACGATAACACTTCGGGGCGATGCCCCGACCATGGAGGACACGCATGAAATCAATCAAGGGAACCCAGACCGAAAAGAACGTGGTTGCCGCGTTTATCGGCGAATCGCAGGCGCGCAATAAGTACACCTACTGGGCAAGCAAGGCGAAGGACGAGGGCTACGTCCAGATCCAGCAGATATTCCTCGAAACGGCTGACCAGGAAAAAGAACACGCGAAGCGCCTGTTCAAGTTCCTCGAAGGCGGGGAAGAGGTCAACGCGGGCGCGGGCGGACACGCCGGATACATCGGCACCACGCTCGAGAACCTCAGGCAGGCCGCCGGCGGCGAGAACTACGAATGGCAGCACATGTACCCCGACTTCGCCAAGGTCGCCCGGTCCGAGGGCTTCGACATCATCGCCGCGGTGATGGAGAACATCGCCGTCGCCGAGAAGCAGCACGCCAAGCGCTACGAGGCCATGGCCAAGCACATCGAGGACGGTGACATGTGGGTACAGGAAAGCCCGACCACCTGGAGGTGCATCAACTGCGGCTTCATCTACGTCGGAAAGGAAGCCCCCAAGTCCTGCCCCGCCTGCGCGCATCCCCAGGCGTACTTCGAGCGGCTCGGGGAAAACTGGTAACCCGCTTACCGCACGCGACGCCAGCGCCGTCAGCCGCGCCCAGGCGCGGCGGGACGACACGCGTTAGCGTCGCGGCCTATGCCTCGGCGCCCGCCCGCCCGGCCGTCAGCGAAAGCTTCGGCTCGAGCGTCTCGGGCGAGTCGAGAAAGCTCACCCCGTAGAGGTACGTAGATCCGTTTTTCTTGACCCAGCTGATACGCGCGCGCGCCTCGATGCTCGGTGCGTCGCCTTCGTCGCTCGAGAAAACGATCGTGAGCAAAGTGTCGACCGGGTACCGCACGGGGCACTCGAAATGCGTCCCGCCAAGGGAGATGTTCTGGGCGACCACCTCGGTAATCGGGGTAGACTCGTTTTCCGGGTAGATGTCCAGGCTCCAGGGGCGGTTGAACCTGTCGTACCGGCGGCGTTCGGGCGCCGCGCACTCGATTCTGTCCTTTCCCAAAAACTTCGCCTGATAGAGCGCGCGGTCCGCCGCCATGACGAGCGTCGCGACGTCCCCGGCCGAAGCCGGATAGGTCGCGACTCCAGCCGAGAAGGTCACGCCGCTCGTCTGGAAAAGGGGCGAGTCCTTGAGGGCCGCGTGGGCGCGTTCGGCGAGGGCGCGGGCGCCGTCCGCGTCAGTCTCGGGAAGTATGACGAGAAACTCCTCGCCCCCGTAACGGCATACCACGTCCTCCTCCCGGATCGTGTCCTTGATGAGGGTCGAAAGGGCGCGAAGCACCTCGTCGCCGAACTGATGGCCGCGGGTATCGTTGATGTTCTTGAAGTCGTCGATGTCGAGGATACACACGGACAGGCACTTGCCGTAGCGGTCGCAGCGGTTGAATTCCTTCTTGAGCATGATGTCCATGTACCGCCGGTTGAAGATGCCGGTCAGCCCGTCGATCATCGCGAGCCGCTCGGTCTGCCTGAACACGCGTACCTCCACGAGAAGCGGCGAGTCAAGCACGTGTTTTTCGGAAGTGAAGTAGTCGACGATGGCGACGTGCACGCTCGGCTTCCGCGAGAGCCGCTGACTGAGCGCCTCGTAGTTCCCGATAATCCGTTCCCAATGGAGGGCGGCCTCGTCCTCGGTAAACTCCAGATGAACGAAGTCGCCGAGCATCCTCGCCAGGCTTTCGCCTTCGCCGCCCTGGGCAGGGTGCATACCCTCGCCCCCGAGAAGTCCGAGGACGCGCGAGCGCAAGTCCCCGTGTACGTTTTTAAGCATGAAAAAACCCCACCCAATACAAACTTTTGAGCCAGTATAGGGTGAAAACCGCCATGTTGTCGAGTTTTTTCTTACAGAGTGCGCTCCATTACGGAAATGAGCTCGTCTATCTTCTCCGTCCGTTCCTCGTCGCTTCCGGAGTAGACCGCCTTTCGAACGCAGTCGTCGAGATGGGAGCGGAGGACCTCGCCTTTGGCCTTGCGAAGCAGGGAGGAGACGGCCATGATCTGATTGGAGATATCCACGCAATACCTGTCCTCGTCGATCATCCTGAGGATGCCGTCAATCTGCCCGCGGGCGGTTCTCAGGAGCCGCGAGACGCCCTCCTTGTCGGCCGTCACGAAACCACCTCGTATCCCGCCTCTCGCACGGCGCCTGAAAGCGTGTCGGCAGAAACGCCCTCCGCGCATTCTACGGTCGCGGTGCCGCCGGCGAGATCCACCTTCGCGGACGACACCCCGGCGACCTCAGCGAGGGCCGTCTCGACCCTCCGCGAACAATGGGCGCAACTCATCCCGGAAACCTTCAACGTCACTTTCATATGTCACTCCTTCCTGAACAGTGTAAGCCTGAGGGCGTTCAGCACGACCGAGATCGAGCTGAAGCTCATCGCCGCGGCGGCTATCATCGGATTCAGCCTGATGCCGAGCGCCGAGTAGAAAAGGCCCGCGGCCACGGGGATGCCGAGGGCGTTGTAGATGAAGGCCCAGAACAGGTTCTGCTTGATGTTGCGGATGACGGACTTGCCGAGCCTGAGGGCGGTTACCGCGTCGATAAGGTCGCTCCTCATCAGCACGATATCGGCCGAGGCGATCGCTATGTCGGTGCCGGCGCCGATCGCTATGCCGACGTCGGCTGAAACGAGGGCCGGCGCGTCGTTGATGCCGTCTCCGATCATGGCGATCGTCCTGCCCTCGGCGCGAAGCGCCTCGATGACGCCCGCCTTCCCCTCGGGGAGCATCTCCGCGATGACGCGGTCTATCCCCGCGGCCTTCCGGACGCCCTCCGCCGTCATCTGGTTGTCGCCGGTGAGCATGATGACGTCGAGGCCCATCGCCTTCATCGCCTCCACCGCCTCGCGGCTTCTTGGCTTGATCACGTCGGCCACGCTGACCATGCCGAGCGCGCGGCCTTCCCCGCCGAAGCAGAACGGCGTCTTTCCCTGGGCGGCGAACTGCGAGAGCCTTTCGAATAGCGGCTCGGGGTTGATGCCGTTCTCGCGCAACAGCGTCGGGCCGCCCGCGAAGTACCACTTGCCGCGGATCATGGCGCCGACTCCCTTGCCGGGAAACGGCCTGAAGTCCTCGACGGGAAGGAGCTCAAGTCCGCTCTTCTTCGCCTCCTCGACGATGGCGAAGCCGAGCGGATGCTCGGAGCGCGCCTCGATCGAGGCGAGAAGCGCGAGTATCTCGTTATGGTCCAGCTCGCTGATCGACACGATGTCGGTCACCGCGGGTTTTCCCGAGGTTATGGTGCCGGTCTTGTCGAGTACGACCGTATCCACGGCGTGCGCTATCTCGAGGGCCTCCGCCGACTTCACGAGAATGCCGTTTTCCGCTCCCTTGCCCGTACCCACCATGATGGCGGTCGGCGTCGCGAGCCCGAGCGCGCAGGGACACGATATCACGAGCACGGTAACGGCCATGGAGAGCGCGAAGCCCAAGCCCTCGCCGGCAATAATCCAGCCCGCGAGGGTCGCGAGAGCCACCGCGATTACGGCGGGCACGAACACGCCGCTGATGCGGTCGGCGAGACGGGAGATAGGGGCCTTCGAGGAGGACGCCGCCTCGACGAGGGCGATGATGCGCGCGAGGGTGGTGTCGTCACCGACGCGCTCGGCCCTGAAGCGTATGTATCCGTTGAGGTTGAGCGTCGCGCTGTAGACGTGGTCGCCGACGGTCTTCTCGAGCGGGACGCTCTCGCCGGTCAGCGCCGAGGCGTCTATCGAGGAACGCCCCTCCACGATCACGCCGTCAACGGGAACGTTTTGCCCGGGACGTATCACGACGACATCCCCGATGACGATCTCGCCGACGGGGATTACGCGCTCCTCCCCCTCGCGGATGACCGTAGCCGTGTCCGGGCGCAGGCGCACGAGGCGGGTAATGGCGTCCGAGGTATGCCGCTTCGCGCGATCCTCGAGGAATTTCCCGAGCGTTATGAGCGAGAGTATCATGACGGCCGACTCGAAGTAGAGTTCCATGGACAGGGCCCGCGCGGTACCGGCGTCACCGGCGGAAACGGCGTGGGTTATCATGAAGAGGGAGTAAATGCCGTAGAGCACGGAGGCCGACGAGCCGATGGCGATGAGGGAGTCCATGTTGGGCGAAAGCCGCGCGAGGGAGAGAAAGCCGCGGACAAAATAGTCCTTGTTGACGACGACAACGGGAATCGTCAGCATGAATTGCGTCAGCGCGAAGAGAAGCGGCATGTGATGAAGGGCGCCCGGAAGGGGCCAGGAGAGCATGTGTCCCATCGCGATGTACATGAGCGGAAGGCTGAAGGCGAACGACACGACAAGCCGCGGCAACATCCCGGAGTCGTGAACCTTTCGCCCCGGACTCTCCGCGCGGCCGGGACGGTATTTGGTGGGCACGGCCGTCTTGGCGTCGTCGCGCGGGCTTGCCGTATACCCGGCGGACGCTACCGCCTCGAGTATCCCCGTTTCCGTGATTATGTCATCATCGTAGGTCGCCTTCATCGAGTTGGCGAGCAGGTTCACGTCAACCCGCTCGATTCCGGTAAGCTTCACGAGCTTCCGCTCGATCGCCCCGGAGCAGGCCGAACACGTCATCCCCGAGATATCGAAAGTACCGGTCGTCTTCAAAACAGTCCTCCAGCGGACACCCTCCCCCGGGGAGGGGTCTGCGATATAACTATATGAATCTGAACACCTATCGTCAACCTGTAACTCTATTTTGTCCAATCAATTTTTCTCACACTTTGCTATTGACTGTTTAATATTATATTGCTTATAATATTGTCAGATTCAGGATAACGGAGGCGGAACACCCATGCTTTTTTCGATCAATTCCGGACTCCTTGACGCCTGCGTTCTGGCGATTCTCTCCCGCGGGGACGAATACGGCTATCGCCTCACGCAGGAAGTAAAGGAAGTCATGACGATCTCCGAATCAACGCTGTATCCGGTTCTGCGCCGCCTGCAAAAAAGCGGCTGGCTCACGACCTACGACCAGCCGATTCAGGGCCGGAACAGACGATACTATCACATTACCGAGGAGGGCCGGGCCCAACACGCCCTGCACCTCGACGAGTGGAAGGACTACAGAGCCCGGATAGAGGGCATCTTCAGGGGGTAAAACGACGATGACACGAAGGGAATTCATGGGCGAGCTCGCGGAGCGGCTCTCGCGACTGCCTCGGGACGAGCGGGACAGCGCGCTCTCCTACTACGAGGAATACTTTGACGAGGCCGGCCCCGACCGCGAGGCGGACGTCATTCGGGAACTCGGCAG
>LVBL01000067.1 GCA_001604405.1 Spirochaetales bacterium Spiro_10
GAGCCCGTCTCCATCGAGGAACGCATGACCCTCTTCGCCGAGACCTACGACACGGCCGCCTGGGCCGAGATGGTCGACCACCTCCACCCCGACGCCGCCGACTTCGCGAATGCCACCACGAACCCCGCCTTCTGGCCCGGCCTCTTCGCCGGACCCCTCGACGTGGCCGGCATGACCCTCAGCGGCTGGTACCTGACCGTCGACGGCGGCGGTGTCACCTATACCTTCGGGCTCGAGCCCGACAGGCCGGGCGTCTTCAAGATAACCGAGATCACGGAAAGCGGCGGCGGCGCGGCGATATTCCACTGACGCGCGCGGGAACCATCGCGAAACCGGCACATCGCGCGTAACCTCACCCGAACCCCATGGTTTAGCCTCCAGAACCCCAATCACAAACACGAAATCTGGAGGAAACGAAATGAAAAAACGTTCGATACCCGCCGTGACACTCATCATCGTCCTTTCGGGTACCCTGTTGTCATGCGGATCAGGAGGCGGCGACGGAGTCGGCGACACTGACGTCGTCGAGCGCTTCATCGAGGACGCGAACGCGGGCAACTACGCGGACCTCGCCGACTACATGCTGCCGACGGCGCAGTATTTCGGCACACTTACCGAAGAATGGTGGGAAGACAAGATCGATGATTACATCCCCCTCGCGCTTGAAGGATACGCCATATCTAAGGCAACCGTAACCGGAGCGCTTGACTCAAGATTCTCATTTACCTTTCAGGAACACGAGGGAAACCTGAGAATCAGTAAGATCGGTCGGTATATCGACGCCACGACGACCGAAACGATATTCAAATAGCCAAGGAAGCGCAGTCATTCCTTCAAAAATAGCTCCTCGAACTCCTCGGGGGGCACCGGCTTTCCGAAATAGTAGCCCTGAATCTCGTCGCAGCCGAGGGCCTCGAGAATCCGCAGTTGCGGCTCGTCCTCCACCCCCTCGGCGATCGTCCTCAAGCCCAGTGCCGTCGACATCATGATGATGGCCTGCACGATCTCGCGCTCCGTCTCGCTCGTGGCGATCCCGTCGATGAGCTGTTTGGCGATCTTGAGATAGTCGATCTCGAAGCGCTTGAGATAGCTGAGCGAGGAATACCCCGTGCCGAAGTCGTCCATCGAACTGACGATCCCGAGCTCCGAGAGCCGCTTGAACACGTTGACGATGAACCGCTCTTCCTTCATCGCGCTCCGCTCCGTGAACTCCAGGTTCACCCACTCGCACTTCGCCCCGATCGCGCGGATCGTCTCCTCGAGCCTCGGCAGGAATAGGGTGTCGTCGAGCTGGAGGGGCGAGACGTTGATCCCCATGCGAAGGTTTTTTCCGTACGCGCGGTTCCAGACCGTGATCTGCGCGAGGGCCTTTTCCATGATCCAGTCGCTCAGGGGGAGGATGACGCCGTTCTCCTCCGCGATGGGGATGAACTCGTCGGGCCTGACGTCGCCGAGCTCGGGCGAGTTCCACCGCACGAGGGCCTCCATCCCTACCAGACGCCTGCCGCCGACGGCGATCTGGGGCTGATAGACGAGGGTGAACTCGCGGTCGAACTCCGCCTTGCCGAGGGCAAGATCGATCTGGTGACCGCGTTCGATACCGGCGTTCGCGCTCGAGTCGAAATACGCGACGCAGTCGCCGCGCTTCCGCTTGGCGATATAGAGGGCGATGTCCGCGTGGCGCATGAGATCGCTCCGGCTCAGGGCATGATCGGGCCAGGAGGCCGCGCCCACGCTTACCGAAAGGTGGATGGTGAAGGCCCCGACCTTGATGGGCTCCGAGACGAGATCGGCGACGGTGCGCACGAGGGGGTCGATGCTCTCGTTCGGGCACCGCCTGCAGAGAAAGCCGAACTCGTCGCCCCCGAGGCGCGCGAAGACCGTCCGGTCGTTCGAGAGGGCCTCGAGCCGCTTGCCCGCGACGCGAAGCGACTGGTCGCCGACGTCGTGGCCGTAGGAATCGTTTACCGTCTTGAAGCGGTCGAAGTCGAGTATGAGCAACCACACCTTCTGGCCTTCGCACGGATCGTCCTCCGGCGTCCGGTCTCCCGTACCTATCCATTCGTCCGTCTTCTCGAGGAAATACTTCCGGTTGTACTGACCCGTGGTCGCGTCCTTCTTCAGGAGGTTCTCGAGCGTCTGGTTGAGCGTCCGGAGCTCGCGCGTGCGGTCGGCTATCCTGGCCTCGAGCAGTTCGTTGCGCCGGGCCGTCTCCCGCATCTCCGCGGCGCCCTGCCCGATCCTCCGCAAAAAGAGGCTCAGCGTCTGGTGCGCGAGCGCGACGACGAGGAAGAAGACGACCTCCCCGGCCGACACAAGGCCGGTTACGGCGGCCACGGCGGTAAAGAGAAGCAGGAAGGCCGACCGCTTGATGACGCCGCGCGGGGACACGGCCTCGCCCCGGAGGCTTTCGGTAACGGGCTCGCCGTCGAGGCTCAGGGCTGCCGCCGACCCGAGCACCAGGATCACCACGAGATAGAGGGAATCGATGAGGCGGTTTGGCTCATAGGAGTCCGTCAGGAAGGCGCGAACGTAGAGGACGTCGAGCAGGGCAAAGGCCAGGCAGGCGATGAAGGCGACCTTCAGGAAGGCGGGAACGAGGGAGCGTTCGAGCGAAAGGAAGACGGCGACCGAAACGGTGGCGACGAGGACGTCCAGGGCGATCGCGAGGACCGACGAGATATAGGCATGATCGGCCGCCACGGTCGAGCCGAAGGCCCCGCGCAGGAAGGCGAACCAGAGAAAGGCGCCGAAGGCGACAAGCAGGGCCGCGAAGTCAACGACAAACTGCGGAAAGGTTTCTCGGTTGCGCCGGTGAACGGCGATGTAAATTATGGATGAAAGAAGGCTTGCGTTGAGGGCAAGATAGGAATACATGAGCGGCACGGAACGTTCGGGGGCGCCGCCGGGAAGGACGGAGAGAACGGACCAGGCGAGGTCGGAAAGACCCCAGACGCCGATACCGAAGGCGGTTATCAGCCAGTTGAAGCGGTAAGACGTCGCGTTCCGCGCGCTCGCGACGTAGGCCGAGGCGGCCAAGAGGGAGGCAAATACGGCCACGAAGTTGGCCGCGAGATCGAGCCCGGTAGCCGCGCACACAAGATACGCGGCCAGCACGGCAACGCCGGCCGCGCAATATGCAAGAAATCGCGTCGGTTTCATTGGGCTCTCCCTCCAATAACTCTAGCAGATTATCCCGGTAAATGCAAAACAAGAAACCTTGACGGCGCAAAAAACCCGTGCAACAATGACATACGTTATTTTCCTTAAGAAACAAATATGGCAAGGGGGAGAGTATGAAAAAGAAACTGGCCAAAAGGGCGATTCTGGCGCTTGTAGCGCTCGTCGCGGTCGCGGCCTTCGCCGTGGCGCAGGAGTTCAAGGCGAGCGACAAGTGGAACGCCTATGACGACAAGGCGAACGGCGGATCCTCGGTTATCAACAAGACGTCCGAATTCGTCAAGATCGACGGACGCGAGGTCCTGAGCGTGACGATGAAGGGCAACGTCACGACGAAATACCAGTACGGCTTTTGCGGGCTTTCCGCCGACGCGGACCCCGCGACGCTGAAGGCGATCCGCGAGGGCAAGGGGATCAAATTCCTCGCCGCGGGCGACGGCAAGAAGTACCGGGTCAAGGTGGAAACCTCCGACATCACGGACTATAACATGTTCGGGAAGGAATTCACCGCCCCGAAGGGCAAGCCCGTCGAGGTCGTCGTCCCCTTCACGAGCCTGACGCAGGAACCCTGGGGCATCAAGAAGAAATTCGACCCCGCCAAGATCGTGAAGGTCTCCTTCCAGACGATCGGCCAGCCGATTGCCTCGTATGAACTGACCGTCATCGACCTCAAGGTCGTCCAGTAAGGCCGCCGGCGCCGAGAGCGCCGCGCGAACGTCCGTTCCGTTACGTCCCCCCCGCGGGTCGTGGCGGAACGGTTTTTTTTTATCCCGGGAACAGAGGGCCCGCCCTTGATACGTCCCTTTTTTAGCGGTATCATGAGCCGGTTCCACACACGGGATCACTTATCGTTATGCAAGGAGTTGCGCATGAAGCTCATATTTTTGGGTCCGCCCGGAGCGGGCAAGGGCACGCTCGCCGTTTTGGTCTCGGAGACCTATAAAATTCCCCATATCTCCACCGGGGAGATCTTCCGCGCGGCCATCCGCGAAAAAACCCCGCTCGGGCTCAAGGTTCAGGCCATCATCGACGCGGGCCAGCTCGTGAGCGACGACATCACCATCGAGCTCGTCAGGGAACGCCTTGGCAAGGACGACACCAAGGCCGGCTACATACTCGACGGCTTCCCCCGCACGATCCCCCAGGCCGAGGCGCTCGCCAAGATCGTCGAGATCGACGCGGCGGTCAACTTCGACATCGCGGACGACGGCGTCGTGGCCCGGCTCTCGGGCCGGCGCGTGTGCAGGTCCTGCAGCCAGAACTACCACGTCGACTACATGAAGCCGAAGGTCGAGGGCGTGTGCGACAAGTGCGGAGGAGAGCTCTATATCCGCGAGGACGACAAGATCGAGGCGATCACGAAGCGGCTCGAGGTCTACCGGAAGCAGACCGCGCCGCTCATCGATTTCTACCGTTCGGTCGGCAAGCTTACCGAGGTCGACGCGCGTCCCTCGAGCGCCGCGGTCCTCGAGGAATTCAAGAAACTCTTCCCCCTCTGAGCCGGTGCCGGTCGCCCGGCACCTCCTCAAGATACCCTTCAATGAGACCCTCGATATCCTCGAGGGTCTTCGCGTTTTGCACGCGCATCTTGATATGGTGGGCGAAGCTGAAGTTGTCGCAGTAGTAATAGAAAAAGCGCCGCGCGCGGCTCAACCAGAATTCCGGCGGCTGACCCTCGACCAAGAAGCCCAAAAAGGCGCGCGTCACCTCGAGGTGGTCGATGGCCGGCAGGCCCTCAGATGCGGGCAGGCCGTCTGACGCGGGCAAGCCGGCCTTCTGGGCGTCGCGCTCGCGCGCGATGTCGCGGAATATCCAGGGCTCGGTGACGGCCGCGCGCCCGATCATCACCCCGGCGCAGGGAACGTCCCGCTCGAGCGCGAGGAAGTCCGCGACGGAGGCGACGTCGCCGTTCGCGTAGACGGGAACGGAAAGGTCGCGCGCGAGACGGGCGGTATAGCCGTGACGGGCGGGGCGGGAATACTTGTCGCGCCGCTCGCGCGGATGGAGGGTCAGCATGTCGGCGCCCGAGTCGACGAGGGCCGAGCAAAACCCGAGGAGGCGGTCGTAGTCGCCGTCGGAACCGAGGCGGAGCTTCACGCCAAGGCGGGCGCGCGACGGACCGCCGGCCGCCGCGGCAGCTTTGGCCTTCGCGGAGCCTTCGGCGCTTGCCGGCTGGCTCGCCGCCCGGTCGACCGCCTCGCGGACGGCCCGGACGAGTTCGGCGGCCTCGGCGGGATCCTTCTCCATCCAGGCGACTCCCGCCCCGCCCCGAACGATGTCCGGCGCGCTGCAGCCCATGTTGAGGTCGACGCCGATCCCGCCAAGGGCAACGAGGCCCTCGGCCGTCTTCACGATCGGCTCGGCGCGCCCGCCGGTGATCTGCCATACCATCCGTTCGGGGCACGGCGCCGTCCGAACGTACCACGGCTCGAACATGCCGCCGGCCAGGAATGACGGCGCGTGGATCATCTCGGAGAAGTATTCGTCGGGGTCTCCGTAACGGTGTATCAGCCTCCGGAGGGGCTCGTGGGTCAGGGTGGCCATCGGGGCAAGCGCCAGTTTCATCCGCCGATTATAGCGGATTTCAGCCCTTCCCCGCCAGAGTTCGCTCCGTTTCGGTTGCCCTAACGATGCGGGTAGTTTATATTCACGTATACGAACGAGGAGGAACTTTTCATGAACGCACACGAGATCTCGCCCGGAATTCACGCGATTCACGCGGACGTACGAACGACGGCACGCTTCGAGGGAATATGGCCCATACCCCACGGCGTAACCCTCAACTCCTACGTCGTTTCGGCCGGGAAAACGGCGCTCATAGACCTCGCGAAGGACTGGGAAGGCTCAATCGGCCAGTACGAGGCCCAACTCGCGAACGCGGGAACCTCCTTCGAGAAGATCGACTACCTCGTGCTCAACCATCTCGAGCCGGACCATACCGCCTTCATACTCGAGCTCAGGAGGCGCAATCCCTCGGTCGAGATCATATCGACGCCCAAGGGCATCGCGATGGTCAGGAACTTTTTCAAGATCACCGAAGGCCTTCGCGAGGCGAAAACCGGGGACTCGCTCGACCTCGGCGGCAAGCGGCTCGAGTTCTTCGAGACGCCGAACATCCACTGGCCCGAGACGATGATGACCTTCGAGCGGGAGTCGGGGACGCTCTTTTCCTGCGACGGCTTCGGCTCCTACGGCACGCTCGGCGAGCGCGTGTTCGACGACGAGTTCACCGCCGAGGAACACGCCTTCTACGAGCGCGAGTCGCTCCGGTACTACTCGAACATCGTCGCGAGCTTCTCGACGTTCGTGACGAAGGCCCTCGACAGGCTCAAGGACCTTCCCGTGAAGGTCGTCGCTCCGAGCCACGGCGTCATCTGGCGGAAAAACCCGGCCGAGATAGTCGCGCGGTACGCGAGGTACGCGGGATACAACACCGGCGGGGCCTGCGAGAGGGAGATCTGCGTGATTTGGGGATCGATGTACGGGTACACCAAGGCAGGCGTAGACGCCGTGATCGCGGGCATCGAGGAGGAGGGCGTTCCCTACTCCGCGCACCAGGTGCCCGACACCGACGCGAGCTTCGTGCTCGCCGACGCCTACAAGGCCGCGGGACTCGTGCTCGCGATGCCGACGTACGAATACAAGATGTTCCCGCCGATGGCGCACATACTCGACCTCTTCGAGCGCAAGCACTTCACCGGAAAGAAGGCCCTGCGTATCGGGAGCTGGGGCTGGGTCGGCGGGGCCAAGAAGGAATACGAGGAAAGGATCGCCGCCTTCAAATGGGAGAGCGTCGAGTCGGTGGAATGGCAGGGCGTGCCCTCGCAGGATGACCTGGCGCTTCTCAAGGAGCGCGGGAGGGAACTCGCCCGTCTCGTGAAAGGAGCGTCACATGAGTAAAACGAAAGCGTTCGCGTTCGGCCTCGCGCTCGTTCTTTGCGGCGGCGCGGTCACGGCCGAGGCATTTGTGGAACTGGAGGGCGCCGTGGCCTTTACCGGCTACAACGACGTCCGCATACCCTCGACGGGCGGGACCGACTTCTCGCTCGC
>LVBL01000068.1 GCA_001604405.1 Spirochaetales bacterium Spiro_10
CCATGCAGGGCCGCGTGTTCGCGTGCCGCAACTCCCTGCAGTTCTTCACCATCCCCGTCGGGTTTTTTCTCGGGGGCTTCCTCGTCGACGCGGTCTTCGAGCCGCTCGCGGCCGCCAACCGGGGCAACGGCCTGCTGACGTCCCTCTTCGGGTCGGCAAAGGGCTCCGGCGCCGGCATGCTCATATTTCTCTTAGGGATCGCGGGCGCGGGCGTCTGCCTCTTCTTCGGCCGCCTTCTGAGGGACTACCGCTTCGTGGAACGCACCGACTGACGCCCCGTGCCGGCGCGGCCGCCCTACCGGGGTCGCGCCGGCCGGGGCAAAACCCGCGCCGGATCAGTCGGTGTGCTCCACCCAGATGAGCGCGTCCGTGTCGTAGCCCAGGGCCTTCGCCCGGCCCAGGTACTCCGCCTTGACGCCGTCGGGGATCTCCTTCGTCCGCGAGAGTATCCACAGGTACGAGAGGTTCTTGCCCGCCACGAGGGCGTACCGGTAGTCGCCGTCGAGGGCGATGACGTTGTAGGCCCCGTAGAAGGGCCCGAAGAACGAGACCTTGAGCTCGGCCACGGTCTCGCTTCCGCGGAACTTCGCCTTCCCGACGGCCTCGCGCCACTCGCGTTTCGCGTAATCGAAGCCCCTGTTCCGGACGCCTATGCGCCCGTCGTCCAGGGTCGTGTATTCCGCCGTGGTGTTGTTCAAGCCCCGCTCGAACCTGAAATCCAGGCGGGCTATCTCGTACCAGGTTCCGAGGTACCGGTTCTTGTCGAAGCCCTCGACCGCCCGCGCCCTGTCCGGGATGTGGGCGCACCCGGCCAACGCCGCAAGGGCAAGAAACGCGAACAGCGGCAGCACTGTCTGTTTCATGGCAGGTTCCTCCCGCACTCAAGTATACGAACGAACAATCGCGGAGTAAAGGAATCGGACCAGGTCGAGGCAGAACGGGCAACGAGGGGCGAACGTCGGCCCGCGGAGCCGCCGCTGAGGGAGTCCGTGCAGGGGCGAGGGCCCGGGTCGGACGTCCCGCCGCGGAGCCGCCTACTTGATCCGCGAGATATTGTTGCGGGGAACCCCCATGCAATTCGTGTACATCCCGCCGACCAGAATCCGGCCATCCGGCTGAAGCGCCGTACAGTACACGCTGCCGTCGGTCGCGGAGCCGGGATCAAAGCTTGCGTCCAGACTGCCGTCATCATTCAGACGCGCGAGATGACGGACAGGCGTTCCCCGGTAACTGGTAAACAGACCCGCTATGATCCATTTCCCGTCATCCTGCACCGCCAGGGAATACACGTCCCCCGAAGGGCCCTCCGCGACAGACGCGGTCGACTCAAGACTTCCGTCCGCCTTGAGTCGGGCCATCCTGTTCTTATCAACGCCGTTATACCACGTAAAATCCCCGACGATCTGAATGGTACCGTTATCAAGGAGGATCATATCCCGAACTCTGGCCCCGGGTCCCGTACCGACGTTAAAACCGGTGTCCCGGCTCCCGTTTAAATTGAACCGGGCAATAAACGGTGAACTGATGTTATGAATCGACGTGAAGCTCCCGCAAACAAGTATCTTTCCGTCCGGTTGGACGATGATCCTGTAGGCGGGATCGTTCAGTCCGCTGAGGGTGGTATTGAACGACGAGTCACAGCTGCCGTCCGCGTTGAGTCGGGCCATCCTGAAGGCGCTCGTTCCGTTTACTTGCGTGAAATTTCCGCTTATATAGATTTTGCCGGTGGATGCGACCGCCAATCCGGTAACAGAGCCGTTGGGCCCTGTGCCGCTGGCGAACGAGGTATCCAGACTTCCGTCGGCGTTCAGGCGGATCACGCGATTGGCGGATACTCCGTTGTACGTCGTGAAATATCCGCCGGCAAGAATCTTCCCGTCGCCCAAAACGGCCATACAGAACACTTCGTCATTGGCCCCGGTTCCCGGGTTGAAACTTGTGTCCAAGGTGCCATTCGCGTTCAGCCGGGCGATGTACCGCCGGCTTTCTCCGGAGACTTCGGTAAAGTCTCCGCAGATGAGTATCTTGCCATCGGGTTGGACCACGATCTGGGTGAGCGAGCCGGACGGTCCCGGGCTCGACTCGAACGACAGATCCAGTTCGCCGACGGCCGCCACTTCCGTAGCGGAAGACGCGTCGCAAGCGATCCAAGTCAATAAAGACAACAGGATGAGAAACGCGGCCAGCAAGTTTCCCGACACCTTCTTTGCAGTAACCATACAGACACCTCCCGATAGTTCGAACAACGTCCGCTTTCGGGATACAGGTTCGTCCAGAAAAGAAATCCTGACATCGTGTCGATTACGTAGAAGGACGCTTTTTTCGCGGCATCAGGGCCCGAGGCGGAACGCGCCACGAGGGGCTGACGTCCCGCGTTTACGACGCCGAGCCGGAAAAGGTCTCCGTCACGACGGGGGCTCCTCCATGAGTTCCTTCAGTTGTTGTCCGGTGTAGGAGTAGTAGACGATGCCGTAACCGGAGGCGTCAAAGTCGCTGAAGCGGGCCATCCTGAAAACCAGATACAGCGTTTCGTTTTTCTCCAGTATCCGTCGCAAATTGGCAACTTCGTCGCTGGGGATGATCAGCTCAAGGGTCCCGTCGCGGTAGCCGTCGTCCTGGCTGACCTTGAAGCGGACCCGGAGCGTGTTCTCGAAACTGCTGACGTTCTGTCTGCCCAGTTTCATGGCCTTGAAGTTGCGGGTCACGTCTTCTTCGTCCGTTATCGGCACGATGTCCATTGATTCCGCGACGGAATGAAACTCGACGAAGAACCATGCCCCGAAGTAAGTTTGGACTCCGTATCCGCCGTGGTTCGAGAACTGGGTTGCAAGCGCGCGTTCATGAAGGAACTTGCTCTCTTTCAGGATATCCCTCTCGATTTTGTCGCGGAACTCCTTCGAGTAGAATTCGTAATCGAGTCCTTCCGTGGCGCGCCAAACCGGGTTGTCGTTCTTGATGAAGATGATCTCCCGGCCGTCGTGCGTGAACGAATACTCGGCGTCGCAAAGGCCCGTGAATGAACGCTCCTCGTTGAACATGAGAAACTCCCTGACGCGGTACGTGATGTCCCCGCCTGTCACCGTCGCCTTCCGCTCCCCGTCAAGGGCGAAGACGTAGCTCTTGCCGTCCTTGTTGTAGGAAAACACGGTACCGGCCGGGATCACGAACCGGGCATGCGCGTTCTCCGCCAGGAAGTCCTCGGCAAGCTTTCCGTCAAGGACCATACCCGCCGGGTCGACGCCGTGCCGGTACTCCGGGTCCAAGGTCGCGAGTATCCCGAACAACGGCAGGCGCGCGTTTTTCGCCGGGTGGAATCGCGTGATGCCCGATGCCTCGTCATACTCGACCTCCGTATTGGGCGCTGTTTTGATTACCGTGTCACCGACCGTTATCCTCTTGCCGCACCCGGCGAGCACCAGCACGGCACAGAGCAGCAAGGCGTCATGTTTCTTCATGGTTATTCCCCTTTCGGTTCGCGTTTCCTGCCGATTCCCGGCTACCGCCCTATGACGATTATCTTCTGGTAGTAATTGGACTCGTATGAAGGCTCGCCGAATTCGACGAGCAGTATCCGCCAGTTGCCGCGCGCGTATTCCTGGATGATCCGCACGGGCGGCGCGTCAAGTTTGATGTAGTCGCCGAGCGGGTAGGTCGCATCCGTTCCGTCATAATCCCGTATGACGATGTCGCCGTTGACGAGCCGGCTTCTCTCCCTGTGGCCGTTCGGGAGTCCTATCGGAAAGACGTAGTCGATGCCGTAAAAGAGCTCCGGGTGGTCCCGCAGGGTCTCGGCCAGGGCGGCCTCCGCCCGTCCGTCGCGGGTCATTTCGCCGGTATCAAGGTCGGCGGTCTCGGTGTAGTCGGCTATCTTGACAATCTTGCGGACCTTGTTGGTTTTGAGTTCCTTTTCGACGAGAAATGTCTGGACGCGGTTTTGGAAGTGGCTTCCCAGGGTGTCCAGCACGTACTGCCTGATCACGACGCCGGTACCGGCCACGCCCACGAGGGTGTCTATGACCCACACGCCCCGGTCGGGCGTGGCCGCGGCCGGCAAGAGGAGAGCGAGAAAAAGGAGAAGGGTTGCGGTTCTTTTCATGGTCCTCCGATCGCGGGATGTTCCTCTAGAATACGGACTCAAGGTCTTGCCGAACTGCTTCGTGGTTGTCAAACTCATAATCAAGCATGATGTAGCCGGTAGTTTCTCCATCGGATGTCGCGTAGAGGCAGATGCAGAGGAGGGCATCCTTCAAAGGCGCCTCTCCGTTGCTACTCCAAGTCGAGTAGTATTTTCGCGCGCCCTCTTGAAGTGCGTACATCCAGTGTCTTTCGTCCTTGAAGAGGGATTCCGGATCTATCTCATCCTTGAACAGGGACTCGCCATAGATGTTTATGAGCGAGTTTTCTATCGTCGCGAACAGGGCCTGAAGTTCGGTTCCGTACGGGTTTGTGGTTACTTCGCGGCTAATGGCCTTAACATAGTACAGTCCGTGCGAGTCACTGATCCACACGATGTAGACTTCAAAATCGGGATGCGTCTTTTGGGGTAGCACCATGTATCTGTCGTCGGCTAGGTGCTCAGGCGCGGTTATACAGACCTCCGTGACGTCCTTCAGGCTCATTCCCTTGTTGAATCCGAATGGTCCGGCAAATAGCAGTATGGAAAGATTCGCAAGAACAAGAACAAGCATGCCTTTCTTCATAATCACACCCTCCCATAGGAGTATAGGGCATATTTCCATTGCATGGCGTAAAAAGCGACACACGCATGTACCGCCTTCAAGTCTCACGTCGAGCCGG
>LVBL01000149.1 GCA_001604405.1 Spirochaetales bacterium Spiro_10
GCGCCTTTCCGGAAAGCTCGGCGTTCTCGCTCATCGCGCCCATCGCGGCCGCTCCGATCCTGCCGACGGCCATGCCGCCGGCGATGCAGGCGATGCCGACCGCTATCGCCGCGGCGATATACTTGACGGCGGAAAGGGAGCCGGACGCGGCTGGCGCGGCGACGGCCTCGTTGGCAAATACCGCAGCGGCGGACACGGTCATGAGGGCGCAAACGGAAACAAACGACTTACGATTCATACAAAGCTCCTTGTGCCTATTTTTTGTACGCGAACCGGAAGGGCTTGAATTCCCTGCCGGTCTCGGTGAAAAATTTCGAGAAAAATTCGTAGTACTGCAGCCTGATTACCTGGATGGTCACGATCAGGCCCTCGAGCACGATGATGACGGCGTTCCCGAAGATTCCGATGACGATTCCGCCCGCGGAAAGGGAGCCGCCGACGAGGTCCGACATCGTGAAGATGATGAAACTCAGAACGGCGTGCGAAAGCGCGAAGGCCCCTACCCTGAGGAAGCTCACGGAGTTCGATATGTAGGTCGAGACTACCTCGAGGATCTCTACTACTCCTTCGATTATCGCGGAAAACGCCCCGTTTTCCAACACCGGCCGATGGCCCTCGAAAAGGCGCGTGAGCGGTTCCGCGAAGAAGATGCCCAAAAGGGGTACGACGACGAACACGGCGTCGAACCAGCGGATGGGTCCGCCGGCCGTCCCGATGCGCACGGCCGCGAAAACCACGTACCAGAAGAAGAGCGCGCCGGCAAGGCCCGTTTTGCTGAATATCGCCTTCGCGGGTTTTCCGAGTGAGAACTGGTTCACGATATTGATGACGAGTCCTACCGAGTTGATGATGAAACCGACGCAGAGGGTAAACCCGAAGAACACGATGAGCTTGTCGAGGGAATCCTTCGAGGGCATCATCTCGAGAATATGGTTTCTCGGTTCGCCAAAGAGACCGGTGACCCAGCGGCTGAAGGGCCTGAGAACCTCGGAATTCGCGAAAAACTCGCCGGTAAGGAGGCCCATGACGGAACTCGAGCAGCCGATCGCGACGAAGATGGGACCGAAATGGCGCCATCCGCGCAAGGGCCGTATCCTTCCCGACACGAGCAGGAGGCCCATGAGGACGAAGACGAGACCCTGGCCCACGTCGCCGAACATGATCCCGAACAGGAGCGTGAAGAAAAACGCGACGATCGGCGTCGGGTCGATGGTTCCGTAGAGGGGAGCGCCGTAGCTGAAGATCATGCGCTCGAAGCTCTTGACGAACGGGCCGTGACGGTAGCGTACGGGAACCTTCTCCCTGCCGCTCCTGACGGAGGGAACCTCGGAGGGCGCGTACGCGCGGATGGCGACGCGTCCCTCGGTCAGGTTGTCGAGATCACGCATCAGGGACGCCGAATCGTCGTCGCCGATCC
>LVBL01000150.1 GCA_001604405.1 Spirochaetales bacterium Spiro_10
CCGTCTCCGAGACCTCTTCCTTCATGATGTAGCCCTGCGCGCCGGCGGCGAGCGCGCGTTCAGCGTAGTAGCCTTCCTCGAGCATCGAAAGCACGAGCACGATGAGGTCCGGCGCCGCCCGCTTCATCGCCTTGATGAGGTCGAGTCCGTCCTCCTTGCCGAGGTTCAGGTCGACGATCGCGAGTCTGGGTTTCTTTTTTTCGAGGATGTCGAGCGCGCCGGCGCCGTTAGTCGCCTCGCCGACGACCGTGTAGAGCCCGTTTCCGCCGATGAGGGCCGAAAGCCCTTTCGTGAAGAGGGGATGGTCGTCTACTATCATGACGGTTACCGCGGGCATGAGTATCATTGTACCAGCGGTTTGGCGCTTCTGTGAATAAGAGAATGCGCTTATTCCGGCACGAAGACCCGTATCTCCGTGCCCGAGGCCTTCGACGAGGCGACCGTAAACCGGGCGACGAGCTGGTGCGCGCGGTATTCCATGGAACGCATGCCGAGGCCCGTGGCCGCCCGTTCCTTTTCCCCGCGGGAATTCCGCGTGCCGAGCTCGGCGGTCCCGGTTCCGTTGTCCCGAACGCGAAGTGAGTGCCCGCCGCGCTCCGCCGAGACGGAGACCACCGCCTCGGTGGCGAGCGAGTGGCGGACGACGTTGTGGAGCGCCTCCTGGGCGATGCGATAGACGTTGAGTTCCTGCGCCGGGGTGAACGGCGAGACCGTCCCCGCCGACCATTCGTAGCGTATCCTAATCCCGCTTTGGCGGTCCATCGTCTCGCACAGCTGCCTGAGCGCGTCGTTGAGTCCCATCGCGCCAAGCGTCACCGGGAAGGAGTTTTGCGCGTACTCCC
>LVBL01000008.1 GCA_001604405.1 Spirochaetales bacterium Spiro_10
CTCGCCTTTTCGGTGGGTATCGCCATTGTTTCCGGCACATCCGAACGGGGAGAAACCGCCAGAAAATACCGTTTCGGCTTCCCGCTCGTGAGGATGCTGAACGTCAATGTCATTGCCGCGCTCGTCGGCTTTGCCCTCTTCGTCTGCTCAATAACCCTTCCCCGGGCCATAGCGATGCCCCTGGAGCTTCTTGGAAGCACCACGACACCGCTTGCCATGATCGTGGTGGGCTTGATGCTGGCGCGTACGCCCCTCAAGGCGGTCGTGGGAGACTGGAGACTCTACGCGGTAGCCGCTCTCAGGCTCGGCGTCTGGCCCTTCGTGACCTGGGCCGCCTGCCGCGCTGCCGGGGTCGGCTACCAGCTTGCCGCTATCACGGTAATCATGGCCGGGATGCCCGCGGCGTCGAATACGAGCCTTATCGCCGAGGTGTACGGAGGGGACACGGAAACCGGCTCCTCCATCATCTTCATAACGACGCTTCTTTCCGTCGCGACGATACCGGTTATCGCGGTCCTTCTGACATAGGCCGGCTCGAGAACGGGGACGGGTCCGTCACGCTCGCCCAGTCTTCACGCGCTCGGTCGAGCCCCGTCCAGAGGAAGGCGTTTATCCCGGCCTCCCGGGCCCCCGCCACGTTCGCCTCCATGTCGTCAAAAAATACGATCTCCGAAGGGTCCATGCCCAGCCGCCGTATCAGGGTCTCGTAGATCGCCCGCTCGGGCTTGATCTGGGAAACCTGACAGGAAAAGACCGCCACGTCCGCCTCGCGAAAGAGCTGTATCGAATCCCCGTACCGTTCGAGGAAATCATGCGGCATGTTCGAGAGGATGGCCAGGCTGTAACCCTGGCCCTGGAGGGAGCGGGCCCACTCGGTAACGGGCCGGGACACGCGTCGCCAGGAGGCAAGATCCTCGGCGAGGAGCGCCTCGGCGAGTTCCCGCCTCGTGCCGGTTTCCGCCGAATCGGGGGATTCGCCCCCGCCGAAGGCCTCGCGCAGTACCGCCTGATACATCTCGACGCCGCTTAAGTCGCCGCGGTCGTAGGCCGGCCGGTACCGCCAGAACGCCTCCCTGAAATACGCCTCGCTGAGGCCGCTCAAGGCGGCCATGCGCGCGTAACACCCGGTGTCCTGGCTCTCCGAGACGACATTTCCGTAATCTAGCGCCAACGCCCGTATCATGCTGTACTCCCTTTCGGCCTCCGCGCCGGTCTTTTCATCCCGCGGCGAGCGAGTCGAGACGCTCCCTGATGAATTCGCTTTTTTCCTTGAGCCCGATCTTTCCCGTCTCGAGCAGTATCACGTTCGGCCGCTTCGGATCGAGCTTCACGCGCCCGGCCGACTCGCGCATCATGCGCAGGAGCCGCTCGACGGAGACCTTCGAAACCCTGGAGAAGACGACCTCGACGGAACCGGAGCGCTCACGGAGAACGGCGATCGAAAGCCGCTTGCAGATGATGCGGATCTCCGCCAGGGAAAGAAGGCTTTGCACCTCGTCCGGTATCGGACCGAACCGGTCCTGCAGCTCCGCGTACACCCGCTCGAGCTCCTCCTGCCGCGAAACGGAGGCGATCTTCTTGTACACCTCCATCTTCGTTTGCGGCACCTCGATATACGCGTCCGGGATGAAGCCCGTATACTCGAGCTCGAGCAGGGCCTCCGTTTCCTCCTCGAAGCCTTCGTTCCGGAGCCGCATCACGGCCTCCTCCAGGAGACGGAGGTAGAGGTCGAAGCCGACCGAGTAGATATCGCCCGACTGCTCGCGCCCGAGGAGGTTCCCCGCGCCGCGGATCTCCATGTCCTTCATGGCGATCTTGAAACCGCTCCCGAGTTCGGTGAAGTCCGATATGACTTGCAGCCGTTTCATCGCGATCTCCGATATGGCCCGTCCCTCCGGGTAGAAAAGATAGGCGAAAGCCTTGCGGTCCGACCGTCCGACGCGTCCCCTCAGCTGGTAGAGCTGGGACACGCCGTACATGTCCGCGCGGTCGATGATTATCGTGTTGACGTTCGGGATGTCGATGCCGTTCTCGATGATCGTCGTCGAGATGAGCACGTGGAAGCCGCCCATCTTGAAACGCCGGAACAGCTCCTCGAGCTCGTTCGCGCCCATCTGCCCGTGCGCGGTATCGACGAGCATCTCGGGAACGAGACCATCGAGCATGACGCGCGTCTCCTCGAGGCTTTCGACCCTGTTATGGAGGTAGAACACCTGTCCGCCCCGCTCGACCTCGCGCCGGATGGCGGCGGCGACGCGGTCCGGGTTGAACTCGCCGATCGCGGTCTCTATGGGATGCCGGTTCTGCGGCGGGGTCGCGAGGAGGCTCATGTCGCGGATCTTCAGGAGGCTCATGTGGAGCGTGCGCGGAATGGGCGTGGCGGAGAGCGCGAGGGAATCGACGTTCGTCCTGAGCTCCTTGAGCCGCTCCTTGTCCTTGACGCCGAAGCGCTGTTCCTCGTCCACGATCATGAGGCCGAGGTCCTTGAAGCGCACGTCCTTCTGGATGATCCTGTGCGTGCCGACGAGGATGTCGACCTCTCCCGCGGCGAGCCGCTCGAGGGTCTTCTTCTGCTCGGCGGGGGCGACGAACCGCGAAAGCTGGGCGACGCGCACGGGAAACTTGGCGAACCGCTCGACGCAGGTGTCATAGTGCTGTTCGGCGAGGAGCGTCGTCGGGGCGAGGAAGGCGACCTGCTTGCCGCCCATCACCGCTTTGAAGGCGGCGCGCATGGCGATCTCCGTCTTTCCGTACCCGACGTCTCCGCACACGAGCCGGTCCATGGGAACGGGCTTCTCCATGTCGGCCTTGATCTCGGCGGCCACGGTCAGCTGGTCGTCGGTCTCCTCGTAGGGGAAGGCGGCCTCGAAGGCGTTCTGCCACTCGCCGTCCTTCGGGAAGGGGAAGCCCTGCGCGGCCTTTCGCTTGGAATAGAGGTCGATCAGGCGGCCCGCAATGTCCTCAACCGACTTCTTGACCTTGTTTTTGCGGTTCTCCCAGCTCTTCGATCCGAGCCGGTCGAGCCGGGGCGTGTCCCCCTCGTTCCCGATATACCGCTGGACGAGGTTGACCTGCTCGATCGGGATGAAGACGGTCTCCTCCTCGGCGTACTCGAGCTTGATGTAGTCCCGCTCGTTGCCGAGGGCCTTCACGCGCTCGATGCCGAAGAAGCGCCCGATGCCGTAGTTGACGTGCACGACGTAGTCGCCGGGATTGAGTTCGACGAAGGTGTCGATAACCGCGCTCTTGGCGTGCTTGACGGAGCGGGGAATGTGCCTGCGTCGCCCGAATATCTCGTTTTCCTGGATGACGATGATTTTCAGTTCCGGTATCGCGAAACCCGTGGAAAGCGAAAGGGGAACGATCGTGACGGGGAGGCCCTTCAAAAGCTCGCCGACGCGAAGGGCCTGGTTCTCGCTTTCGGCGAACACGTAGACCTTCCAGCCGTCGGACGCGAGGTTCGCGAGCTCCTCCTTGAGGTAGACGATGTTGCCGAAAAAGCTCCTCGCGGGGTCGCTTGTTATCCGGACGCGGTCACCCGGGCGGGAATCGCCCCCGTGAATCGTGCGGAGGAGGATTCGGCGCGAGCACGCGAGCGAAACCGCTCGAAAGTCAAGGAGCTCCTTCGATGGCTCCGGAAGCTCGGCCAGGAGGGGGTTCCTGCCCTCTTCCGTTCCAGCGGCGCGGACCTTCCGGTAGAGTCCGAGATACTCCCGCTCGAGGCTCTCCCGGGCGTTTTCCTGCCGGTCGTAGTCCACAAAAAGGATCGTCGCGGGGAAGGCCTCGCCGAGCTCGCGATTCCAGACCTCAAGATAGTCCGCGACCGAGTGCGGGGCGTCGAACGCGAGGGGGAAAAAGAGTTCCTCGCCTTCGCAGGTGCCGTGCGAGGCGAGATGCTCAACGAGCGGACGCGCGCCGTCCGAGAACTCCCTGGCCTCGCGAAGCCGCTCAGACAGGGCCTCGAGGCGGTCCTCGGTCCACAGGACCTCTCGCGCGGGGTACGCCAGCATCGAAGGAACCGAACCGGTCGAGCTCTGATCCTCGGGGTTGAAGAGGGTTATCCTCTCGACGGTGTCGAAATCAAAGACGATTCGCCGGGCGTAGGCCTCGCCGGGAAGGAAGACGTCGAGAACCTCGCCGCGGAGGGCGAACTCCCCGTGAACGGTGACGCGGGGAACGCGAACGTAGCCCTGCGAGGAGAGCTTCACCGCGAAGGCGGTCGGATCGAACGACTGTCCGACGGCGATCTCGGTGATCAGCGAGGCGAAATAGGCGGGCGGAGGGACCGGGGTGAGGAAGGCCCGTTCAGTCATCACGAGAACGCGCGTTTCCGCCGGGACGCTCGCGCCTGTGCCCGCCGCCCGCGCGGCCGTCGGACACAGGCGCGCGAGTGCCGCGGCCCGTTCCCCGAACACGGCGGCGCCCGGAGCCACCGGCCTGTACGCGATGGAGCCCCACCAGGGGAACACCGCGCTTTCAAGGCCGCCGAGCTCGAGATCCGAATGGAGTATCTCGACGTCCTTTTCGGTCGGGACGACGATGACGAGAAGGCCCGGCTCGTTGCGCGCGAATTCCGACAGGAAAAAGGCGTGCAAGCCCCCCTGCAAGCCCTCGATTTCACATGGCCAACGGTTTTCTTTCAGACGACGAATCACGCCGGTCATTCCGGACCACCGGCGTATCTCGTTTGTCAGTTTTTCAATGTCCATACCGACGGGATATTACCACTAATGACGCAACATAAAAAGGCCGATATAATGAAAAAGGGAGATTTTCAGGTGAAACAACTCTTTCCGTTTATCGCGTGCGTTGCTCTCTTTGCGGGATTGATTGCCCCCGTGTCGGCCCAGACGGGCACGCCCGGGAGCGGCGAGGCCGCGTCAACACTCGCGGCCGACGTTTCGATCCGCTTTCTCGATCGCGTGATTTACTATCCCGGAAACAGCCCCTCGGAGCCCGTCACTATACAACTGACCATAACGAACCGAAGTCCCGAAACCATCCGCTTCAAGCTTGCCGACGACCGCATATTCAGCGTCGATTTTCGCGCGCTTACGATGAAGGGCATGCAGCTCGACCATACCGCGACCTGGCTCAGGAAACGAAGTTCGAACAAGCACGTGTACTTCAGGGAGGTAAGCATCGAGCCCGGCGAGTCGTTTTCCTTCTCGGAAAACGTCAAGGACTACCTTTCCATCGCGGAACCGGGCATATACGTGCTCGACTGCGCCTTTTATCCCGAGCTCAAGCGGCTTTCGGGCGACCTGGAACCCGTTATCAGGTCCAACCGCCTGACGCTCGAGGTCAAGCCCTCTCCCGTAGCGTCGGCGACGCGCGTACTTCCCCTCTCGCCCGTGACCGCCGAGGTTCTCCAGCCCCTGCCCATCCCCCCCGACCAGGTCGTTTCGTACGTCCTGACCGCGCGCCAAAAATCGCGCTGGGACCAGTTCTTCCTCTACCTCGATCTCGAGCAGATGATAGCCCGGGATCCCGCCCGCGGACGCCGGTTCAAGCAGGGCTCCGAACGCGAACGGTACGAACTACTCGAAAACTACAAGTTCGACCTTTCCCAGTCCATCGTCGACAAGGACATCTCGACGATACCGGTCGATTTCCGCATCGAGCGCACCTCCTACACCGAAAACGAGGGCGAGGTGACCGTTATCGAGTGGTTCGATTACAACAAATTCCGCGAGAAAAAACGCTTCACCTACTATCTCTCCTCGCGCGACGGTATCTGGAGGGTGTACGACTACAAGGTCGACAATCTCGGTACCGAGTGATAAAAAGGAAACGCGATGAAAGCACTGCTCATAGCGGATACCGACGTCTCAGTTCGCGCCATATCGGACACCATCGAGCCGTACGGTTTTGACATAATACGCTACAGGTCCCCGGTCAAGGCGCTCGACAACGTCGACGAGATTTCCCCCGACGCCGTGTTCATCAGCGCGGGCGACTTCCCGCGCCACTGGAAAACCATCGTGCAGTACATCCGCTCCGACACCGGAAAGGACCGCACCGTCATCGTCCTGCTCGTGACGGACAGGTTCACCGCCGACGACGCGGACAAGGCGGTCCATATCGGCGTTCAGGCCATCGTCGGCGAAACGATGACCGGCGGAAACGACGTGCCCCGCCTCGTCGAGGTCTTTTCGCGCTACCGGTACGTGGGGGCCGAGTCGCTTCCGCGCGTTTGCGATGCCGTCGGCGAACGGATGGTATTCATGTTCACCAATCCCCTGAGCGACATGATAATCACGGGCAAGCTCGACTCGATATCGGCCACGACGCTCATGTTCAGGCCCGATTCCCCGTCGGCCGTCTCGGACCTTTCGCCCGGAGAACGCATCCCGCAATGCACCCTCATGATAGACGGCACGGAATACGCCCCGGTGTGCGTCGTGAGGAAATCGGGCAATTTCATGATTCTCGATCTTGCGAATCCCGCCGCCGAACTCGTGACCTCGATAGAGGGCGTGGTCGGCTCTCAGGCCGTCGGCTCGGCCGCCGCGGGAAACTGACGGCATATACCGATACCCCGCCGATCCGGCTGACTAACTCGCTTTCAGTATCACGGCAAAGAGCAGCGCGGCAACCGCGATAAGGGCGGCGAAGACCCACCAGGGAAGGGGGTCCGCCGTCTGGCGCGCGCGCTTTCCTCCGCGAATCCCCTCGTCCCGACCGCCGTTTCCGAAGGCATAGCCGCAAACGGGACAGCCGGAGCGGAAATCACGCGAGGCACCGGAAAACCCGCACGAGGGACACCGGACGGAGGCGAAGAATTTCCCGCAGTGCGGGCAAACGCGATCGTTCCCTTTTACCTCGGTCCCGCAGTATTCACAGAAAAACTTCGGTTTTTTCGCCACGTTTCGCGTATTCCCGTATCCGCGGGGCTATTGGCCCGAGGCGGCGGCCGGGCAGGACGCGCAGGACGGTGCGGCTCCCTTTGTGTCCCTGGAGGCCGTGGCGCCCGATGCCGGGCACGAACCCGTTTTTTTTCCGTCCGTCGAGGCGGACTTCGCGTCATTGACGTAAAAACCGCTTCCCTTGAAGCTTATCGCGATTCCGCCCGTAAGGACCCGTCGCACGGACTTCCCGCATTCGGGACAGTCCTTCAGGGCAGCGTCCGTCATCTTTTGCACGGCCTCGAACGTGTGCCCGCACGAGTCGCATGCGTAATCATAGGTAGGCATATCAGCACCTCTCGCGTGTGTTTTGCGTATGAACAAAGATACTCATAATCCCGCGAACGCGGCAAGTGTGTCGATGTCAACCTGCCAGTTATCCAGGTATACGCGGTCGCCCTGGATTCGCGGACGGGTGCCCGTCGCCAGCCTGAGCAGGGCCGCGACGGCGCGCGTCGAGCGTTCGTCACGCGCCTCTAGGTAGCCAGTAAGGGCATAGGTATCTGAGCCGCCAGAAGGGCCCGCTTCTACCCTGTCAGCGAAAAAAAGCGCGTGATCAAGCGGCAACGTCATGCCCGCGGGGAGAAATCCCGCAAGCCCCGCTTCGGGCGAGGCCATCATGAAGGCGACGCGTCCGTCGATACCGGGAGATTCGAGATAGGCCTCGAAATCCGCGGGTATCGAAGGCGGAACGGAGACCGGGCTCGACAAATTGGAAAGAAGCGCGGGAAAGTCCCGGGCCATGGCGAAAAGCCCGGATCTCGGTATGGCAGCCCCCATGGATCCGGAGCGGTACCAGGCGACCCCGTGGTCCGTTCCCGCGCGTTCCCATCCGCGGGCCCTCGGAAAGACAATCGAACTCGCGCTCTTCGGGAAGGATCCCGTCGCCAAGAGGCGGACGTCGGCGCTAGCTTCCGCGCGGAGGTCACCGGCCTCCGCTTTCGGTCCGGAAGACCCGTCGCGGGTTGCGGATGGCGCGGGATAAACGCCGATATAGAGGACGCTCGTCCGGTCCAGGGCCGACGGGGATACAGAAAAGCCCTTCGCCGAGGCGACCCGCTCGACGAGGGCGCGATGCGCGCCCACGGGAACGACTATCCAGGCATCCGCGCCGGCACCCATGACGGAAAGCGGGCTTTGCCGAAAGGCGTACGGCGACGTCGCGCACGAGGAAAGAAAGAGGATTGCCGCGACCGCGAGATAAAGCGATGCCGTCCTGGCCGCGTCACGCGCGCGCAAGGTCCGCCATCCACGCGAAGTCGCCGGCCTCTATCTCGGCCGCCCCGTTCCCCAGCGGGGCATCGACCCAGGTCGCGCTCGAGGCGAGGGTCTCGCTCTTCAGGTAATCGGCAAAACGGTCAAAGGCGCGCCTGAGAAGGTCCGACGCCTCGCCGTCCGACTTCGAGGAAACCGACAGGGCTATCCGGTCGGTGACCTCGAGGCCGCGCTCCTTGCGGAGGTTCTGGACGCCGCGAACGAGATCTCGCACGCATCCCTCGAGCAGGAGCTCCTCGGTCACCTCGGTGTCGAGCGCGACGGTAAGCGTCCCCTCGTTCACGACGCGGAGGTTCGCCTTCTCGACCCGATTGACCACGATCTTCTCAGCGGTTACTTCGACGGACTTGCCCTCGACGTCGATGCTGAGGGTCGAGCCCTCGACTATCGACTGGATCTCGGCCGAGGTCATCCGCTCGATGGCGGAGGCCGCGACCTTCATGGCGGGTCCGAGTTCCTTGCCAAGCACCCTGAAATTCGCCTTGGCCGAGTACTCCACGAGCTCGTCTTCCTTGTCGTGGAACACGACCTCCTTTACGTTCAGCTCCTCCCGTATGGATTCCTCCATCTCGAGCAGGACCTTCTTCTCGTCGGGGTTCCTGGTCACGAGTTCCACGGACTTGAGCGGCTGTCGGGTCTTGAGGCTGTACTGGTAACGCAGGCTCCGTCCCATGGAAACGGCCTTCTGGACGGTCTCCATCTTGAACTCGAGGGCGTCGTCGCGCAACGCGGCGTCGTACGCGGGATAGTCGGCCAGATGGACCGATTCGGGATCGTCGCCGGCGCGCAGGTTCCTCCAGATCGATTCCGTGATGAACGGGATGACGGGAGCGGCCACGAGGGCGAACTTACGGAGCGCCGAGTAGAGCGTGTCGTACGCGAAGCGCTTGTCGCCATCGTTCTCGCTCTTCCAGAACCTTCGCCTCGACCGTCGTATGTACCAGTTGTTGAGCTGGTCGACGAAGGAGACGATCGGGTCGATGGCGCGGGAGAGGTCGTAGGCATCAAGGGCCTCGGACACGTCCCGTACCATCCTTTCGGTTATGGAAAGAATCCAGCGATCGAGGGGATTCGAGCTCTCAACCCCACCCTCGCGCGCCTTCCGGGTCTCGGGACGGCCTATTCCGTCGATGTTCGCGTAGGTGACGTAAAAGCTGTAGCTGTTCCACAGCGGTATCAGGATGCCCTTTAGGACGTCCCTGACGCCCTCGTCCGAGTACTTCAGGTCGTCGGCCTTCACGACCGCGGAGTGCATGAGAAAGAGCCTGAGGGCGTCCGCGCCGAACTCGTTGACGACCTTGTTCGGGTCGGTATAGTTGCGGAGCGATTTGGACATCTTCTTTCCGTCGGTAGCGAGCACGAGCCCGTTGACGACGCAGGCCTTGAAGGCGGGCCTGTCGAAGAGGGCGGCGGCGAGCACGGTCAGCGTATAAAACCAGCCGCGCGTCTGGTCGAGTCCCTCGGAGATGAAGTCGGCCGGAAAGTGGCTCTCGAAATAATCCTTGTTCTCGAAGGGATAGTGGTTCTGCGCGTAGGGCATGGCGCCCGACTCGAACCAGCAATCGAGTACCTCCGGAACGCGCGACATCGCCGAGCCGCATTCGCACGGGACCGAGATGCCGTCCACGAAATGCTTGTGCAGGTCTTCCGGGTACGTCCCCGAAAGGGCCTTGAGCTCATCCCTGCTTCCCACGCACAGCGTCTTTCCGCAGTCCGGGCACTTCCATATGGGAAGCGGGTTGCCCCAGAAGCGGTTGCGGCTTATCGCCCAGTCACGGGCGCCCTCGAGCCATTTGCCGAATCGTCCGTCGCGTATATGGGCCGGCTGCCAGGTGACGGAGAAGTTCGCCTTGAGCATGCGCTCCTTGATCTTCTCCACGGAGACGAACCAGCTTCCGACGGCGCGATAGATGAGCGGGCTCGAGCAGCGCCAGCAATGGGGATACGAGTGGAGTATCTGGTCCCGCTTGACGAGCTTTCCCTCCGCCTTGAGCCGCTCCATGATAGCCTTGTCGGCGTCCTTCACGAAGACGCCCGCGTAATCGGACACCTCGGAAGTGAACCTGCATTCGGCGTCCACCGGGCACACCGTGGGCACGCCGGTGCCCTTGAAGACCTTGTTGTCGTCCTCTCCGAAGCCGGGGGCGGTATGAACGATGCCGGTTCCGTCCTCGGTGGTGACGAAGTCCGCGAGGAAGGTCCGGAACGCGCCGGGACTTCCGTCCTCGTTTTTCGCGAGGGCGGCGAAATACGGAAAGAGCGGCTCGTAGGTCAGGCCCTGCAACTCGGAGCCCTTCTTTTTCCAGAGGATCGAGCACGAGGCCGGGTCCTTGTAATAGGCGCCAAGCCGGGCCTCGGCGAGTATGTAGCGGTCATTTCCGTCCGCCACCATCACGTAATCGATGTCGGGTCCCATCGTGAGTCCGAGGTTGCTCGGAAGCGTCCACGGGGTAGTCGTCCAGGCGAGAAGATAGGTGGAACCGTTCGCGAGGGCGGCGTCACCTCCCGAGGCGAAGGTCCGTTCGGCGGCGCTCCCCTTCACCGTTCCTTTCACCGCGAAGCGCACGGTGATGGCGGGGTCGTGAACGTCCTTGTAGCCGCCGAGGTTGAGCTCGTGGTTCGAAAGCACGGTCGAGCACCGGGGGCAATACGGAAGAATATAGTGGCCTTCGTACAGCAGGCCCTCTTCCCACAGGCGTTTCATCACCCACCAGATGGATTCCATGTAATCGGGTTCCATGGTCTTGTAGTCGTTGTCGAAGTCCACCCAGCGGCCGAGGCGGGTTATCGTGTCGCGCCATTCCTTGACGTACCGGAGCACGCTCGCCCGGCAGGCCTCGTTGAACCGGGCGATGCCGTATTTCTCTATGTCGGTCTTCGAATTGAGACCGAGTTCCTTCTCGATGAGGTTTTCGACGGGAAGGCCGTGACAGTCCCAGCCGAAACGGCGCTCGACCTTCTTGCCCTTCATGGCCTGATAGCGGGGTATGATATCCTTGATCGTGCTCGGCACGAAGTGTCCGAAATGCGGAAGCCCGGTCGCGAAGGGGGGGCCGTCGTAAAACACGAATTCCTCCGCTCCCGCGCGGTTATCGATCGACTTCTTGAAGATGTCGTGTTCGCTCCAAAACGCGAGTATCCGCTCTTCCTCGGCGGGAAAGCTCACTTTGGGATCAACCGGGTCGTACATGGCTGCTGACTCCTCGACGCTTAATGAATGGACGCAAGTATAGCCGATTCGGAGGTTTGTTTCCATACGGGTACTCGGGCGTCTTTCGGCATGCCCGACACCTTGACTTTCCCCGGTTTCGGGTATATCGTTAAAAAAAACCCGATTAGCAAGGACGTTTCATGGCCAAACACAAGATAACGGCTATCCCCTCCATTCGCCGGCTTCCTTCGTATTTGCACATAATCAGGCAATCGCGGGAGGAAGGGCAGGAGTATATCTCGGGGACCGTCATCGCGCAGGAACTCCATCTCGAACCCATCCAGGTTCGCAAGGATCTCGCCATAACGGGTATCGTCGGCAAGCCGAAAAAAGGGTATCCGGTTGTCGCCCTGATGGCGGCCATAGAGCATTTTCTCGGATGGGACGAGATCCAGCAGGCCGTACTCATCGGCGCGGGCAACCTCGGGACCGCCCTGGCCGGTTACCAGGAGTTCCACTACCACGGGCTCCACATCTGCGCGGCCTTCGACCGCGATACCTCGAAAATCGGCACGTCGATACACGGAGTTCCCGTCTTCTCTCTGGAAACGCTTCCCATACAGATACGGAACCTCAAGGCCACCATCGCCATTCTGACCGTGCCGTCGTCGAACGCCCAGGAGATAACCGACATCCTCGTCGGCGCCGGAATCTCCGCCATCTGGAATTTCACGAACGTCAAGCTCAAGGTGCCCGAGACGGTCGTGGTCCAGAAAGAGGACCTGACCTCGGGGTACGCCATGCTCTGCGTCATGATGAACGCATCCAGGCACGAATGAGCGCGACCGACGGACCCGCGGACGAGACCGCGCGCAAGACGGCGGAACAGGCGGTGATCTTCGCCAATCGCCTCGACAAACGCCACAAGCACCTCAGGAAATGGGCGCGTCGCACCGGCGTTAGCTGCTTTCGGGTATACGACCGCGACATCCCCGAGATCCCGCTCTCGTGCGACCTCTATGAAGAGGCCGATACGGGACGGCGCCACCTGCTCATCTCGCTTTACGAGCGACCCTACGAAAAGGACGAAGCGGAGGAGGAACGCTGGCTCCTTGCCATGAAGGAGGCCGCCGCCGACATCCTTTCCGTAGACCCGGAGTTGGCCTACACGCGCATGCGCAAGCGCCAGCGCGGCGAAAGCTCGCAATACGAACGCGTGTCCGTTTCGCGGGAACGCGTCACCGTCATCGAGGGCGGGTCCCGCTTCCTCGTCGACCTTTCGGCCTATCTCGACACCGGCCTTTTTCTCGATCATCGTCCCGCGCGCGCCATGGTCCGCTCCGAGGCGGAAGGGAAGCGCGTACTCAACCTTTTTTGCTACACTGGGGCCTTCTCCGTTCACGCCGCGGCGGGCGGGGCCTCGTCCGTAACGTCGGTGGATATATCGAACACCTATCTCTCGTGGGCCGCGGAGAACCTGACGCTGAACGGTTTCGCGGCGTCCTTTCCGTCATCCCCCGCATCCCGCTACCCGCTCGTCCGCGAGGACGTCAAGGCCTTTCTCGCGGCGAGCATGCGCTCGGGCCGGCGCTGGGACCTCATAGTATGCGATCCGCCGACCTTCTCGAATTCGAAGCGCGCGGTCGACATCCTCGACGTCAACCGGGACTGGGCAAGCCTTTGCAGAGGCTGTCTCGCCCTCCTCGCCCCCGGCGGAAGCCTCTATTTTTCAAGCAACTCGCGTTCCCTGAAATTCGATCCCGCCGAGATCGGCGGCGCGGCCGCCAACGAGCGAACGACGGTACGCGACCTGACTGAAGCCTCCATCCCCGAGGACTTTCGCGACAGGCGCGTCCACCGGCTGTGGAAGATCACCGTTCCGAGCTGAAGGCGCGGATCAGAGTTTTTTGACCCTCACGCGCGCGCGTTTGGGCGAATCGGTCACCACGACCCAGCTCGGGCCCCGCTGTTTGTCGTTCTTGCAGATGGCGCCCGTATTCGCGTATACGCCCTGCCTCTGCCGGTCCATGACGTATTCGAGCCTGGAGCTGTGCGTATGGCCCATGATGACGAAGAGATCGTCGGGCTTTCCAGAAAAAAGCCGCGAAAACCAGAGCTTCCAGTCGCGCGGCCCGAACTTCTCGCGCGCGTAGCCCTCCAGCCCGTTCTTCCCGGTCGCCACAAAAAACGACGTGGACCGGGTCTTGAGCCAGTCCTCAAGCAGCCAGGAGTAGCACTCCTTGACCTGACGTACCGTGACATAGTCCTGGCCGTCGTCCTGTCCCGTGACGCTCGGCAGGTAAATTCTCGTGCGGTTGTTGAGGTGCCGCTCGTCGGGCAGCTTCCCGTTTACGTACGCCAGAAGCGCGTCGATAAAGAACCGTATGAAGAGCTGGCCCATGCGGCTCTTTCGCGACTCGCCGCCTTTATCGACGAGGGTGGCGGTTCCGACCCGCGAGTACGCCGCGCGAAGCAGCTTGTCGACCGTGACGCCGGGTCCCGCGGTCTGGGATTCGGTCGCGGCGAAAATGCGCGCGACGAAATAGCCGAGCGGAAGGTGGCGGATCGCCTCGGGATGCCTGTCGGTAGCGTTGAAAAAATCCGCCTCGTGCCCGTGTTCGACCGCCAGGACGGTACCGCACGAAAGGACGTGGCTTTTCTCGAACTCGAGGTGGTCTACCAGCCTCATGTTCTTGCCGCCCACGGCGAGTTCCTCAAGGTCGTCCTGGCGTACGTGCATGTCGTGGTTGCCGGAAATGTACCACACCGCGTCCAGTTTCTCGATACAGGCGCGCAAGGGCGCCATGAAGAGGGAATCCCTCCACGACGCGATCGTCTCGCGTATGGAAAGCGGACGCGTTTCCGGGGGATAGAGCCAGTCGTCAAAGAGGTCCCCGACGAACACGAGCTCGCGGACGCGCCTGTCGTGGGATATCTTGTGCAGCAAAATGGTCAGGTACACCTCGTACACGCCGAAGAACCAGCCGGCGTCGGCTCCGTCCCTCCCCCGCGGCCCGATATGCACGTCACTGATGAACACGATCTGGTTTTTCGGTCCCGAACCCGTTTGCGCGATCCCGTAGACGTTCATCTTGAGCTCGTCGAAGGAATCGATGAGGTTTATGACGTTTTCCGATATCAGCCCGCAGATGAACCACATCGGCGCGATCGCCCAGCTCGTGTATACCCATATCGTGCCCGGACCTCTGTAGTACCATATCTGGCAACCCGTCAGCCAGACGAGGACCCATCCCAGGGCGCACTCGAGACCAAGGATGATGAACATGTAGACTATGCCGCGAAGGATAAGCGGCACGTCTTTTTTTTTCATGAAGCGGTAGGCGGGTTCGAGTCCGAAAACGCAGATGGTCGCGTACACGAAGAACATGTAGAGGCTCGCCTGTCCGAACAGCGTATGTATCTCGATGTCCCAGATGTGGCCGAGCTCGAGTTTGGGGTCGACGAGCCACTCGTACTGGAACAGGAAGGAAATCTGCGGAATTATGCGGCCGACCTTCGTGATCGTGTAAAACGCGACCTCCCCCGCGACGAGCAGGGCGCCGTAGATGCAAAACCGGAACAGGCCCTGGCGCGCCCGTTTCCACCAGGATTTCAGGTGATCGTATCTCATCGCTTCCGTTCTCACGCTCTTCCCCCTTTTCGTGCCATCAAACCGCTCCCGCGTCACGCGCGCGAATCCGACTTCGGGCTATCTCCTGACAACCCCGATTTTCTTACGTATCAACTCGGCCTGGGCCGTATTGGCGCTCGCGTTTTCGGGAAAACACCTCGCCGCCAAATCCAGCGCCTGCGCGTGCTCCCATTCGTAAGGGCTGCGCGACAGGCATTCAAGCGCCGCCGAGCAAAGTTCGCGGGCTTTCGCGTCTTTTTTTCCGAGAAGGGCGAGCCTAGCGGCCGCGCGGAGCGCCGGCCCCCGAATCAGCTCGAACGTCTCTCCCAGCCTGACCGCGCGCGCCAGGGCGCGTTTCGCCATGCGCTCGGTCTTGCCCCGGGGAACCGAGGAAGCGCCGCTTTCCAGCGCGAAGCAGAGTGCCTCGACCGCGTTGACGTACGAGATCTTGACGTGGGGCACGCGCACGGTATACAGACGGTTTTCCCTGAGTATGTTTTTCGCGTTTCTGACGGCACCCTCGATGTCGTTCTCCTTTTCCGCGATATACGCCAAATGACCGTAATGGATGCACAGCGTCATGTGATCCTCAACGATGGCGCTCATCTCGATTCCCTCGGAGAGCATCGTCTTCGCCTCGACGGCGGTCATGGTACCCTGCAGATAACGGATGAACGGAACCTTGTTGTACGACCAGCCGATATGCATGGTCGAATGGAGCTTTCGCGCGACGCGTTCGGTCTCGAGATAGGCCCGTTCTGACTTCTGAAAGTCAGCAATGAGGAAATAGTTTTGGGCGAGCGCGCCGAGGCCCGTCATGAGCTCCCACATCTCACCGATGCTGCGGAAGTGGTTTGTCGCGTCCTCAAGAAGGTCTATGGACTTGTGCGGCTGGCTGTAGAACAGGAAGTAGTACGCGTACCGCGACTTGTATATGCTGGCGGCGGTCCTGCTTTTCGAACGGGCGACCACCTTGCTCGCGTTTTCGAAATGCGAAAGGCCGAGCGACGTAAAACCGACAGAAACGAGGGAAACGGCGTAATTGCACTCGCTCATCACCCATTTGTCGCTCATGGAGCGTATCGAAAGCGTATTGTTGAGATTGCAGACGCTCGCCCACGCGATCTTCTCAGGTTTTCCGAAATAGTAGAGCTTCGTGAGGACGGAAAGGATGTCCGTGCGCATCTCGGAATATTCCCTCTTTTTCCCCGACAGTTCCCGCACGTTGTTTCCGAACAGGAAGTGGTTCGCGGTCTGGGCGAATATCGCCTTGACGATACTCACGTACGTCGCGGCACGGCTTCGTGGCGCACGGTAGCCGAGAATGGAAAGCGACGACTCAAGCGCGGAAACGGCCTCGTCAAAGCGTCCCTGCTCCTGCTTGCATTGCCCGATTCCCTGCAATATCGCGGCCCGGTACCACGGCCGGTCTTCCTCCTCGAGCATCCGGCCGTACATCTCCAGGGAACGCTCGTAGTCGCTGCTCTTCCGATAGGCGGCGGCAAGGGACAGGTGGATCTCGTTGACCTTCTCTTCCTTTCCCTCGATCTCGAACTTACCCAGCGCGTCTATCGCGTTATGGTAGTGCACGATCGCGTCAAGGGTGGAAAACTGCTTTTCGGATTTGACTGCGGACTGCATGGCGTATTTGTACACGAGCGGCCAGGATTCGGCCTCGCTTGCGTGGTACTCGAGCCTTTCGACAACGGCATTGATATTGTCCGAATACCGGTTTTCCAGATACGAAAGGAGCATGATGTTCAGTTCCTTTCTCGTGCTCTCGAGTATGGTATTGTACACCACGTCCCGTATCGTTATGTGCTTGAAGTAATACGCGCTCCTTCGCTCGTCTTCGCGCAATATGAGGTTATGCGTCTCGAAATTCTCGAGCGCGTTCAGGAAGATATACTCGGAAATACCGTCCGGCACCAGGGCGCGAAGTATGTCGGAAAGGAACGACCTTCCTATGACGGACGCCGTCTTGCATACTACCTGCTCCTCGAAGAGGAGCGAGTTGAGGCGGGCGAGTATGATATTCTGTATGGACGAGGGTATGTTGATGCTCTTAATGTCCTTCGACAGGAAATACGTTCCGTTCGAAGCCTCCACGAGCACTCCGCTCTCGATCATGTTCTGGACTATGTTCTCGATAAAAAACGGATTCGAGTCAGACGTGTTGACGATCTTGTCGACCAGTGCCTGTTCGGGCGGATCCATGTTAAGAAGCAGCGCCGCGAGCTGGCGGGCCGACTCCGGGCGCAGCTGTTCGAGCTTCATGAAGGGAACCGCATATTTGTTGAAGAACGAGATGATCGTTTCGGATTCCCTCGACACGGGAATGACGAACAGCGAGGCGGTCGCGGTGCCGTTGATGAGGTATTCGAGCATCTTGAGAGATACCGCGTCGCTCCAGTGGATGTCCTCGATTACCACCACGATCGGCGTCTCGCGAGCCTTTTCGACGAGGATGCGGTACACGAAGGCGAAGAAACGGTCCTGCTTGATCGAGACGTCGATTTCCTTCACCGCCTCATGTTCCTCGAAATCGTAGCCGAGCATGTTCATGAAAAAGGTAATCCAGACAAGGTCGGTGATGGCGAACCGCTCGCGGAAGATATCCGTGACGCGCGCGAGCATTCCCTCGTTCGGCATCTCCTCCTCTATTCCGACGACCGACTTGATGATGCTTCTCCACGGGAAGAATATCGTCGATTCCTCGTATTGATAACAGCTTCCGAACAGCACACGGACTTCTGGGCACAGGTCCGGAAGGCCTTCGAGAAAATTCTCGACAAGGTAGGACTTTCCCATGCCGGCGTCGCCTATGACGGGACAGAATTTGATCTCGCCTTTCAGCGACTCCCTGAAGGACTCGGTAAGCCTCGCGAGTTCGCGGTCGCGGCCTATCATGCCTACCCTTTTCTTGTCCGACCGCTTTTCCTTTCTGAGATCGACGAACCGGAACACGGCCTGCTCACGCGAGAAACCCTTCAGGTAGATTCCCTTCGCGGATTCGACGTCGCACAGGCTCTCGGTTTTCCTCCTCGTCGTCTCGTCCATGAACACGGCATTCCGCTCGCCGGTCATCATGAGCCGGGCGGCAAGGTTAATCATGCTTCCGACGACCGAGTAGTCCTTTCTCGTGATGCCGCCGAACTCGCCGCAATACACGTCACCCGTGGCGATGCCGATATTCACCGACGATATGAACGCGAATTCCCTCGTCGCCCTCAGGATCTCGTCCGCGCACAGCACGGCGTTGCGTTCCTTGTTCTCGAGCGCGACCGGAGCACCGAACAAGATGGGAAAAACCGTGCCCTTGTCCGACAGGTCGGGAGTCGTGCAGAAGCCGCCGTAGCGGGTCGCCTTGTCCTGCACGAGGCTGTATACCGCATTGAGGTTTCCGTACCCCTCGACGAGGTTGAACTCGTCGTTCGTCTGCGTGAAGAAACCGTCGAACCGGACCATGGCGCAGCTGATCTCGCGGTATTCGCCGACGAATCCCTGAAAGTGCGTCTTGATCTGGTGCTGGATCATCGGATTGATGAAGGCGTTGATCCTGTTGTAGTAGCGGGGATTCTCGAACAGAAGCCGTTCGTCGCAGAACGCGGGGGGTTCGACCGTATCATGAAAGTCCTCGGGAAGGCCGAGCAGAAGATAGCCCGAGCCCTTCTCAGCGAAGCATTCGCGCATTCCGACCGAGCACGCGAACTGATAGGCCCGCTCGCCTATCAGTATCTCGCGCCCGTTGCAGCCGCGTTCGCTGGAGATCGCCTCGTCTACCGCGGCTCCCGCTATGACGGGCGTGATGAAACGAGTCCTGTCCCCGAGCAGTATCTGGTGAAACTGCCCGAAACCGATCCCGATCTTTGGATCAAGCACGAATCCGTTCACGCCGCTGTTGCCGGCGTTGTACGAGTTACTCCGCTCGAGGGCGACATCCATCGCGGTAAGGGACCTGCGCCAGTTTTGCTCGTCGCTTTCGCCGTAATACCGCTCGAAGCAAATGAGCAGCGAATCGCCCGCGAACTGGAAAACGGATCCGCCCATCGACTGTATGGTTTCGATGATCAGGCTGTAATACGCGCGAAAGATGTCGGAAAGCTTCCCGACGTCCCTGCCCGCGTTTACGTGATTCGCGACCGTGGCCGTGAAACCGACGATGTCGAAGTACACGACAACGCCCGTGAGCAACTCGAGCTTCCTCTCGAAAAAGCAGCACGGAAGCTCGCCGATTGCCCGCACCATCCGGTACGGGATGTACTGGGTCATCAGGGGAATTTCGTCAGGCTTGATGATCTGGTCGCTTCTCAAAAGGCACTTCGCGCAATCTTCGCTCATCGCGTCTTCCTTACCTGCAGGATTGTTTCGACTATTTTTTTGTAGACGCGGGTTCCGTGACGGAGCCGCAGGAAATGCGGGATCATCGCGAGCTCGCCGTGATCGATCTTCCTGAAACGCTGCACGAGATGCCATACGCCGGAGTCGAGGCTCGCGAGGCCTTCCGGCGTTCTTGCTCTTCTTGCTACGCCCTTCGCCGGCCCGGATTCATCCGCGGTCCGGCCGAGCTTCGGGCGGTCCTGCGACCAGGCGGGGCACATTCCGTCGTTGGGCCGCCATCGCCGGTCTATCACGCCCTTCCAGCGCGCGCTCTTCGGCCTGAAAAGGCCCATCCTCAGCGCGAATGGAACGAGGAAGAAATGAGTCCAATAGGGAATCGGCACGTCGAACCGGAGCGCGAACGAGAGTGTCGATCTCGTCACGTAACTGAAGTACCAGGTACCCTCGTACTCGCGCGTTTCCGCGTTAAGCTCCTCGAGCGCGTTTGGCGTAAGGTCGTGGAGCGCCCAGTCCTTCGAGGCATAGAAGGCCGGATCCTCGAAAAGCCTGGACAACGAGCCCTGGACATCGGAATTGCGCTCGATCCCCCATTGCTCGAGATGGAGGTCGTACCACTCGGTGAGGCTCCTTGATTTCTGCTGAAGGGCCGCGTAGCGCGTGATCAGCCGCGTGAGGATCCTGAGCGCGGTCGCGTCGCCCCTGGCGATTCCCGTATCCTCGTCAGCGCCGAGGATCCAGGTCAGCGTCGATCCGTTGTGAACGCCCGATACGGTCGTTACCGAACGGATCCAGCGCGAGGAAGTACCGTAGCTCACGCCGTCCTCGGCCCCGAAAAAGCCGGTTTCCAGCAGATGCTGAAGTTTTCGCACGACAGGGGCGCCCATCGAATGGGCCACGAAATCGAGGGGATGGGCCTCGTCCCATTGCGGATACATCCCCTGGCCCGTATAGTCGCGCGAGTACCTCGCGTGTCCGAAACGCTCGCTGTGTTCCCTTCCGTAATTGACGCGTCCGCCCTTCAGCTGATAGAAAAGCTCGCAAGCCTGGTCGTGGACCGAGGAGATCGGTCCCGTCGAGGGGAAGAGAAACGGCGGACAGAGCCGCGGATTCCGTCTCTCGAGCCTTCGCGCGCACACGAAATAGGGATAGCCTCCGAGCTGACGCTCTCCCCATCCGAAAAGGCCGTGGCAGAATACGATCGGAGAGGAATCGTCACTCATGTCGCAACAGGTCTTGGCTCCATTTGAATCCCATCTTGCGATAGAATCTCGGTACCCGGCCGGGCGTAAACGAAGGGCATTTCGCGATTATCTCGCGCGACTGGTCCACCGAAAGCGGACGTACGGTCGTGTTCAACTCCGCGATCGAGTTGCTGATCGCGTTCGCGTAGCACGAACACCCCGGGGCCCGGAATATCTTCGTGTACTCGCCCCATATCTCGCGGATCGGCCGCTCGCGCATGTTGCCGAGCGTGACTGAACAGAAATCGCAGGGGCAGCAATTGCCCGACGAGTCGACGAAGATGAAGTGGAAGCCGGCACCGCAGCCGTAGAACTTCTCGCCCTCGAACACGTCGTAGGCGAAACAGGCGGGGTACCCCTTGTTCTTGACGAGAAAGCGCTGGACCTCTTCAACGCGCGCGACGTCTTCCCTAGAGAGCTTCTCCTCGGGACGGTCCGTGAGGTGACCCGACAGGATGGGAGAGGTCAGCCGCATGTCGTTCACGCCGAGGGACTTGAAAAAGGCGAGCGTCTTGTAGAGTTCGTCCCGGTCTGATATGAGCTCGTGGTCCGGGACGAAGGAAACGGCGACGTACATGCCTTCGGCCTGATACATCTCGATCGCCTTGATGGCGATGGCGTGCATCCCCTCCTTGCCCCGCCTCTTGTCGTGCTTCGCGGGATCGTAATGGTCAAGGCTTACCACGGGTATCCCCAGGCCTGCAGACTTGAGGGAGCGCACACGTTCCCTCGTCAGGCCCCAACCGGTCGAGAACATGAGCGACATGGAGCGGTCTCCGACGATCGAAAGGATTTCTTCCATGTCGTCCCGCAAAAGGGGCTCTCCGCCGGTGAAACCGATCATGCTCGTACCGAGTTCCTGGACCTGGCCGATGGCGTCGCGCAATTCCGCCACGGAAAGCTGGTTTTTCTTCGTTCGGTCGGAAAATGAACAGTGCCAGCAGTTGCAGATGCAGTTGGCCGTAACCGCGAAATTCATCATTACGGGCGTCGGGGTTCCCTCGACGGTCTTGAGTATCCCCGACACGTACCGTTCATACGCGAGCGACGGAAAATAGGGCGTGAAGGTGTTCATGTACACCCGGTCTCCGACCCTCGTGAGTTTGCTGTTTTTCGCTACGTAATTCATGGCCATCAGCTGACGAGGCGTCAGCGTTTTCATGACCGGGCTTTTCATCATCTCGAGCATGGCGCCGATTTTTTTAAAGCCGTACAGTTGCTCCCCAACCATTGCTTCCTCCGTTTTTAATTGACGGTATAATTGTATCACACCGCCGACGGATTGCAACGTGAAGATGGCGATCCGTGCGTAACGGAAAGGGCTCAGGGCCGCGGTTCGCGGGTTTGCGCCCGGGCGCCGGACGCGATTACTTGTCCGGGGACAAAAAAACCGCCTTTCGGCGGTTTTTTTGCGGGTTTGCCGCTTTCGCGTCGTGCCCGAACTGTCCTCTCAAGGGAGAATCAGTTCTCTTTGATATTGTAGCGCTTCTTGAAGCGGTCGATACGACCGGCGGTATCGACGAGCTTCTGCTTGCCGGTGAAGAACGGGTGGCAAGCGGAGCAGATTTCAACGCTGATATCCTTAACCGTCGACCGGGTCTCGATGACGTTTCCGCATGCGCACTTGATCTTGGTCTCGTTGTACGCGGGGTGGATTCCCTCTTTCATAAAAGCCTCCAAAACGTGTCTCTAATAAACGCGCTCCCGCCAGGGGCGGAAGCTCGCCGGAAGGGGCCAAAGGCTCCCTGCGCCACACAGGCGATTCGTTCCGACGCAGCAACGAAGGAATCCCGAGGGCCCTTCGCCGGTTTCTTTAGAAACGGTATCCTTAGTCCATGGCGGCGGAGCCGGTATTCATGGACCTGAGGAACGCCTCATTATTCTTGGATTTCTTCATCCTGTCAATAAGGAGCTCCATGATCTCGGTGTCGTCCATGGGGTTCAGGACCTTGCGAAGCACCCATATTTTCTGAATTTCCTCCTCGGTAAGGAGGAGTTCTTCCTTTCGCGTCCCGGACTTCTTGATGCTGACGGCGGGAAAGAGGCGGCGGTCCGAGAGTTTGCGGTCAAGGTTGATTTCCATGTTTCCGGTACCCTTGAACTCCTCGAAGATGACCTCGTCCATACGGCTTCCGGTCTCGATGAGGGCGGTCGCTATTATCGTGAGGCTTCCGCCTTCCTCGACGTTTCTCGCGGCGCCGAAAAAGCGCTTGGGCTTGTGCAGGGCGTTCGAGTCAACGCCTCCCGAAAGGACCTTGCCCGAGGTAGGCACGGTCTGGTTGTAGGCGCGCGCGAGGCGGGTTATGGAGTCAAGAAGGATCACGACGTCGCGCTTGTGCTCGACAAGCCGTCGGGCCTTCTCGAGGACCATCTCGGCGACCTGGACATGGCGCGTTGCCTGTTCGTCGAAGGTCGAGGAAATGACCTCGGCCTTGACGGTCCGCTCCATGTCCGTCACTTCCTCGGGTCGCTCGTCTATGAGAAGGACGATGAGATAGACCTCGGGGTGATTCTCCGTGATGGCATTCGCGATCCTCTGCATGAGGATCGTCTTGCCGGTCCGGGGCGGCGCCACGATGAGCGCTCGCTGACCCTTGCCGATCGGGCAAAACAGATTCATGATCCGGGTCGATATCTCGCCGTTCTGCATCTCCAGGTTGAGCTTCTCGTCGGGATACAGCGGCGTCAGGTTGTCGAAGGGTATCCGGCTCTGGGCCGAGGAAACCTCGTCGAAGTTGACGGTTTCGACGCGAAGGAGGGCGAAGAACCGCTCCCCTTCCTTGGGCGAGCGAACCTGCCCGTATACGGTATCGCCGGTTTTGAGGTTGAAGAGCCGTATCTGGCTCGGCGAGATATAGATGTCGTCGGAACCGGGAAGGTAGCTGTTCTGGGGGGAGCGCAGGAATCCGTATCCGTCGGGAAGGATCTCCAGGGAACCCGAGGCGAAGATGATTCCGCCGTGTTCCGTATGGGCCTTCAGGATCTGGAAGATTATCTCCTGCTTCTTCATCGCGACCATGTCTTCGTGGGGAACCCCGTATTGGGTCGCAAGTTCGCGGAGGGGATGCATCCCCATCCGGGTCAGTTCGTTGATGGTCAGTTTCGGCTTGTTTTCGTTATCTCGCTGCGCTTCGGCGTCTTGCGCCGCCTGGTTGGCCTGGTATTGCGGGCTCAGTTCGTCGCGATAATCCCGCGCGTCGTGCCCGTTGTCCCGATACCGCCTGTTGTCGCGGTTGTCGCGTCCGTCGCGTCCGTCTCTATGGTCCCGATGGGGATTGTCCCGTCCCGGAGCGGCGCCGTCGAAGGATCCGCCCTTTCGTTTGACCCGCGGTCTGACAACCACCCGCTTTTCGGACGGCTCGGCGACGGCCGTTTCCGTCATTCCCTGGCGGGAATCGTCCGCGACTGCCGCGGCCCGTTCCTCAGACCCGAGATCCAGGCTCGCCTGGTCGGGATTTTGTTGCGCCATATCATCCGCGCTCTCGGCGGTTCGGCGTCTTCTGATTGCTGCCATTGGATTACTCCGTGAAAAATGTATAAGGGCGTATCTTACAAGACATGCTGTTTGTCGGATTTTCCCAAAAAAGACAGGACTATGAAAACAGTATAGTAAAGCGCGTTTTACCTGTCAAGCTGTGCCGCAAGCAGCCTGAGCGAGCGAAGGGCGGTCTCCGCGCGTACCCGCCTTCTCGATCCGCGAAACCGGTATCGTGCCGAAAAAACCCCGCCCCCCTTCACCGCGTCGTCGCCTCCGGGAGAAACCGCGCTCGCAAGGGCTATCCATACGGTACCCACCGGCGTATCGACCGTGCCCCCTCCGGGTCCGGCCACACCCGTAACGGCTACGGCGATATCCGCGCCGGATGCGGCAAGGGCGCCCCTGGCCATCGACTCGGCGGTTTCCCTGCTCACCGCGCCGAACCCCCGCAGTATCCCTGCCGGCACGCCGAGAAGGCGCGTTTTTGCCTCCGGGCTGTAGACAATAAAGCCGCCCCAAAAGGAACGGGACGAACCCGGTATCGAGGTTAGCGTCGCGCCGATCAAACCCCCGGTAAGGGATTCGGCGGTCACAATAGTCACCTGTCGAAGGTTAGCCAGCCGTATAACCTCATCCGCCGCCTTATGGAGGGGCGACAGACGTAAGGCGAAACGCGACCAGAAAGGGAACATCCGTCAGGTCATTTCCCTTCGAAGACTCGCCTTCAGGGCATCGGTCCTTGTCGAAAAAAGGTCAACGTCGCCGACGGGCCGTATCATCTCCACAGAACCCTCGAACGCGACGCCGTCCGCTATGCGCAGGCGCGAAGAGGAAACGTTACCCCGGACGGAACTGCCGGATTTCATCTCGATCCGGTCGCCGGCGGTCAGGTCGCCCCGAACCGAGCCTTCCACCACGATCGACGCTGCCCGCACGTAATCGGTGGTAACTACGGCGCCCTTCCGGATCAGGAGAGCCCCCTGTGCGTCAATAGAGCCCTCGAACGAGCCGGCTATATGAAGTTCCTCGGTAAACTTGAGCGTACCCTTGAACCTGGTTTTCTCGCCAAAGACGGTAACCTCGGTCTCTTTTTCCTTCTCGGTGAAACGCGGCATTGATAATCCTTATTTCGTTGTCATGGTGAACACGCCGTCCCAGTCCTCGGAAGGCGGGTTTTTTTGGCAATACGAGCATCGCTCCAGATACACCCTTGACGGCCCGTCGGCCGGGTCAAGGGCGAGCGCACGTGCAAAGGCCGCGTGAGCCTCGTCGAAACGCATGAGTTTGTAGAGCTTTCTTCCTTCAGCGAAGGCCTCGAGGGCCTGCCGTTTCGATTCGGTTATCATGGTTATTCGCTATACGCCTTTCGCAACTCGTTTTCAAGCGAGGTTACCGCGATTTCCCTGCTCTTGAGCTTCATGGCCTCTTCCTGCAACTCGTCTATCTTCTGGCGAAGCCGCCCGTACTCAAGCTGGCAGGATTGCACGCCTTCAAGCAGTTCGTCCGGCTTTCCGGCGGAGGAATTGCAGAGCGATATGAATTTATCCGAAACAAGCTCCACGAAAGACAGAAGTCGCTCGTTCAGCTGTTCCTGCAGGGCGATTCTCGACTCCCGCTTCTTGAGCTGATCGATCAGCTCATGGTTCCTGAGTACCGAGCGTATGCGCGCGAGGACCTCGGAAAAGTTGAAGGGTTTCGTGATGTAGTCGTCAACACCGAGTTCGAACCCCTCGATCTTGTCCTTGACGTCGTCCATGGCCGAAAACATGACGATGGGCACATCCCGCCATTCGACGTACTCGGGATCGTTTTTCAAGATTCTGGTCACTTCCCAACCCGACATCTTCGGCATGATATTGTCGAGCATGACGAGATCCGGGTCGAATTCCCGTACCTTCTCGAGCGCGTCGCGTCCGTTTGCCGCTTTTTCCACGACAAAACCGAGTTTTGACAGCATCAAGTCAAAAAACTCCACGTTTATCTGTTCATCGTCGACTATCAGAATTCTTTTCCGTGTTTCCATGGACCAACCTTCACTGCAACGCTTTTACTAATTGTCCTATATAATCCGAAGTTTTGTCAACATTCCCGATATCGAGACGACCGAGACGAGGGCGCAAAGGACGGCCGCGACGGCAAAGGCGACGCCCCAGAGATCCCCCCACAGGCGATAGGGGGTCATGGAGAGGTCGTCGATCCTCGGTACGTCAACGACGAGCCATGTCTCGACAAAGGACGGGGCCATGGACACCACAACGCCGTTGGGATCGACGTACGAGGTTTGTCCCGAGGCCGTCGCGCGTACGAGGGGTACGCGGTTCTCCACGGCGCGAAACACGGCCATGCTGAGATGCTGGTACTGACAGGGGACGCTCTTTGCCCAGGCGTCGTTCGTCAGATTTACGATGGCGCGCGCCCCCTCGTTGACGAACCTGCGCGAGATATAGCCGAAGGTATCCTCGAAGCATATTGGAGAGGAAAACCGCAATCCGGCCGACTCGAAAACGACCGGCGTATCACCCTTTTCCCAGAAATGGGTGTCATTCGCGAGCAAAAGCTCGTATACCCAGGGAAAGGCGCGCCTGTAGGGAAAGTGTTCGGTGAAGGGCACGAGGTGCATCTTGCGGTAGCGTTCCGGCGCGGGCGGGATGACGTTCTTTCCGGGGGTAAACAGCAAGACGGCGTTATAGTCTATCCTGTCTATCGTTCCGTCGTCCGTCGGCCCCAGAACCGCGTCATCGTTGCCCAGGACGACGGGAACGGGGGATGCGTCGAGGTATTCGAGCAAGGACGCCACGAGATCGAAGGACTCCCGTTCCTCGCGATACCGGTAATGCCAGTCTATGCGCGGTATGAAGGCGGTCTCGGGCCATACGAGCAAATCTATGTCGGGACGCGCGGCCAAGGCCTCGTCGCTGAGACGGGTCAGCGTCCGGAAATCACGCCGATAGGCGTTGATACCGCCTTTCCAGGGGTCGCTGTTCGGCTGCACCAGCGCGAGCTGGACGGTTTCGTGTTTCGAGACGTCAACCTGGCCCGCAAGCCCGTAAACGACGGTACAGGCAAAGGCACAACACCACAGGAGGCCGGACAGACGATGGGCGTACGCGAAACGTCCGAAATCGGAAAACCACGACTTTACCGGTCCGCCGCAGCGGTTTTTCATGCCTGCCGCAATCCATGCCGACGGGAACGTCACGAGCGCGGATACCCCCCAAACCCCGAACACCGAGGCAATCTGGATTACCGGCGTCCAGGTCCATTGCGAGTAGCCGATTACGCCGTAGGAATACCCGTTGAAGCCCAGGGTCTTCAGGTACTCATACCCGACCCACACGGCCCACTGCATGACGAAACCGCGTTTCGGAAAGGCCATGTCGACAAGCTTCAGGACGGGAACGGTCAGGAGAAGCCAACAGAAATACAGGGAGGCGATGACGTACATCGCAAGAGGATGAAAGACCGCGAGCCAGTAGGTAAATACGCAGTAAGACAGGGTTCCGTACGCGGCGCCCCAGACAAACGAAGCGCGGAATGATACCCGGCGGACAAGCAAAAAGAGCGGAACGAAGGCAATATACGCCACCAGCGGAAACCCGCGGAGACTGAGCAGATTGGGTTGGGGAAGCGCAAAAAAAAGCACTGCCAGGACGAGCAGCGCGAGGTTAACCAGGAACGACCTGGGTGACGGCACAGGTTTTCCCGAATAAGGTTCTACGGGCACGTCCTTCATCAGGTTTCGTTCCGGGAGCCGTTCCGGTACGGCAATTCCCAAACCGAGGTTTTCATGTCCTTGCCCGCTCGAAAGGCTACGACAGCGTGGTCCTTTACGCTGACGATCTCGCCGGTTTTCGGGTTTCTGGCCTTTTGCCTGCCCTTGCGCTCGCGAATCTCGAAGGTGCCGAATCCGCGAAGTTCGACGGACTGGCCGTCCTCGAGGGCCTTTTTTACCTCGTCTAGGAATGAATCGACGACCGACCGTATCACCTTGAGATCATGTCCGTTTTTCTCGTAGATATTGTCTACCAAATCGCTTTTCGTCTGCTTTTTTCCGGGCATGCGGCAACCTCTCCGCTCCATGGTAGCATGAAATACCGGCATTGTTAAGAAAAAAAAACCGTAACGATCGATGGATCGTTACGGCCCTCGTCTCGGGACTGCGGAATTCCTATTACTGTGCCTTGAAAGAGGCGTTGAACAACTTCTGCATGCGAGACTTCTTGCGCGCGGCGGCGTTAGGGGCGATTATGCCCTTGCGCGCGGCGGTATCGAGTTCCTTTATCAGCTCCCTGAGAAGGGTACCGGCAAGGACAGAGTCCTTGGCCTGAACGCTAGCGACGTATTTTTTGGCGCTTGTGCGCGCGGAACTCTTAACGGCCTTGTTCTTGATTCGCCGTACTTCACTCTGCTTGTGTCGTTTGACCGCAGATGCATTTTTCACTGCCAAAGGGAACCCCCGAAATAAAACTATTGGCCAAGATTACCAAAACAACCGACTCGCGTCAAGGGTCGGAAGGTATTTATCCCCGTCAGCATGCCTGATTTACTTGACATCCCCGGCTTATTTCTATACTATTTTTGCATATTTGTTTTCAGGAGATTCTAGATGGGTGGAGCAAGTAAGAACTCTCGTACCACGGTAACGACGCACAAGTTTATGTGTCCCTGTGGCGGCGAGGTTATCATGAAAACCCTGTTTGAAAGCGGAAAACTGAAGAATGTTGCGGAATGCGGTAAGTGCAAGCGCACCGAACGCCGCCCGAAGGACTTCAAATAACCACCGCCTTGAACAAGGCCTGCACGCTGGAAAGGGAATCCCTCGGGATTCCCTTTGTTTTTATCCGGACACCGTCGCAGTGTCGTGGTTAGCGGCGTTCCCGCCGACGCGCTCAGACCGCGCTCCTATCGTGAACCTGCGCGCCATTCTTCCAGTTTTCGCTGAATAAGCTCCTTGCCTTCCTCCAGAATCCTCACCTGCTCAGCCTTACCCGAAGGCGCCGGGAAAACCTTCAGTACCTCGACACGATATGACCCGCCCTTCGTGCCTCGGGCAATACCCTCCAGCGAACCGACTTTCCACCCGCCGTCTATGGCGCAAACCGCTACCGGCATCGGTGAGGTGTCGAGAAAGCGCCTGAATCCCGCCGCGTGAAAGGTCCCCAGGTTTCCGTCGCGGGATCTGGTGCCCTCGGGAAAGAGAACGGGTATCCAGCCGCGTTTGACGACCTCGAGGGCGAAATCGTCCATTATGCGCATGGCGCGGGAAGGACTTCCCTTCCTCGGTATTACGCAATGCCGATCTGTCTTGAGCATTTGCGAAACGAGCGGAACGTGCCTGGCAAGCTCTTCCTTCGCCACGAACCGAAGGCGGGAACCGTCAAGATAACGCATGAAAAGCGGGATATCGAGCAGGCTTTGATGGTTCGAGATCACGAGATAGCGCTCCGGAAGCATCGAAAGACTCTCCCTGTTTCCCTCGAACCGGAAGCCGAGATACGTACCCATGACCGAAAAGATACGATGGGCGAACACGGTCGAGATCCACCGGTTGAGCCTGAGGGCCGCGCGGCGGCTCACCGAATATGCGGCCAGATGAACGATGGCAAGGCCGCCTATGGGCATAAAAACCGCAAGAACCGAAATCAAGAGCCTCATCGAACCCTCCTCGCCTCAAGGATACACGCATCGTTCGACGCGAATCAATAGTTCCGGCAGGGGCGCGACGCACCGGGCGGTTTCAGGAAGGCTGTCGATAAAGACCCTGCCGTAGCGCTTTGCAACGATTCTCCGGTCGAGCACCGTGACGGCGCCCCTATCGGTCTTTCTCCGCATGAGCCTGCCGAAGCCCTGCCGGAAGCGGATGACCGCCTCGGGAAGGCTCAAGTCCATGAAGGGATTTCCGCCTTCAAGCTCTATCGCCTCGGCCCGCGCCGAAAGGACCGGATCGTTCGGAACGCGGAAGGGCAACTTCGCGATAATGACGTGCAACAGCGCGTCCCCCGGCGCGTCGATCCCCTCCCAGAACGAGTCGGTCGCGAAGAGGACGCTCGACTGGTCGGAGCGAAACGTCTCGAGCAAGCGGGTTCTGTCGTCGTCGCCCTGCATGAGTATCGTCATGCCGAGCGGGGACAGTTCCGCGCGCGAGCGGGCGCAGGAGGCCTTCAGCGAGTCGTACGAGGTGAACAAAACGAGGGCGTGCCCTCCCGAGGCGCCCAACAGGGACACGATGGCGCCGTCCATGAAATCCTGGTAACCCTGTTCGTCGGGCAAGGGGCCGGAATCCGGGACGGCAAGAAGGACGTTCGTCTTGTAGGGAAAGGGGGAGTCGTATACGCCCGAGATCACGCGCTCCCGCTCGAGGAGCGAAACCCCCGCGCGGCGCATCCAGTAATCGAACGAATTCGCGATGCGCAACGTGGCCGAGACGCAAACCACGGTGCGAAAGGGATCGAAAACGCCCTCCTTCATCATCGGCGCGACGGAAAGGGGGGTTTGCACGAATCGCGGATACCAGCTCCCGTCCCCCGCCCCCTTTCCCGCGCGCGAAGGAATCCTCAGCCGCTCGAGCCAGAACACCGATTCAGGACGTTCTTCCCACTCGAGAAAATGAAGCGCAAGGGTTCCTATGAACTCGAGACGCCGAAGCGCGAATTTCGACTCCCAGACGACCGTGTCGTCCTGGTCCTCCTCGGCGATTCCCTCAAGCACGTCGCGCACTATCCCCGCGAGTTCGGAGAGCTTTCCGCGAAGGGTCGACAGCGAGCCCAGCAGCGGCCCAGCGGACGCCCGTGTCGCGTGGGAAAGGCGCCAGGAAAAATCGCCTCCGAGGGAATTGAGCGCCGCTTCCTCGACTGCCGCGTACGCGTCCTTGACGGCGCTGATGGCGGCAAGCGCGTTTCCGATCTCTCCCGACGAGGAAGACAGCCGTTCCAGGGCAATCAGATGCCCGGCGACGGAACCCCTCCTGACGCGATGGAGCACATTGAGCTGTTTCGCAAGCCTGAACCGGGTAAAGTATTCCGAAAAAAAACTCGTCGCGGCGGACTCCATCGCGTGGGCCTCGTCGAACACGATGTGGTGAAACGGGGGCAGTACGGCCGTATCGTCATAGCCCGCACCCATCATCCTTGCCTCGAGATCCGCGAAAAGAAGATGGTGATTGACGACGAGTAGCGAGGCGGAAGCCGCCTCCTTTCTGACTCGCATCACGAAGCATCCGTCCCGGAAGGAGCACCGCATGCCCATGCAGGCGTCAGACTCGGAGCAGATACGCGACCACACGGCGTCCTTCGGCATGAAGGGAATGTCGGAACGGCTTCCGTCGCCGGTAGCGTCGGCCCACTCGGAAATCCTGGCAAGCTCCTCGAGTTCGTCGTCGAATAGATCCCGTTCCCGGAGGGCCTCCGAAAGACGGCGCCGGCACACGTAATTCTGGCGGCCCTTAATCAGTACGGCCTTGACCGGTTTCCCGAGCATCCCCTGCGCCATGGGAATATCCCGCTCGATCAGCTGCTGCTGAAGGTTTATCGTGCCGGTCGAGACGACGACGCGGTCCTTGTTGTCGACGGCCCAGGTCATCGCGGGCAAGAGGTACGCGAAGCTCTTGCCTACGCCGGTTCCGGCCTCGAACACGCCGATGGACCCGGTGTTGAACGCGCGCGATATGGATTCGCAGAGCGCAAGCTGGGTGGGCCTGACCTCGTAGTTCTCGGAGGAGAGGGCCAGCGGCCCCGTTTCGTCGAGAAGGCCCGCAAGATAGTCGCCGTCGAGCGGAACCTTCTCGGAGCGCAGTACGGGCTCCACGACCGCGTACACGTCGGTGAGCTCGTTGTCCACGATATAAAAACCGACACCCGATTCCGCGTATCGCGCGGCTATGGAGAGGTCGGCCTCGCTGGGGGTGAGCCCTCCCGACGGATGGTTGTGAACGAGCACCTCGGCGCCGTCAAGGGCGGGTGGAACTATCGGAACAGCGGAAGAATGCCCGCGGGCGATTATCGAGATGTCGGTGACGGTACCGGAACCGTCGAGCGTTCCGGCAAAGAAAACCTCGTTCCCCCCCGAGGACCGGATCGCCTCGAGCATGCGATCCCGAACGTCGCGCGAAAAACGGGTTTCGATGTCACTCACCATTGACCCCCTTCGGGGAAAAAAAAGGGTAAGGACGTGCGTCCTTACCCTCAGCGTCCTTTGCGGGACCGTCATCTCCTAGGGGAATTGAACCCCTGTTGTCGGGATGAAAACCCGATGTCCTAACCACTAGACGAAGGAGACAGGCGAAACCGGCATAACGCCGCTATTTCGTTGCTATTTATAGCAAACGGGGTCCGTATTGTCAAGCTATACGATATCGAGCTTCTGGGTAATCATTATGCGGAGGCGCTGCTCGTCGTCACGCTTGTAACCGAGGGAAACCGCCTTGTCAAGATCGGCCAGGGCTTCCATATACATCTCGAGATGATAGTAGGATTGTGCCCTCCGAAAATACACGTACGGCTGATAGAGGTGCAATTCGAGCGATTTCGTAAAGGCCTCGCAGGCCTCGACGTTTCTTCCCATGACGCCGAGCACGATCCCGACGTAGTAATAGGCGCGAAAATTGGTCGGATTGTTCTCCGCGCTCTTCCTGAAATCGGCAAGGGCCTCCTCGTAGCGGGACTGGGAAAAAAAAGCCATTCCGCGGTGCTTATACATGACGGAAAGGACGGTGGCATTCGGTACCGCGTCGATAATCTTCGTATAGATCATCGATGCCCGGTCAAGATCTCCCCGGTTATGCGCCTCGATTGCGTCCAGAATCATGTCGTCGATCGTTCCGGGCACGTAGGGAGAGACGCCCTCGCCCCTGGTATCCGGAATGGAAGGCATCTCGATACCGTCGGACAAATGCAGATCGGACTGGTCATCCGCCTTGTGGTAGAAACTGCCTCGGCGCTTGTCGAGCTCGCGGTTCAGCTTGTTCTGATAATCGCGAATTTCCTGAAAGATGATGTCGGCCAGACTCAGGCTCGCGTTTATCGAGGCAAGCTTGCGCTTGAGCGGAAGGTCGAAAGGGGAAAACTCCGATTTGTACACGAGCTCGTGTTCCACCTCCGCCCACGCGTCCTGGAGGATTGTCCTTACCTGGATTTCGAAAAGAAGGCCCTTGGGCAGCCGGAGGCCCTCTTTCAAATCATCCGGAATTCCCAGAAGGATATGGGTTGACTCGTAGCCGAATTCACGGAAGGTCCGATCGGCGCCCTTCCGTTCAACCTCCTGCACCGTAAAGCACTCCTGCAGGATACGCTCGACATGCGTCAGATCCTCAAGAAAGGCGCAGATTATCCGTATCCCGATTATATCGGAGATGACAGGCAAGTCATCGTCGGATCCTACCCCGTTCGGCATGAGACGCAAGAGTTTGCGGTAATAACTCTGAAAGGATTTTATCCTGCTTTTGAACGTGGGCACGGATGAAACTTGTATGCATTCCTTCAAACGGCTCTCGGTGCGCGCCAGAAGCGTCGAAAACGCGCTCTGATAGCCTTCATACAGCTCAGAAAGCCGCTCACGGTCGGGAAGCCAGGGAACCGATCGGTGTTGTTTCGGCATAGATAGTTACAGTATATGCGCGAGAGCCATAATTGGCAACACGAGGCTGAAAACGCGCTAATAAAAAAAGGGACCCGAAGGTCCCTTTTTATTGTTGGAATATCGCTTACTGTGCGGGAGCCGCAGAAGCACCTGCGTTAAAGCCTTCTTCCGGGGTAAAGCCCTTCTCGGTAGCCATCTTCTCGGCTTCGAGGAAGCGAAGAACCTGTACGTTACCGAAGCGGCTCACCTCGAGCTGCTTGCGTTCCATTTCCTTCTTGGTATTGATACCCCAAAGGTCTTCGTCGGCAAAGTCGCGGATGGTGTTCAGGACGGCCTTGTCGTAGATGATCTTGACGTCCTTGAAGTACGCGACGAAATCTCCGCCGTCATGAGCCGCATCGCGGGTCACGAGGAAGCCAATAAACTTCTGATAGGGGAAGGCGGTCGGATACGCGGGATACAGGCGAACTTCGCGGGTACGGATCTCGGAAACGTACTCGGGATTCTGCCATACGAGCTCCCTCCAGCCGTCAAAGCGGAGATAACCCATGAAATAGCGCTGTTCCTCGTTGGCCTCGTTCTTCATGACGACAAAGAGTCCGTGGGGGAAGTTCATGCCATAGGTGTTAACGGCGATCGACTTCACGACACCGACGTTCTTTACGACGCCGTAGCCTTCTTCGAAGCGGGTCACGCCCTTGGACTTGTCTTCCTCGGTCGGTTCCTGAACGACACCGTCATCATTGACCTGGGCATAGGGCTCGTAGCTCGGGATTTCAAAGGGGGGCTTTACAAGTGCGTTCGCGTTCGCGTTCCAGTTCGGGAAATTGACCCGGATACCAAGGATGCTCTCACCCTTGAACTTGGAGGCGTTCTGACTGACCGGAGCGGCCTTGGCGTGGGAAACGGAAACGCTCGTTACGTTCCTGGCGGAAGAGTTGAGCACCACTTCCCAGTTGGCCAGGGCGAGAGAGGTCTTCATAAGGCCTTTCTGATCGTCGGTAAAGGAAGCACCGGCAACATTGGAATAATCCATGATGGTTCGGCGATTCTGCGGGATCTTCCGACCCTCGGCGCCAGTCTGAATATCGGCGTTCAACAGGTTGAAATCAATCAGTACCTTTCCTTCGGCCATCGCAAAGGCACCTACCAAAAGCAGGGCGATCGCAACAATTATGAATTTCCTTTTCATTCGAAGCTCCTTTAAAAAAAGCACGTAGTATTGCCCGGTCAAGATATAAGTATACGTAAGTAATCCCTTTTGTCAACGCTTTTTATCTGATGACTCCGCGTTGGCTTCGGTACTACCGTTATATACCTCTTTTCCGCCGATATACAGGTTCATTTTAGCAACATTTCCGAAATTTGTAAAAACATTTTTTTTAAAAACTTCATAGGCCACCCGGGGCGGCACCCCGATCTCCAAATAGTCTTCCGCCTCGGAGGAAAGATCTACAAAGGCCTCGTTTCCCCGTATGAAAGCCCGAACCGGTCGAACAGCCGTCGGATACAGGGGCAGGAGGTCCGGAGAGATGGGACCGAGCGTCAATTCGTCTAAAAATTGGGAAAAGCGTTCAGACGCATACCTTTTCTCAGGAAGATAGCGAATCTCGGTTTGAATGTCGCCGTTTTGCACGTGTGGGAAGAAAAAAACGGTTCGATTCAGCGAAGGACGCGTTAATATGGAAAAAAACGGAAAAATCAACACAAAAACAACCACCAAAAAAGCCACACCCTGGATGACGGGATGAGTTTCCTGTATGCGTTGTCCGGTTGTCCTGACATATGTTCGTACGTGTTCGTAGAGTTCTTTCATCTCTGTTCCGTGAATCCTCTGGAGCCTTCAAAATGGGCGATAAAGTTCGCCAAACCATTATATATACCGGTCGAACACTTCTTCAAGTACTCGTCACTGGCCAATAACCGGGCTTCGGCAGGATTACTGACGAATCCCAGCTCGACCAGCACGCTGGGCATCTTGGCGTTCCTGACGACAAACCAGGCCTCCTCCTTCATCCCCCGGTTGGGACTCAAGGAACCGATCTGCGTGTTGAGGCCTTCCATGACGCTCTTTGCGATGAGGATGCTTTCCGTGGTAAATTCCTCTTCCATCATTGAATTCAGGATCGGGAGGATATCGCTCGAGGAGGAATCGGTCTTGTCTATGACCGTACGCCGGTAGTCAGGTGTCAGATACCAAACCTCGAAACCCGAAGAGGACGTATTGAATGCCGCGTTCGCGTGTATCGAGAGGTACAGGATCGCCTCATGAGGCTTGAGCTTGACGGAATTCGCCATCTCCACCCTGTCTTCGAGGCTCGGAAAGGTATCCCCTGTCCTGGTCAAGAGAATCTGTTTGTCGGGCCAGGTGCTCTTGAGCCGTTTGTGCAGGTCGAGGGCCACCTTCAGGACAACGTCCTTCTCGCGAACGGTTACGGTTTTCCCGTTTATCTTGGTCGTTCCAATGGCGCCGGGATCCTTCCCGCCGTGTCCCGGATCGATCAATATGGCGCCGACCCGATAGGAGACAGGCGCCGGCTGGGTGTCAAAAAACGAGGAGATACGGTCGAGGAAGGCGGATGTTACCACGAGACCCTTCGGCCCCCGTTGCGGCGCGTCCAAGAGGGCAAACTCGTCGTAATCGAAGATAACCAGTTCGTCGTTGATCCGGAAGTTCGCGAGATGGCCGTTTTTTTTGATCATGACGACACCGCTGAGAGGATCCCAAAAGGCGTTTGCCTGGAGCCTTGCCGAAAGTTCGGAAAGAGTCAGCTCGATGCCCGGGCTTTCCGCGCCGAGCCTTCCGGGGACGGCAAGAATCAGGATCAGCGCGACGGCGGCGATCGAATGCAGTTGTCGTCGTATGCTACGGGCGGTTGCAGTCATAAGTGTATACTATCCCCTGAATTCCGCCTCGTAGCAAGGCCTTCCAGAACTGGACGGAACGCGCGCCGCCCGCGCCCAAGGCATCGTGCAAACCGGGCTCGCGCGAAAGGACCTCCTCCAGCGCCATCCGGAGGGTACGTCCCTGCCAGTCTACCAAGACGTCGAGTTCCCCCGCAAGCGGCAACGGTACCTCGAGTTCCCGGCCGGCGACGTTTGCCGCCTTCCAGGCGTACCGTCCTTCCAGGCGGGACGAGTCAAACGCGAAGGCGGACGGGGGGAAGGAGTCGCCGGAATATGTGTTCATGAAGGAATCGGTTTCCGGGTCGCGGGGCGCGAGCCTGAGAAACACGGATTGGCAAGCCGATTCGGCGATCCTGGACGCGGTTTCGTAATCATCCGCCACGGCGAGGACGTTTCCGCATTTTTCCACGTTATTGCGGGGAAAGGTCACGCGGTCACCAGCAAGGGCCCTCGGAAAGACGTCCCGCACGCCCGGCAAATCGCGGGCTTCCTCGAGCCCCGCAAGCTCCGACACGACGCCGGGGATGGAAATCCAGGCGCGTTCGGCGCAGAAAGCGCGGACGCCGCCATCGAGCGCGACGGGACGGTCGCCGACGGCAAGATCGAGGGCGGCGGCGGTAAGGTCGATACCCGACGAGTAGGGAAAGGTCCATCCCGACATGTAGCCGCCGGACATCCTGCCCGCGATCTCGCCAACCATCGGACCCCGTCCGGTCAGCTTGAGATCGCCCTTCGCGACTCCGTGCGAGAGACCCAAGGCACGCGTGGCCTCCCTGAATACCCGCTCAAGGGCCGACAGTTCGCCCGGGGGAAACCGTGACGGGATCGTATGCCCCATCTCTATGAAGTACGGGGGAAAACGGATATGACGGTCAGCCATCCCGGTCATGACAAACCGTCCGTCGAATACGAGCGCCTCGAAGGAAAACTCGGGGCCGTCCATGTATTCCTCGACGATGACCCGCCCGGTACGGGAGTAGCGGACGGCGTCGGAGAGGGCGGCGTCGAGCGAACTTACGTCGTCGACACGACGGCATCCCCGCGCGCCCATGTTGTCGCACGGCTTTACGACGACGGGAAAAGAAATGCCCCGCGCGGAGATAATCCCCCGCGCGATCGGTATGTCACCGGCATTGAGCCCCGCGAACGCGGGCGACGGGATGCCCGCCTCGGCAAAGCGCTCCCGCATGCGAATCTTGTCCGACGCGTTGGTGGCGGCCTCAAGGCTGTGGCCCGGCAAACCGCAAGCCTCGGCGATCGCGGCCACGGACGCGGAGAAGTCGGTAGCCGCGGTCATCACGCCGTCGAGACCTCCCGACTCCTTGAGTCTCCGCGCGAACCGGACGAGCGCACGCACGTCCTTTAGGTCGATCGGCTCGAAATCGTCGGCCATGTCCCGGCACGGAGCCGACGGGTTCCCGTCAACCGCGACGACGCGCCAGCCCTTTGCCTTGGCGGTCCGTATCGCGACGCCCTGCATGAAACCCGCTCCGAGTATCAGTATCCGCTTTGTCATCGTCATTCGCCTCCGCCAATCGCGCCTTGTTCGCCCGCGCCCTTTCCGCGCCCCCCGGCCGACGCCCTGAGGGCGTATACCTCGAATGTATCCCCGAGGGCAAGGACGCGACTCGCAAGCTCAAGGACCTTCCATGACAGAGAGCCTGGGCGGACACGCGAACAAAAAGGAAACCGTTCCGGGTGATGCCCGGTCGATACGATCCGGCGAACGACAAACCCGTGCAAGGCCAATTGCTTCCTGACGGTCCGAGGGTCCCATATCGTGTAATGGTCAAGAGGTCCGTTCTTGTGGAACGACCGCCGGTTCCGTCTCGCCGAGATTCCCCCTTCGGACGGAGTGGAGAACGCGAACACGCCGCCGGTATTCAGCAGCGATGAGATCTTCCTGAATACCGCGTCAAGCCGCTCAAAGTGCTCCAGGACGAACCAGAGTGTAACGGCGTCGAAGCGGCCGGGAGGCGGGACCTCGGCCGCGTCAAGCGAGGGGAAGCCCGCACGCACGGCGGGAATGCCGAGCACGTCCCTGACGTGCTCGACCGCCTCGGCGCATATGTCGGTTCCGCACGCGCTCCAGCCGGATTCCCTGGCCGCCTCGAGGAACGGACCGTACGCGCATCCGACGTCGAACACCGAGGGGGAACGAGCCGCGTTCAGGCCCTTGCCCGCCCGCCAGACCCGCTCGATTTGGCGCATCCGCTCGAGGCCCCTGGCCTTTATCGCCGGGAAATCCTCGAGGTACGTCTTGCCGTACTGCGCGCGGTACTCATCGAAAAAATACGACTCGACGTACGAGGCGCCCCGGGGCAGATGGAAGCGTAGGTAGGACATCCCGCAGGAAGCGCACGAAACGACAGTCCTGTCGGCCGCGCGCGCGAGCGTACGGCGGCGTTCCGTCGAACCGCACAGGGGACACGCGACGCGCATGCCCGACGCGAGCCGGGAGAGCTCCGCGTGAAGGTCCCTGCGACCGGTCCCGGGCGTTATGCCCGCCGGGGAACGATCGGGCCGAATCGCGCCTGAAAGGGCGCCGGACAGAAAGCGCGCGCCGTGTTTCCCGGGAGGTACTGCCGCGAAGCCCGCCTTACGCGCAAGGCCATAATGATAGCGGGTCGGCGAGAACAGCAGCACGCGGCACCCTGCCGCGAGGGACTCGAAGGCCGTGAAACCGTAATGGGTCACGACGAGGTCATATTCGGCCAGACGCTCCCGGAGATTTCGCACCGGACCTATGACGCGAAGGGTTCCCTCCCGGCGTTCGGCCGCGCACGACGGATCGATGACGGTCACGCTCGGCACCAGCGAGGACAGTTCCCTGGCGACCGGATACGCAAGGGACGCGCCGTCGTCTCCGCCCGCCACGACGAGGGCCGAGGCCAGCGTCACGGAGGCGTTCGTTCTCCTGTTGTCCGGAAGGGGCAAGAAGGCGGGGTCGGTCTCGTTTGCGGGTGACGCGCCGTCGCCGGAACCCGGAAGGACGTCGAGCACGAAGTCCGCGAGGTCCCTTCCCGCTCCGCCGTCGTCTATAGTCACGACCGGACCTATCTCGGCGAGCCGCCTCATGAGGGAGACGCTTGAGCGAAACGGGTCCGCAATGACGAGCGCGGCACGTTCGGGAAGCGCCGAATCCGCGGGGAGCGCCGCGCCGCAAACGGAGGAGTCGCTAGCTGCGACAACGAGGGTTTCGCGTTTCGCGTCCCAACCGGCCTCGAGGACACGGTACTCCCGCGACAGCGCGGCCGCGATGTCGCGGACGCGGCTTCGGTGTCCCGTCCCGGGGCCGTTCGCCGCTACGGCGAGTATCGGTTCCTCGGCGTATTTCCAGGCGCGAATGACCTCCTCGCCGGAATACGGGAAGGCGGCTCCGAGGGAACGCAGACAACGGGCGATGAAGCAGGCCCGCTCGAAATCCTCCTGCGTGTCGATCGTGACCCGCGCGCGCTCGAGACGCCATTGCGGCGGGGCCGCCTCGAAAACGCAGGAGAACCGCTCGCGGTGGGCGTACAGGGCCGGCCCGACATGCTCGTGATCGTAGGGAGAGTCGGTAAGCCGGCATGCCTCGACGAGCCGGCCCGCGTCGAACACCTCGACACCCGCGCCGTGCGGCAAACCGGTGAGCGTGAAGTAGTCGCACGGGGTTTCCGAATCGCGGAGGGAGGCGAACCTGCGAAGGCTCTCGGTGGTGGCGTCCGCGAAAACGAAGGGATTGTCGCCGGTCGCCCTGACTACCGTTGCCGCGCCCGTTTTCTCTATGGCAAGGCAAAAACGCGCGAGAACGTCTTCCTTCGGGCCCTTCACGCACTCGAATCCCGATCCGCGCGCGAACGGCTCCAGCCTGTCAAAGGAGGCCTCGTCGCACGCGAGCACCCAGCGATCGGCGGGAACCGCCCGCAGGGACTCCATCGCCCAGACGATGACGGGTTTCCCCTCAAGTTCCAGAAGGGCCTTGCCGGGGAGGCGCGTCGAATCGAGCCGGGCTTGCAGGATTACGGCGGTAACTCGGTTGTGTTGCGTCATTGCACGCACGGTTCCCATTCGCGCACGAGGGACACCGCGTCGCGGTTGAAACGGTAGCGGTTCACCCGAACCCACTTCCTTGCCGCCGAAAAACGCGACCAGGCCTCGAAGGGATTCGTGCCCGACTTAGCCGCATACGGGAAGAACCGCGCGATCGGCAGGACGGCCTCGTCCTTGCGGTATACCGCGAGGAGATTCTTCAGAAAAAACGCCATATAGGAGGCGTCGACCGTCACGTCCTCGCGCGGAACCTCGCTTTCGTACGCGAGCCGGAACGAGGTCATGAGTATCACGCGTTCGCCCCACAGGTGCGCGCGAAAGCCGAAGTCGAGGTTTTGCCAGTACGGGTTTCGTATCCTGTGGTCAAAGCCGCCGAGCCGCACGAATTTCTCGCGGTTGTAGATTCCCATGAAATCGAAGGGATACACGGTCGGGGATCCGTCGCGATAGCACGGCATCGGCTCGACCTGGAACGAGGACTTGCTGAGCGCGGGAACCATCTGCACCGGCAGGGTCTCGAGCCGTTCGCTCGAGAGTACCGGCGCGACGCAAAGCGTGCCCTCGTCGCGCACGCGGGACACGAGGCGCTGGGGTACGCTTGAGGGAGTAACCTTCACGTCGTTCCACACGACGAGCACGAGCGGCGAAGAGGCCTCGGCCATTGCGGTGTTGATCATCTCGCCGACGGTAACCTTCTCGAGCGGGACGAGAAACTTCACCGAAGGAAACCGCACGGAGAGGTTTTCGATGTCGTAGGGCTCGTTCGAAAGCTCGACGGAGATGACGGAGGTGCATCCCGCCGCCTCGAGATTGGCGAACACGGCGGAACGATAGTAGCGCCCTCCCCTGTTGAGAAGGATGACGCTGAACGGAGACGAATCCTCGTCGGTCTTGCGAACGGTTCCGCCGACGATCGTGTGCGGCACTTTTTTTTCGTTAAAAATTACAGGTATAGTACTCATCGCAGGCCCCGCACATTCCCTCAAAGATGTTGTTCACGTGATGCTCGTAGACGGATCGCAAGCCGGCCCAGATGTCGTTCAGGTTGTCGTTCAGCGCGTTCCCGAACGGTCGGGACGCGTACAGGTCCTCCCTGCACAGGGGCACGGTTCCGTCGACGAGTATACTCATATCGCGGGTAATATGCCAGCAGGGATGGCGTTCAAGCGGGGACAGGTCGGCGACGCGCAAATCGGGGACGGTCCCGCAAAAGTGGTCGTGCTTCTGAACGATCACCCGGTCCAGTGTCCCCTTCCAGTGCCGGTAAAAGGACTCGAGCTCCGCCTCGTTCGCCGTCATCCGCAACGTCTGCGGCCAGACCGCGCCGGGGAAGAGCCGGGCCGCGCGGTCGACGAAACCGGTCGCCTCGGCGAACAGCGACGCATGGGATGCCGTGCCGTCAGCGGGCAGCTGACGAAACGCGCCGTATCGACCATCGGTCATCGCGTCCAGCGAGACTATCCAGTCTATCGCGTGTCTTCCGTCCATCCTTGGGCCGCATGATCTCGCGGACGCGGCGACCGACTCGAGCGTTTCGTCCTTCCAGCCTATGCCGGTTGTCTCGACGAGAAGCGAAAGGCCGGGATGGCGCAAGACAGCCTGGACGAGCGATGGAACGTCGGGATGGAATGAGGGCTCTCCCCACAGGGATAGTGAAACGACCGCAGTTTCCGAAAAGGCCGCGATCCTGTCGACGAGACGCGAGAAATCCTGTGCCGACATCGTATCCCTGCGCGCTACCGCGCGGACGCCGTCAGAGCGCCCGGAACCGCTCGCGCAATAGCCGGGATACGGGCAGAAGGAGCATTCGAAGGGACAGCGGCCCGCGACCTGAATCGCGTAGAAATTCGGCACCGTCCTGAGTGCGGTCGCGCGATCCCGCACGAAACCGGCGTAATTCTCCCCGGAAATCCCCTCAAGGGCCTCGCACAGGAGCTTTCCCTGCCGGGTGTCGCACGCGAGGGAAAGTCGCAGGTGTCTGAGGTCCGTCGGCGCTATGTCCGTCTCGATGTCGAAGGAATTGATGTCCTTTTTGATAACGTCGAACACGGCGTTCCTGGTCACGCGCTCGGTCGCGCCCGCGGACAGACGGGCGAGAACCGGCATGATTCCGCGAGCGAGGAATTCGGGCGCGAGTCCCTGAGGGTAGCCGTCGGCGAAGGTGTATTCGGCTGCGTAGCGGGTATGCAACTCGGAAAGTCCCGTCGAAAACGCGACGTCCATGTGCGGCTGGTCGGCGAAGGCGAAGGCGACCCGGTCGTAGGGTTCCGATTCCGCGCTGAGCCGCGCGAAAAGGGCCTCGACGGTCCAAGAGGCCTCCTCGAGGACAACCGGGACTATCCCGCCCGAAGACGCCGCGGCGGCCCTTGCGAGTTCGCCGATCCTGGCGCCCGAAGGCGCGGGGAAACCGTCCAGATGGGTCCGCGACGACAGGACCAGGAGGTTCTTTACGCCGGGCATTCGGCACATGGCGGACACGGCGCGCTCGAAGGCGGACGCGGCGCCGCACAGGGGTTCAAGGGAATAATCGTTCAGCTCTCCCGCGAAGAGTACGGCAAGGGTTTTCATTCTGACTCTAATATCGGCACCTCGACGGTCCGCTTGAGGAAACTTCCCCGTCATGCTAGTGTTGCCGCATGGCAGTCGACCAGCCGCTCAGGATAGCCGAAATCACCTCCCGCGTGAAGGAACTCCTGGAATCGGCGTTTCCGGCGCTGACCGTCGAGGGCGAGATCTCGAACTGTCGACCCTCGAGCACCGGGCACCTCTATTTCACGCTCAAGGACGAGACGAGCGCCATATCCGCGGTCATGTTCAAGGGAAAAAGCCGGTCGCTCGGGTTCGTTCCGCGCGACGGAATGCTCGTTCATGCCACCGGCTCGCTTTCGGTCTACGAGGCCCGCGGCACCTATCAGATCATCGTCGAAAGCATGCAGCTCGCCGGCGCGGGCGACATCCTGCGGATCCTCGAGGAACGGAAACGCCGCCTCGCCGCCGAAGGGCTGTTCGATTCCGGCAGAAAGCGCCCGTTGCCCCCGATGCCCTCCCGCGTCGCCGTTGTCACGAGTCCGACGGGAGCGGCGGTTCGCGATATCGTGCAGATAATCAGAAGGCGCAACCCGGGGATGGACGTAACCGTCCTTCCGGCCGCCGTCCAGGGCGCCGGGGCCGCGGAGAGCATCGCGCGGCAGATCGAGATAGCGAACGCCCACCGGCTCGGCGACGTGATAATCGTCGGCCGCGGCGGCGGCTCTCTCGAGGACCTGCTTCCCTTCTCGGAGGAGGCCGTCGTTCGCGCGGTAGCCGCCTCGGACATCCCCGTCGTAAGCGCGGTCGGACACGAGATCGACTGGTCCCTCTGCGATTTCGCCGCCGACCTTCGGGCGCCGACGCCCTCCGCCGCGGCCGAACTCGTCTGTCCGCTGCTCTCGGACGTCTCCGCGGGAATCTCCGCCTCGGTCAGCGTACTTGCGACCTCGATGGCAGCCCGGGTAGAGCGGGTACGTCTCGCGCTCTCCCAGTTCGCGCCCGAGTCCCTCGAACTCAGGTTTCGCCGGATAGAACAGCCGCTCCTGCTCCGGTTCGACGACGCGAAGGAGGCCCTGCTCGACGCGCTCTCCGGCCGCGTCCGCGACATCCGCCACCGCGTCGAGGTGCTGGCGGAGAAACTCGAGGGATCAAACCCGACGGCCATCCTGGGTCGCGGCTATTCCGTGATACGTGACGGCGATACGCGCTCGATCATAACCTCGGCCGGTCAAACCAGGCCGGGCCGCCCGATAGAGATACTGCTGGCGAAGGGACGACTCTCGGCCCGCGTCGAGGAGGCAACGCAATGAAACAGTTTGAGGAACGGCTCCAGCGGCTCGAGTCGCTGAGCGAACGAATACGGAGTCCCGATCTGCCGCTCGAGGACGCGCTCGCCTGCTTCGAGGAGGGCATAGCCCTCGCGAAGAAGCTCGAAAAGGACATAGACAAGATCGAGGGCAGGATCCAGATTCTCATGAATCAGCCCGTCTCCGGCGACGAAAAGCCCGAACTCGAGCTGTTCGGGGAGCGCGAGCTTGGCGAGGGTTGATCCCGCCCGGCCCGTCAGGGAACTTCCGCCCGAAGTCGCGCGCAAGATCGCCGCGGGCGAGGTCATCGACCGGCCGGCGGCCGTCGTCCGGGAACTCGTCGACAACGCCATCGACTCGGGCGCCTCGAGGATAACGGTCGAGATCGAGGAAGGCGGCGCCGCCTTGATACGCGTCAGCGACGACGGAAGGGGAATGACGAAGGACGATCTCTCCATATGCGCTAAGGCGCACACGACCAGCAAGATATCCACCGAGGACGACCTTCTTTCCCTTTCGACGCTCGGTTTTCGTGGCGAGGCCCTCTCGTCGATCGCGGCGGTCAGCCGGCTCAGTATCGTCAGCACGAGGGACGGACGCGAGGCCTGGGAGCTTTCAGGGGCGGGATTGGCCCGCGCGCGCATGGCCGCGGGCACGTCGGTCGTGGTGTCGGACCTTTTCGGAAATTTTCCCGCGCGCAGGCAGTTCCTCAAGCGCCAATCCGCCGAAACGTCCCAGTGCCGGCAGGTATTCACGGAAAAGGCCCTCGCCTGGCCCGGGATAGAATTCCGGCTCGTAACCGACGGGTCGAGCCGCATGGTATTGCCACCGGCCGACTCGTATCTCCCGCGAGCGCTGGCGGCGCTCGCGCCGAAGGAAGGTGAGACCTTCTTCCACGAGATATCGAATTCCGCGGCGGGCTTTACCTTTTCCCTCGTCATCGGCGGCCCCGAGGTCGCGCGTGCGGACCGTCGCGACCTCATGGTATTCGTGAACGGGCGGAGGATCATCGAGTATTCCCTCGTTCAGGCCGTCGAGTACGGATGCGAGGGGCATTTTCCGAACGGCGGGCACCCGTTCGCGCTTTTGTTCGTGACGATGGATCCCTCGCTCGTCGACTTCAACATCCACCCGGCCAAGCGCGAGGCGCGCTTCCGCGACGCGGGCGCCCTCCATCACTCGGTAAGCTCCACGCTCAGGGATTTCTTCCGTCACGGAGCCGTCGCTGACATGGCCCGGAGGGCGCGTAACGATTCGACTCAGGAGGTCCTGCCCTACCCCGAGTCGGAATCCCCGGAGGCGGCGCACGCGCCCTTCGCGGCGGCAAGTCCCTTCACGGCATATTGCCCATCTCCGCTCCCCGCGGCGGAAAGCGGGCCGGCTTCTGTCCCCGGGCCGGACGCCGGGGACTTCCGCGTTCTCGGGCAGGTCCTGGGCACGTTCATCGCGGCGGAACGGGGTGACGCCCTCTACCTTGTCGACCAGCATGCCGCGCACGAAAGAATCCTCTTCGACGAGCTCATGGCGTCGGTCGGGGGCCCGCAGGAACTGCTCGTTCCGTACCGGATAGAGACGGCGTCCAGCGAGGAAAACGCGGCCGTGGCCCGTGTACAAGAAGAGCTTGCAAAGGCAGGCTTCGCGATCGAGTCCGCGGGGGACGGCGTCTGGCTCGTCACGGCGGTTCCCGCGCGATGGAAGGGAACGGAGGCGGAGTTGCGGGAAGACATCCTTTCCGCCCGGTCGGGCGCCGACGCGCTCGTCTCCCGGGTGTACGCATCGGCGGCGTGCCGCGCGGCGTGCAAGGAAGGGGACGTTCTCGACGTGGGAACGGCGCGTTCCATAGTCACGCGTGCGTTCGCCCTCCCCGAACCCGTTTGCCCCCACGGCAGGCCTGTCTGGATCAGAATCGACCGCGACGAGCTCTATCGAAGGATCAGGCGAACGTAGACCCTAGAGCGTGGAAAGCAGGGTCCTGACTTCCTGGGCCTTCTCGTAATCGGGTTTTTTCCGGAGCAGTTCCTCGAGCACGCGCTTTCCCTCTGCCTTGTTGCCGAGACTCACGTGCAGCTTCCCCAGTTCGTGCTGCGCGTCCCACCGCTGCGGGTCCAGTTTCACGACATCCGCGTAGGCGTCCCTCGCCTTCTCGCTCAATCCCGCGCTCACGTAGGCCGACGCGAGATTGGCCCTCACTTCGGGATCCTTCGGCCGCTTCGACACCGCGAGCGCGAAATGCTCGATCGACTTGTCGAACTGGCCCTTGAGTCCGTAGGCCTTTCCGAGATTGTTGTTGGCCTCGAAGTTGTCCTTCTCCACGGCGTACGCCGCGGAAAGCTGGTTGAGTGCGTCGTCTACGCGGTTCACGGAAAGATACATGTTCCCGAGGTTGACGCGCGGCTTGACGTACTTCGGGTCGGCGGCGATCGAGCGCGCGTACTGCTGAAGGGCGACGTCGCTCATGCCGTTCCGCTCGCCCGCGAGTCCGTAGGTGTACAGGAACACGGCGTTCTTCGGTTCGGCCTCGACGGCCTTTTTCGCGTAATCGATGGCGACCGCTGGTTTCCCGAGTTCGAGCTGGACGGTCGCCATGTTGTAATTCGTCTGCGCGTCGTTCGAGCCGAGCGTCAGGGCCTCCCGGAAATACCGCTCGGCATCGGAATACTTTCCGGTTTTGCTGTACAACGCCGCGAGCTCGCGGAGGGCTGAAACGTTCGCGGGGGCGATCGCGAGCGCCTTCTCGTAACTCGAGATGGCGCCGGCCGCGTCCCCGGTCCCGTCCTGGATGCGGGCGATCTCTATATGCGCCCGCGCGAAGTCCTTCCTGAGCGCGATCGCCGAACGGAACGACGATATCGCGGCCGGGTTGTCGCCGAGGGCCTTGTTCGTCAGGCCGAGATTGAAGAACGCGGCCTCGAACTTGGGCTCGAGTTTCGTGACGGTCGTGAAACTCCGTTTCGCCTCGGCGTACCGCTTCTGCAGGTAATAGAGCTTTCCCAGTTCGTAGGCGTACACGTAATTCTTCGGATCGAGCCTTGCAGCCTCCTCGAGTTCGGCGATGGCCTGCGGCGTCTTCTTCTGGGCCATGTACACGCGGGCTTTCAGATAGTGGGGCTCCGCGAGCGATGGATCCGCCTCCGCCGCCTTGCTCGCGTACTCGAGCGCCGAGGAGAGGGATTCGTTCTTTATCGTGCTGTCTTCGCTCGACTCGGCGATGCCGAGCATCGCCTCCGCCATCTCAAGGTATTTTTGCGCGGCGAATGCCCGCTCCCCTTCGGGCAAGGACTCGACGGCCTTGTTGAAGCTGGACTGCGCGGACCGTACGCTTCCGGACGCGGCGGCGGCCTTGCCCTCCAGCACCTTGCGATTGACCTCGTCGATTCTGGCCTTCGTCTCCTTGTCCTTCCTCGCGAGATCCGCCTCGAGGGCCTTGCGTTTCGCCTCCGCATCCTGCTCGCGCTCTTCCCGAAGCCTTTCGGCGCTCCCGTCGGGTTTTTCCTCGGCCGCGACCCGGGACTCTGCACTGGACTCGACACGCGAGGACTCGTCTCCGCGAGTCGCGGCGGGTTCGTTCCGCGCGGTGTCTATGCGGCGCGCCGCCTTCTCGGCGGCCGAGGCGGCCGAGGCTATCCTCGACGCGGCCTCCCGGGCGGCAGCCAGCGCGGCCTCGAGTTCGGCCCGGTCGAGCGAGCCGTCACCCGACTCCAGGGCCGCCTTGGCCCGTTTGGCGGCGAGCACGATATCCAGGAGCTCCGAGGCCTCCTCGTCGTCGGGATTCGCGATCAGGAGGTTTTCGAGCAGTCCGAGCGCACGGTCGAACTCTCCCTTGTCCACGTACGAGCGTACGAGGGTAAGCGTATTCTGCCTCAGGCGCGCGGGATCCCTGGACGAACCGGAAGCCATGCGGTAGACCCCGACGGCACCGGCCAGCAACAGCAAGAGAGCCGCGATCGATCCAATGACTATTTTCTGCCTTCTATTCAAGTTGTCCTTCCTCGTCGTATTCCAGAACGCTCTCGGAGCCCGCGGACCTCGTGCTGGCCGCATCGACCGCCTGCAGCGAGGCGCTCACCTCGTCCATCAGCCGCCTCATCCGTTCCGCCTGCGCTGCCTTTTCCGCCTCGGTTGCGACCCTCGCCGCCTCGGCGCGCTGGGCCGCGTCCGCGCGGTTCTGCTCCTCGACCGAAAGGAGGGCGATCAGTTGCACTATCTGCTCCCGTTGCCAGGTCGCGGGGTCAAGGGTAAGGTACGCGTTGTAATCCTCTATCGCGAGGGCGAATTGCTGAAGGTTGACGCGGGCGTTCGCCCGGTTCACGAACGGCGGGGCCCAGGCCGAATCGATCTCTATCGCCTTCGAATACATCGATTCCGCCTCGAGATATCGTCCCTGGATATAATAGACATATCCCGCGTTGAAAAAAAGCGCCTTCCGGTCGGTTCCCGCGGCCTGCGTTCCCCGCATGAAGGTGCTTATCGCGTCCGGGTATTTCTCCAGCTGCCGATACGCGATGCCGAGATACACGAACACCCGGGGGTCCGCGTTCGTCACGAGCGACGCCTTGTACAAAAGCGGCGCCGCCTCGGCATGCTTGTTCTCCCTGAAAAGGCGCACGCCTTCCGCAAAAAAATCATAGCTCCAGGCGGATGTCGCGCACGACAGGGCAAGGAGTACGGCGAGTAACGGTTTCAAAACGGGACGTACAGGTTCTTTCATTTGACAATACCCCATAAAAGCTATAGTCTACAGTATATGTCATCCATGTTTATCGGCATAATCCTCATACTCGGTACGGGGGTGGCCGTTCTTCTCGTGTTTATCGTCAAATCCTTCCTCGTGCCGAAGCAGCTCGCCGGCATCGCGAAACTGATATCCGCAGGGAAATACACCCAGGCAATCAAACAGGCTAAGCTCATCGTATCGCGAAACCCGCGTGACGCCGACGCCAGATACCTGCTCGGAAAGGCCTACCTCGGCGACGGCAAGGCAGAGCTCGCGCTCATGGAATTCAAGACGGTCAACGCGACGGCCATCTTCTCAAAAAACCTCCCCGAGGCCGAGTTCCGTAAGACAATAGCGCAATTGTTCCTCAAGTACAACCAGCCGGAAGAGGCCCTCAAGGAAACCCTGCTTCTCATCAAGCTCGAGCCGTTTCAGGCGGAGCACTATTATGCCGCCGCCCAGCTGTTCGAACAGCGCGACAATTCGGAACAGGCGCTCGCGCACTACCGCAAGGCCGTGGAAACCGACCCGAAACACGCCGCGGCGCACGCGTCCCTCGGGCTGTTGCTGTACCGGAACAAGCAAACGGCCGACGCGCGGCAGGAGATAGCCCTTGCGCTGAAGCTCGATCCCAAGAACAACAAGGCCCAGTTTTACCAGGGCAAGCTCATGAGGGAAAGTCATGACTACGCGAACGCCCTCGCCGCGTTCGAGAAGGTCCTCCGCGACCCCGAGCTTAAACAGAAGGCCCTGATTGAGCGCGGTTGCTGTTACCTCGAGGCGAACAGCACCGAGAAGGCCATCGTCGAGTTCGACCGGGCGATCAAGGCCTCCCAGGACGAGGCCTCGAACGATACCCTGCACGCCCGGTATTTCCTCGCCTCCTGCTACGAGAAGCTTCGCGACATCGACCAGGCCATCGTCCAGTGGGAACAGATATTCAACAGAAAACGCGGGTTTCGCGACGTCGGCGAGAAACTTTCGCAGTATCAGGAACTCCGGTCAAACGATCATATCAAGGAGTACCTTACCGCCGGCAAAGAGGACTTTTTCACGATCTGCAAGGCCGTTACCGACAAGGGCCTCGATCTCTCCGTGCGGGACATCCGCGAGACCAAATACGGCTGTGCGCTCATAGCGGTCGAGAACGACGCCGAAAAATGGCGCAACGTGCGGAAGATGCCCCGGCTCATCCTGTTCTATCGCGACCCGAACCTGATCGAGGACGCGTTCCTTCGCACCCTGCAGGAGGACATGAAGAAGCAGTCCATAATCCGGGGGATCGTCATCACGAGCTCCGGGTTCACGAGGACTGCCCTCGAATTCGCCGAGAGCCGTCCGCTCGAGCTGATCGGACGCGAAAAACTCGAGCAGATGCTCGCGTCGATCGACGTATTCGGCAAGAAATAAGCGTCGGAGACGCCATGAAGATTCTCTGCGTTTCCGACCAGATCGACCCCCTCGTGTACAGCAACAGCGCCAAGGAACGGTACAAGGACGTCGAGTTCGTCATTTCCGCGGGCGATCTTCCGATGGAGTATCTCGAATTCATCGTGTCATCGCTGAACAAGCCCGTGCATTTCGTGTTCGGGAACCACAATCTCGACGAATTCGGCTTTTACCACAAAACCCCATCAGGGCAGTACCGCAATCCCTTCGCCGCCGCCGGGTTTACCGGGCACGGCGCGACGTATCTGGGATTCCGCACGAAAAAGGAGGGAGGCATCCTCCTGGCCGGTGCGTCCGGCTCGGTACGGTACAACGACGGTTTCAACCAGTATACAGAGCGGCAGATGCGCTGGAGGCTCCTCAAGATGATCCCCGCGCTGGTCGTGAACCGCCTGCGCTACGGCAGGTATCTTGACATCCTCGTCACCCATGCGTCACCCGCGGGCATCCATGACAAAAACGATCCGTGCCATCGCGGGTTTTCCTGTTTTCTCTGGTTCATGAAGACCTTCAAGCCACGATACCTCATTCACGGCCATATACATCTTTACGACCTGCAAGATGTCCGCGTGTCCCGTTATATGGACACCACCGTCATAAACGCCTATAGCCATTTCATACTTGATACCGGAGCTTCACTGACATGACCTCATTCGTAAAACACCAGGCCGAGGACAATTTCAACAGGGCGAGAAACCGCGCCCTGGTCAACGAAATACAGAATTTCCTGAATCCCGACAAACGAAGACTCCTGTCCTTCAACGACGTCAAGGAAATCCTGAAGCCGAAAAACGAGATTTACGTCGGGATGCAGTCGGTCCCGATCTCGAAAATCGCCGGAAGCGAGGGACGATACCGCGATTTCGACAACCATTTTCTCCCGACCTCGGCGTATTTGCGGCAGAGATGGGAAAGCGTCGACGAGGCGCGCCTGACGGACGTGACCCTCCCGCCGATTTTACTGTATGAGATCGGGGGGCTGTATTTTGTACGTGACGGCAACCATCGGGTATCGGTTGCCAAGGCGCAGGGGGTCGAATTTATCGATGCCGAGGTGATTTCGCTGCAAAGCGAGATCAAGCTCAAGGCGGGAGTGACGCCGGAAACCGTTCTTTCCGAGGTCATTAAATACGAAAAGCGGGTATTTTACGCCGAAACCGGCTTTGGCGACCTGACCGACAACTGGAACCTCGATTTCACGAGTCCCGGCCAGTATGACGTCATCTACAACCATATATTGGTCCATAAATACTATATAAACGAAAAAGTGCCGACCGAGATACCCTTTTCCGAGGCCTTGTTGTCCTGGTACGGGAACGTCTATCAACCGGTCATGCATGTCATAGAGCGCCGAAAACTCCTCCGGAAATTCAGGTTGCGCACCGCGAGCGACCTCTATGTGTGGATCATCAAGCAATGGGACGAGTTAAAGGGCAAGTATGGAAGCGATGTATCGATCGAGGATGCCTCGCTGGCCATTACCGAAACGCCCTCAGCGGGCCGTTTTAGACGGTTTTTCCAGCATGTCAAAAATCTCTTTCAAACTTGACTCCCAAGAATAGCAATGGTACACTTTAGTATAATGCAAACAGCACTATTTGAGTCATATGCGTTACTGCCACTTGCGGGCAGTTTGCTGGTGCAGGGGATTTCGTTGGCGTTTCTGTTCCGGGCCTCACGCCGTTTCCCGGAGCGCCTGCCCCATCCCGTCTTTTTCAGACTATCAGCCGTTTTCCTCGGCATTCTTGCCATAGCAACCGTAGTTTCGGCTTTTTTCTCGTCCCTGTTTTTCCTCTCCGCCGGGGTGCTGTTCGCGAGCCTGTTCCTGCTCGCCTTTTTCGCCCTGCTCGGTTCCGCGCGGTACGCCTCGCCAGACCGTGAGCTGAACGACGCCCCGCCCGTACAGGAGACCGCAGTTGCGAGAGAGGACCCGCTCGTTTCCATCGGACAGGAGTTCATCTCGCGGGTTTCCGAGTCGATGACCGGCGACACGAACCTCGTGCGTCTTCTGGACTTCATCAACGAGATGCTTATCGCGCACACGGTCGCGGACGGCGGGGTAATCTTCCTCGCCGACGACTTCGAAGACATCATAGCGTCAAAGGCCTTCAGCGGTAAATTCCCCCCTCCCTACCGCCTGCCCCTCGATTTGCCCCACAAACCCGTACGCGTGGAGACCAACTTCCGGTACGCGCAGTTTGCCCTCGGCGACACGATATTCGGCGAGGTTGCCGCGACGGGAAAGCCCGTCCTCATCGAGAACGGCCAGCTTGACGACCGTATCTTCGCAAACGGACCAGAGGATTTCCTCAAGCCCGGCAGTTACATTATCGTCCCGCTCATGGTCAAGGATCGCGTCGTCGGCGTTGCCGGCGTGGCGCGCGTGCCTGAGCGGCCCGCCTTTTCGGACGAGGATTTCAGGGTCGCGGTCATGCTTTCCCAATACGCCGGGGCGTCCATCAATACCGTGTACAGCGTCCAGGAGGCGCTGGAGCGGGCCGATCTCGAGCGCGAGGCGAGCATTGCGTCAAAGATCCAGAAAACCCTGCATCCCAAGCGTCTCCCCGATCTTCCCGAAGTCGGGTTCGGTTCGTTCTTCAACGCGACAAAGGGTGTGTGCGGCGACTACTATGACGTAATCCTGGCCCGCAGGGACCGGATCGTCGTCACCATCGGCGACGTGGCGGGAAAGGGCATTCAGTCCAGCATGGTCATGATCATGCTGAGATCGATCCTCCATCTCGTCACGAACACCACAAAAACGCCGGCAACCGTTCTTGACTGGGTAAACAAGGGCATAACCGGCAAGATCGACATGGACCATTACGCCACGCTCGCGTATATAAGCTATGTACCGTCCGAGCACGTGGTGGAATTCTCCAGTGCCGGCCACCAGCCGATTCTCCTGTGCCGCGCGGCGACGGGGAAAACGGAGGTCGTACGTCAAAAAACGGACCCGATCGGAGTCGAGCGGGGGTCCGCGTACCAGGATATGAAGTTGACAGTTGCCAAGGGAGATATTATTATGCTGTATACTGACGGCGTGGTTGAGGCACTCAACCGAGAGGGTCGGCAATACGGCATAGAGTCCCTTTCCCGGGTATTGGCGGAAAGTCGTGGAATGAGCGCTAAGGACGTTGCGGCGGAGGTTAAGCACAATATCCAGGCCTTCGTCGGCTCGGCTAGCCTCCATGACGATCAGACGGTCGTCATAATGAAGATCAAGGCGTAAACACAGGAGAAAGGAGCACCCCAGTATGGAACTTAAGATCAGGAAAAACGGAGAGGTATACATCATAGATGTAAACGGGGAGATGGATCTCTACAACTCCTACAAGCTGAAAGAGCTTGTAATGAAGATGCTAGAAAAGAACGTCCAGTCCTTCATAATCAACCTCGAGCAGGTGGATTACATCGACTCTTCCGGTATTGGCGCCCTTATCTATATCTGCTCCACCGTCAAAAAGATGAATCTGAAACTCGCGATCACCAATATTCACGGTTCGGTAAAGAAGGTTATTGAACTGACCAAGCTGATGGGATACTTCCCGATTACCAACAGCATTGAAGAAGCCCTCCAGCAGATGGAAGGCTAACGAGAGAGGAGAGAAAGAGTACAATGAATCCAATAAAAGAACTTCGGGCTGACGGAAGCGATCCCCTCTTCGACAAGACGAACATGCTCTACAAGGAATTTCCCTCCGATTTCCGGCAGATTCGCTACTTCACCCTACTCATCGTCCAGTCGGCCCCCTTGGAGATCAAGGAGATCAACCTGCTCGAGCAGCAAATCAGCGAGATCATCAAGAACGCAGTGAAGCACGGTAATGACTGCGACCTGAACAAAAAGGTCCGCGTATGGTATTCCTTCAGCTCCACGCACGCACATCTCATCGTGGAGGACGAGGGATCCGGTTTCAAGGATCTTGACAAGTGGAACGACTTCAACCGAAAGCGCCTTGAGTGCCTGTACCAACAGGACTTCGAGCACCTGGGATCCTTTGTTTCCTTCAGGACAAGCAAAAGCGACGAGCAGGACGGCGGCAACGCCCTTTTCGCGGCTCTTGAGTACTGGAACGGGGGATTCGTCTACAACGACAAGCGGAACGGCGTGGCTATGCTCAAGAAATACCCGCAACGCCGTCACGGGATATCCATCGACGGCGAATGACTGTAAGCCTCATCAGGCGAATGAAGCCATCCCTCGGGATGGCTTTTTTTTTCGTCTACATATACAGCGACTTGTACTGTCGTTCGAAAAGCATCCGCTTGTCTTCCTCGTGGGCCTCGACGCAGTCCAAGGCGAGTATGACGACGCGGTCGGTTACGCGCATGCGTCCCAGCACTCCAGCGGAAAACCTCATCGCCCTCGCTCCCATGAAGATCGCCACCGGCGCGACGCGTTCCCCCGTCAAGGAGGAGGCCTCCAACCCGTTCCGGCCCTCTTCGACAAGAGCGACAAGCAATACCCGGTGATCGAGGAACACGCATACTCCCCGTCCGGCGGTCCGCGGCAAAAGGTCGGGGGCATCCCGTACCGCCAGAATAAAACTGTACAATCGCTCGCGCGCATTCACGTGGTCAGACGGAAGGCCGATGCGCTCCGCAAGGGCCGCGGCCGTGGACGCGTCCCCGAGCACGCTAGATCCCGCCCCGTCGGAAGCGGTTGGAATCCCGTCGCAGCGGCAGGTTCTGCCGGAAAGCGACAGTACAAGGCGGTCGTCCGCGGACTGGGCGTCTTCATCCTCGGGCACGACCTCGGGGGATATCAAAAACGAGGCGATACCGTCCGCAACGCGTATCTCCGACACAAACCGCATGTACCTTTTTTTGTGCAAGAAACGCACTCGCGCGGGAAAACTCCGGGGCGTTTTCCACGAACGGGGCCGAAAGGACACGAGATCCCCGTCCAGCGAATAATCGGTGACGTTTGCGTGTATGTCGCAACCTTCGCCTGAAAGCTCGAAGGCGGGCTTCGCGCGGGAGATCTCCCCCACGACGTATTCCCGCTCAATCCTTCCGAGTGGCTGCCGCATAGGTTCCGCCGTCAATCGTAATATCTCCGATTCGCCATGCCTGAGCGGACTTGACGAGCGTAACCCCGATCAATACGGGCATGAGTCCGTCAGGACCTCTGCAGGAAAGCGAAAAGACGCTCTCGAACTGAATCTGCTCCGATGCCGATCCGGGCTCTCCTTGCTGGTCGGAACGCGCGGACGGCCGCGAGAAATACACCTGTTCCGGGTCTTGCAGGCGCTCAAGCCGGTAATTCGTCAATACGGGGATGAATGGCCGCGCGGGATCGCATCTGTCGGCCGATACGTTCCGTTTCCGGAAGTCGGCTGAAACCGCGTCGAGGAGGGCAAGCAGTTCTCCGTCGATTCCGGAGTAATCAAGGGGGCCGAGGCCGTCTATCTCGGGATATACCGCGGGCAACCCCGAGTTGCCCAGTGGGGTCAGCGCGGGAAAGGCCTCGGCACCGCCCGCGGCCTCTATCGCCTGTGACGCGACAGCGGGAACCGACGAGGGATCGGTTGACCAGCGAACGGCGGAGAAATGGATCGAAGAGCGCTCCCTGACCGTTTCGGCTATCAACGGCAACAGAGGGATAACGCAAACTGCCCCCGCGAGGAGCGCCAAGCGTCTGAATATGCGCATCGCCGCAAGTATACCATAGCCGCGGTATATGGACAATCAAGGCCTCATGAGTTAGATTTGTCGGAGCGATTATCAACACATTCAGGAGACGCACGATGCCTCTTTCACTCACCGAAAAAATCCTTTCCGCGCATCTTGTCGAGCCGAAAGAAGGCCTTCCCGCGCGAGGAGCGGACATCGCCATCCGAATCGACCAAACCCTCACGCAGGACGCGACGGGCACGATGGCGTACCTTCAGTTCGAGACCATCGGCCTCGACCGGGTCAAAACAGAACTGTCCGTATCGTACATCGATCACAATACGCTCCAGGAAGACTACAAAAACATGGATGACCACAGATACCTTCAGAGCGTCGCGGCGCGCTACGGTCTGTGGTTCTCCAGGGCGGGTAACGGCATTTGCCATCAGGTCCATCTCGAACGCTTCGGCATTCCGGGAAAGACCCTTCTCGGCTCGGACTCTCATACCCCGACCGGCGGCGGCATCGGCATGATCGCCATCGGCGCGGGAGGCCTTGATGTCGCCGTGGCCATGGGGGGCGGCGCCTTTCACCTTTCCATGCCCCGCGTGTTCGGCGTCAGGCTGACCGGTTCCCTTAGGGCCGGCGTATCCGCCAAGGACGTCATCCTCGAGGTCCTCCGCCGCGAAACCGTAAAGGGGGGAGTCGGAAGCGTCTACGAGTATTTCGGACCGGGCGTCGCGTCCCTCAGCGTGCCCCAGCGGGCCACCATCACCAACATGGGAGCTGAGCTCGGGGCCACCTGCAGCGTGTTTCCCTCCGACGAGGCTACGCGTTCGTTCATGGAGGCAATGGGGCGCGGCTCGGACTGGACGCCGCTTGCCGCCGACGAAGGCGCGCGTTATGACAAGGTCATAGAGATCGACCTTTCCTCCCTCGCGCCCCTGGCGGCGCAACCCCACTCGCCCGACGCGGTAGCCACGGTATCCTCCCTCGCGGGAAAGCCCGTCACGCAGGTCGCCATCGGCTCGTGCACGAACAGTTCCCTCTCGGATCTCGCGGCGGTAGCCGCCATCGTGAAGGGAAAGACGGTCGCGCCCGGCGTCGAGGCGGGCATCTCGCCCGGCAGCAGGCAAACGCTCATGCAAGCCGAAAAAACCGGCATACTCGGCGAGCTCATCAGGGCCGGCTTCCGCATCCTCGAGAGCGCCTGCGGTCCGTGTATCGGTATGGGCTTCGCCCCGAACTCGGGCGGCGTATCGCTGAGAACCTTCAACAGGAACTTCAAGGGACGCTCGGGCACGCCCGACGCCAGCGTATATCTCGTCTCGCCCGAGACCGCCGCGATCGCTGCCATTACCGGCGTCATCAGCGATCCGACGCTCGTCGCCTCCTCGCTCGCGTCTGCGGCGCAGGTCTTCAATACGCCCGAATGCGGATGCATCCGGGACGACGGGATGCTCATCGCCCCGCTCCCGCTCGGGCAGGCGAACAAGGTCGAGATCGTCCGCGGGCCCAACATCAAGCCCTGTCCCGCAAGTCCGGAACTCCCAGACTCGCTCGAGTGCCCCGTGCTCCTGAAGGCGGGCGACAACGTGTCCACCGACGACATCATGCCCGCGGGGGCCAAGGTGCTTCCGCTGCGCTCGAACATACCGGAGATCTCCCGTTTTACCTTCGAGCGCCTCGATCCTTCCTTTTACGATCGCGCCAAGGCGTTCTCCGGATGTTTCGTCGTCGGAGGAGAGAACTACGGACAGGGTTCCTCCCGCGAACACGCGGCGCTCGCGCCGATGTACCTGGGGGTACGCGTCGTGTTCGTGAAATCCTTCGCCCGCATACACAAGGCGAATCTCGTGAATTACGGGATACTGCCGCTCGTATTCGCGGACCCGTCGGCGTACGACCTTCTGTCGCAGGGGGATGTCCTCGCGGTATCGGGTATCCGCTCTGCGATCGGAGGGGCCGACAGCGTTACCGTGACCCGAAAGGGGGACGGTCTTTCCGTTACCGCGAAGGTCGAACTCGACGCCCGCTCGCGGAAAATTCTCCTGTCCGGCGGACTGGCCGCGTATACGAGGGCCGGCGGACAGTGACGGGATCGCGGGATTCCCTCGACAACTCCCGGTTTACCGAGGCCATCAGGGATCCCGTGTGGAAACACGTATGGCTTACGCCGGAATTCCGCGACCTTACGCTTTCCGCTCCCTTTCTCAGGCTCTACCGGATCAAGCAACTCGGGCCGACCGAGTACGTCTATCCCGGAGCGACCCACACGAGGGCCTCGCATTCGGTCGGCGTCTACCACGTGGCGCTCAGGCTTCTCCGCGTCCTCGTGGAGCGTTGCGGGCTTGAGTGGACGACGGGAACCGGGCGGGCGTCATTTCTTGTCGCGGCGCTGCTCCACGATCTCGGGCATTTTCCCTTTACCCATTCGCTCAAGGAGCTTCCACTCGAAGACCACGAAACGCTCACGGCGCGGACCGTTCTCCGCGAGCCGCTAGCCTCGTTGTGCGCGAAGGCGGGAGCGGACCCGGGCATGGTAGCGAGCATCATCGACCGGTCCATGAGCCGCGCGGACGGAGAGGTGCTCTTTTTCAGGAAGCTCCTCTCCGGCGTGCTCGATCCCGACAAGCTCGACTATCTCAACCGCGACGCCTACTACTGCGGCGTACCCTACGGAATACAGGACACGGACTTCATCCTCTCGCATGTCACGGCGGAACGCGACAAAGGCCTCGTCGTTGATTCCCGCGCGATCATGTCGGTGGAAAGCGTGCTTTTCTCGAAGTACCTGATGTACAGGTCCGTATACTGGCACAAACACGTCAGGATCGCCACAGCGATGATGAAAAAGGCGCTGTTCTCGGCGCTCGGTCGCGGACGCGTCGTTCCGGAGGACCTGTATACCCTCGACGACGAGGGCATATACGCGCTCCTGGCGTCTCTTGGCGGCACGGAGGCCGCCATTTCCGCGGCCGTGCGCGGCCGCGCACTCTATCGCATTATCGCGGAATTCGACGTCCCGGACGGCGCCGCCTTGCCCATAGAGAGCCTCTCCGCGCGGGCGGCCGCGGAACGCGAGATCGCCCGACTCGCGTCTGACAGGTCAGGAACCTCGGTCGGCGAAGGCTCGGTAATCATCGACATTCCGGAGCGGATATCCTTCGAGTGCGACCTGCCCATTTCGGACGAGGGAGTTCCCTTCAGCGAAAGCAGTACGGTTTTCTCGGGACCGGTCGTCGGTCGCTTCGTTTCTTCGCTGAGGAAGGTCAGGATAGCCGTCGAGCCCTCCGTGTCCGCGATGAACGGTATCGGCAAGGACGAACTTGCGAATAGCGTCGGACTGGGTTACAATTAGGAACGCGTACTCGGATAAGGGAGATAGCGGATGAACGTTCATAACCTGATGGAAGAGCTGGTGTATTCCGGCGTTAACGACCTTTTCGACGCCGCCAGGGAAAACAAATCCGAATGGCTGGTCTGCGACTGCGCGCAATGCAGGCTTGACACCATATGCTACGTGCTTAACCGGGTCCCGCCACGCTATATCAAGTCGGCGAGGGGTCTTGCGCATACGCAAAACGACGACGCGTTCGACAGGCCCCAGTTGCTCGCGGACATTAACCGCATCGCCCTCGAAGGCATGAAGCAGGTTCTTTCCTCGCGCCGTCCCCATACCCAGGCAGGCTCCGAACTTCCCGTCGGCCCCGTATTCAACGTTCCGACCCTTGTTGGCCGCATCCTCGACGGACAGACCTTTGAGCCCGTTCGGGGCCTTTCGGTCAAGCTCCTTCTCAACGGCGCGCTTGCGGAATCCATCAACTCGTCCTGGGAAAATCCGTGCGTGATAAACGAGCATACGCCCGGTACCTTCACCTTTTGGCCGAAGCCGATAGCGGCAACCGCTGAGGGTGAAAAACGCGTATTTTCCTTCGAGATCGCGGTAGACCGCGAGGGCTACGATCCAATCCGCTATTTCTTCGAATTGGGAGTAGCGAGCGAGTCGGTAATTCGTACCGCGTATACATCCGAGCACTCGTATATCCTTCCCGACTTGCATTTTTTCAGGCTCGACGACGCCGATTCCCCGACAGGAGACTGAAAGCCTTGCCTTGACACTGCGGGCGTGTTTCCCATACAATTCCTGAACTGCGGGATGTAGCCTAGTGGCTAAGGCGTCTGGTTTGGGACCAGAAGATCGGAGGTTCGAATCCTCTCATCCCGATCCGGGATCGTAGCTCATCCGGATAGAGCAACTGCCTTCTAAGCAGTAGGTAGGGGGTTCGAGTCCCTCCGGTCCCGTCCGTTAAAAAAAAGCAGGCTGCATAGAACATACAGGGCGTCGATAACGCGGCGCCGTTTCGGAGGACGCAATGCCCACGATCACGATCGGCTTCCCGGACGACACCACGCGAACAGTACCGTCTCCCGTTACAGGAAACCAGTTGTTGCCGTTTTTCGGGGGTCTTTCCCGGCCGGTAGTGGCGATTCGCGTGAACAACGAGCTCTTTTCATTGACAAGAAACATTGACGTCAGCGCGCGCGTCGAGCCGGTCACGAACGAAACGACGGAAGGCTCGAACGTATGCCGCAGGACGCTCTGTCTCGTGCTAGCGGCGGCCGCGAGAAAACTCTACCCGGAGCTTCGGCTTCTCGTCGGCCACAGCCTCGGCTACGGTTATTATTACACCCTCGAGTCCGCGGGAAACAGCCATTCGATCGATCTTGCCGCCCTTGAAAACGAGATGCGTTCCATCGTCTCGAGCGACCATCCGATCGCGACGCGCTACGTCTCCTACGAGGAGGCGCTGACGATGTTCGCGGACTCCAACCAGCCGGACACCTGGCGCCTTATCAAGCAGACAAGCAAGCCCCGCATCCTCGTAAACACGCTTGACGGGTATTCCGACCTGTACTTCCAGCCGCTCCTGGCCAGTACCGGAATGCTTACCGTTTTCGAGCTCCGGCCCTTCGGGGAGGGCTTCCTTCTGAGGTTCCCGCCTACGGCTCATCCCGATCGCCTGAGCGAGTTCGAGGACATACCGCAGCTGTTCGCAATACTGAGCCAGTCGAAGAAATGGGGAAAGATGATCGGCGTCTCGTCAGTCGGACAGCTCAACGAGCTTGTCGAGCAACGTCGCGTCAAGGATTTCGTCGAGATCACCGAGACGCTGCAGAACAAGAAGATAGCCGAGATAGCCGACAGGATATCGGAGAGAAAGTCGGTCAAGGTCGTGCTGATCGCGGGTCCTTCAAGTTCGGGAAAGACGACGACGTCCAAAAAGCTCTCAATGCAGTTGCGCGTCCTCGGCTACGAGCCGCTCCTCATAAGCCTCGACGACTACTATCGCGGAAAGGACAACACTCCGCTGGACGAGGACGGCAAGCCGGACTTCGAGTGCCTTGAAGCCCTTGATGTCCCCCTCCTCAACGAGAAACTGGTCGATCTCTTCGACGGCAAAGACGTCGAGCTGCCGACGTTCGACTTCAAGACGAACGCGAGAAGATACAGCGGCAAAAAAACGACCCTCAACGAGCGGAGCATCCTCATACTCGAGGGGATTCACGGTCTTAACGACCGCCTCACGCCCCGCGTCCCGCCCGAATTCAAATTCAAGATTTACCTGTCCGCCCTGACGCAGCTCAACCTCGACGACCATAACCGCATACCGACGTCCGACAACCGCCTTGTCCGCAGGATCGTGCGCGACGCGCAATTCCGCGGCAAGGGGGCCGCGGGAACGATCGGCATGTGGGCGAGCGTGCAACGGGGCGAGAGACTTCATATTTTCCCGTTTCAGGACAAGGCGGACGTCATGTTCAACACGGCACTCGACTACGAACTTTCGGCGCTCAAGGTTTACGCGGAGCCCCTGCTGCGCGCGGTAAAGCCGAACGAACGCGAATACAGCGAGGCGTCGCGGCTCCTCATGTTCCTGAACAACTTCTCGCCGATTCCCTCATCGTACGTGCCGGGGCAATCCATCATCCGCGAGTTCATCGGGGACAGCGACTTCAAGTACTGAGTCGCAGCGTCATACGTCGGACCTGTCGCGCGAATTGGCTATATCGTCAAGGATCTCGGCCTCGTCGCGAAGCCTTTCCCCTTTCCATACGGCGGTCTTTTTCTCGCGAAGCTTGGTGAGTACCCTTCTGGCCTTCGTCGTTTCCACGTATTCCGCCCGTTTCCGCTCGACAACGAGCTCGGCCGCGGCGAGTTCCTCGAGCCGCCGCTCCTTCTCCGCGTCGAGCCGCTGAATGTACCGTTCAATCGCTATCAGTTCCCCCATCGAGGCCGAAGGCGAGCGCTCGCGCGAAGAGGACACGCGCTTCTGCGCAATCTCCTGGAGTCTCAAGGCTATCCGTTCGCGTTCTGAAATCGCCTTTCCCAGAGCGAACTCCGCCTCCTTCTCCCTGAAAGCGCGGAGGTCGAGGATTTTCTCGAGCGAAAACGAAAAGCGCTTCATCTGCCAGTGCTATTCCTGCCAGTCGCTCTGTTCGTACGATTCGGGAGACTCCGGAGCGTGGGCGTATTTCGGCCTTGCTCCCGTGCCGTGGAAGGACGACTCTTCGGAGGGGATTTCCATGCCGGTAACCGCCGACATGAGCTTGAGTGTTTCCGCGATCGGGGCCGGATCCGCGACGTCCTGGCACAGGAACGACTCGATCTTCTCGTGGTGCGCGATTGCCTCGTCTATCGACGGGTTAGTCCCCTTCTGGTACGCTCCGACGTTGATCATGTCCTCCGACTCGTCATAGACCGCCATCATGCGGCGGATGAACCCGGCCGCCTTCTTCGTGACAGCGCCCGAAACGCGGTTCGCGAGCCTTGATACACTCGCAAGCACGTCGATAGACGGATAGTGATAGCGTTGCGCGAGCTTTCGGCTCAGGATTACGTGGCCGTCAAGAATACCGCGTACGGTATCGGAAATAGGCTCGTCCATATCGTCGCCGTCGACGAGCACCGTATAAAAACCGGTAATGCTTCCCTTGTCCGAGGTGCCGCTCCGCTCAAGCAGTTTGGGAAGGGTCTCGAAAACGCTTGGCGTGTACCCGCGGGTTGCCGGCGGTTCCCCGATCGCGAGACCGATTTCACGCAAGGCCTTTGCAAAACGCGTTACCGAATCGAACATGAGCATGACGTCCTTGCCCTGGTCGCGGAAATACTCGGCAACGGCAGTGGCGACGTATGCCCCGCGGATTCGCGCGAGCGGAGACTGGTCGGAGGTTGCCATGACCACGACGGAACGCTTGAGGCCCTCGGGACCCAGATCATTCTTGATGAAATCCACAACCTCGCGGCCGCGCTCACCTATCAGGGCGATGACGTTCACGTCCGCGTTCGTGTTGCGCGCTATCATTCCCAAAAGGGTCGATTTTCCGACGCCGGAGCCCGCGAAGATGCCGAGCCTCTGCCCCCGTCCGACGGCAAGCAGGCCGTCGATGGCTCGGACGCCGGTAACGATGCGGTCCTCGATGGTCTTTCTCTTCATCGGGTCGGGTGGCGCCGAAACGGCGGGATAGTGCGTCGCTGAGATTATTTCCTCTCGGCCGTCCGCCGCCTTGCCCATCCCGTCAAGGACGCGGCCGAGCAGCATGTCGCCGACCGGCACCGAGAGGATGGAACCTGAGGCGATAACCATGCATCCTATCTCGATGCCGTTCACGTCGCCGAAGCTCATGAGCTGTACGGTCGTTCCGTCGAGTCCGACGACCTCGGCGAACACGGGGGCGTTTCCGCGGGACAGCAGTATCTGGCATATCTCGCCGACCACCGCCTGCGGACCGTGGCTCTCGATCAGCATCCCCTTCACGCGCGTCACGACCCCCGTGTATTTGATGGGATCGGTCTCGTCAACCGCGGTACGGTACTTTTCGAATATGTCGGTCATGGCTTCAATCCTGGGCTACGGGATTTGCGGTCTTTATCCGTGTCCTGATCGGGGAAACCTCGAGAATCCTCTGCTCGATCTCGTTAAGCTGGCTGACGATCTTCGCGTCGATGGCCCCGAAATCCGTCTCGATGACGCATCCGCCACGGTCGACGGTAGAATCCTCGACGACGGTGATGTTCTTTATGTTTTCCGCCGCGGAGAGGAAATCCTTTATGTGCTGCGTCGTCATCGCGACGTCGTTGAGGTTCACCCGTATGATGACCTCGCCCCGGCCCTTTACCTTCCGGAGGGCCTGGACAACGTTGGAAACAACGACATTCCTCTGGTTCTCCGATATGACCTTGACGATCTTCCTCGTCATGAGAAGCACCAGGTCGACAATCTGCTGTTCGGTCTCGGCGAGTATTTCCTGGCGCTTGTCCATGGTCCGCTCGATTATCGTGTGGAGCCGGTCGGTAAGACGCTGCGCTTCGAGGTTGCCCTCGCGGAAGCCGGCCTCCTGACCCTTGCGGAAGCCCTCGTCGTAGCCTTCCTTGAGCTGCGCGTCCGCTCGCGCGCGCGCCTCCGAGGCTATTCTCTCGGCTTCACGTTTCGCGTTCGCGAGTATTTCGGCGGCTTCGTCCTCGGCCTGCTGGCGCAGGACCTGGGCCTGGTCCGTCTTTCTCTTGACCTCTTCGAACGCGACGCGCTCCGCGTCCTTGACTATCTTGTCGGCGTCCTCGCGCGAGCGGTTCAGCATCTCGTCACGGTCAAGTTCCCATTGCCGCTGCCAGTCTTCGGCCTCGCGCCTGAGGTCGTCGACGGTGGGCCCTTCGTACACGGGCGCCTCGACCACTTCCACGACGGGAGCCTCCTCGACGAATTTCCTCGAGAGTTGCAGCAATACCTGGTCATCGCTCCGCTTTATCTCGTTCGGCCTAAATACGGTTTTTGCCATCGGTTACCCTCTGTCAGACGACGAGTTCGTCCTCTCCGGAACGCGCGATAACGATTTCGCCCGTATCCTCGAGATGTCTGATTATAGACACGATCTTCTGCTGGGCCTCTTCCACGTCCTTGAGGCGCACGGGACCCATGTATTCCATGTCTTCCTTGAGCATGCCCGCGGCGCGTTTCGACATGTTCCTGAATATCTTGTCCTGAACCTCCGTGTCGACGGCCTTGAGCGCCTTTGCGAGTTCCTGGGTGTCGACCTCGCGGAGGACCTTCTGTATGGCGCGGTCGTCGAGCATGACGATATCCTCGAACACGAACATGCGCTTCTTGATCTCCTCTGCGAGATCGGGATCCTCGTCCTCGAGCGCCTCGATGATCGATTTTTCGGAAGAACGGTCGACGAGGTTCAGGATCTCTACGATGCTCTCGACGCCTCCCGCCGCGGTATAGTCCTCGCTTGACAGCGTGGATAGCTTCTTCTCGAGCACGCGCTCGACCTCGCGCAGGACGTCAGGCGAGGTCCGGTCCATCGTGGCGATTCTTCGCGCGACCTCGCTCTGTATCTCGTCGGGAAGGTTCTGAAGGATGATGGAGGCCTTGGCGGGTTCCAGATACGCGAGGATGAGCGCGATGGTCTGGGGATGTTCCTGCTGGATGAAGTTCAGAAGGTGCGCGGGATCGGTTCGCCTGATGAAGTCGAAGGGGCGAACCTGCAGGGAGCTCGTAAGCCGGTTGATGATGTCGATGGCCTTCTGGCTTCCGACGGATTTTTCCAGAAGTTCGCGGGCGTAGTCTATACCGCCGGTCGTGATGAAATTCTGTGCCATCATCAGGTCCTGGAATTCCTGCAGGATGGCGTCCTTGAACTCCGGCTCGACCGTTTCAAGGCGGGCGATCTCGAAGGTCAGGGTCTCTATCTCGTCCTCGCGGAGATGCTTGAAAATCTCGGCCGAAATCTCGGAGCCGAGGGAAACGAGGAAGATTGCGGCCTTTTGTCGGCCGGTTAACGACTTTACGTCCTTAGCCTTCTTTGAAGAAGACGAGGACGTTTTATCCTTCGGCGAGCTAGCAGCGGGTGCCATCGGTTATTCCTCCATCAGCCAGGTACGTATCAGCAAGGCGACATCCTCGGGATGCTCTTTCGCCATGTTGATGGCGTTTTCCTGCAATTCCAGGCGCTTTCGCTCCTCGACGGACATGGAAACCTCCATACCCGCCTGTTCGGCCTCCCAGAGCGTCTTTTCGCGCTCCATCTGGTGCTTTCTGAGAAGTTCCTCTTCCTTGAGCCTGCGGCGCCTCTCGAGTTCGCGCGTGATCATCCGGTATATTATGAACGCGACCAAAATAACCGCGAGCGCGATAAGCGAATAGAGAATGGTTTTCTGCGTCTGCAACTGCTGCAGATAGGCCGCGTCTTCCTTCTCGAATTGCGTCGAGCGGTCGAATTTGATGTTGAGAACGCTGACCGAGTCGCCGCGAGCTCGATTGTATCCGACCGCGTCCTGGACGGCCTTCGCGGCTGACTGGAGTTCCTCGGGCGCGATGGGAAGATACTCGCGCTCAATCGCGCCGTTCTTGATTATGAAATTGCCGTTTTCGTCACGCTTCTTCGTCCAGATGCCGTCGATGTTGACGGACACGGTCCGCCGCCCCATCGAGGGGCTCACCGTCTCGGAGACGTCACGCTGTCCGACGAGCTCGTTCCTCTTGACGATCGACTGCTCGGAAAGGCCGTACAGGTTCGACATGTCCTTGTAGGCGGGCGCGGTCTGTCCCTCGACGCCCGCGGGGCCCTCGGGGTTGAAGCCGGAGCCCTGCCATCTCGTCGTCGACGTCTCCGAAGACAACGTTACGGAAGGAACGATCTCGGAATCGTCGTACGGGGTCTCGGGATTGTCGGGCCGAATGACCGTTGGCAGGTAATCGCGCGTCTGTACCGACTTGTCCGACATGTCCATGTCGATCTTGAGGTTGAGGTCGCGCACGCGGTCGATTCCGTAGATTTGCTGAAGGGCGTTCAGGATCTTCGCGCGATACTGGGCCTCAAGCTGGGCGATCAGCTTTTGCTCTTTCTCGATTCGCGTCAGCCGGTCCCATTCGCGCATGCCCTCGAAATCGTTGAGAACGTTGCCGGAACTGTCGGCAATGGTGATATTGGCGTCCGAGAGGCCCTCTACGGCGAATTTCAGGAGTTTCTGAATGCCCTCGACCTTCTTGCGGTCGTTTATGATGTTGCTTCCCGGCTTGGGATAGAGCACGACGCTCGCGGTAACCTCTTTCTGGTCTTCGGAAAAAAGCGTCTGTTCGGGCATGGTCACGACGACGCTCGCGTCGTCGATATCGTCAAGCGCCTTGATATGCTGGCGGACTTCCTCGATGATGGCCCGGCGCTTGTTGACGTTTCGCTCGAAATCGGTGATGGTCCACCGCTCGACGTCGAATATCGCCCATGGATCCACGCCCTGCGGAATGAGATCCTCGCGGATGAGGATGGCGCGCATGCGCCTCGCGGTGGATTCGTCGGCCACCGAGATGATCCCGGTGGCGCTCACCGTGGCGCGCACGTTTTCCTCGTTCAACCGTATGACGATCTTGTCTCTGATTGCCTCGTCGACTATCGGGGAGTCAATGAGCGGAACCATCGAAGGGGCTGCAGACACCGAAAAAAGAACGGCGATCGCCGCGATGACGGCGAGAACCACGCCGGCCAGGATCAGTTTCTGGACAAGGGTCCATTTGCCCCATAATGCCGTGATCTGAGCTATAAGCTTCTTCAGCCATTCGTTCATGCTCCCCTCCCGTTACAGAACGAACCTGTCGTGTTTTAATTGCTTATAATACCATATTATAGCACTGTATTATAGCACAAAATCAACGATTTGTGGTTATTTCGTTCCAGCCCTTTATAACGCGGTCGATGACGGACTGGGCGAGCTTCAGCGAAAGGTTCGCCTCCGCCATCGCTATGGTCACGTCATGAACGTCCACGGAATCCGGATCGACTATCATCTGCTGGGCGAGGTCGGTCGTCTTGATCTGTTTCTCGTTCATCTTGTCAAAGGCAGCGAGAAGCGTCTGCTCGAAGCTCGCGGTCTCGGGACGCGCCGCCTGATCGACGAGATTCCTGCCTGAGACCATATTCGACCTGAAGTTGTCTACCTGTACCGGCGTTATGCCCATTTGTTATCTCCCAATCTCGAGGGCGCGCATGAACATCTCTTTCGAGCCCTGAATGACGGACGAGTTCGCCTCGTAGGAGCGCGACGCCGAGATGAGATCGACCATCTCGGTAACGATATTCACGTTGGGGTATTCCACGTATCCTTCCTTGGGGCCGCTTTTTATGGCGTCCGGATGCGTAGGATCGTACACGAGCCTGAGGTCCGAGGTGTCCTTCTCAACCCCCATGACCTTGACGCCCTTGCCGGCGCCCCGGTCGAGATGCTCGGGAAGGAAGGGATTCCTCCAGTCAATGCCGTTCTCTTTCTGCGCGAGTACTACCCTGCTCCGCCTGAAGGCACCGCCGTCCTGGGTTCGCGTCGTGGAGGCGTTGGCGATATTGTCTGAGATAACGTCCGTTCGGAGACGCTCCGCGGTCATCCCGCTCGCCGCTATGTTGATGCTGGTAAAAAGACCCATATCCTATTCCTCCCGGCCTACTTGAGGACCGAATTGACTTGCGAGAACTGAAAGCTCTGAACCTGGGTCATGAGCTGGTAATTGAGCTGGATCCTGAGCAGTTCCATGGCTTCCTGCTCCGGATCGACGTTGTTTCCGTTGGCCTTGGCGGTAGAGGTATAATCAAGCACCCTGCGGGGCTCGATCGTGCGGTAGTCTATGACCCCGTCGGAGGCGATATGCCGGTCCGAGGCGGTAGCGAGCTGGAATTGGCCGTTCGCGGCGGCTTCCGAATCGAGCGCGCGCTTCAGCTCGGACTCGAAATTCACGTGCGTACGCTTGAAATTCGGCACCTCGGAATTCGACAGATTGTTGGCCGAAACGCCGTAACGAAGCGAACTGACGTCCATGGCACGGTGAAGCAGGTCCGTCGTTTTTGCAAAACTGTTCATCTCGCGTATCCCCCCACCATCATTTTCGGACCTTTTGCCCCGCTTGTTTACCCTTTTCTCGCGGCTAGAGGATATAGCGGGACAAATCCTGGTCCTGCACGATATCCTTGAGCCGCTCGTCGACGTAGGCGGTCGTTATGGTGATCGACTGGCCGGTCAGCTCGTCCGCATTGAAGGAGATGTCCTCAAGAAGGGTTTCCATGATGGTATGAAGCCTCCTCGCCCCGATGTTCTCCATCCTTGAATTGACCTCGGCGGCCAAAAGGCTCATGCGGTCCAGCGCCGCATCTTCGAAGGTGATCGTCACGCCCTCGGTTGAGAGCAATTCGGCGTACTGACGGGTAAGCGCGTTCTTCGGCTCGAGGAGTATACGCCTGAAATCCTCCGCGTGAAGGGATTCAAGCTCGACCCGGAGGGGAAAGCGGCCCTGAAGCTCGGGGATCAGGTCGCTCGGCTTGGACATGGTAAAGGCCCCCGCCGCGATAAACAGTATGTGGGTCGTGTCGACGACGCCGTATTTCGTGTTTACGCTCGAGCCTTCGACGATGGGAAGGATGTCGCGCTGGACGCCCTCGCGTGAAACGTCCTGCCCCCCGGACCGGTCGCTCCGGTTGGCGATCTTGTCGATCTCGTCAATGAACACGATCCCCGTTTCCTGGACTCGCCGGCGGGCCTCCTCGGTTATCTTGTCCTGGTCCACGAGTTTGTCGAGCTGTTCCGCCACGAGGATCTCTCGAGCCTCGCGCACGGAGACCGACTTGCGCTTGTTGCGCCCCCCCGTGATCATATTCGTGATATTGGCGACGCTCATCTCGAGGTCCTCCAAATTCGAGGAGCCGGCGAAGACCTCGAAGGGCGCCATGCCCTGGCGCTGGATCGTGACCTCCACGACGCGGTCCTCGAGCTTGCCTTCCCGGAGCATGGCCCGGAATTTCTCGCGGGTATCGCCCTCCAACCCTTCCGCCACCCGAAGCTCGGTCGTTCCGTCCGACTCGCGGGGCGCCTCGTTCGGAGCGGCACCCTGCTTGCGTTTCGTTCCCGGCAGGAGAAGGTCAAGAAGTCCGTCTTCGGCCCTGCGCTCCGCCTCCTCGCGCAAGACGCCCTGCATCTCCGACTTGACCAGCGCGAAGCCCACCGCCATCAGGTCGCGGATCATGGACTCGACGTCGCGGCCGACGTATCCGACCTCGGTGTATTTCGTCGCCTCGACCTTGATGAAGGGAGCGCCGCTCAGCCTGGCGAGCCTGCGGGCGATCTCGGTCTTTCCGACGCCTGTCGGACCTATCATCAGTATGTTTTTCGGCGCGATCTCGTCCCTGACCTCGGTCGACAGCTTCAACCGCCGCGTCCTGTTCCGCAGCGCTATCGCGACGGCCTTTTTTGCCTTGTGCTGGCCGATGATATACTTGTCCAACTCTTCAACTATCGCCTTGGGCGTCAGGGACTCAAGCCCTTCGATGGGATTCATGCTGCGACTAAAGCTCCTCTACCATTATGCGATCGTTCGTGTATATGCATATCTTTCCCGCGATCTCCATGCTCTTTTTCGCGATCTCCACGGCGGTAAGCTCGGTCGACTCGAGATAGGCAAGGGCTGCCGCATAGGCGTAGTTGCCGCCCGAACCGATGGCGAGCACGTCGTCCGCCGGCTCTATCACGTCGCCCGTTCCCGATATGAGGAGGGTCTTTTCCGCGTCCGCGACCAACAGAAGGGCCTGCAGGTTCCTGAGGGCCTTGTCGGTCCGCCAGTCCTTCGCCAGCTCGACCGCGGCCCGCGTGATATCCCCCGAGAATTCCTTGACGCGCGTCTCGAACCGTTCGAGGAGGGTAAAGGCGTCGGCAGTGGCGCCGGCGAAGCCCGTAAGGACCTTGCCGTCGAATATCTTCCGTACCTTTTTGGCGTTCGGCTTCATGACCGTTTCGCCCATGGTTACCTGCCCGTCGCCGGCCATCGCGACCTTCCCGTTCCGCCTCACCGCGATGACGGTCGTGCTCCGTATCCGTTTTCCAGTTTTCTTCACATGAAGCTCCTTGTCGCCGTCAGGGCGCGTGGCGCCCACGGTCCCGCGCTACCCGTGCGGATGCGCCTGATGATACAGCCTCTGTATCCGCTCGGTGGTAACGTGCGTGTATCTCTGAGTGGTCGATATGCTTGCATGCCCGAGCATCTCCTGAACGGCGCGAATATCTGCACCGCGCGAGATGAGCGTCGTCGCGAACGAATGCCTGAGCGCATGAGGCGACACATGACCCGACACGCCGGCTTCGCCCGTATACCTCGAGAGGACAAACTGTATCCCCCGAATCGAAAGCCCGCTTCCGCGACGGGAGATGAACACCCTCCCGCCCGAACGGTCGCGTTCCGCCGTCGCGGCGAGACAGCGTTCCCGGACGGGCAGCCACGCGGCAAGGGCCGCCTTCGCGGCCTTCGAAAGGAACACGCGCCGTTCCTTGCCCCCCTTGCCGAGCACTATGGCCGACGAGCCCCGCTCGTCAAGGTCGCGGATTTTCATCGAAGCGATTTCCGACACGCGGCAGCCGGTTGAATACAGCGTCATAAGCAGGGCCGTATCGCGTTCAGGCCATAACGGGGAGGCCTGCGCGTCCGAACGGATTCCCTCTCCGGCAAGCGCGTCAGGGGAGACGGCCGGCAAGCCCGCGGGCGCCGAACAAAGGCGTTCGGCGTCCTCCGGGAAGAGAAAAGCCGGCAGTTTCTTCGCGGTTTTGAGGTTTCGTACCTGGGATGCGGGATTGTCCCGCGTCAGAGCGAAGCGGATCGCGTACCGGTAAAAACCGCGAACCGACGCCAATATGCGGTTGACGCTCGACGGATCATACCCGTTTTCGATCAGCGAGGCCACAAAAAGGCGTATGTCGGAAACGGTCGCCTCGAACGGGGTTTGCGTACAGAGGGAACAGAACAGGGTCAGGTCGCGACGGTAACTCGAGACGGTTCTCGGCGAAAGGGCCCGAACCCCGGAAAGATACTCAAGATACTCCTCGCAAACCCGGTTCATTCGTCCCCTTCCGCGTCGGATTCCTGCACCGTAGCCACCTGGTCTTCCTGCGTATGCAGATAGTCGCATTCGGGATTGATGCACGACTTGAACGAGCCGTTTTTCTTGTCGTATTTCTCGACGAGGAACTGGCCGCATTTCGGGCACGACGCGTTAATCGGTTTGAAGTGCGAGATGAAGTCGCATTCGGGGTAATTGGTGCACCCGTAAAATTCCTTTCCCCTTCCCTTCGTCCTTCTCGAGACGATCTCGCCGTCGCAGCCGGGACGCGGACACTTGGCGAGCGGTATCGAGCGGGTATTCCTGCACTCCGGGAAGCCCGAACAGGCCAGAAAGAAGCCGAAGCGGCCGAGCTTCTTGAGCATCGGCTTTCCGCACAACTCGCACACGTGGTCGGTCGTCTCGTCGAGACGGCCCTTCATGCTGTCCAGGGTTTCCATGACCTCGTCGACACGGGCCTTGAACGGCTGGTAGAAGGTGCCGATCATGCTGGGCCATTCGACCTCGCCGTCCTCGACCCGGTCAAGGCCGCTTTCCACGCTCGCGGTAAAGTTGACGTCCACGACCGCCGGGAAATACCCGACGAGGATGTCGTTGATGATCCGTCCCAACTGTGTCGGGACGAGCTGCTTGTTCGATCGCGTGATGTAATACCGGTCAAGGAGAACGGATATGATGGGCGCGTAAGTCGAGGGCCTTCCTATTCCCTTTTCTTCGAGCGTCTTGACGATCGACGCGTCGGTATAGCGAGCGGGTCCCTGCGTAAAGTGCTGCTCCGGATGGAACTCGCGTACCTCGATTTTTTCCCCGATTTTCAGCTCGGGAAGAGGTCTCTCCTTCTCTTCCTTCGAAGCCAGGGTCTTGATAACCTTGTAAAAGCCCTTTTCGAATACGCGCGTGCTCGACACGCGGAACAGGGCCTCACCCGCGCGGATGTCGACGCTGTAGGTCCTGCTCCTCGCGTTCGTCATCTGGCTCGAGACGAAACGCTCCCAGATGATGCTGTACAGCCGCAACTGGTCCCTCGTGAGGTGTTCCTTGAGGTATTCCGGGGTATAGCTTATGTACGTCGGCCTGATCGCCTCGTGCGCGTCCTGTGCCTTTTTTTCCACGGAGTACTCGTTCGGCTCCGGGGGAAGCTCCGCGGGGAATTTCTCGGTTATCCACTTGCGAACCTCTTCAAGGGCGACCGAGGATATGCGCACCGAGTCGGTACGCATGTAGGTTATCAGACCGATGCGCGTCGATCCGACGGCGACGCCCTCGTAGAGCTGTTGGGCTATCTGCATCGTCTTTTTGGAGGTAAAGCCAAGCCGGTTCGCGGCCATCTGCTGCAACTTGGACGTCGTGAAGGGCGCCTTCGGACGAATCGTTTTCTCCGTCGTCTTGATATCGGCGATCTCGCATTCCGACGAGGAGATCGCCTCGATAATCTTTCTGACGCTCGTTTCGTCGCGGAGCGTCGGCTTGTCGTCCCGATACTGCACGAGTTGCGCGGTAAAGTCGGTCTTGCCTCTCCTGAAATCCGCCTCGAGCGTCCAGTATTCCTCCGGTATGAACGACTCCACTTCCGCCTCGCGCTCGCACACGAGACGCAGGGCGACCGACTGGACGCGCCCAGCGGAAAGACCGTTCTTGACCTTTTTCCACAAGAGCGGCGAGAGGTTGTATCCCACGAGCCGGTCGAGCACGCGACGTGCCTTTTGCGCGTTTACCTTCGAGTCGTCTATCTCGAGCGGATGCTGGACCGCGTCCTTTATGGCCTGCGGCGTGATCTCGTTGAACACGATCCGGTGGATCGGCACGCTGCATTTCGAGTTGATCGAATTCCGGAGGTGCCAGGCGATCGCCTCGCCTTCGCGGTCATTATCGCTTGCCAGCAGGACTTCGCTCGATTTCTTCGCGTCGGACTGGAGCTCCTTGAGGAGTTTCGCCCGGCCCCGCACGGTGATGTATTCGGGCGCGAACCCTTCATCGACGTTGATGGCCATGCGCGATTTCGGCAAATCGATGAGATGTCCCATCGACGCCTTCACGAGAAATCCCTTGCCCAGGTATTTCTCGATGGTCTTCGCCTTTGCGGGAGACTCGACGATAACGAGCGTTTGCTTGATCGCCTTTTTTTTCGCGGCCGCGGTCTTGGTAGCCATGCTTAGTACTCCTCAACGTTCCCGACGATATTCCCGGGACAACCCGTTTATTCCCGTCATAAACCCAAATCCGCCTGCGCGTATGCCCTGTTCCGCCGCCATGGCGCTTCAATGCGCCAATCGGAAACGACTTCGCAGGCGTTTCGTATCGACAAGGCGCCGTCCTCTCGAAGTCGGTCGGTTCCCCCGCCGCGAGCGGAGCCTGCCGTTGCCTCGACCACATAGAGGTCGCGGCCCTGCTCAAGCGCGAAATCCGCCGTAATGAGCGCTCCCGAACGCGCGGGCGCCTCGACCACGACGACCGATCGCGAGAGGCCCGAGATGATCCTGTTGCGTTGCGGAAACCGAAACGGCAACGGCTCGTCCCCGGGAGGGTACTCCCCGATAACGCAGCCCCCCGAATCGATCATGCGTCCGGCCAACAGGCTGTTGCATTTCGGGTATATCCGCTCAAGGCCGCACGCCAGCACGGCCACGGAGGGCGCGCCGCCGTCAAGGTTTCCCCTATGCGCGAAGGCGTCTACCCCCCGCGCGAGACCCGATACGACCGGTACGCCAAGCTCGGCGAATTCGCGGCCGAGACGCTCCGAGGCGATGGCGCCGTTTCCCGTGGGAGAACGGGTGCCTACCATCGCGACCATCGGACGCTCGGGATCCGGCAAGGCACCGCGCCAAAACACGGCAAACGGCGGATCGTGCAGTTCCCGCAACAGGGGCGGATAGTCGGAAGAAAACACGGAAACCATGCCGATCCGATACCGCTCCAGCATCCTCAACTGTTCTTCGACCCTTACCCTTACGGTATCCGCCCGCCAAAGCCCGGTTTTCACGGACCGTCTCACGATCAGCGAAATATCTTCTATAGAAAGTACAGTAAGCGCTTCGATGTTGTCAAGTTTTTCGAAAAGTATCTCGCGTTCGCGTGCCGAAAGAAAGGACATGTTCGAGAGCGCGAGGACAAGCTCGTTATTCGCCATACGCGTGTTCGAGCACGAATGCCCTGTTTTCCCGTGCGGATTGCAGCTTGTTTCCGTCTTTCGTCAGCGTGACGATCGTGTCATAGAGGGAAACGGCCTCCTCGGCCTTTCCGGCCATGAAATACGCCCGCGCGAGCACAAACATCGCGTCCACGTTCTTTTTTTCCACTTCCAGGGCGGTAGTCAGATGGCGAATCGCCTGCTCGGGTTTTTCCATCTCGAAGACATACAGGACGGACACCCCATACAGGGCGCGCACGTACCGGGGCTCAAGCTCTATCGCGCGAAGATAGGCGGATTCCGCAAGGTCAAGGTACCGCGCCCTCTCGGCCGCGCTTCCCGTCGCGCCGAAATCAAGCGAGGCCTTCGCAAGATAGCCCGCGCACACGCCGACGTAGTAATACAGGTTCTGGTTCGCGGGATAATACTGTACGGCCATCCTGAAGTTTTCCAGGGCCTTTGCGTACATCCCGTTGTCAAGGTAGCGAATAGCGAGCAATCTGTACCACATGCCCGTCCTGATATCGGCGTTCAAAACGTCCTCGACGCGTTTTTGGTACTTTGCGATCGCCTCCTCGAGTTCCTTGACGGTCGTCGGGTTGTCGACGCCCTCCTCGAGGGCCTGCATCCTTCGTATGTAGTTCGTGTTTGGTCCGCAAGAAACCGAGACGGCCGCGACAAGAGCGACCAGTACGCATAGCGGAATATGGCGAGCGCGCATCATGCGATTTACCCCCTCTACAACCTATGAGCTAGATTTCGTCCCCTGCCCCGAAGTTATCGAAGCAATCCGCGTGATACAGCTGAAGGGCCGACGACTCGACGTGGGTATACACCTGCGTCGTTGAAACGTCCGAGTGCCCGAGTAGTTCCTGTACGCTTCGAAGGTCCGCGCCCCCCGACAGAAGATGGGTCGCGAAGGAGTGGCGCAGGGTATGAACCTTCGCGACGATGCCAGCCGAAAGCACGAGTTCGTTGAAGCGCTTCCACATCCCCTTTCTCGAAAGCCTTGCGCCCCGGCAGTTGATGAATACGGCGCGCGAGTTTTTTTTGCCCAGGAGCGCGGGTCTCGCCTCCTCAAGGTACCTTCGCAACCATCCGAGAGCCGTGTCGCCGAAGGGAACGAGCCGCTCCTTGTTACCCTTCCCGACGACCTTGAGGACCCGCTCCTGCGGGTGGATGTCGTCCAGAGAAAGGCCGACGGCCTCGCTGATCCGAAGGCCGCAGGAATACACCAATTCGAAGAGCGAGCGGTCCCGGAGCCCGCCGGGGGTATCCAGGGAGATTGAATCGAGAAGCCGGTCGATTTGTTCGGGAGAGAGCACGCGCGGCAAGGTACGCTCGCGGGCGGGGCTCTCGAGCGAATCGGCGGGATTGTCGGTCCGTACGCGTTCGAGCACGAGAAAACGGAAAAATGAGCGGAGGGCGGCGGATTCGCGCGCGAGCGTCTTTCCGGAGATTCCGTCGTCGAAACGCCCGAGGATATAGTCGACGCAGTCGTCCGAATCGGCGCGTTCCGGCGTCGATCCGCGGCTGTCAAGCCACGCCACGAACGAACCGACGGTCCTCGCGTAGGTTTCAGCCGTCAGGCGCGCGCGGGCCTCGGCGGTAACGAGATAGGCGTAAAAGGCCTTCCCGTAGTCCACGTTCAGTTCTGGGCCTTTTGCTGCTGAAGCCGCACGACGGTCGGGGTATCGAGATCGTCGCGCGCCGCCGGCACCTGCACCGAGACCGCGGCCTGCGTCGCCGACCCGCTTCTCGTGCCCAATCCTCCGGGAGTCTTGAGCGTGTGGTCGTTCAGCTGTTTCCATTCGGAACCGGTCATGAAATCCCCGCTGTCTCCGGACCGCTGACGGTCAGCGGAAAAGGGATTGATCGCGGAACGGTCCATGGTCACCTGGTAGTTGCTCGTCACGAAGCCGGTCGCGATGACGGTTACGCTGACCCTGTCGCCCAAAGATGTATCCGTTGCGGTGCCGTAGATGATGAGCGCGTCCGGATCCGCGTTGGCCGTGACGATCTTCACGATCTCCTCTATCTCGACGAGCGTCAGGTCGTCGCTTCCCGTCACGTTGATGAGTATGTGGTTCGCGCCCTCGATGTGGGAGTCCTCGAGAAGGGGATTGTTGATCGCGTTCGTCGCCGCGTCGACGGCGCGGTTGTCGCCCTCGCCCGTCCCGATCCCCATTATGGCGTCGCCCTGGCCCTCCATCGTCGTTTTCACGTCCGCGAAGTCTATGTTGATGATCCCGGGTATCGTTATGAGGTCCGAAATGCCCTGCACTGCCTGGCGCAACACGTCGTCGGCCATGATGAACGCCTGCTTGATGGGAGTTCGGCGGTCGACAAGCTTCAGGAGATGCTGGTTCGGTATGACGATGAGGGTATCGACGGATTTCCGGAGGCGTTCGATTCCCTCCTCGGCGAGGCGGAGCTTCACCTTTCCCTCAAAGTCGAAGGGTTTCGTCACCACCCCGACGGTAAGCGCGCCCTGTTCGCGCGCGATCTGCGCGATGACGGGCACGGCGCCCGTTCCGGTTCCGCCTCCCATTCCGGCGGTCACGAAGACCATGTCGGCGCCGCGAATCGCGTTGGCTATCGCCTCCGTGTCCTCGATTGCCGCCTTCTCGCCGATCTCGGGCTTGCCGCCGGCGCCGAGTCCGCCGGTCAGCTTCGAGCCGATGGCGAGCTTTATGGGGGCGTTCGAATAATTCAGCGCCTGCTGGTCCGTATTGGCCACTATGAAATCGACGTTCTTAAGGCCGCACGCCATCATGCGGTTTACCGCGTTGGATCCGCCGCCGCCCGTGCCGACTACCTTGATTACCGTGGGACATATTTCCTTGTGTTGCATTACTTCAAAGTTCATGAGTTTTCCCCTCCCAGAAAAAACGTACCGACATCGTATATGGTATCGCGCCTGTCAGAAAAATTCCTTGAGCCACCCGCGAATGCGGCCGATTACCGGCCGCGAGAGCGAGTCCGCGGAGCCCGACTCGGGCACGGCGGCGCTGCGATGCTCCCATGCGGACAGGACGAGTCCCAGTACGGTCGCGTAATCGGGGCTTCTGTATTCCCCGGTCAAACCGCCGAAATTACCGGGTATGCCGATGCGGACGGCTTGCGTGTTGAAGACCTCCGACGCGAGCTCGACGACGCCGGGCAGGAGGGCTCCCCCGCCGGTTATGACGACGTTCCCGGAAAGCTGCCTCGTTTTTCTGACGGACTGGATGCGCTCGTTGGCCATCGAGAAGATCTCCGCCATGCGCGGCTGTATGATCTCCGAAATCTCGGTCCGAGGGATTACGACGGGTGGACGGCCTCCCACGCCGGGGAGGATAACCTCCTCGTTCTCCTCGATAAGCGGCAGCCAGCAGCAACCGGTGTCAAGCTTGATCCGTTCCGCCGTCTCGACGGAGATTCCCTTCACGATGGAGATGTCGTTCGTTACCTGTATTCCGCCGACGGGCAAAACGGCCGTCAGCAAGGGGGCGCCGTCGGCCATGACGATGACGTCCGTCGTTCCGCCGCCGAGGTCGATGAGGATGGAGCCGAGATCGCGTTCTTCCTCGGTCATGACCGATTTCACGGCTGCGAGCGAGTGAAGCATGTATTCGTCGACGGTGAGCGCCGAGCGGTTGACGCATTTGACCATGTTCTGGACGGAGGTTACCGATCCGGTAATGATGTGAACCTCTGATTCCAGGCGGACCCCGATCATGTTCCGGGGATCCTTTACGCCCCGCTGCTCGTCGACGATGTACGACTGAGGTATGACGTGGAGGACCTGCCTGTCCATGGGGATAACGACGGCCTTGGCGGCGTCGATGACGCGATTGATGTCGTCCTGGCCTATTTCACGATTGTCCCGGCCTTTGCCGGTCACGGCGACGACGCCGCGAGAGTTGATCCCGTCGATATGGGTTCCGCCGATGCCAATCATGCACCGGGAAACCTCGATGCCCGACATCATCTCCGCGGCCTCGACGGCCTGAGAGATGGCGCGCACGGTGTTCTCGATATTCACGACGACGCCCTTCCGGAGGCCGTTCGAGGGGCTTGTTCCTACGCCGGTGATCTGCAGCACGCCGTTCTCGGATATCTCCCCGATCACGGCGCGAATCCTGCTGGTGCCTATATCGAGACCAACGACGGCATCACTCAAAGCGCGTCCCCCCTTACCCGGTACGCCACCGTTCCCGCGCGAATGTCGATTTCCTCGACGTCCAGCGCCAGGTCGTTCACGACGTCCAATACCAGCATCATATACTGTAATGCGTCTTCGTTCAACGCCTTGTCGGTCCTGACCCGCACCGGGGTATGCACGGGGAATACCACGAGATCGTATCCCCCATAGGTTTTTTGCTCGATTTTTATCTCCGAAACCGACGAAAGAAGGGGCGAATTCCTGGTTTCCATATCGGCGAGGGATGCAAGCAGGGGTTTCAATTGCGCGTGAAGCTTCATTCCGGGAACGACGCTCTCGAACTGTATGCCGGTGATGAGCGGCAGATTCGATCCGTGCGGGATCTCCCCTACCTTGAATGCCACGCCGTTCGCGTCGATCTGCACCGGTATGGTCCGGTTGCCGACGGTTCCGAGGGCGACCGCCACGGGAGTGCGTTCCACCACGGAGATGACGACGCGGTCCGGGAATTTTTTCTCGATCATCACGGATTCAAACAGGGGGTTCATCGCGAGGCGGCCGGCGGTACCGGCAGTATCGAAGGAAAACCATTTCTCGTGTCCGGTTACTCCGGCCATGGCGCACAGCTCGTCGTAACCGACGGACGGGGCGCCCGTCACGGTCACGCGAACGAACGAGGTCGCCGGCACAACGAGAAGGTAAAAGGCGAATTCCGCGAGAAGGAACAGCGAAAGGACGGCGACGAGTACCTTGAGCGCCACCGGCTTCCAGTCGCCCGTACCGGCGGCCGAAGCCTCGTCGACATAGATCATTTCAGACATTTTCCATCTCCCCCGTCTCTCCCCACCGAGAGACGTTCACAATCAGGCCGCAAAGGCATAGGGTAATAAGGAGGGACGAGCCCCCCGACGAAAAGAACGGCAAGGGGATTCCCGTGGCGGGAAACACGCGCGCCACCACGCCGACGTTCATGATCGACTGAAGAAGCAGGGCGGACACGCAGCCGAAGGCGACGTAGCTTCGAAACCGGTCGCGACAGCGAATCGCGATGAGATATCCGCGCGCGGAAAGCATGACCAGGAGCGCGAAGTACACGAGAACGCCGAAAAAACCCATCTCCTCGCCCCAGACGGCGAAGATGAAGTCCGACTGGACTTCCGGAATGCTCGAAACCTTCCTGAGTCCGTTTCCCAGGCCACGGCCCCAGAACTCGCCGTCGGACAAAGCCGCGAGCGCCGCGTTCACCTGGTAGCTGGAGTCGAAGGGATCAAGCTCGGGAAAGAGGAATGCCAGCACCCGTTTGAGACGGTACTCGACGGTCAGTATCATCAACGCGACAAACGGAATCGTCAGCGCGCAGAATTTCAGGAACCACAGGATTTTAACGCCGGCCACGAAAAACAGCGTCAGCGCGATGGCAATGACGAGAATCGCCGTCGAGAAGTCGTCCTGCAACGCGATAACGGAGATCATCACGAAGGTCATGAACGCGGCCGGGTATATCGACACCTCCGGCTCATGGAGCCGGTCATGTTTCTTGTCGAAGATATTCGCGAGAAAGAGAACGAGCACCAGTTTCATGAGTTCCGACGGCTGGAAGGTCGCGGGACCGACAGCGATCCACCGCGAGGCGCCGTTCTTGGTTATTCCTATTCCGGGGACAAAGGGCAAGAAGGAGACGACAAGGGTAAGAAGAACGAGCTTCGGCAGCTGGGCGCGCAGGAAATCAAGACGGACGAAGGCGAACGCCATCATTGCGACAAAACCGATCCCGAGGTTTACGGACTGCCTGCGGACGAAGTAGAGGGGGTCGTTAAACGCGCGCGCGGCGTAGGCCATCGAACCCGTATAAAGCGCGACAAAACCGAGACCGCACATGACCACGACGAGAAGCACGAAGGGCAAGTCGACGCGTTCGCCCCGCTCGTTCCGTTCCGCCGCGAAACCGCCGAACGAGTTCATACCGCGGCCTCACCGGAATCGTTCTGGGTCAGGGCGGCGCAAACGCGCTCAAGGGCCATACCGCGCGAACCCTTCAGAAACACGAGATCCCCGTCACGGACGTCCGAGGCGACTTTGAGTGTCAGGTCTTCCATCGTATCCGAGAAGGTCACCCTCGGGTCGTCGCGGAGCACCGCGGCACCGGCACGGATCATGTCGTCACCGAACAGGTACACCTTCTCCGCCTTCGAGGAGGCCAAACGGCGGCACACGGCCTCGTGCGCGCGGGCAGACTCCTCACCGAGTTCAAGCATCGAGCCGATCACGTAAAGTTTTTTCCCCGACCAGGGAACGTCGTCGCAGAATTCAAGCGCCTTTTCCATCGAGTCGGGATTGGCGTTATAACAGTCTCGTATTACGGTAATATCCCCGCGCAGGATCTCGGTCCTTCCGAACAGGGCCTTCACGGATTCAATGCCCGCCTTTATCTCCCCGGCCGGCACGCCCGCCTCGCGCGCTATGGCTATCGCCGCGATGGCGTTCGAACGGTTGTAGGAACCGGGAAGGCTGAGGGATATATCCAGCCCGCAGTACCTGATGACGCTGCCGTCAAGGCCCCGATCCTCGAAGCCCCCGAGTCCACCGGTGGTGTTCGGCCCGTATGTGCGTATCTCGCCCTGATGTACGTCCGAAAGGAACCGCGTCCATTCGTTATCCTCGGGGACGAGGCCGACGCCCGTTTCGGGGAGTCTCGAGAGAATCTGCTTTTTTTCCTCAGCGATCGCGGCCTTGCTGCCGAGAATTCCGATGTGGGCAGTCCCGATGTTCGTGATCAGGGCGATCGACGGAAGAAGGACGCGCGCGATCTCGGAGATCTCGCCCGTTCGGTTCATGCCAAGCTCGAAAACCCCGACGTCGTGATGCTCGCGAATCTGGAAAACGGACAGCGGCAAACCGGTCTCGGAATTGAGGTTCCCCTCGTTCATCACGACAGAATGGGAGACGTTGAAGATGCTTGCGACGATTTCCTTCGTCGTCGTCTTGCCCGACGACCCCGTAATGCCGATTTTCAGCAGACGGGGAAACCGCGCAACGTAGCTTCGCGCGGCGTCCTGCAGGGCGCGGAGCGTGTCCTCGACCATAATGAAAGCCGCGCGATACTGCCGGGCAAGGTTCATGAATACGGCGCTGGAGCCCTCTGCGTGCGCGGCGTCGACGAAAACGACCGTGGCGCCCGCATCGAGCGCCTTCGCGATGTAAGAATGGCCGTCCTGCGAGGCGCCCATCAGCGGGACGAACAAAGATCCCTCGACAACCTTTCTCGAATCGGTGGCGACGGAGGTGAATCCGGGTATTCGGGAGAAATCGGCTATGCAGCTTCCGCCAACCGCCTCGACCGTCTGGCCGAGATTCATGAGAAGGTTCCCGTCACCCACCGAGGTCCCCCTTCGCGAGTTCGATTCGCAGTATCTCGTCGGCCCGCGCCTTTCGCATCGAAAGATCGTTCGTCGCCACGCGCTCGATCCGCTCGGGAGTCGACAGCACCGTGATCCCGGCGATAAGCCGCGCGTTGGCCTCGATCATCTCGTATTGGGCGCGCTCCATGCGGGCTATGTCGCCCTCTATTCCGGAATAACGGCTGGTTTGCCATACGGTGGCGAGAAGCATCAGGGGAATTCCCATGGCAAGCAACAGCGTCGCTACGTTTTTTATCATAAGCGCTCGTCTCCATACGCGATTTTACGCACAACCCTCAGACGCGCGCTGCGCGAAGGGGAATTCCGGGAGATTTCCTCCTCGGTCGGGGACAACGCCTTCTTCGTGAGCACTTCCACGATCGCCCGGCCCCTGCATCTACATATCGGCACTTCCGGGGGACAAATGCAGGACTTGCTCGCGTCCCTGAAGAAATTCTTGACGATCCTGTCCTCAAGCGAGTGAAAGGTAATGACGCCGAATTTGCCTTCGGGCGCGAGCGTCGACAACGCGAGATCGAGCAGGCCCGGAAGACGGTCCAGCTCGCGGTTGACCGCGATGCGCAAGGCCTGGAAGGTTCGGGTCGCCGGGTGAATCCGTCCGTGGCGGTAATCGGCCGGCACCGCGTGGTAAACGGCCTCGGCGAGCGCCTTCGACGTCGAGAACCGCGAGGCCTTTCGCGCTTCGACGATCGCGCGGGCGATCCTTCGGGAATATCGCTCCTCGCCGAGCTCATAGATCAGATTAGCGAGATCGGTTTCGCCGAGGGTGTTCACGATGTCGGCCGCGCTCCGTTCGGTCTGCGGGTCGAGACGCATGTCGAGGGGCTCGTCCGAGCGGAAACTGAACCCGCGGCCGGATTTTTCGTAGTGGAAAAGGGAAATTCCGAGATCGATGAGTATGCGGTCCGGGCGCTTCGCGTCCACGGGGTATTCACGGAAGAAATCGTCGGACCAGCCCGGGTAGAAACAGATCCGGTCTCCGAAGGGGGCGAGCCGCTCGCGGGCCCGTGCCTGGATGCGGACGTCGGCGTCAATCCCGATGACCCTGAGCTCCGGAAAGGCGGCCAAAAAGGCCTCCGAATGCCCGCCCTCTCCGAGGGTACCGTCGATCATGAGGGAGTCGGGCTTATCCGGCGCGAGATACGAGAGGCATTCTTGCAGTAATACGGACGTATGAACGATTTCCATATTGCCCTAGAGGCAAATACTTCCGAGACCTTCCGTAGCCTCCCGAAAATCCGCCTCGCTCTCCCCCAGATATTTTTCGTACTCGCTCGAGTCCCACAACTCGAAATACTTGTTGATTCCCAGAAAAACGCAGTCCTTGCCGAGCCCCGCGAACTCGCGGAGGCTTTGCGGTATCGATATCCGCCCGGCCTTGTCGATCTCCACCTCCTGGGCGGGCGCGACAAGGCGGCGCAGTACCGAACGTGATTGCGACTGAAACAGCGAAGCGGATTCCATGACCTTGTCGGACAGGACCTTCCACTGCTCGGGGGAGAAAAGCCACAGACAGCGGTCTATCCCGCGCGTCAGGACAAGTGTTGATCCTGTCAACTCGGAACGCAACCGGACGGGGAACATGATTCGTCCCTTTTCGTCCAAGGTGTTGCGGTACTCTCCGGTCATCAGGTGATCATCCACTTTTTACTACTTTCTCCCACTTTTTACCACGTTGATCCTATTCTATCACCAAAATTCCGCTTGTCAACAGTTTTCGGAAAAATACCGCAATAAATCGTTGTGCCGTGTTTACATCCCCGTTTTTACGCAGGTATAGTGAAGGCATGACGTTATGGGAGTTTCATATCGTGTTTCCCGAGGGCGAAAGCCAGGAGATTCAGCATCGCCTCGCGATAGGCGACATAGTCGACTGCAACGGGTGCCCCCTGCCCCTGCCCCTTCCGACGAACCGGATGCTCGCGTATCGCGTATCGCGCGTACGCACGCTCGAGGAACGGGGGCTTTCGAGGATTCTTCACTATCTGGACCAGTTGAGCGCCACAGAGCTTCTGGAGTTTACGTGATCAACACCTGGAACGAGAGCCTCCTACACGAGGAACTCAAGGAATACTACAGGGGAGAGGCGGGAGAATCGGAAATCCCGCTCGAGGGATCGATTTGCGACATCCTTCACGAGGACGGCTCCGTCACGGAGATACAGACATCCTCGATCGGGAAGCTGCGGGCCAAGCTGGAAAAGCTGCTCGCGGGGCACAGGGTTCGGGTGGTCTATCCCGTGGCCGTCAGTACGCTCATCGAGACGTACTCCGCGGAATCCGAGCTGTTGAGCAGAAGGAAAAGCCCAAAAAAGGGAGTTCCCTGCCAGGTTTTCGGCGAGCTTACGGGCATAACGCATCTGCTCGGCAACCCGAACCTTACCATAACCGTTCAACTCGCGGAGGTTCTCGAGCTGCGGGTCGCCGACGGTACCGGTTCCTGGAGACGCAAGGGCGTGCGCATATCGGACAGGAAACTCATCCGGCTCGACAAGGCGATAGACCTGGTTACCCGCTCCGACTACCTTGCCCTTGTTCCGCCCGGCGTACCCAAGCTGTTTACCGTCGCGGATTTGCGTGACGCGGGGGCCGGCAAAAACGCCGGGAAGATGGCGTGGGTCCTCAGAAAGGCGGGATGGAGCGAGCTTGTCGAGAAACGGGGAAGGGCCTTCGTCTACCGCCTGACAAGGAAACGGGGATCGGCGGGGCGTCAGGCAACGAGGGGCAGGAAAATCGACACTAGCGTGCCAACGCCTTCCGTCGATTCGACCGAAACCTCTCCGTGATGCGCGTCGACAATCGACTTGATGATGATCATACCGAGTCCCGTTCCCCCCGTCGAGCCCGAATAGAACGGCTCGAATATGTGGGAAAGCACCTCGGGAGACATGCCGCATCCGGTATCCCGAATGAGGAAGATCAGTTTTTCCGCCTCCACGCGCACGGTTATTCCGAGGTTCCCCCCGGAGGACATCGCCTTGCATGCGTTTTCCCCGGCGTTTATCAGAACGCGGAGTATCCGGTCGCTATCGAGTATGACGGGTCGTGCAACCTCGTTGACAAGCGTGAGGGTCACCCCGCATTTTTCAAGCCGTTGCGACATCGAATCCCGGAAGCGGGACAAAAGCTCATCGATGGAGGCTATCGACATCTGCAGGCGTATCTCCCCCCTGGCGTAATCGAGAAACTCGGCCGCGAGCATCTCCATCCGGGAGATGTCAGAGTTGATCCGGGTCAGGGACTCGTCGAAATACGCGCGGTCCTCGCGGTTTTGCCGCAGGAGTTCCATCCGGCTCTTGAGAGCGGAAAGCGGGTTACGGATGTCATGCAGTATAAGCGACGAGAACTTTCCGATGACAGAAAGCCGCTCCCTGCTGACCAGCTCGTCCTGTAAGGCCTGCAGCTCCTTGTACGCGCGCGAGAGTTCGCGGTTCTGCCGGTCAAGGTCGAGGATATGGGCGTCGTTTGACCGGCGTACCATCATGGTGACGGTACGAAGCAAACTCACGCATATGGCGGCGTCGGTAAGCATCAGGCTCGTAAAATCGCTCGCCTGAATGGTATAGGCCCGAACGGGGGATCGCACCCGTACCGTGGCGCTTCGGGGGCGTTCGTCTATGAGGGCCATCTCTCCCAGGGCATGTCCCGAACCCACGACGCTCAGAAGGACGCTGTCGGACTGGCCATACCGTTTCCAGACCTCCAGCTCGCCTTCGATCACGATAAAGAAGCTGTCTCCCGGCATATCCTCGAAAAACAGGATATCGTCCTTCTCATACCGCCGCTCGGTGCAAAGATCGCGGATCTTGACAAGGGAGTCCTCCGGCATGGAATGAAAGAAGTAAATATTCCTGAGATACTCGAGTAACCCAGGGTCAACCGATGACGCTTCCTTGTCCATTGTTTGCTTCCTCCCAGCGCGGAAAAAAAAAGGGCCGCTTTACGCGGCCCCAAAGGTTCGACAAAACCGGGTATTACCAGTTATCGAACATATCGTCGAGATCGCGCGCTTCCATCTCGTAGAGATCGGAAACGGCGCGAAGATCGTCAAGATACATGTAATAGGTACCATAGGCGTCCATGGGATCGCATTCAACGCGGAAGCCCACGAGGCGGAGCCCCATGCTCGTTCCGAAGTGATAATCCTTCTGGATAATGCCGTTCTTCCCATCGGGATTGGCGGGGGGAATGGCTACGGTCATCTTCTTCCAGCCGGAATGGTTCATCTTTCCGACATAGAGCTCGAACTGCCGTCCCCAGTAATCCTCGAGGAGCAGTTTAAGTACATGGCCGTAATTGCGCCCGACTACCCAGACACTCACGGTCTTGGTAATACCCTCTATGGGAAGAGGCTTTGCGGCGGTAACGGTGAATGAATTGTAGCCGCGGCGGAAAAAGTCCACGCGAACGCCATACACCATCTCGTCGGTAAGCTTGAGGTTTTCCTCTTCGGGGATCGGTTTCTTTCCGGCCGGGGCACCCTTGAAAAGCCGTCCTTTGATCACGCCTTCGTCGGCGGACATATTGACGATCCAAGTACCTTCGCTCTCGAACTTCTCTACCGAAATCTCCTTGAGCTTCTGCTCAGCCGAGTCCGCCCCGATCTTCGTGGGATCGGCCTCGTCAAGATTCAGGTCAGCAGAGGTCGCGGGAGCGGAATCCTGCGCAAAAACGGCCAGTGAAACAAGGCTTAACAGCAGTACGTAGAGAACCTTTTTCATTTACCGGCTCCTTGATTTTGCGTATCGCCTTCCGCAAACTTGACGCCAGCAAGCTCGAAACCGTCGTAGGAAGGCAGGAAGGTATCGGTGAGCGCCTTGAACTGATCGAAGAAGATGTAGAAACTGTCAACTCGCTCGGTCGGGCGGCTCCGGAGGCGGAACGCAACGAAGGACATCTGCTGTACCCCGTTGAGGTAGGGCGAGGCCTGCTGGATGTTGGCCGGGATGTTGACGGAAAGGTTTTTCCAACCCTCATGATTGACGAGACCCACGGGAACGGTGTGAACGCGTCCCAGACAGTCGCGAACGAGTATCTCAAGGTCGTAGGCGTAATTGGCTCCCCAAACCCACATGTCGAGGCGCGCGATGCGTCCCTTGAAGGGGATTTCATACCGGTCTTTCGGATCCTTGGATCCCGGCTTCATCGGGACGATATCGACCCAGTTGTCGCCCTTGCGGTCGAACTTGACCTCAAGACCCATAAACTTATACGCGCCGTCGGTCTTTTGTTGCATGACCCGTATCGCGTTAGGCATACCGTCAAAGTACTTCAGTACGGGATAGCCTTTCGTTGTAAACTTGCTACCAGCAGCAAACCATGTCCAATCGGGCCCATCGGGATTGTCAAAGTTGTCCACGATGTAGGTCTCGTAGTTCACCGACCTGCTTTGGGCTGCCAAGGGCGCCAAAAACAGCGAGAACAAGAGGACAAGGCACGCGAAGATCAAACCGCCTTGTTTCATCCCTATACTCCTTTTAAAACTACTATATCATCGGTATGAATACAGTCAAGTAGTATTATATGGCGAAGGTTTCGCTTTGTCAAACCGTTTATTTGCTCGTATTGACCAAACCGGGCCTAATCTCTAGAATTAGGGTATCTTTTTATCGATAGGAGTGTCAGATGACCAGCTATAAAGACCTTGGTCTTGTTAACACGAAAGACATGTTCGCAAAGGCCGTGAAAGGCGGATATGCGATCCCGGCGTATAACTTCAATAACATGGAGCAGATGCAGGCCATCATCCAGGCGTGCGTCGAGACCAAATCCCCGGTTATCCTCCAGGTTTCCTCGGGCGCCCGGAAATATGCCAACAAAAACCTCCTGCGCAACATGGCCCGCGGCGCCGTCGAGTATGCCCACGAGCTGGGTTGCGACATCCCGATCGTCCTGCACCTTGACCACGGCGACAGCTTCGAGCTCTGCGTCGACTGCATCGAAAGCGGATTCTCATCCGTCATGATCGACGGTTCCCACCTTTCCTACGACGAGAACGTCGCCCTTACCAAGAAGGTATGCGATTACGCCCACAAGCACGACGTTACCGTCGAAGGCGAGCTCGGCGTTCTCGCGGGAGTCGAGGACGACGTCTCCGCCGAGGAAAGCCACTACACCAAGCCCGAGGAAGTCCAGGATTTCGTCAAGAAAACCGGCGTTGATTCGCTCGCCATCTCCATCGGAACGAGCCACGGACGCCAGAAGTTCAAGCCCGAGCAGTGCACAAAGAACGCCGACGGCGTCCTGATCCCTCCCCCCCTCGCCTTCGACATCCTCGCCGAAATCGAGAAAAAGCTCCCCGGCTTCCCCATCGTCCTTCACGGTTCCTCCTCGGTACCCGTCGAGTACGTCAAGGAGATCGAGAAGTTCGGGGGAAAGCTCTCCGACTCGGTCGGTATCCCCGAGGAACAGCTTCGCAAGGCCGCCAAGAGCGCCGTTTGCAAGATCAACATCGACTCCGACGGTCGGCTCGCCATGACCGCCGCGATCCGCAAGGTTCTCTTCGAGAAGCCGGACGAATTCGATCCCCGCAAGTATCTCGGACCGGCCCGCGACGAGCTCAAGAAGCTTTACATGCACAAGAACGTCAACGTTCTCGGCAGCGCGAACCGCGTATAACCTGTCAGGGATTGTAAACCGATAAAAAAGCTGTTCGGCCCGTGCCGAACAGCTTTTTTTTTGCCTTCAATAACGCCCGGGTCCCCCGAGGGCGCGCGGAATTCTATTTTTTGGCGTCGAAACGGGATGCGATCTTCCCGAAATAATGGAGGATCACTATCATCACACCCATAAAAACGAACAAAACGGCCATACCGGCCACCATCAGGACAAAGCCCTTGCCGACATCTACCATGGTAAAACCTCCCAAGATTAACCCGCGAGCAGCGGGACGAGCGCGAGAAGAAGCCCTCCGGCAATAACCGAGCCGAGCTGTCCCGAGACGTTCGCGCTTACCGCGTGCATCAGTATGATATTCTGCGGGTCGTCCCTCATCGCCATCTTCTGAATGACGCGGCTCGACATCGGAAAAGCCGAGATGCCGCACGCTCCGATCATCGGGTTGATCTTCTTAACCCTTGGCAGGAAGAGGTTGACGAGTTTGGCGAACAGCACGCCCCCGGCGGTGTTGCATATGAAGGCAAACAAGCCGAGGGCCATAATGCCGAGCGTTTGCGGCCGCAGGAAGGACTCGGCGCGCATCGAGGCCGCGACGCTGATTCCGAGAAGCAGGGTCACAATATTGGCAAGCTCGTTCTGGGCCGTGGACGAAAGCTTCCCGAGAACGCCGCTTTCCCGCACGAGGTTGCCGAACATGAGGAAACCGATAAGCGGGGCCCCCATCGGGACAAGGACGCACGACACCACGGTTACGATTATGGGGAAGCTGATGGACACGGACTTGGGAATGACATGATCGACCGCGGTCATGCGGATGAGCCGCTCCTTTTTCGTCGTGAGCGCGCGGACGACCGGGGGCTGGATGATGGGCACGAGCGCCATGTACGAATAGGCCACGACCATGATCGGTCCCATGAGATCCCTGGCGAATTGCTTGGTAACGATGATGGTCGTCGGCCCGTCGGCGGCCCCGATGACGCCGATACAGGCGGCTTCCTTGAGGTCGTAGCCGAATACCATCGCAATGATTATGGTCAGGAATATCCCCACATGGGCCGCGGCGCCGAAGAGCATGAGCCAGGGGCGCTGGAAGAGCGGCGTGAAATCGATCATGGCGCCGACGCCGATAAAGATGAGCAGGGGGAATACCTCCGAGATGATGCCGGCGTTGAACAGGGTTTGCATGATGCCGCTCTCGCCGTACATCTCCCACACAGCGGAAAGCGGAAGGTTTATGAGAATCGCCCCGAAACCGATCGGAAGCAGAAGCATCGGCTCGTAATCCTTGGAGATGGCCAACCAGATCAGCACTATGCCGATGCCGTACATGACGAATTCCTGCCATCCCAGGGAAAGAAGTCCGGTGGTGAAGAAAGACACTACCTCTTGAAACACGAAAACCCCCTCTAATCGTTAAAAAAGAAAGATACCTAGCCGGTTTGACACGGGACGAAAGAAGCCGGCGCGATCCCTACCGGCAATACTTGGCGAGCCTTGTCAACAGGGAAAGGAACACTACCAGAGCCCCAAGGGTGCCGTAGAGCCAAAAGGGCAAGGCGAAATACCACATCACCCGAAGTATGTCGGATACAAGCAGGAGCCCCAGCGAGGGAAGCAGGGCGACGAGAAAATCCTCATACGAGGGGGCCCTCCGGATTCGGGCGCAATAGCGGCGAACGGAATAATCGACGAAAAAAACCGCCGAAACGACCAGGGAGGGGTTAATGACCACCGACCAGACGTCAGGGTAGGAAAAGCGCGACAACTGGAGGAACGGAAGGTATACCGTAAGAATTCCGAATACCTGGGGAACAAGCCGTTCAATGCGGTCGCGAAGAGGAGAGTCAAATACGGTAAAAAGACAGATACTGCCAAGCCCGAAGGGAATGAATGTACATGAAAGGAAAAAAGAAAGAAACTGCAGGGCATAGGATGCCGAGCGGGTTTTCAGGACACCGTCCATAAAAAAGGCCAGAATGGTCAAAACGACTCCGCACGCGACGCCTGAAAGATACGCCAGACGGTAGGTCGGAAGCCCTGAAAACCGGTTCCCTGCCGAATAATAGACGAAAACCGCGGGAACGAGAAGGAACAACAGGATCGACATAGCCCGATACTACCACGCGAAATCCAGGATTTGCAACCGTATTCCCATCCTTGACAGAAAACCGCCATCTTTGCTATAGTTTCAGCTGTAACTTTACGTGAGAACGACGTGCAGACACCTGCATATAAGGGGGATCGTTGGCGGACAATAAAGGTTTGCGGATTAATGAACAAATCCGCGTGCGAGAGGTCAGGCTGATCGACGAAAACGGCGAGCAAAAGGGTATAGTCCCTACCCTCGAGGCGCTGAAGATGGCCCGCGAACAGGATCTTGACCTGGTCGAAGTTGCACCGCAGGCAAACCCGCCCGCTTGCAAGATCCTTGATTACGGCAAGTACCGTTTCGAGATGGAGAAAAAACTCCGTGAATCAAAAAAGAAACAGAAACTGCAGGAACTCAAGGAAATCCGCATGCAGCCGAAGATCGACGACCACGATCTCGATTTCAAGTCGAAGCATGTTCGGGAGTTTCTCGAAGGCGGAGACAAGGTAAAGGTTACAATCCGGTTTCGGGGCCGCGAACTCGCGCACACGGAACTCGGACTTGTCGTTCTGAAAGACGTTTTAAGCAAGCTTGGTGACGATTACGTCGTCGAGAAACAGCCCATGATGGAAGGCCGTTTCATGTCGATGACGCTCGCCCCCAAAGCAAAAAAATGACGAGGTAGTGGCTATGCCCAAGATGAAAAGCAAACGGTGCGCTTCCAAGCGCTTTTCCTTCACCGCGACCGGTAAGGTCAAGTACAAGAAGATGAATCTTCGCCATATTCTTACGAAGAAGAGCGCGAAGCGGAAGAGAAATCTTCGCCATGGCGGCATCCTCGCGGAAGCCGACTCGGCAAAGATCCGCAAGCAGCTCTTGCCGTACGGCTAAGTATTACATTCCAGGAGAAACAAGATGCCAAGAGCAATAGACGGTAGCAAACGGAAGGATCACCGCAAGAAGATCCTCAAACTGGCGAAAGGTTTCCGCGGACGGCGCGGAACGAGCTTCAAGGCCGCGAAAGACGCGGTCGTCAAGGCCCTCGTACACGGGTATGTCTCCCGGCGCGACAGGAAGGGCGATATGCGAACCCTGTGGATCTCCCGCATCAACGCGGCGGTCCGCTCGGAAGGCATTTCCTATTCCCGTTTTATCGAGGGACTTACCAAGGCCGGCGTTGTCATCAACCGCAAGGCGCTTTCCAACATGGCGATCGAGGATCCGGCCGCCTTCAAGACCGTCGTTTCCACGGCCAAGAACGCACTCGGAGCGTAATGTGCTGAATCTCGATCAAGTCAGGCTCCTTGAGAACCGCGTTGAAAAAGCCATCGGAAAGATACAGTCTCTCGATGCCGAGAACGCGCGGCTCAGGACCCAGCTGTCCGCCCTGCAGGCTCACGTAGGCGAGCTCGAGGGCTTGGTTCAGGGGTTCAAGGACGATCAGGGCAGGATCGAGGAGGGAATTCTCAACGCGCTCAACCGCTTGAGCGCGTTCGAGGATTCCATGTTTTCAGGCGACGCCCCGGCGCCCGCTACGGCGAAAGCCGAACCCGCTCAGGACAAAACCGGCCGGACCGGCTTCGGTGACGACACGGACGGTACCGGAATGTCCGACACTCCCGAGTTTGAAGACTCGCCGCAAGAACGTACGACCGTCCCTCCCGTTGACGGCCAGATGGATATCTTCTGACAGGCACCCCGCAGATGGCCAAAGGCAGCCTGCAGATAGACGTACTTGGCACATCCTTCGCGATCAAAGCCGACGAATCCCCAGAATATCTCGCGCAAGTTTATGCGAAGTACCGCGCGACGGTCGCGCATATCGAAAAGAACTCGTCCGTGGAGGATCCCCTGAAGATCGCCATACTGGCGGGAATTTTGCTCGCCGACGAAACAACCAAGGAAAGGGCCCAGCGCCGCGATTCCCCGGACAAAAGCGACCTCGCGGAGGTTGAACGGCTCGCGTTGGACATGATTTCCCGCATCGATCAGGTATTGTAAAAGGCATGTACCATCCTCTCGCGCTTTCATGCCCTGTACAGCACTATGCCTGGGGATCGACGGACGGGATAGCACGCATCACCGGGGAATCCGATCCCGAAGGGCGTCCGACCGCCGAACTCTGGATGGGAGCCCACCCCCTCGCGCCGTGTTACGCCGACAGAAGCGCGCTCCCCGATCTGGCGCATAACGACGGTACGTCCCTGCTGTCCCTCGCGGAGCTCATAGTCCTAAAGCCAGGCGAGATGCTCGGCGAGAAAACACGCCTTCGGTACGGGGCCGACCTCCCCTTCCTCTTCAAAATTCTCTCCGCCGCGCGTCCGCTCTCACTCCAGGTCCATCCGAACCGGGACCAGGCGCGTTCCGGGTTCGCGCGGGAATCTGCCGCGGGAATCCCTCAAGGCTCCGCCAAGAGAAACTACCGCGACCAAAACGGAAAGGCGGAGATGGTGCTCGCGCTGACGCCCTTCACGTGCCTTTGCGGTTTTCGCGGGGTATCCGAGGCGCTTTCCCTCCTGTCAGAAATCCCCTGCGAGGCCCTTGCACCGGCCCTTTCGTACCTTGAAAACGCACGGGACTACCGCGGGTTTCTGTCCTCCCTTTATTCCCTTCCGGATACGGACAAGCGCGCTATCGCCCACGCTGTACGTCGCGTCGCATCCGGCAAACCCGACCGGCAGGGGCCGCTGGGACATGTCTCGTTATTGTGCGAACACTATCCCGACGACATAGGAATTCTCGCGCCATTGTACCTGAACTCTATTACCCTCTCGCCCGGAGAGGCGCTGTATCTCGACCCGCGCGTTCCGCACACCTATCTTGCCGGTACCGCGCTTGAGCTGATGTCCAACTCCGACAACGTTATTCGCGGGGGACTGACAGCGAAAGAGGTTAATCACAGGGAATTCCTCGACGTTCTGGACCCTTCCCCGTTCGAGCCGAGAATACTCCGCGCTACGGCCGATTCCGCGCGGCTCGGCCGATATATAACGCCCGCGGCCGATTTCGAACTCTCGCTCGTACAACTGTCCTCGTCGTCGGTCGAGATTCCGACGGGTGTTCCCTCGATACTTCTCGTCACGGAGGGTTGCGTGACGCTTATGTGCAAACATGGATCGGATTGGTCTACCGAGGCTCAAAGCGGCTCGGTCCATTTCTTTCCCGCGGCGTCGCCTCCCGTCGTCGCGGCGGGAACCTGCACCGCCTATCTTGCCTCGCTACCGCGAGATTCCGGAACAGAACCATGACGATCTGGATCGACGCCGATTCCTGTCCGCGCCAGGTCCGCGATCTTGTCTGCAAAAGGGGCGCGCGCCACTCAGACAGGGTAGTATTCGTCGCGAACAGGGACATACCGCGGGAAGGATTTCCCGGGGTTGAGATGGTCGTCGCCGACACTACGCCCGATGCCGCAGACGACTACATCGTTGAAAACGCCGAAGACAATGACCTCGCCATAACGAGGGACATCCCGCTCGCGAGCCGTCTCGTGACTCGGGGAATATCCGTCATCAACGACCGCGGGACGACCTATACCGAGTCGAACATCCGCGAACGGCTTTCGATGCGGAACTTCATGATGGACTTGTACAACAACGGATACATGCCGGAAAAAACGGGACAATTCGGTTCCCGCGAAATGAAGGATTTCGCGAATGCCCTCGACCGCGAGATTACGAGACTCCGGAAAAAGCGTGAAAGCGGAAAAGGAAACGAAACCTGACTCAGGACTCTTCCGCGTCGGGGAAGCGGTCCCGAATGGCCTTGATCGACGGCAGAATCTCGAAAAACGCGTCGACGACGGCGGGATCGAATTTGGTGCCCCGAAGGCCCTTGATCTCGGTTAGCACCTTGTCTTCGTCCCAAGGCTCCTTGTAGACGCGCTTGCATGAAAGCGCGTCGTACACGTCCGCCAGCGCGACGATCCGGCCGGCTATCGGGATTTCCTCGCCCTTGAGTCCCACGGCCTTTCCCGTGGAGGGGTTCGTCTTCAGCGGTTCGCCGTTGTCAACGGAGACCTTGCCCGGGTAGCCCGATCCGTCCCAGTTTTCATGATGGGTAAGCGCGACCTCGCGGGCGACCTTGTCGACGGGAGACTCTATCTCGTTGAATAGCTTCGCGCCAAGCCAGGTATGCCCCTGCATGATATGGTATTCATCCTCTGTAAAACGCGCCGGTTTCTTGAGGATGAGGTCGGAGATCGCGACCTTCCCCACGTCATGCAGCATCGAAGCGATCTTCAGGGTATCACGGAATTTCTTCGACTCGTTCTCGTCGACCGAGTTGTTGAACGCCCACCTGTCGTACACCTCGACCGCGTAACTCGACACGCGATTGACGTGGGGCCCCGTCTCTTTCGGATCCCGAAGCTCGGACATGCGTATCATGCGAAGCACCATCGAACGGGTAAGATGCGCGTGTTCGAGCGCCACGGTCGCGTTCGCGGCAAAGTGGCTCATGTAGAGCTCGTCGTCCTTGTCGAAGGCCGTTACGTTGTCCTGCTCGTCGAGCGCGTTCAGTACCTGAAGAACGCCGAGTATCCGGCCGCCCGACGTGCGAAGGGGGATGGTCAGATTGGATACCGTCCGGTATCCGGAGACCGCGTCGGTCTGCCGTCCGAATTTGTACGGTTTTTTCGGCGAGATCTCGTACACGTCGGGCTCGTTGACGAGCTGGTTCGTCAAGGCGCTGTAGCCCGCTATCGTCTTCTCGTTGATGGGAAAGGAAAAAAAGGAATACAGGATTTTCTGTCCCGGCGGCAACTGCTTCTGCAACGTATCGTTCTGGGCATAGTGAATCGCGAGACGGTCACCGTCCCGTACGTATATCGAACCCGCGTCGGCATGAACGACCTTCCGGGCCTCGGTCAGGATTTGCTCCATAAGGACGTCAACGTCCTGTATTTTGTTCAGGTGCGTCTCAGTCTCTATGATCCCTGAAAGTATCTCCTCTCTGGTCTGACTTTTGTACGCCATCGACGAATGCTCCTGGGTGCGAAATGGAGTTAATTCTACACCAGTTTTTTTTTTGCGTCCATACGCCTTTCATGATATACTATACATCATGATTCAGAATGTTTCACAGATCGAGCGGGAATTCCTGATCAAAACGGTCTCGCAAAACGAGCAACCGGTCAGGTTCCACGGGATATCGACTGCGGGAACTGGCATAATCAGCACGATCGAAAAGACCGGACTTATCGTGACCATCCTTGAGACCATTGACGGTACGGGGTTTTCCGTCTGCGAGCATATTACCGGCTACTTCGACTGCCACGGAAAAACCTACGCCTTCGAGACGACCGTCAGGGACAGCAGGCAACGGACGCTTCGCGTCGACACCCCCTCCCAGCTTCTCAGGAGCCTTCAGCGAAAATACGTCAGGGTCCGCCGGCCCAGGGACATCCGCGTCGTATTTCACCTCGCCAACGAGGATATCGTCCTCGACTACCCGACCTGCCCCGAATACATCAGCGTCGAGGACTGCTCCGGCGACAGGCGCTTCGCGGGAACCACGATCCAGGATATCGTGGCCTCGTTCAAGGGCGAGCTCGCCAGAAAGGCCCAGGAGAACACGATCATCATGTTCCGCAACCGCGCGCCCGCCTCGTTCGAGGAGAAACTCCTCAGCGCGACGGGCAAAGTTCTTTTCATACCCTCCGTCGACTCGCCGCTTCCGAAAAGCGACCCGTATCCCGAGGGAAGAATCATTACGGAAACCATCGAGGAATCCTTCGAGGACCCGAACTTCTTCATCGAGGGATCCCATTTCGGAAGACTGCTCATGGAGAAGAAAGCGCGTGGCGTCTCGTCGGAGATTTGGTGCCCGGTCGTCTATTACCAGTATGTCGTCGGCTATATCTATATCGCGAACCGGGAAGGGGAATCATTCGACGTCGCGATGGTGGACTATATCTGGGATTTTTCGAGGGTTCTCGCGTATCACCTGAAAAAAACCGGTTACTTCGAGACGGGAGAGGAGCGGAAAACCTCACCCGGACACGTCGCGACCGTGCTCGACATGAGTCCCGGCGGGATGCTCATCTCCCTGCCCCGCTCCGACATCAGGACGCCGATTCACGAAGGCTCGGTATTCAGCGTGGACATATCGATGGGTGACCGCTGCGTGCCCTGCACGGCGCGCGTCATACGGCGATTCGACGATACCGACAGCGTATCGTACGGAACCACGTTCATCAACATGACCTCGTCGGACGTCATGACCCTCTACGAGTTCCTCTACAGAAAGCCATTCGTGGCGAACGACCCGATCGCATACGAACGGGCCTAGATCACGTCCGCGCAGACCCGTCGCGCTCCCCCGCAGCCGCTTTTTTCGCGAGTATGGCCATATACATCGGCCCCGCGCCTCCCGAGGTGTCGGGAAGGATATGAACCCCGAATTCCGTCCTTTCCGGGCGAAGCTCGGGATACCGGCCCGAGGAACGGTATTCCGCCGGTACGGCCTCGTCTCCGTATTTTTTCATGAGACGGGATACGACACCGTCGTTCTCCTCCGGCGAAAGGGCGCACGTCGCGTATACGAGGATGCCTCCCGGTGCCAGCACGAGCCAGGCAGCGGAGAGCAGCGCCCACTGTCGCTGTGCGAGGTTCCTGATCCGGGCTGGAGTCCATTCTGCGAGATGGCGGCTTGAGGCGAGGACGTGGCGCTCCGATGAACAGGGGGCGTCAAGCAGTATGCGGTCGGCGGCCGCCCGCTCGTGACCGGCCCATTTCGCGGCGTCATAACCGGTGACCGTAACCGCCGGGAGTTTCGCGGGATCCAGGTGTTCCTCCAGGACGGTGGCGAGTCGGCGGCGGCGATCGCGGGAGAATTCGTTCGATACCAGAACCGAACCGTCGCCGACGAGCCGTGTCAGCACGAGGGTCTTTCCCCCCGGTGCCGCGCACATGTCGATGATCCTGCCGCCGGGCGGAGGCGCGGGAAGCGAAAGGGCGGCCTCCACGCTTCCCGCGTCGAGAAAGTACGGCTTTATGAGGCCCTCGTCCCAGGAAACGCGGGTCGCGGGAAGCGAAAGGGCGGACTTGAGAGTCGGCCAACGGTCGCCGAAAAGCCCGGAATACCATGATTCAAAGGCAACCGGACCGGACTCCTTTTTTTTGGCGGTCATGTCGCCGTCCCCGGAAAGACCAGCCAGAGCGGGTCTGGGCTTTCCAGAGGCGCGTCCACCGATACGTATGCTCCGGTAACCGCGTCGTGAAAGGAAAGTCTTGCGGCATGAAGCCGGATTCCGCCCGAACGCTCGCTTCTGCGCGCGCCGTATTTGAGGTCGCCCTTTATGGGCATGCCGGCGGCCGCCAACTGCGCCCGAATCTGATGGGTCCGGCCCGTGTGCGGTACGACCTCCAAGAATCCGTAGGTCTCGCCGAGGCCGGCCAGCGACCATTCAAGGGAGGCGACCTTCCAGCCCGGCGAGCGCGGCGTTTCCGACAGGGGAAGAATGCGGGCTCGCGCGGCAAGACGGTCAAACCGTATGCGATGCTCGAGCGTCCCGCCTTCGGCCGCGAAGCCCCCTGAAGGCGGCTCGACGATGGCCCGATAGAGTTTCCGTATCCGGCGGTCCGCAAACTGGGCGGAAAGGGCCGCGCAGGCGGCCTTCGTGAAGGCGAGAAGCACGCATCCAGAAACGGGCTGATCGATGCGATGCACGGCCTGCAGTTCAGGCAACGCCCTGCCCGCCAGGCCCTCGAGCTCCGCCCGGACCGATTCCACGACGGATTTCCCCCTGTCCGGACCGCACGACTCGCAAACCTCGCCGATCGCCTTGTTCACTACGGCGTAGTCCGGTCCTGCCAGAAGAACTCTCCCGGAGCCCGCCTTTTGCGGTTCATTCGCCATGATCCCTCCCGTTTCGAAACGCGATATCACGTGCAAGGGAACGTAACGGCGTCGGAACCAGACCCGCGGAAATCTTTGCCGCGACGATCCTCGTCACCGCCCGCTCGAGAGCGGAAGCGAACGCGGGGTCTCGAGCGGCCTCGTCCTCGAGCGCGCCGGCAATCTGCCTGAGGTTTGTCGTCGACGTCATGACGAGATCGCATCCCGCGCGGATGGCGAGAACGGCAGCTCGGGCGGTGTCGTCCGTCCCTGCCGATATGGCCTTCATCGAGATGTCGTCCGTTATCACGAGGCCCGAGAACCCCATGCCCTCGCGGAGATACTCCGTGACGCCGCGCCTTGACAGGCAAAAGGGAACGTCCGGATCTAAGGCCGGCACCCGCACGCCGCTAACCAGGATTGCCGGCAAGCCCTCAGAGACCAATGGCGCGAACGAGGCGCGGTAACGCGAGTCAAGCTCGCGCCTGGAGACCGGCAGGGCCGTCGCCGACGCGTGCGGATCCTCGAGCGAGCTTCCGGGAAAGTGCTTGGCGACCGGTATGACGCCTGCCCGGCGATATCCCCTCATCGCCGAGAGGGCATACGACGAGCTGACGGCGGGGGTGTCGCCGTACGCACGATCCCCGAGGAAATCCTTTCCCTCGCCAAGCCCCGGCTCCGCGACCGGCGCGAGATTCATGGAGATGCCGAGCGCCGCTAGCGAACGGCCGGCCGCGAAATACAGCCTCTCGGCGCCCTCCTCCGAATTGCCGGACCGGACGGAGGCCGCCGATGGGAGGCGCGCCGTCACGCGGGCCGTCCTGAATACCGATCCGCCCTCGTTGTCGACCGCGAACAGCACCGGCACCCGCGCGCCCAGCCGCGAGAAGGCGCCGTTGCAGGACGCTAAATAAGAACGGACTCCTGAGGGAGTATCCGCTATATTGTACCCGAAAAGGATGACGGCCCCCGGAACCGCCCCCCTGAAATGGTCGTAGAGATGGCGCGGAAAGGCTTCCTTGCCGTCAATCGACGTCATCAGCACCTGCGAGGCACGCTCGGCGGGCGTCATACCCGAAACGATTCCCGCCGCGATCCCGGAATACCACTCCATCTGGCCGTGGGAACTCGCGTCGCCCGGCTGACCCCTTCCGGGGAGAGCGCACGAAAGGAGGCCGAGTAAGATAAAAAAGCAGAGTAACAACAGGATACGCATTGCGGCCCAGTATAAAAAAAAGGCCGTCCTCTTGCAAGGACGGCCTCGTGCCAAAACCAGTTCCGACACGCCGGTTGTGAGACCGGCGTTACGGCACCTTAATGCGCGACCACCGAAAGCGCCTTGGCGGCCGCCTCTCCGTAGGTCGCGATGAACACGCCCGCCGCGATGGCGGTACCGATAACGCCCGCGACGTTCGGACCCATCGCGTGCATGATGAGGAAATTCGAGGGATCGTACTCGAGACCGACCTTGTTCGACACGCGAGCCGCCATCGGGACGGCGGATACCCCCGCGGAACCTATGAGCGGGTTGATCTTTTCCCTGAGGAACAGGTTGAGGAACTTCGCCATGAGAAGTCCGCCGGCCGTGGCCACCGCGAAGGCGAGAAGCCCGAGGGCGATGATGCCGACGGCGTTCGGGTTCATGATCTTCTCGGGGGTCATCTGGGAGCCGACGCCGAGGGAAAGCATGATCGAAACGATGTTGAGAAGCTCGTTCTCCATCGTCTTCGAGATGCGCTCGACGACGCCGATCTCCTTCACGAAGTTACCGAAGGCGAGCATGCCGATAAGCGGGGCCGCGGTCGGGATCAGAAGGATGGAAAGCACGAGCAGTGCCATGGGGAACAAAACCCGTTCGGCCTTCGATACGTGCCTGAGCTGCTTCATCCTGATCGAACGTTCGTGCTTCGAGGTCAGAAGCTTCATGATCGGGGGCTGGATCATCGGAACGAGGGCCATGTACGAATACGCGGCTACGGCGATGACCGCCATCATGTGCGGAGCGAGCTTCCCGGAAAGGTAAATCGAAGTCGGACCGTCGGCGCCGCCGATGATGGCGATGGCCGCGGCCTCGAACATGTTGTACTCGATTCCGGGCAACAGGTTGAGAACCGCAACGCCGAAGAGCGTGATGAACACGCCGAGCTGCGCCGCCCCTCCGAGGATCGCGGTCTTCGGGTTCGCGATAAGCGGACCGAAGTCAGTCATCGCGCCGATACCCATGAAGATGAGCATCGGGAAGAACTCGTTGCCGACGCCCGCGTCGTAGATGATCTTGAGCATACCCGAGTGCTCGGCGTACATGCCGCCGCCGGGAATGTTCACGAATACGGTTCCGAATCCGATCGGGATGAGGAGGAGGGGCTCAAAGCCCTTCGCCGCACCGAGATAGATGATGAGGAAACCTACCGCCATCATGAGGAGTCGCTGCCACCCGGGAACGACGTCGAACTTGGTGGGATCGACAAGATCGGGAACTTCCTCCGACTTGTTGATTACGGCGTTGATTCCGGTGTTCTCCACGGTATTCTGGAGAAACTCCGAAATTGAAACGTTCGGAACGTTCTCCGATCCCGCTATGGGAACGTCGAGATTCGACAGGGAGGGCCGAGGTCCGGACGAGTCCGACGCGAACACGGTTCCCGCTACGGAATACACGAGGGCGATCGCCAAGATGGCTACGGTCACGTTGAGTATGTGCCGGCCGTTTGTTTTAGTGCCTAACATAGTCTCCCTTCCTTATTTGATTTCTGCCAGAATCTGGCCGGCGGAAATCTGGGTTCCAGGAGCCACGAGGAAATGAACGGTACCCGCGGCAGTGGCCTTGATTTCGAGCTCCATCTTCATCGACTCGATCATGACGATGGTCTGTCCGACGGAAACGGTGGAACCGGCCGCGGCGACGTGCTTGAGAAGCGTACCGGCTACGGGGGCCGGGATCGCGACTCCGCCCGAGGGGGCGGCCGCTACCGGGGCTGCGGGAGCAGCGGCGGCGGGAGCGGGAGCGGCGGGCGCGGCGACGGGGGCTCCGCCTCCGATGGTTGCGATCGCCTGGCCGGCGGTGATCTGCGTGCCGGGCTGGACGGCAAACTGCACGGGACCGTCGGCGGTCGCCTTGACCTCGAGTTCCATCTTCATCGACTCGATGATGATGATCGTCTGCCCGGTCTTGACCTGGGAACCCGCTGCGACGGCGTGCTTGAGAAGCGTTCCGGCGACGGGCGCGTTGATCGTGGCCCCGCCCGAAGAGGCGGCGACGGGCGCGGCTGCGGCGGAGCCGGCGGCCTTGAAACCGATGTTGTACGCGGTGCCGTTGACGTTGACGCTCATCGCCTCACCCGCGGGACCCGCGACGACGTTATAGTCAACGCCGTTCACGGAAACCACGTAGGATCCGCCGGACGCGCCGGAAGAACCGCCGGCGGCGGGAGCGGTGAAGGTCACGGGGCCGTTCGCGCGCTCCTTGAAGAACTTGGGCGCGACCTTCGGGAACATCGCGTAGGTGAGTACGTCCTCGACGGAACCGTCGGCGCCGTTCGCCTTGGCCTCGTCGGCCATCTTGGAGAACTCGTTGGTGATGAGGTCGGCGGGGCGCTGGGTAACGACCGCGTCCATCTTGTTCTCGGCAAGGGCCTTCTTGACGAGGTCGGCGTTGCATTCGGCCGGGGTCTGCCCGTAGCGGCCGGTGACGAGGTCGCGGGTTTCGGCGGTTAGCTTGGCGTACCTTCCGAAGAGGACGTTGAACACGGCCTGTGTTCCGACGATCTGGCTCGTGGGGGTGACGAGGGGGATGTATCCGCAGTCCTTCTGGACGATCGGGATTTCCTTGAGCACGTCGTCGATCTTGTCGGCGGCGCCCTGCTCCTTCAGCTGGCTTTCGAGGTTGGAAAGCATGCCGCCGGGAACCTGGGACACGAGGATGCGGGTGTCGGCGCCGAGGAAGCTCGACTCGAACTTGGCGTAATTCTTGCGGATTTCGCGGAAGTACGCGGCGATCTCGAGGAGGGCCTTGATGTCGAGGCCGGTGTCCATCTCGGTGCCGTGTAGCATCTCGACGACGGTCTCGGTCGGGCTGTGGGAGGTTCCCATGGCCATGGAGGAGATTACGGTATCGAGTACGTCGGCTCCGGCCTCGGCGGCCTTGACGAGGGTCGCGACCGACATGCCGGTGGTGGCGTGGGTATGGATCTGCACGGGGATGTCGACCTTCGCCTTGATCGCCTTGACGAGCTCGTAGGCGTCATAGGGCTTCAAAAGGCCTGCCATGTCCTTGATGCAGATGGAGTCCGCGCCGAACTCGGCGTAGGACTTGGCGAGCTCCGCGTATTTCGCGTTCGTGTGATAGGGGGTGGTGGCGAAGGAGATCGCCATCTGCACGTGCTTGCCGGTCTTCTTGGCGGCCTCGGCGGCGCGCTTGAGGTTGCGGGGATCGTTGAGGGCGTCGAAGATGCGGAATACGCCAACGCCGTTGTTGGCCGCGGCCTCGACGAACTTGTCGACGACGTCGTCGGCGTAGTGTCGGTAACCGAGGAGGTTTTGCCCGCGAAGGAGCATCATGATCGGGGTATTCGGAAGGACCTTCTTGAGCGAGCGGAGGCGCGTCCAGGGATCCTCGTTGAGGAAGCGGATGCACGAGTCGAAGGTCGCCCCGCCCCAGGCCTCGAGGCTGTTATACCCGATCTTGTCGAGCATGGGGCAGGCGGGAAGCATGTCCGCGGTGGTCATGCGGGTCGCGTGAAGGGACTGGTGCGCGTCCCGGAGGACGAGGTCCGATATCTTTACTTTCTTGGCCATTACGGTCTCCTTAGCTCTTCTGCTTTTCTTTGACAGCCGCCGCGATTGCCGCGACGATCGACGCATCGTTTCTTGCTGACGCCGCGGGGGTCGCGGCCTTCGACGCATTGCCTGCTTCCTGATCCATACCGGTGACCCTGACGAGGATCTCCACAAGTTTCATAAAAACTATGAGTATGATGAGGAAGGAAAAGACAACGCCCATTCCGAGGACAGTGAGCATTCCGCTCTGGCTGATCATCTCAGGTATAGTCATGATTCCTCCAAAAAAAAACTGATTCAAGACCGATGTTACCCTGAATTGACGTCCTTGTTCAAGTAACCCGGATCGGCTATAATCGTTCCTGGTAACCTAAAGCACGCAAAAAAAGGAGATCCCATGGACCGCACCGATATACTTTCGAGGGCAAAGGCCTATCTTGCCGTGGAAAAGGACGAACATTTCGCCAGCGAGGTTCGAGCCCTCATCGATAAGGATGACATCTCGGAGCTTGAGGACCGCTTCTACCAGAATCTCGAGTTTGGCACCGGCGGCCTTCGCGGCGTTATCGGCGGCGGAACCAACCGGATGAACACCCATGTCATAAACCGGGCGACGCAGGGGCTCGCGAACTACTTCATAAAGACCTTTCCCGACAAGGCCTCAAAGGGCTCGCTCAGCGCGGTCGTGGCCTACGATTCCCGCAGGTTCTCGGACGTGTTCGCCGAGGCGACCGCGCTTATCTTCGCGGCAAACGGATTCAAGACGTATCTCTTTACGGGGCTCAGGCCGACGCCGGAACTCTCGTTCGCGATCCGCACGCTCGGTTGCGATACCGGCGTGGTCGTGACCGCCTCGCACAATCCGCCGCAGTACAACGGCTACAAGGCCTACTGGAACGACGGGGCACAGGTGACGGAGCCCCATGACGCGCTCATTATCGACGAGGTGAACGCGGTTTCGGACGTCAAAACGCTCTCGAAAGAGGCGGCGGTCGCCTCCGGCAGGCTCGTTCTCATCGACAGCGAGATCGACGAGAAATACTGGGCGATGGTCAAGGGCAAACTCTTCCGTCCGGAATTGATCAGGGAGAGGGCAAAAGAAGTAAAGATCGTCTATACGCCGCTGCACGGAACGGGCGCCATGCACGTGGAGCGCGTGCTCGGAGACCTCGGACTCAAGGTCATTACCGTGCCGGAACAGGGAAAGCCCGACGGAAACTTCCCGACGGTCGCCTACCCCAACCCCGAGGAGGCCGCCGCCCTGAAGATGGCCGTCGACCTCGCCGAGCGCGAGAAGGCGGACGTCGTCATGGCGACCGATCCCGACGCCGACCGGTTCGGGAGCGCGGTCCCCGGCCCGGACGGAAAATTCGTACTTATATCCGGCAACCAGATGGGCGCCCTTCTCGCCGACTATATCTGCCTCTCCCGAAAGGAGACGGGGACGATGCCCGGAAACCCGGCGATGATCCGATCCATCGTCACCTCGGCCTTCAGCGACCGGATCGCCGCCTCCTATGGCGTGAAAACCGTGGAGTGCCTGACCGGATTCAAGTGGATAGCGGCCGTCATGGCGGGATTCGAGTGCGACGGTTCGGGCGAGTACGTCTTCGGCTTCGAGGAAAGCTACGGATACAACGTGGAAACCGAGGTTCGCGACAAGGACGGCGTCTCGGCGGCCGCCATGTGCGCGGAGATGACGCTGTACTGGAGAAGCCGGGGCAAGGGACTTCTCGACAGGCTCAACGAGTTGTATTCGGAACACGGCTACTTTGAGGAAAAGTCGATAAGCAAGGCCTTCCCCGGGGCCACGGGAGGGGCGACCATGAAGGCGCTCATGACCCGCCTCCGTTCCGAGGGTCTTTCCGCCCTCGGGGGCAAGCGCGTCATCCGGATACGGGACGTGGGGGAACGGGTCGAGTTCGATCCCGCGACGCCCGCCAGGAAAACCGCCATCGAGCTCCCCTCGAGCAATGTCCTGCAGTTTTACCTCGAGGACGGATCCGTGGTAAGCGCACGCCCGAGCGGAACCGAACCGAAGATCAAGTTCTACATCTCGTGTCCGGTTCCCGTAACGAAGGGTCTTGCCGAGGCCAAGGGTACGGCGGCTGCCCTCATTTCTTCCATCGAGTCGGAGATCCGCGCGGTCCTCGACTCCGCGAAGGCCTGACGGATGGGCCAATTCGACTGGCTCGCCGAGGCGGCCATGACGGAAACCTTCACGGCTTTCGACACCGAGACGACGGGTCTCGATCCCCGGCAATGCCGGATCGTCGAGATCGGCGGAATCCGGTTTGACCGTCTCGGACCGGGAGCGCGCTTCAACTCGCTCGTCGACCCCTCAAGCCCGATGCCCGCCGAGGCCTCTCGGATAAACGGGATCACCGACGAGATGCTGAGGGGCCAGCCGACGGCCCGGGACGTCCTGCCCGACTTTCTCTCCTTCTCGGGGGGAACGGTACTCGTCGCGCACAACGCGCCGTTCGACGTGAGTTTCGTGAACGAGGAGCTCTCGCGCCTCGGGCGTCCCGCCCTCGCAAACCGCGTCGTCGACACGAGGATCCTCGCGCGCGAGGTCTTTCCCGGTTTGCCGAAGTACGCCCTCCAGGATCTTGCGGCGCGTTTCGGCATAGAGGCCAGGGACGCGCACCGCGCGGAGGACGACGCGCGCGTGTGCATGGAGCTCTTTCTTCTCTGCGTCGAGCGGATACGCGAACGGGTCAGCCCCGCCGCAAAGCCTGAGTCCCAAACCGGCACGACGGCAATGGCGGGCATGGCGGCGGACAAGGCGGCATCTTCGGAGCGGGGGTTTGAGGCCGACGAGCCCGATCTATTCGAGGACGAGATCGAGGACGCGATAGACTGAACGGGGACTAATCCTCGTGAAAGGCCTCGAGCTCCCCTTGCTGACGGAGCTTGCCGATGGCCTTGCTTTGTATCTGCCTGACGCGCTCGCGCGTAATCCCGAGCAGCTTGCCGGTTTCCTCGAGCGTGAGCGGGCCCTTGTCGGTGAGGCCGAACCTGAGCTTGATGATCTTCATCTCGCGGTCGGTCAGCTGGCTCAGGACCTCGTCCATGGTTTCCTGCAAGGTAGCGGTGAACACGAGCTCGAAGGGCTCTATGAGGGTATCGTCGCTGATAAGGTCCGAAAGGCGGGTATTGTTGTCGTCGTCGACCGTGGTGTCGAGACTCGTCGTTTCCTGCGAAAGGCTCATGATCTCTCGTATGCGATGCGGTGGTATCTCGAGGTACTCGGATAGTTCCTCCGGACTCGGGTCGCGGCCCAGATCCTGGGTCAGCTGTTTCGCGACGAAGAAACACTTGCTGATCGTATTGAGCATGTGGATCGGTATCCGGATTATCCGGCCCTTGTCGGCCAGGCTCTTGATGATGGCCTGGCGGATCCACCAGGTGCCGTACGTGGAGAAACGGCATCCCCTCGTGTAGTCAAACCGCTCCACGGCCTCGATGAGACCGATGTTCCCCTCGTCGATGAGATCGAGCAACCCCAATCCGCGATGCTGGTAGTTCTTGGCGATCGAGACAACGAGCCGGAGATTCGAGGTGATCATGCGGTTTTTCAGTTCCCGAAGCGTCGCCTCGAGCTTTGAGGATTCCCGCAGAAAGGCCGGATCGGAGGTTCTGTCCGCGTACGCCTCCTTGAGGGAAACGACCGAAAGCTTGACATGCTGGACCTTCTTGCCGATCTCCTGCTCGTCTTCGATGGTCAGGAGCGGATACTTCGATATCTGCTTGAGATACAGCGCGAGGGGATCGGATTCCTTCGAGACGCGTCCCTTTTTGGAGGGCCGTCTGCGCGACGCCTCGCCGCCCTGCTTGCGAACCTTTTTTATCTCGATCTCTGCGGTTTTATCGCTCATGATCCTTGATCAGTACCCCCTCGGCGCCTTCGCGGGATCGATTGGCTTTTCCTTGTCATAGACCATGAAATACAGCTGGGGCTTGCCGGAAAGCGAGTCGGAACCAAGCACGCCCAGTTCATCACCGAAGGTGAGCGTGTCGCCGGGCCGGGATTTTATCGTCCCGAGACCGCCGTAGACATAGATGTGTCCCGAGGAGGATTGCACGAAGGCGACGTTTCCGAATCCGCGATACGGACCCGTCGAAAGCACGGTACCCGAGGAAACGACCGTCACCCGGGCGCCTTGATCCGAAAGGATGGTAACCCCGTAGAGCTTTCCGGACAGATAGGCGATTTCACGCGGCGACACGGGCCAGATTATGGAGGTATCAACCTTCTTGCGCTTGAACACCCGCGGATCCTCGAGAGGCTTCGTGACCTCCGCCTCCTCGAGGGCGACGACGGGCGCGCTCGGGCTTCCCTTAGGAGCGGACGCGACGGTAACGGCGCCGGGCCCGCCGGGAATATAAAGTGTATCTCCCGCCTTGATCGTCGACGAGTCGCTGAGTTTGTTTGCCCGGGTCAGCTCCGAAACGGGCACGCCGAGCTTTCGGGCGATACCGTACAGCGTATCGCCTTTTTGCACGGTATATACCCCGGGTATCAGCAGTTTCTGCCCCGCCGCCAGCTTGTCGGGATTCGCGATATTGTTGAAATTCATGATGGCCTCGACGGGAACGTTGTACTTACGGCTTATCCCGTATAACGTCTCTCCGCGCCTGAGCACATGTACGATATCCTCGCCAGAGGCGGTTCCCTGAACGCACACAAGACCGAGTAGAACGACAAATGCGACGGTAAATCTCTTCATATGGCTACGTTTCATTGTCGGCCTGATTCTCCCGTTTCCTTACGGTCCATTTACCGGTGACGGTCAACGCGCCAGAATATCCTCGACGGTCGGCGGCAGGAGGCTACTCATGGCGTCAAGGTCCTCGGAGGAAACGAGGAATTCCTTGTCATAGGCAATCAGTTCGTTTGATGAACGCAGCTTTTCGAGAAGTCCGAAAACGATATAGGTCATGATGACGAGACCGGCCCGGGGATGCGAGTTGACGTACTCCGAGAATTTTTCGCGCGACAGCGCCATGATAAGGGAAAGCTCGGTCGATCGTACGGTCGCCGTGCTCGGTTCGTTTTTGAAGATCGACGTCTCTCCGAAGGTAGCGCCGGATTCGAGTTCGTTGATCCTGATAGACTCCCGCTGATGGCCCTTTTTCAGTATCTCTACCCTGCCCGACAGAAGTGTATATATGCTGGCCGATACGGTACCCTCGATGATTATCGTTTCGCCGGGTTCGTAGGAATACAGGTCACATATGCTCGGCAAGTCGTCAAGATCGCCGCGGTCAATGCGTGAAAACATGGGGATATCAATAAGTCCGGAAAAAAGCGCTTCGGGAAAAATCTCGACTTTCTTCATTTCATGAACTCCTTCAACGACGCATTTGTAATAATAACACATTTTGACTCAAAAAAATGGTATACTCGCATGTCATGTACGTTTTTTTGCGTTCCAGACAGCTGACATTCGCCGCCGGATTCCTCCTTCTCGCGTTCGCGCTCCGCGCCGAAAGCCCGATCGTGCTGAAGCAGGCACAGATCGGAAAATGGCAGCAGGTCGAGCGCGCCAACTGGTCGCGCTACGACAACGGCTCGTACACGGGACTGACCCATCGGGAAACGCGGGCCTTTCTGACGGCCGAGCGACTGTCCGGGGGCGGCAGCAGGTTTACGGGCCATTACTACGTGCTTGAGGAAACGCTCAGGGACATGGTCAAGGCCGCGCGGGGAGTCGACGCGGTCGAGAAGGCCTCCTTCGTCATACTGCCCGACGGAACGACGCGTCCCGAGGACGCCTCCCCGTTCCCCTACCTCCGGAATTTCCCGGCGTTTCCCGCACAGCCGGTGTCGCCCGGCGACCGATGGCAATCCGAGGGCATCCGCGTCGTGGACCCGCGAGGAGACGGGAAGCGCTCGCCTCTGCCGATCGTGGTCGAATACGCATTCTCGGGAACGGAGGAATACAAGGGTCAAACCGTGTACCGGATCAAGGCAAAATACGCGACGAGACTCAACCAGTACGCCCGGCCGCGGGGGACAGATCCTGACATGAAAACGGCGACCGGCACGCACGACGTGGATATCCTCGTCTCGGCGGATACGGGGGCGGTACTCTTGCAGCTTGACAGGCTGGACGAAACCTTCACATACGCCGACGGCTCGACCGTCAGGTTCAGGGGAAATACCGCGACCTTCGGGGAAATCCCGGCCGCGATGAACGCCGGCGAGCTGATCGCCGGGATCGAGGCGGTACGGACACCGCGCGCGGACGGAATCGGCCCGAAAGCGCCCGGAGCCTCGGGCACGACTACCCCTCGCAGGGACGAATCCCCGTCCGGAGCCGCAGCCGGCACGCAAAGGCCCTCCCGGAAGCCGGTCACGCCGAACGCCGACGCGGTCGAGGATTTCGTGCGGGAAGGCCTTCCGCAGTCGACCGAAACGGCACCCTTTACACTCGATTCGACGGAGCAGGGCCTTCGCCTTTCGGTTCGCGACATCAGGTTCCGGCCCGACAGCGACGAGATCCTGCCCGAGGAGGCCTGGCGCATCGACGCGATCGCCAAGGCCCTTTCGCTCGCCACGGGCGCGACCTTCCTCGTCGAGGGACACACGGCCTCCGTCGGAAAGCCGGCGGGAGAAAAGGAGCTTTCGGTAAACCGGGCGAAGCGGATCGTCGCGGAACTCGCGGCGCGCGGGCTTTCCGAGGACCGTTTCCTGTACGCGGGCCATGGCGGCGCAAAGCCGGTTGGCGACAACGCCACGGCGGCGGGTCGCGCCCAGAATCGCCGCGTCGAGATAACCATACTCGAGTAAGGCGCGATTACCCGAAGGAGCGCAGGAACGCGTTCATGTCAAAACCGTTTACCGTCGCGCCCTCCGGATACGAGGCGAGGATGTTTTTCTTTCCGTCCTGAAGATGCACGGAGGTAATCCCGTAGGAGATCGACCGGTCGGCCTCGATGAAGGCCGAGATATGGTCCGCCACGCGGATCAGCCGGCCGTCAATCGGCTCATACTCGTCGCCCGCGCACGCGCCACGCATCTCCTCGAAGGAGACGACGCGCGTCCGCTTCCCGGCGTCCCTGACGCGGTTCTCGAACTCGTGCTCGGTAAAATAGCGGATTTCGTCGCGGTAGGCCTCGTCCATCAGCGGCAGGAGTTCGTGCTCGACGATCTTGTCCTCGATTTCCTTGACGATCGCCGGCAGCTGGTCGGTCGCGCGCTTGACCGGCGATATGATGTCGCGCGTGACCGCCTCGGGCAAGTCGTGAAACAGCGCGGCGAAGAAATTGTTGTACTCGCGGCGTCCTCCGACGCCGTTCTCGCGTCCGAGCAGGAATGTCAGGATCGCGGTGTAGAACGAATGCCCGAGCACGCTCGTTTTCGGCACGCGGGGGGTCTGGTTCCAGCGAGTCTGGAACCGGAGCCGCTCGACCTCCATGAGGAATTCATAGGGACGCTGCTTTCCGAGGAGAAGCTGCATGCCGCGCAAATCGAGGAATCCCTCGATGTCCCGGTTGAGCCCCTTTTCGATCGGCACGATCCGGAAGGCCTCGTTGACGGGACGGAGGATCTCGATCTCCCGCATCGCCGAGTACTTGTGCGCGGCACGCAGAACCCTCCAGGATACCGATTTCGCGTCGGCGGGTTCGAGAAGCCAGGAGGAAAAGGCCGCGACGAGCGAATCGTCGCGCAGTATCGGCCGGTACTGTTCCACGACCCACTCGTTCAGCCTGGCGTATTCCGCCGGATACCCGTCGCGTATCATCCGCTGGACGGGGGCCTTGATGTCGCAGAGCGCGATCTTCCTGAGCAGGTCGAAAAACATGCCGTGTATGATGTACGACCAGTCGACGCTCTCCCCGCGGCGTTCCTCGAACTTGCCGATGATGTACGCGCATACGGCCTTTTCGGCGGACTTGTCCATCTCCATCATCTCGAACGGGCGGACGAGGTCGTTCCAGCGTTCTATCGAGAAGGCCTCGAATATCTTCAGCGCTATGGTCTTGTCAAACACGGGTGTGTGCCTCCGACGGGTCAAGCCTGATTCGCGTACGCGACGCGCCGTTCGGCGACGCGTAACCGAACGAAGCGAGTATACCTGTTTGCCATGACTGCGGGTCAAGGGACAGGGCCGCAAGGACTTTCTCGTCCGAGAAGCCCTCTATGGCGCACGAATCAAGATCGCGCGACGCGGCCCCCGTCATCATGTTCGCGCAGGCGATGTAACACTGCGCACGGGCCCACTGGTTCACGATGCCCTCTCCCCGCAGATACTCGTAGTAGCCGCGATAGTCGTCCACGAAGACGGAAAGTCCTCCGGGAAAGCGGGACCCGCGTTCGGCGACAAACGTGCCGTCCGGGTCGTACGCGGGATCCTTCCTGCAGGCAAGGACCGCGACGAGCGGGGCCGTAGCCACGGCGGGCTGGTCAAAGCACGCGGAGGCGAGCGAGGCGAGAATACCGGCGGAATCGCAGAGAAAAAGATGCCAATGCTCCAGGCCGAACGAAGAGGGCGAAAGGCGCGCGCATTCGGCGAGAAAGGACAGGTCATCCCCGGACACGGCGCGCGAGCGGTCGTATTCCTTGCAGGCGTACCGTCTGCGCATCAGCGAAAGGAAATCGCCTGAGGGGCCCGTCATGAGTCCGCCCCCGGCGCGCGCGCCCTCGTGCCTGCGGCCACGTCAAGAGCCACGTCAAACATGGGAGAAAGGGCGTCCAGCCTCGAGTCGGAAGGGAGCCCCGTGCCGTCCACGCAGGAATCGGTGTGCGTGAGGAGGGAAAGCGCCCGCCTCCCGAAGCGGCTCGCGACGCAATAGAGGGCGTAGGTTTCCATGTCCTGGGCGAGGCACCCCATGCGTGACCAGGGTTTCCACGCCTGTTCGGGCCCGAGGGCGTTATACTCGGAGAAAAAATCGGAGGAGAACACGGGACCGACGGAAAACGCGAGACGCCGGGCGCGCGCGGACGCGACGGCCGCCTCGAGCAGGGAGAAATCGCAGGAGGGCGAAAACGAGCCGGGAAGGCGGAACTGGCTCGCGTAATTCGAGTCGGTAGACGCGGTCATGGCCAGCACGAGCGAGCCGAGCGGAAGGCCAGCCCGAAGACCTCCCGCCGTGCCTATCCGCAGAATGGTGTCGACGCCGTAATGGTCGAACAGCTCGTGGGCGTAAATGCCCGCCGAGGGGCCGCCCATCCCCGAGCCCATCACGGTCACGCCGACGCCGCGAAACGTCCCGGTAAAGCCGAGCATGCCCCGAACCGCCGTTACCCGCACGGAATCCGGCAGCAGGGTCGAGGCAAGATACTCCGCCCGGAGGGGATCGCCGGGCAGGAGGACGACGCCCGCTATCTCTCCTTTTTTCGCGGAATTGTGGGGTGTCGGCATCTCAGCTTGACCCCTTTTCGTACGGTTTGCCGGAGGAGGCGGGCGCGTAGTTTTTCCCGCTGAAGATGACGAGGGTCAGCAGGGTGATCGCGTACGGCATGATGTTGAATACCTCGGTGGGCAGGTTTCTGAGGGCGGTGAAGTCGTTCGCGATTATCGAGAACGCGAGCGCCGTGCCGAACAGAAGGGAGGCGCCGGCGATACCCGATGGCCGCCAGCGGCCGAACGAGACGACGGCAAGCGCGATAAACCCGTGTCCGTTGACCGTGGTCGAGTTGAACTGCGTGTTCGTCGTCAGCACGAGACATCCGCCGGCGAGTCCCGCAAGAAGCCCGGAAAGAAGCACGGCGACGTACCTCGTCCTGAGGACGTTTATGCCGACGGAAGCGGCGGCCTGCGGGTTTTCCCCGCAGGCGCGGAGGCGGAGGCCGAAACGCCGCTTGTAGAGGCCGAACCAGGCGAAGAGGATGACGGCAAGGGCGATATACGCGGTCGGATACACTCCCCAGGCGCCCGGCATCATGCCGAGCATGAACTGTTTCGTCCTGTCCTGCTTGAAGAAAACCTGCGCGAGGAATATGGTCACGCCGTTCGCGAGGAGGTTGATCCCCGTGCCGGAGACGGTCTGGTCCGCGTTCAGGGAAACAGACGCGAAGGCGTGGATGTACGAAAACGCGAGGCCCGAAGCCGCGCCGATCGAGAGGGCCACCCATACGGACGACGGTCCCAGAACCGGCTCGAGGAAAAAGTGCGCCGTAGCGGCCGCGAAGGCGCCGAATACCATCAGGCCCTCGAGGGCGATGTTGACGACGCCCGAACGCTCGCAGATCATGCCGCCGGTAGCCGTGATGAGAATCGGGGACACGAGCATGAGAATGGTCGGGATCTTGCCGAATATGTTAAGCATTGATGGCCGCCTCCCCGGTAACCCGGTTCCTCATGGAATACCGGATGAACATGCGGAACCCGACGCGAATCGCTATGAATACGACGACAAGTCCCTGGATGATGAAGGTGATCTCCTTCGGTATCTGGTTCGACTCCATGAGCGGCTGGGCCGAGGAGAGCATGCCGAACAAAAGCCCCGCGAGCAGGGTTCCGAGCGCGGTACTGTTGCCGACAAGGGCGACTGCTATGCCCGAGAAGCCGTAGCCGTCGTTGCCCGCGAGCACGCGGCCGAACCTGAACGATCCGAGGGACACTACCCCGCCCGCCAGGCCAGCGAAGGCGCCGGCGATCGCCATGGAAAGAACGATGCTCCTCACGACCGGTATTCCGCTCGCGCGCGCCCCGTCCTTGTTGAGGCCCGTGGCGCGCAGGCCGAATCCCAAACGCGTCTTCTCGATGATGAACCAGTACGCGACCACGGAAAGAATCACGAATACGATGCCGAGATTGAGCATCGATCCCTTCGTGACGCGTTCAAGGAATTCCGACCGGAGCGTCGCGGTGACCGGGAAGTCGGGCGTCTTGTAGGTGTTCGTCCCTGGTATCCTCATGATGAGTATGCGCGAGGCGTACAAGGCGATGTAGTTGAGCATGATCGTCGCGACGACCTCGGAGACCTCGTATTTCGCCTTGAGCCACCCGACGACGCCGCCCCAGAGTCCTCCCGCGAGCGCGGCGAGCGAGAGCGCCATGAGCCAGTGGCCCACGGGGATCTGCGGACCGAGTATGGCCACGAATTGCGCGACGGTCAGGCCGACGACGTATTGCCCCTCGCCCCCGATGTTGAAGAGCCCGGTCCGCGCCGCGAACCCCATCGAAAGTCCGCAGAGGATGAACGGCATCGACTGGGCGAGCCATTCGCCGACATAGCGCACGTAAAACCTTCCGCGGTCCACGTTGTATCCGGTCAGCACCTGAAGGATAGCCTTGTACATGCCCGAGGGATTACGCCCGACCGCTACGATAAGGACGGTGCCGCACAGGAATCCGAGAAGGACGACCATGACGGATATGGCGCCGTCGGATTTCAGAAGCAGCGACCGAAGTCCCCGACGTCCCTTGATTGAATCGCTCATCTGGCCACAACCCCCTCTTTCGCGCGTTTCGAGCCCGCCATCATGTAGCCGATCTCGTGCTCGCCGATCTCGCCGGCCCCGAAAACGCCGGCGATCTCGCCCTTCGAGATTATCGCGATGCGGTCGCACAGGTTCATGATCTCGTCAAGCTCGAAGGAAACGAGCAGGATCGCGCGGCCCTTGTCGCGCTCCTCGACGATTCGCTTGCGGATATACTCGATGGCGCCGACGTCGAGACCCCTCGTGGGCTGGGCCACGACGAGCACGTCGGGCGAAAGCGCGATCTCGCGCGCGATGATCACCTTCTGCTGGTTGCCGCCCGACATGTTTTTCGCCTTCATGGCCGGACCCTCGCCCGCGCGAATGTCGTACTGTCCGATAAGCTCGGACGCGCGGGCGCTCATCGCCTCGTGGTTCAGCACGCCGAACCGCGAGGAGTACGGGGCCCTATCGTAGTCCTTCAGCACCACGTTCTCCGCGACCGAAAAGTCGAGGATCAGGCCGTGGCGGTGACGGTCCTCGGGTATGTGTCCCACGCCCGCACGCACGCGCTCCTTCACAGTCATCTGCGTGATGTCCTGCCCGCGGACGCGTATCGTTCCGGATTCGGCGCGCGATAGCCCGGTGACCGCGTTGATGAGCTCGGTTTGCCCGTTGCCGTCAACGCCCGCGATCCCGACGATCTCCCCGGACCTGACGCCGAGGGAAAGTCCCCTTACGGCCAAATGCCCGCGCGAATCCCTCACGGAAAGCGAGTCGATCTCGAGGTACGCCTCGCCCGGATTCGCCGGGCCCTTGTCTATCTCGAACTTGATCGCGCGGCCGACCATCATCTCGGCGAGGGACTCCTCGGTCGCCGAGGCGACGTCGACCGTGCCGACGAGCTTCCCCCGCCGCAGTACCGAGCACCGGTCCGCGACGGCCTTTATCTCGCGCAGTTTGTGCGTGATCAGGACGATCGTCTTGCCCTCGCCCTTCAGCCTTCTGATGATGTCCATGAGCTCGTCGATCTCCTGGGGCGTCAGTACGGCGCTCGGCTCGTCGAGTATGAGAATGTCCGCGTTGCGGTACAGGGTTTTCAGTATCTCGACGCGCTGTTGCATGCCGACGGAGATGTCCTCGATGCGGTCGCGCGGATTGACCTTGAGCCCGTACCGTTCCGAGAGCTCCGCCACGCGCCGTTCCGCCGAGGCGAGGTCGAGCATCCCGAGCCGGTTCGTCGTCTCGACGCCGAGCACGATATTCTCCGTCACGGTGTAGTTTCGCACGAGCTTGAAATGCTGATGGACCATGCCGATGCCGAGCGCGGTGGCCGCGTTCGGGTCCTTGATGCGCACTTCCCTGCCCCTGATCCTGATGGTCCCCCCGTCGGGGTCGTAGGACCCGAAGAGTATCGACATCAGCGTGGACTTTCCGGCTCCGTTCTCCCCGAGAAGGGCGTGAACCTCGTTTCCCCGCACGGTCAGGTCAACGTGATCGTTGGCCACGACTCCGGGAAAGACCTTCGTAATACCGGTCAATTCGATCGCGATCGATTCCATGGCAAATCTCCCCGGGCAGTATAGCACAAAAAAGGGCTGCCCGGCGCTTTCACGTCGGGCAGCCCTCGTTTGCCTGTTTGCCGATCAGTTGTCCTTGGCGCCGAGTCCGGCGGGAACGACCTTCGCCGCGAGGGCTTCCTTGTAGGTCGCGTACACCTTGATCTTGCCGTCCATGATGTCCTTCTTGGCGGCGTTGACCTTCTTGACGATGTCGGCTCCGAGCTCCGTGTTGCGCTCGGAATACCCGATACCGTCGGCCTTCATGTCGAGAACGACGACCTTCGAAGCGTAGGTACCGCCCTGAACGGCGGAAAGGGCGTACTGGGTGGAAGACTCGACGCGCTTGAGCATCGAGGTGAGTACGGCGGATTTGCCCTCGGCGAACACGCCTTCCTCGTACTGGTCGGAGTCTACGCCGATGGCCCAGACGTTCTTGCCCTGGCTGCGGTATTCCTTGGCCTGCGCGATCGTTCCGTTTCCGGTACCGCCGGCCGCGGAATAGATGGCATACACACCGGAGTCGAACCAGTTCTTGGCCTGCGCCTTGGCAAGTTCGGGCTTACCCCAGTCGTTCGCGTAGTAATCCACGACGGAAACGTCGGGGATAACGGAGTTGAGTCCCTGGATATAACCCATTTCGAACTTCGTGATGACCGCGCCCGGCACGCCGCCGATAAAGCCGAACTTCGGATTCTTGATCCCGTCCGCCTGGGCCTTGAGGGCGGCCGCGACGCCGACGAGATAGGATCCCTCATGCTCGGCGAAGGTGAACTGCATCACGTTCGGCAGGGATACCCAGTCGACGTCGACGATCATGTACTTCTGGTTGGGATAGAGCTTGGCGACCTCGCCGAGCGCGTCGGCGAAGGTAAAACCGGTCACGCAGATGAGGTCGTAGCCCTCGTCGGACGCCTGTTTGATGTTCGGGATGTACTTGTCCTGCGTCTGGCAGGTAACGACGTCATAGAGCTTGCCGCGACCCTTCTGGTCTTCCCAGGTGTCGCCGTAAAAGGCGAGAATCCCTTTCCAGGCAGCCGCGTTAAACGATTTGTCGTCTATGCCGGTCGCGTCGGTAATGAGGCGAATCGTCGGCTTGTCCGATTTTGCGTCGGTTTTTTTCGCGCATCCGATAACCGCGAAAAGGGCGACAAGAGCCAACAACATGATAGCGAAACTCTTTTTCATAACTCCTCCTTAAGGAATCTTGACGAAACAATGCCACGAACGGACAATACTGAGAGTATAATGGCTTTCGGTCCAGAACTCAAGCGCAAGGGGAGCGTAGCCCATGGCAGGAACATTTCTCGTGGCGGGCAGCGTCAATGAGGACGTCTGCGTCTCCGTGGACGGCTTTCCGGAACCGGGTCAGACGGTACGGGCCCTCTCGTACGACACCGCTTTCGGAGGGAAGGGGGCGAACCAGGCGGTGGCACTCGCCCGCCTCTGCGAAGGGTCCGACAAGCGGGTATATCTTGCCGGCAAGGTCGGCAGAGACCCCGCGGGAACGCGGTATCGTACCCATCTGCAAGGGCGCGGCATAGACACGGGCCTCCTCGCGGACAGCGTAGAACCTACGGGCACCGCCATTATCGAGATCGAACGCGGAGGAAACAACCGGATCGTGATCGTCGCCGGAGCCAACGGCGACATACCGCCGGACTGGTGGGAAAGCCTCGATCTCTCCAGAGTCGGCGCGAACGGCCTTTTCGGCGTCACCGTCCTCTTCCAGCTCGAGCTTCCCCTTCCGGCCACGGAACGCGCCCTGCGACTCGCGGCGGTTTCCGGAGCCTTTGTCGTGCTCGATCCCGCTCCCGCGGCGGACCTTTGCGTGGATGCCTGGAAATCGGTCGATATTGTCACTCCCAACGAAACCGAGGCGGCTTTCTACGCCGGAGCGAAGGTGACGGACGATTCCTCGGCGAGACGGGCCGCGCGGTGGTTTCTCGAACGCGGAACCGGAATCGCGATACTCAAGGCGGGTGCGGCCGGCGCATGGGCGTTCTCCGATAACGAGGGATGGTTTTGCCCCGCGTTTCCCGTCACCGCCTTGGACACGACCGCCGCGGGGGACTCCTTCAACGCGGGACTCGCCTACGCGATCGACGGGGGAATGCGCCTTGAAGAGTCGCTTCGATTCGCGTGCGCGGTTGGCGCGCTGTCGACCACGCGGGCCGGGGCGCAGGGAGCCATGCCGACGCTCAGTAGCGTCGAAGGCCTGCTTCAAGCATGGCCCAGAATCGTTCCGCGTCGACTTTGACTGCCACAGCGGCGTTGTGGCCGCGCCCGCCCGCCGCCGCGAAATCGACGACGGTCCTTCCGCGGGTATGGCGGCCCTGGAGCTCCACGTCCACCCGGGCGCGCGCAAGGGCAAAGATTCCGGGCGCCGAAACATAGGCGACGCAGCACGGATCGTGCATCGCGGGGCTCTCCCCGATAACGCGGAGGCACGCGGCGCGATACCGTTCCATGCTTGCCGCGAATATCTCGGAGGCGGGACCGGGTATCCGGGACAGGGCAGAAAGCCGCTCCCCGGTAAGCGTAACGCTCGTCGTGACGTCAAGGCCGATCATCACGACGGGAATCCCGCTCGAGAAGATGATCGACGCGGCCTCGGGATCCGTGTAGGCGTTGAATTCGGCCGAGGGCGTCACGTTTCCCCTTCCCGCAGAGCCTCCCATCCAGACCAGCTCGCCGACGCGACTGGCGAGGGCGGGCTCGAGCCTGAGCGCCATCGCGATGTTGGAAAGGGGTCCCGTCGCCACGAGGGTGACGGTTCGCGCCGGACGGGACATTACGGTTTCCGCGATGAAGACGGGGGCGTACCCGAGCTCGGCCCTGCGGGGAACCGAGGCGAATACGGGACCGTCAAGGCCGCTCTCGCCGTGGATGAGGGGGGCGGTCTCGAGCTCGGCCAGAACGGGACCGTGCATCCCGGCGTAGACGGGAGTGTCGATGGAAAGGGCGGTACAGACATTGAGGGTATTGCGAAGGGTCTTCGGCAGGGTTTGATTGCCGGCCGTAACCGTGATGCCGACAAGCTCGATGGCGGGGTCCCGTCCGGCCATCATGATGGCGACGGCGTCGTCGTGCCCGGTATCCACGTCGAGGATGACCGCCCGCCGGCTCACTTTTTCTGGGCCTCGCTTTTCTTGTGGTCCTTTTCCATCTTCTCCTTCCAGATGTCGGCCTTTTTCTTGGCCTCTTCGGCCTCGTTCCGTTCGTTGAGGATGAGATGGATGCGCCTGAGCGCGAGCAGATAATTGATGGCGAGCCTGAAGTCGTCGATACGTCCGGTGGACAGCTCGTATTTTTCCCGGTACCGGTCGGCCGCCTGCTGAAGCAGGCGCTTCACGAGCCTGAGGTGGAAGACGGTGTCGTCGTACTCCGGCGAATGGGGGTCGAGCCCGTTTTTCGCGGCGTTTTTCAGATCAAGGATGTTCTTGGCAACGGTCGCGAACCGCGCCTCGAGCTCGACGAAGGTCCATCGCCACTTGGTATTGTCCCCGTAGGCGTCCACGACCAGGCGTATGGCAAGGCCGAGCTTCCGGACCAGGTAATACCGCTTCGCCTCGGGCAGGTTCCTGATCTCGGAGATCTTGTCCTCGTAGTCGGAAAAGGGCACGTCGATGAAATTCGAGACTACCTCCTCGAGGTAGATAACCGCCTTGTAGAGCGTCTTTCTCGCGTCGTTGAGCGCGTCCTCGTTCTTGACCCCGAGGAGCGACACGGAAAGGGTATGCTTGGTGAGGTAGAGCGTGGAAAGGAACAGCATCTCGTCGGTCAGCATGAGGCGCTTGTAGGACGCGCCGGTGGGGTCGCGGTCGATCATCATGAGCATGTTCTTTTCCCGGATCAACAGGGCGTCGATCTGCTGTTGATACTGGGCGACTTGCTCGCCGTAGGACTGCCGAGCCTCGTCGGTCACTTTCGCCATGTGCTTCTCCTCACCGCCGGGATTCCGGAAGGCGTCATGCGTGCCCCGCGCGCCGCGCGGACTATCCCGAATACTTCGTCAAAAGCTCCCCGGCGTGCTTGAGGGACGCCGCGCTGAAACCGTCTCCGGCCAGCATGCGTGCGATCTCCTCGACGCGCCGATTTCCCTCAACGGGATAGGCCTTCGTCACCGTCTTTCCCGAAACGACGGACTTTTCGATCTTTATCTGATTATCGGCACGCGCGGCGATACTTGCGAGGTGCGTTATGCAAAAAACCTGTTTTTTGGCGGAAAGTTCCTTGAGATGGGCCCCGACCGCGAGCGCGACCTCGCCTCCGATTCCGGTGTCTATCTCGTCGAAGATGAGGGTCTCGGACTCGTCGGCGGCGGCAAACACGGTCTTGAGCGCGAGCATGACGCGGGAAATCTCTCCGCCCGAGGCGATCTTTGCGAGCGGCCGGAGGGGCTCCCCCGCGTTCGGGCTTATCATGAACTCTATGACGTCAAAACCGTAGGGGCCGGACATCTGCATCGTGTCGGTTCCCTCGCGGCGGTCGATCCGGACGCGAAACGAGGTACCCGCCATTCCCAGACTCGCGAGGATGCCCTCGACGCCCGTCTGGAGGGACGCGGAGGCGGCCCGTCGCCGCTCCGAGAGGGCCGTACCCGCGCGATACACCGCCTTCTCGAGGGAGGCTATCTCGGCGTCCAGCGCGGTCCGGTTCGTCTCCCACCCCTCAAGCCGCTCGAGCTGGGCGGCGGCCTCCTCGGCGTACGCGAGCACCTCAGTAATCGTACCTCCGTACTTCTTCTTCAGCCGGAACAGGAACGCGAGACGCTCCTCGACCGCCTCGAGCCGGGCGGGGTCGAAGGCAAGCGAGGATTCGTACGCGCCGACCGCGTCCGAGATGTCGTCAAGTTCGTAGTAGGCGCTTTCAAGCCTTCCGAGGCTGGCGGACAGGGTCGTGTCGATGGCGGCGGCGGACTCGAGCGAGGCGCGCGCGCGCTTGAGCAGGGCGACCGCGCCGTCGTGTCCGGAAAGGGAGGCCGACACCTGCTCGACGAGCGAATACAGGCGTTCATGCTGGGAGAGCCGCTGTTCCTCGGCGGCAAGCTCGTCGTCCTCGCCCGCCTTGAGCGCGGCCTTGCCGATTTCCTCGCGGGCGAACCTCAGCAATTCCGCCTTCTCCCCGCGCTCGCGCTCGGAGGTGTTCATCTCGTCGCGAAGCTTCCGTTTTGCGGCAAGATCGGCGTACAGGGCGGTAAAAGCTCGGACGTCCTCGGTCAACCCGGCGTACGAGTCGAGGAACCGCCGGTGTTCCTCGACTTTCAACAATGACTGATGGTCATGCTGTCCGTGAATGTCGACGAGATACGAGGTAAACTCGGCGAGTTCCGCGCGGGTGACCGGGGTATCCTGAATCCAGGCGCCGGTTTTCCCGTTCGCGCGCAGGGTACGCCTGACGAGCACGCGTCCGTTCTCAGGCTCTATCCCGTGGGCGCTCAGCCACTCACGGGCTGAAAGGGATTCGGCCGAGCAGAATACGGTACCGGACACGCGAGCCTCGTCGGCACCCGTGCGAACGAGATCCGTCGTCGCCTTTCCCCCGAGCAAAAAGGTCAATGAACCGATGAGAATCGACTTGCCGGCACCCGTCTCGCCGGTCAGGACGGTATAGCCGCCGGGAAACTCGAGCGAGGCGGAATCAATAAGCGCGAAATCCTTTACGGTCAAATCCTCAAGCATTGCCGTCTCCGGTACAGCGGTTCGGGACGGGAACTCCCGACCAGTTCAGCTTGCTTTTGAGCGCCGAGTAAAACACCCCCGTATCGCAACCGATCAGCCGTACCGGCTCGCCCGCGCGCTCTATGAGCACGGAATCGTCCTCCTCGAGGGGGAACAGTTCCTGCCCGTCGATGGTGAGTATCGCCGATTTGTGGCGCGCCGGCTCGACGGTTATGCGCATCAGGCCGTCGGAAGGAAGCACGATGGGCCGATTCGAAAGCGAGAACGCGCAAATCGGCGTGAGAACGAAGGCCGAGAGGTCAGGACCGACGATGGGCCCGCCGGCCGCCGCGGCGTACGCGGTAGAGCCCGTCGGGGTGGCGAGAATGATGCCGTCGGCCTTGTAGGAACCGAACGACTGCCCCTTGAAAACTACCGAAAGCTGGACGATCTTCGCCATGCCGCTCCCCGAGATGACCGCGTCATTGAGGGCGTCGGACCGGAAAACGGTCGCGCCGGATCTCTCGACGCGTACGGATATCAGCATACGCTCGCTCGAGTGGCGCTTGCCGTCGAGGAAATCGTGCAAGGGGCGCTTCCAGTCGTCAGGCTGAATGCCGGCGATAAAGCCGAATTCGCCGAGATTGACGGGAAAGACGGGAATTTTCCTTTTCGCGCAATGACGCGCCGCGTATAACACTGTTCCGTCTCCACCGAGGGTAATCGCGAAATCGTACGAGTCGAAGGGGTTGTCCACAGTCATGCCGTCGTAGGTATATATATCGCAGGAAACGTTTCGTGCCGCGAGTTCGGCGCGAATTTCCTCGGCGATTCCCGCGGCCTCGCTCTTCCATGTGTTAACTATCGCGAGGGCCCTGGTAACCGTATGCATGTTCGTATACCCCTTTGCGTCCCGTTACGGAAGGGTGGCGAGGATCTTCGCGACCTTGGCGGAGTTGGCGCCGCCAAGCCTGGGATACAGCGGGAACAGTACGCACCGCATCAGGAGGGACTTCGCGTTGATGCAGCCGTCCAGGGCGTCGCCGAGCGTTTCGGCGACCGAACCGGCAAACGCCGGAGCGATCTCTATCTCCTTCCTGTTCACGTACTGCCTGACTTCCTTGAGGCCGCTCGAGAGTATGACGGGAAAGGAGTAGACGGCATTCCCGCCCTCGCCCATTTGTACCATTGTTTTGTGCCTGCCCTGCATGAGGGAATTGACGTAGAGGGTCGCCATATTCCTGCGCAACTCCGCGTTACGGGCAAGTTCCTTGAGCTGTACGAACCCGAGAGCGGAGTTGATGTCGGGCAGTATGTCGGTCGAGGGGGCTTCATCCTCGAGTTTGCGCTGGACCACGGCCTCGCGCTTGTTGGCCGCGAGCAGGAGCGCGCCGCCGCCCGAGGTAAGGAGATCGCCCTCCTCCAGGCCGAGAATCGCAAACTGTCCGAACGTTCCGGCCTGACGGCCTTCGAGATTCGCCCCGACGCTTTGCGATATGTCCTCGATGACGGGCATGTTAAGCGAGAGAATCGCCTGCATCTCGGGCAGAAAACCGAGGGCCTCGTGCAGGAGAATGAGGCGGCCGCCCCGTCGAATGGCGTCCTCCAGGAGTTCTGCCGTCACGAGTCCGGTCTCGGGATGAACGTCCGTAATGACGGGCTCATACCCGAGGTTTTTCACGGAATGAAGATGCCACGCCGGCGCGAGCGCCGATATGATGATCCCCGAGCCCGGCGCCAAATCGAGCGCCTTGAGGGCGTACGAGAGCGCTATGGGAGCGCTTCTAAACGCCGTCGCCCCGTCGACTCCGAGGTTCTCCCGGGCAAGTTGAGACAGTTTCACGTTCATCTCGCCGGGACCGATTTTTTCCGCGACCATGCAGGTAAGGACCGCGTCCATCTCTTTGCGACGAATGGTAGAGCTATGCACTGGTAGTTTCATGTACGTCCAAATCTCTCAGAATACGGGCCTAGAGGCTCGCGAGTTTCTGCAATTCCTTGGGATCAAAAAGCCGCCTGATGTCAAGAACGATAAGATACCCCGATTCCTGACGAACGACCCCGTTGATGTATTCCGCGCCGATTCCGCTAATCATCTGCGGTGGCGGTTGTATGTCACTGTGCTGAATCATGACGACCCGGGCGATTCTGTCGATTATTATCCCGAGTTTCTTGCCCTCGATATTAAGAATTATGAAACCGCCAAGGTATTCGTCGCCCTCGTCAAGTTGCGCCTTCTTGAGGTGAAAGCGTTTGTGAAGATTGATTATCGGGATTATCTCGCTCCGAAGGTTGAAGATCCCCTCGACATAGTACGGGGCGTTCGGTATTGAACGGACGTCCTGTATCCGCACGATTTCCTTGACATCCATGATATCGACGCCATAGAGTTCTTCCCCGAGCTGAAAGGTAACCAGCTGGTATTGCGTATCAACTGCGGCCATAGAACCTCCATGCTACTTTCATTAAGGATACTATGGATTGACCATTTCTTCAAGGCGGATTTTGCAAGTATCACCCGTAACAAGGGATCCTCCGGGACAGTTTTATGCTCCCTGGGGTTGATTCCTGGCCCGGGGTCTTTATACTTTCAAAGAGAGGATACCGGCACATGAAAACCGTATCAATGCCCACTTTAGGCAAGGTCCTCATTCTCGCGTTGGCGCTATACCCGCTTGCGGCCGAGAAACCCGTGCTCTGCGTATATACCGAGTATAATCCGGCTAATTTCGCTGACGAAGAAGGCAATCACACGGGCTTCTTTGTCGATATAGCACGCGAGCTCTTTGAAAGGCGCCTCGGCTACCGTCTCGAGTTCAGGATCTACCCTTGGGCGCGATGCCAAACGATGCTCGAACGCGGCGAGGCGGATTTCATCATGACCATACCCACCGACGAGCGGCTCAAATACTCGCGAAGCGTCCTGACTCCCATTTTGATGAAGCAGTACCGTATCGTTACGCTGAGGGATCATCCAAGGATGAAAGCAATCGAGTCCATACGATCGCGGAACGACCTCGCCGCAAGCGGGTTTTCCGTCTTGTCGTATCTGGGACACAACTGGTCGAAAGAACGTCTCGAGGCGATTGGCATCCCCGTAATCAACGCGCCAACGGTCGACGGCATGTACAATATGTTGCTCGCGAAACGGGGGGATATACTCGTAGAGGATACGCTTCTTGCGCAGACCTTTATTCTTGTCCATAAACTTCAGGAGCGCTTGATAATTACCGGCGGGATTGTCGACGAGAGCACGTTTCATATTCTGATTGGCGAGAAATCCCAACTAATAAAATCATTTTCCAGGATATCAGACGCCTTGCGGGAAATGAAGGCCGACGGCACCATCGATCATATAACCTCGCAATACGCGAAGCAGTGACTTACCGTTATCTGTGAAAACCCGTAGAAATGCCGAAGGCATTTCTCGCAGTTTTATTTATTCAAAAGGCCCACCTTTCGGTGAGCCTTTTGAAAAAACAGAAAGCCATGGAGAATCGCTGCGCGATTCTCACGCTTTTTTTATTAAAGCGTCTCGTTTGAGACGCTTTAATAAAAAAAGCCTGGCAGCT
>LVBL01000069.1 GCA_001604405.1 Spirochaetales bacterium Spiro_10
GCCTGCAACGGACACGAGTTCAGGGACATAAAGGAGGAGCTGCGCAACCCGACCGACCGGTGGGTCTTCGCGGTCTACGCCGCCGTCTCCCAGGACTGGTCGCTCGACCGCGTATTCAAGTACGCGCGCATAGACCGCTGGTTCATCCTCGCGATGCGCAGGATATCCGAGATCGAGACGGAGCTCCGCGCGCGCGGCGGCTTGCCGGGAAGGGAGCTTCTCGAACGGGCGAAGAAGGCAGGCTTCTCGGACGAGCAGATAGGGATCTGCGCGGGCGTCCGCGCGGAAAAAATACGCCTCCTACGCCGCGAGCTCTCGCTCCGGCCGGTCGTCAAGCAGGTCGATCCGGGGGCCGCGGGGTGCGAGTCGAAAAGCTCCGTGCTCTACCTCACGTACAACGGCGTGGCCGACGACGCGAAGCCGACCGGCGGGGGCGCGCTCGTGCCGGGCTCCGGTCCCTACCACATCGGCTCGAGCCTCGAGTACGACTGGTGCGCGGCCAGCGCGCTCGCGACCCTCAGAAAAATCGGCGTGCCGTCCATCATGATCAACTCGAACCCCGAGGCCGCGACGACCTCGTTCGACGCCGCCGACCGCGTATATCTCGAGGAGACCTCGCTCGAGCGCGTGCTCGACGTGTTCGAGGCCGAGCGGCCCGACGGCGTGCTGCTCTCCTACGGCGGGCAGGCGACGAACGACCTCGCGATGAGCCTTTCGCGCCTCGGCGTGCCGATCTTCGGCACAGCGCCCGCCGACATAGACCGGGCGGAGGACCGCAAGAAATTCAGCGCCCTTCTCGACGAGCTCGGCATACAGCAGCCCGACTGGGCCGAGGTGTCGACCGCGGACGCGGCGGTCTCCTTCGCCTCGAAAACGGGCTACCCCGTCCTCATCAGGCCGAGCTACGTGGACTCGGGCGAGGCGATGAGCGTCGCCTGGGACGACGCGAGTCTCAGACAGTCGTTCGCCAGGGCGGCGATAGCCTCCGAGGACAGCCCCGCGGTCATCTCCCGGTACGTGGAAAACTCGAAGGAAATCGAGATAGACGCGGTCGCGTCCGGCGGAGAGATCCTCGTGTACGCGATCAGCGAGCATATCGAGAACGCCGGCGTCCATTCGGGCGACGCGACGGTCGTCCTGCCCGCGCAGAGGATATACCTGTCGACTGCGCAGGCGGTCAAGAAGGCGGCGCGGAAGATAGCGCGCGCCCTCTCGATAACCGGCCCCTTCAGCATACAGTTCCTGGCCAAGAGCGCCACGATACAGGCGATCGCGTGCAACGCGCGCGCCTCGCGCTCCCTGCCCTTCTGCTCGAAGGTGTTTCGCGTCGACATGGTCGACCTCGCGGTCCGCGCGCAGCTCGGCGCGGAGGCGCGGGCCGTCGACGGGTCGCGCCTCGACCTCGACTACGTCGGCGTCCGCGCTGCCCAGTTCAGCTTCTCGCGTCTCAAGGGAGCGGACCCCGTCGCGGGCGTGGAGATGTCGGCCACCGGCGAGGTCGCGTGCCTCGGCCGCGGCGTGCGCGACGCCTTCATGAAGGCGATGCTCTCCGCGGGCTTCCGCGTCCCGCGGCGCAAGATACTGCTTTCCACCGGACCCATCGAGGACAAGGTGGCCTTCATCGAAAGCGCGAAAAAGCTCCGTTCGATGGGATACCAGATCGTCGCCTCGGGAGGCACGGCGCGCTTCCTCGCCAACAACGGGATCGAGGCGGCGGCGCTGGCCTGGCCGCTCGACGACAAGAAGCCGAACATCGCCGACGCGCTCCGCGCCGGCGAGATCGACCTCGTCATCAACATCCCGAAGAACAACCGCGAGACCGAGCTCAAGAACGACTTCATCATCCGCAGGATGGCGATCGACCTCGACATACCGCTCATCACGAACATCAAGATCGCCAAGCAGTTCACCGACGCCCTCGAGTGGTACAAGACGCGCGGTCTCGAGACGAAAAGCCGGGAGGACTACGGCGCGAACTAGGGCGGCGTCCGGCGCTCCGGCGCCGGCCGGCGCTGGAACAAGCGCGCGCGTTGGGATATAGTTTCCGCCATGACACCGCACAGACATCTCGGCCCGAAGTCGTTTTACAAGACGGCGCTTTCGATCGCGGTCCCCGTAATGCTCCAGGGACTCATACAGAATCTCGTTTCCCTCATCGACAACTTCATGGTCGCGGGGCTTGGCGACATGAAGATGAGCGGGGTCAACGTCACCAACCAGCTCATCTTCGTGCTGTTCGTCGCCCTCATGACGCTCATGGGAGCGGGCGGCATGTTCATGTCCCAGTTCAACGGCGCTAAAGACACTGAAGGGATGCGCCAGACGTTCCGCTTCAAGTTCCACACCTCCTCGATCCTCGCCCTCCTCGCCGTCGCCCTGACGGTATTCCTCCCGAGGCAGATACTCTCGGTTCTCCTCAACACGAACACCGAGCGCGAGGCCATCGTCGAACAGGGGGCGGCCTACCTCTCGGTCATCGTGCTGACCTTCTTCCCGATCGCCTGGTCGATGGCCATCGGCTCCTCGCTCAGGGAGATCGGCAGGGTGCGCGCCCCGCTCGTCATCTCGGTCGCGGCCACGCTCGTGAACACCTTCTTCAACTGGGTGCTCATCTACGGAAACCTCGGCGCGCCGAGGCTCGAGGTTCGGGGGGCGGCCATCGCGACGCTCATCGCGCGGCTCGTCGAGCCAACATCTTCTTCCTCGTCTTCCAGGGGATACACGTCTCCACCGGCGTCATCGTCGGCGGCACGCTCGGAAGGAACGAGCTCGACCTCGCGAAGCGCCAGGCCCGCTGGATCAGGAACGGCGCGATCTTCGCGGGGCTCGCGCTCGCCGTCGTGCAGGCCATGTCCGTCGCGCTCATCCCGGTCGTGTACGGAAACCTCTCGGACGGCGCGCGGCTCGTGACGCGCAACATGCTGTGGGTCATCGCCTGCTACATGCCGCTGTGGACCTACCTCAACGCGCAGTTCGCCACCGCGCGCTCCGGCGGCGACGCGATCATGGGTATGTGGGTCGACGGCGTCGTGAACCTCACGATGTTCCTGCCCGCCATATTCCTCCTCGCGGCGTATACCGGCCTCGGGCCCATCGCGATGTACGCGCTCGTGAAGATCACGGACATCGTCAAGGTCGCCATCGCCGCCTGGCAGCTTAAGACCGGCCGATGGGTCAGGAACCTCACCATCGAGCACGGCACGGTCGCGGCCGCGCCCGCCGAAGGAGGCGGGGAACGATGAAAGTACGCATTATCGAAATGCCGCTCGACTACGGCGCGAGCAGGCGCGGCGCGGACATGGGCCCCTCGGCGATCCGGCTCGCGGGACTCAGGGAGAAGCTCAACTCGCTCGGCATCGAGTCCGACGACCTTTATCCCCCCATCGCGGTTCCGCCGCAGGAATACCTGGATCCCGCGCGCGAGATCTCGCGCGACGACGCGAAGCACCTCGGGTCCATACTCGACGCCTGCGGCACGCTCGCCGGGCACGTGGAGTCGATCGCCCGCTCGGGCGACTTTCCGCTCGTCCTCGGCGGCGACCACTCCATCTCGCTCGGCTCGCTCGCGGGAGTCTCGGCCGCGAACGCGGACGCGGGCAAACGCACGGGGGTCCTGTGGGTCGACGCGCACGGGGACTTCAACACGAACCTGACGACGCCGACCGGCAACATCCACGGCATGATCCTCGCCGCCTCGTGCGGCTACGGGATCCCGGAGCTAACCGGCTTTTACCGCCCGGTGCGCAAGATAGACCCGGCGTATGTCTGCTACATCGGCGTGCGCGACCTCGACCCGAAGGAGCGGCTCCTGATGCGCGAGGCGGGGGTGCGCGTCTACACGATGAGCGACATCGACCGGCTCGGAATCTCGCGCACGACCTCCGAGATAGCGGGATTTTTCGACGACCGCGTCGACGCCCTCCACGTGAGTTTCGACATCGACGCCATCGACCCGAGATTCGCCCCGGGCGTCGGCATAGAAGTCCCCGGGGGGATGACCTATCGCGAGGTGCTGTTCTTGATGGAAGAGATGTCGATGACGGGACTCGTGACCTCGGCGGACATGGTCGAGGTGAATCCCGTGCACGACGTGCGGAACGTCACCGCCCGCATGGCGGTCGACCTGATCGGCCGGCTGCTCGGCGAGACGGTGTACTGAGGGAGCCGCGTCGCGGCCCGCGAGGCTGCCCGCGTCGCTGCCCGCGACGCCATCCGCTTCGCGCGGCCCTAGATTTCCTTCTCGAAGTCCCCGCCGCCGAGATCTTTGAACCCGAGCGAGCGGAGGTATTTCCAGTGGCCGTACCCCACGTTGCGGTAGACGATCCTGGAGTAGCCGCGGTCGCGGAAGGCGGGGAGCTGGTTTCCGAAGAAATAGCGGCCGATGCTCGTGTCGCGGTACCGTCCCGTGACGAAATCCACCGACACGACGCACTCGCCCGGAACCGAGTCGCGCCAGGCGAAAAGGCCCGCGACCTCGCTTCCGCGAACGAAGTAGGTGAAGTACCGCGCGTCCGCGAAGGCGGTCTCGCCGAAGAGGGCGGTGATCTCGTCGCGGTTTTGCGCGTAGAAATACTGCAAGAGGGCGCTCGTCGGCTCGGCCGCGACGAGCTTGCACTCGCGGGGCACGCTCGACACCCTCACGATGAAGTAGAGGTCGATGACGATGATGCCGAGGTTCATCGCGACGACGGGCCATGACCGCGTCGCGAACGCGAACACTACCAGAAGCAGGGATCCCGCCGCGTTGAGCCAGCGGAACCTGACGATGGACTTCACCGCCAGGGAAACGAGGATCACGAGGGTCCCCGCGTATCCGAGCGCCTCGACCACAACCGGACTGAGCGCCATCGTTTCCATGGACCGCCTCCTTTTATTTATAGGAACAGCAATAGTCCGCTATCTCGCGGACTATGAGGTCAAAAGAGGATTTCTCCGGGACTTCGAACGTCTCGCCGGACGAGTAGGTCTTGTACGAGGTTGATCCCGGCAGGCGTACGTCCATGGAACCCGCAAGGATCTCCATGGTCTCGGCCGCTCCCGTCGAAAAGGTATACTCTCCGGGAAGCATGATCCCGAGGGTTTTCCTCTCCCCCGACGCGAATACGACCGTCCTGCTCGTCACCTTGCCGTCAAAGTATACGTTCGCTTTTTTTATTACCGACACATTCCTGAAATCATCCATACGTTCCCCCGTCTATGCGGGAGAGTATACACGGGATTCGCGGCCTTTTCCACAGGATCAGCGGTCCTGCTCGTACGGCGGGATCACCCCCGAACAGCCCGAACAGCCGGCGCAGCCGCCTCCGCAGCCTGATTCCGACTTCGAGCCGCGCGAGGCCCTGTATATCGCTAAGGCCAGGGCGCCCACGAGGGCGACACCGGCAATGATGGTTGCCATGATTTCTCCTTGTGCCGCAAACGTCCGAACGGCCGGGACGCATTGGGGAACGCCCCGGCCGCCGCTCGTTCATGGCTTACGCTAAAAGTTTACTGAGTCTAACATCGACTGTCAAGGCGATTCGTCTGGCGAAGGGGAATTTTATCGGATACACTGAAGGCCGATGACCGGCGCAGACGCGACGAACGCAACCGAAAACCCCGATTACCTCGCGCGTCAGCTGATTACCTGCATCGGCAACAAGCGCGCCCTCCTCCCCTTCATCGGCGCGGCGGTCGAACGCGTGCGGGAACGGCTCGGACGCGGGCCCCTCTCGTTCTTCGACGCCTTCTCCGGCTCGGGCATCGTCTCGCGCTATCTGCGGCGCTACGCCCGGCTCGTCGTCTCGAACGACCTCGAGGACTACGCGGGCGCGATCTCGCGCTGTTACCTCGCGAACAGGGAGGAGATCGAAAATCCGGACTTCCGCGCGATCCACGAGTCCGTCGCCCGCTCCCTCGCGGAGCGCCCCCTCGAGGCCGGCTTCATCTCGGAACTCTACGCGCCCGCGAGCGACGAGGAGATACGGCCGGGGGAACGCGCCTTCTTCACCGCGCGAAACGCGCGGTTTCTCGACACGGCGCTCGCGAGAATAGCGGAGGCGCCCGCGCGATGGCGCGACTTTCTCGTCGCGCCGCTCATAGCCGAGGCCTCCGTGCACGCGAATACCGCCGGCGTCTTCAAGGGATTCTACAAGGACCGCGCGTCGGGCATCGGGAGGTTCGGCGGCGGAAAGGGGGATTCGCTGTCGCGCATCCTCGGGGAGATCTCCCTGCCCTTTCCCGTCACGAGCGAGCATCCCGTCGAGTCGCTCGTGCTTGCGGGCGACGCGAACGAGGCGTGCCTTCTCGCCCCGGACTGCGACGTCGCCTATCTCGACCCGCCCTACAACCAGCACCCCTACGGCTCGAACTACTTCATGCTGAACCTGATCGCCTCGGGAAAGCGGCCAGACTCCGTGTCGGAGGTGTCGGGAATCCCGCGCGACTGGAGGCGTTCGGCCTACAACAGGCGGCGCGAGGCGGCGGGGTCCCTCGCCGATCTCGCGGAACGGATCCGCGCGAAGTTCCTTCTGGTATCGTTCAACTCCGAGGGCTTCATCCCGCGCGCGGAGATCGAGTCGCTCCTCTCGCGGGTCGGCAAGGTCGAGTCGGTCGAGACGAGGTACAACGCCTTCCGGGGGAGCCGCAACCTGCGCGGGCGCGCGCTGCACCTCAGCGAGTACCTGTTCATCGTTGAGAAGCGCTAGTCCGGGCCCCGCTTCGGGCAGCCACATTCCGCTACCGCCCCCCCTACAGGCCGTTTTTCGGACAGACGCCGGCGAGCACGCACTCGCCGCACTTCGGCGCGCGGGCCGTGCAGACGTACCGTCCGTGCAGGAGAAGCAGGTGATGCGCCGTCATGGCGTAACGCTTCGGTATCTTCCCGAGGAGGTCCTCCTCGACGGCGCGCGGAGTCGCGGCGGCGCTGAGGCCGAGGCGCGGGGCGACGCGGAGGAGGTGCGTGTCGACCGGTATCGTCGGCTTTCCGAACACGACGTTGAGGATCACGTTCGCCGTCTTTCGCCCGACGCCGGGAAGGCTTTCGAGCCCTTCGCGCGTGTCGGGCAGGGCCCCGCCGAACCGTTCCACGAGAACGCGGCTGAGGGCGATGACGTGACGGGCCTTCGTCGGATAGAGGTTCACCGACTTGATGTGCTCCCTGAGGCCTTCCTCGCCGAGGGCGAGCATCTTCTCCGGGGTGTCGACCGCTTCGAAAAGCGCCCGCGTCGCGCGATTGACGCCCTTGTCGGTCATCTGGGCGGAGAGCACGACGGCCACGAGGAGGGTGTAGTCGTTCACGCTCTCGAGCTCGGTTTTCGGTTCGGGGAGCGCGGCCGAAAGGCGTTTGAAGACGAGCGCGATTTCGCGCGATTCGAGCAGTTTCATGCGGGATTGAGTGTAGCGCGTGTTCCCCGGCGGGGGCAAGGCCTGCTATACTGCCGCCATGAACCTCCTTTCCGTCAGCAAACTCGCCCGCCAGGGCCGGCTCGGACCGCTCTTCGCGGACGTGACCTTCGGCCTCGACGAGGGCGAGAAGATCGCGCTCATCGGACGAAACGGCTCGGGCAAGAGCACGCTCCTCGCCTGCGTGGCGGGGGCCCTCGCCCCCGATTCCGGCACCGTCACGGTCAACAAGGACGCCGGCGTCTCGTGGCTTCCGCAAACCCCCGAGTTCCGTCCGGACGACACGATACGCGACCACATATTCCGCTCGAAGAGCCCGTCCCTGGCCGTCATCCGCGACTACGAGGCCGCCTGCGAAGACATGGCCGCCGGTTCAGCCGCCGCGGCCGACCGGCTCGACGCGCTCACGCGCGAGATGGACGAGCGTTCCCTCTGGGATTACGAAGCGCGCGTGCGCTCGATCCTCACGCGCCTTTCGCTCGACGACATGGACGCGCGGATGGCCGCGCTTTCCGGCGGCATGATCAAGAAGGTCGCGCTCGCGCAGGCCCTCGTGGAGGACACGAGAATCCTCCTCCTCGACGAGCCGACGAACCACCTCGACATCGCGACCATCGCCTGGCTCGAGGGCTACCTCGCGGAAACCGACCGCGCCGTGCTCATGGTCACGCACGACCGCTACTTCCTCGACGCGGTATGCACCTCGATCCACGAGATCGACGGCACCACCCTCCGGCGCTACGAGGGAAACTTCTCGCGCTATCTCGAGAAGAAGGCGATAGAGGAGGAGATCGCCGAGAGAACCGAGGCGCGCATCGAGTCGGTCTTGCGCACGGAACGCGAGTGGCTCCTCCGCGGACCGCAGGCGCGCGGGACGAAGGCCAAGGCGCGCATCCAGGCCATCAAGCGCATGACCGACCGGGAACGCCGCGAGGAGGACGAGGGATTTTCCTTCAGCGTCTCGGGACGCCGCCTCGGCGGAAAGATCCTCGAGGCCGACGGAATCTCGAAGACGTGGGGCTCGGGCGATGCCGCCAAGACGGTCGTGTCGGATTTTTCCTGGAAATTCCGCAAGGGCGAGCGGATCGGCGTCTTCGGCGACAACGGCTCGGGGAAGACCACCTTGCTGAACCTGCTTTCGGGCGCGCTCGAGCCCGACGCCGGGAAGGTGACGCGCGGGGAGAATACCGTCATCGGCTACTACCGGCAGAATCCCGAGATATCCGACTCCGGCCAAACCCCGCTCGAGTACATCAAGGAGACCGCCGAGATCGTCGTGCAGGCCGACGGCCGCGAGCTGACCGCCTCGGCACTCCTCGAGCGGTTCGGGATAGCGGGCCCGACCCAGCACTCCCCCCTCTCGGCGCTTTCGGGCGGCGAGCGGAAGCGGGTGTACCTCGTGCGCCTGCTCATGACGAACCCGAACTTCCTCGTGCTCGACGAGCCGACGAACGACTTCGACATCTATACGATGGGGGTGCTCGAGTCCTTCCTGTCCGGCTACGAGGGATGCCTGCTCGTCGTCTCGCACGACCGGTTCTTCATGGACCGCTCGGTGGAGACCCTCTTTGTCGTCGGCGGGGACGGCACCGTCGAGGCCTTCGCGGGAAGCTGCTCGGACTATCTCGCCTGGCGGGAGGAGGAACGTGCCGGGGCCGAACGGTCGCGACGCGCCGAAAGCGCGCAGGCGGCCCGGGCCGCGGGCTCCGGCGCGAATACGGCGGAGGCGGGTTCCGGCGGCGCGCCCTCCGCGCCCGCCCGGCAGAAAAAACGGAGTTTTCGGGAGGAGCGCGAGTTCTCCGAGATCGAGGGCGAGATCGCCTCGCTCGAGGACCGGAAAAAGGAGATCGAGGCCCTGCTCTCCGGGGGCGAAAGCGACCACGTCAGGCTTCGTTCCCTCGGCGCGGAGTTTGACCGCGTGAGCTCCGAACTGGAGACGAAATACGCGCGCTGGGAAACCCTTGCCGAGCTCGGCTAGCGCCGGCCCGGGCGGTCAGGTCACCCAGCCTCCCGAACGCATCCTGTCGACCACCGCGCCGAAATCGTAGAAGGCCGCCGCGAAGGCAAAGGTATCCGCCTTCGTGTCCCACACGCCGTAATACGCGGGCCAGTGCGCGTACTCCGGCTCCTCCGCAAGCCCGTTGAAAGCGCGGGGAAAGCCGGCGCTTCCGGGGTTCACGATGACCGGACCCGCGCCCAAGCGTACCTCGACGCCGGGGGCGGGAAAGGCCCGCGTCGGCCGCGGCTCCCGCGCCGGTACCGTCAGCCGCGCCGCGCCGATACCCTCGCCGGGCTCGTTGCCCGGCCTGAAGACGGCGCCCTCGTGCGTGTGTCCGCAGAGGCACGCGCGCACGCCATCCCTTGCCATCGCCCCGAAGGCGCGCGAGGTTTCCTCTCCTCCGAAGAGATAGCCGGTCAGCGGCTCTTCGGGGGATCCGTGCGACAGGAGGATGTCCGGAAAACCGGGCATGACGGCGGACGGCGCGAGACGCGAGAGATAGGCGACGTCGGCGGGCAGGACCGCGCCCCGGGTTTTCCCGGCGGAAAACCGCGCGGTCGGGCCGAACCAGGAAAGGTCGAGCGCCCCGGTGAGCGCCGCGTCGTGGTTTCCCAGCAGGGCGACGAAGGGATCGAACCTCGACCCGAGGGACGCGAGCAGGGAGACGCAGGCCGACGCGTCGGGGCCGTAGCCCGTACAGTCCCCGAGCATGACGAAACCCGCGCATCCGTCACCGGCCGAGGCGAGCACCGCCTCGAAGGCGTCGAGGTTCGCGTGAATGTCCGATACGACGAGTATTTTCATTCTTCTTGAAGTATACTATCGATATACGATGCCTAAAAGCAGGGAATCCGCAGTATCACGATTTCTCTCCGACCGATTCACCCCGGAATGGAAACTTCTCGCGGAAACCGAGGCCTTCGCCTCGCATACGCCGGAATATTCCGAACTCGAGTCGCAGTTTCGCGACTGGCGCGGCCGGCTCAAGGCGCTCGGAGGCTCCGACAAGGATCTGGTGACGATACGAAGCGAGATCGTCGCGCTCAGAAAGGAACTGCGCCTCAAGGGCTACGACCTGTCCCTCGCGCACGCACGGCTCGTCGTCGACGGCTTCCGGGACGACTCCGCGACGGCCCTCGGCTTCGCGCGCGCGGTCGTCTGCTTTACCGACAAGGGGGCCTTCTTCCGCGTCGGCCAGGCCAATCACGTGGAGATCGCCGAGGCGCTCGAGGGGCTTTTGTCGCGCGTTCCCGGCCTCACCGGCCGCGAATGGCACTTTCTCTGGTTCAAACGGGATTCCTCGGGCCTTGTCCTTTCCGGCTCGGCGACCGAGACGGCCCAGGACTTCGCCCGGCTCGAGGCGCGCGCCCGGGCGAACCCGATGAAGCTCCTGTCGGCCCTCAGGGACCTTGCGTAAAAAAGTTTTGTAATATCGGGGGGAAACGGATACAATGAACGAAAGGCACAATTCAAATAACGCAAGAGGTGTACGATGAAACACTCCCCGCTCGCGCGTCGGGTAAACAGACTTTCGGTTGCCGCGTTTTTCGGCGTGCAAATCGGCACCGTAACCGTCAGCGAGATATTCTCGCAGATGTACAATCCGACGAAGGACCTCGGCTACGCGGGCCGCCTCCTTCTCGCGGCGAACCCGAAGCTGGTAGCCTTCGTCATCATCATCTGCGCCGTCTCGAGCGTCCTCATCCGCGCGTATCTCAAGCCCCTCTGGAAGGAACTCGAGCTGCCGCCCGCGCAGCGCGGAGGCAAACAGAGCAGGCGCGCGCGTATGGTGGCGGTGCGCCTGCCCTGGACCCTCATCATCTATAACGCCTTCCTCTGGACGGGCGCGATCCTGGTGTTCTATTACGGAAACGGCGGGTCCATGCCCTCGGGCCTTCCGCTTTTCTGGGTGCTCGCCATCAAGCTCACCGAGGCCTTCGCGGGCGCGCTCATCAATTCCTTCCTCATGGACGACTATCTCAAACAGCCGAAACAGCTGCTCGGAATAACCCGGATCGAGAAAGGGGAACGGGACAAGTTCATCGAGTTCAAGTCGGTGTTCATACCCATCGCGGGAGGACTCATCACCCTGACGCACCTCGCATTCGTCACCTGGTACTACCTCGCCCGGACCGAAGGCGGCTCGGGTCCCGACTCGCCGATCTTCTCCATCATCACGGTCGGCCTCATCATCCAGGTCGTCATCTTCTACGTCGCCTGGCTCTCGAAGAAGCAGGACACGACGCAGTACAACCTCCTCGACGAGCAGATACTGAAGCTCGCCTCGAGCGAGACGGCCGATCTCAACCGCAAGGTCGCGATCCTCAACTTCGACGAGACCGGCAGGATAACAGAAAGCCTCAACTCCTACCTCGAGGTGTTGCAGAAGATGGTCAACGAGATACAGTCCGGATGCTCCTCCCTCAAGGAGAACGAGTCGGGCCTTACCGCGAGCATGTACGAAGCCGAGGAGAAGCTCAAGGAGATCACCACGTCCGTCCAGCGCGCGAACGGGGAGATCGAGGAGGAGCACCGCGCCACCGGCGAGTCGACGGTCTCCGTCGAGTCGATCTCGGCGCGGATACAGGAGCTTCACGCGGCCGTCACCCAGCAGACCTCCAGCGTGAGCAACTCGAGCGCGGGCATCGAGGAGATGATAGCGAACATCTCCGCCGTCTCCGCGAACGTCAACCGCATCAACAAGACCTGCGAGGACCTGCTCCAGGCGGCGAACCGGGGAAAGGACCGCATCCAGGAGTCGAACAGCCTCATCGGGAAGGTCGTCGAGTCGTCCACGCTCCTCCTCGACGCCAACAAGACGATCGCGGCCATCGCGGCGCAGACGAACCTTCTCGCGATGAACGCGGCGATCGAGGCGGCCCACGCCGGAAGCGCCGGCGCCGGTTTCGCGGTCGTCGCCGACGAGATCCGCTCCCTCGCGGAGAAAAGCTCGAAGCAGTCGTCGATCGTCAACGGCCAGCTCAAGGAAGTCAGGGCGGCCATCGAGAACGCCGTCTCCGCCTCGGGCGGGGCGTCAACCGGCTTCGACGAGGTCCTTTCGCTCATCACGAAGGTGACTGACATGGAGCGGGAAAACGAGGGGGCGATGCGGGAGCAAAAGGCCGGTTCGGACCAGGTCGCCCAGACGCTCCAGGAGATGCAGAGCACGACCGAGACGGTGAACCTCGCGGCACGGTCGCTCGCCGACGGGTCGAAACAGCTCGAGAGCGCGATAGCGCGGCTCGTGGAGTGCTCGAACCGCGTCAAGGACGAGATGGACTCGATCCTCAACGACACACTCGCGATGAACGCGACCTTCCAGGAGGTCGCCTCGCTCAAGGAACACAACAGCGCGGTATTCGGCAACGTCGCGAGCCAGGTCGGCCGATTCTTGCTTACGTAAGCCGCCTTCGGACGGACAAGGAGACATATCATGAAACGGGACGTGTACACGATCATCGTCGGGACCCTCTTCATCGCGGCGGCGGTCGCGATCGGCGGGAGCATGCTCGGCCTTTTCGACATCAATTTGAGCCTGCGCGGCTGGTGGACCGTGTTCATCATCGTTCCCGCGCTCATATCGATCGTGCAGGGCGGGCTTAACGCGGGCAACGCGATCATGCTCGGGGTGGGAGTCCTGCTCCTCATGAACGCGCAGGGCGTCCTGCCCGAGGGATTCGGGTGGAAGCTCATCCTGCCGTTCATCCTGCTCATCGTGGGCTTCCAGCTTCTCACCGGCGGCTCCCTGTGCGCCTTCAGGCGCGGATGCGGCGCGGGAGAGGGCGGCGCGAAGCCGGCGGGCGGAAGCGGCGCGCGCGCCTCGGAAGAAAGCTCGTTCGCGCAGGCGATGTTCGGAGAGCAGACCGTCCGGCCCGAGCGCGAGCGGTATTCGGGAGGAAGCTACGCGGCCGTTTTCGGGTCGGTCATCCTGGATTTGCGGGAGGCCGTCATTGCCGAGGACGTCGTCGTCTCGGTCTCGGCCCTGTTCGGCGGGATCACGATATACCTGCCGGAGGGCGTGCGCGTCATAACGCACGTCACGCCGATCTTCGGCGGCGTCGACGACAGGAAAAAGGGAGGACCCCGGTCGGGCGAGAACACCGTCATCATCCGGGGGTCCGCGACCTTCGGCGGCATCGAGATCAAATAAGCGGAGGATTCCTCAGTCGGCGCGGTCCGCGACCGCCGTCCGCTCGGTGAGCGCGCGGGCGTGCGCGACGACCGCGTCGCGGCCTCCCGCCAGCAGGGCCGTGATGATCGGCCGGGCAACCATGACCTCGTCGGCGCCGAGGCCCCCGGCGGCGCGCAGGTCGGCCGCCGTGCGGATCCCGCCGTCGACCCACACCTCTCCCGAATATTTCCGCAACTCGGCCCCGTGGCGCGCGAGAAAGTCCGCGGTGCTTCCCCGTTCGGTCTCAACGCGTCCACCGTGGTTCGAGACCACGACGATGTCCGGCCGGACCTCCCTGACGAGGGCGATCTCCGATTCGCGGAAGATGCCCTTTATGGCGAAGGGGACCTTCGACGCCCGCTTGAGGTCAACGAGCTGGGCGGCCGTTTTCTCCTCGAGGTTCACGAGGTTCCTCATCGTCACTATGCCCCAGGAATCGATGTCCACGCCGATAATCTCCGCCACGGGGGCGGCCCACTCCATGCGTTCCAGGATGCGGGCGTTGTCGTAGGGCTTTATGAACACGGCGCCCTTGGTCAGGGCGGCGCGCAGGGCGGCGATGCCGAATTTCAGTTTCTCGTCGGGATACCCGTCACCGACGGAGAGGCGGAGGCCCGCGGCGATCGAGGCGCCCACAAGCTCGCCGTAGAAGCTTTCCTCGTCTTCCCAGCCGACGTTCTGTACGGCGCCCGTAATCGGGGCAAGCCGCACCGCGGGAAGCGGCCGGCCGGCCGAGGCGGCGTGGTAGGACGACCAGGCCGCGCAATTCTCGATGAAATTGGCGCTGTTGTAGGCGCCGCCCATCCCCGGCAGTTCCCCGACGCACCCGTGTCCGTCGCATATATCGCAAAAATGGCATTTGGCGCCCGCATGTTCCATAGGTGTCCTCACTATACGGTACTTTTCGGCTTGTCGCAACCAAATGTTAACCCGCGATACCTCCTTCCGGAGCTGGTTTTCGGAGACTCTTGACTCTATCGTCCCTATGGATTAATACGGTATTAATATGATGCCGGACAAGACGAGCGATATCCCGCTCTTTATACAAATTCGCGACGAACTCCGCGCCGGCATTCTTGACGGCTCGCTCCCGGCGGGCGCGCGCATCCCCACCGTCACAGCCCTCGCGCGCGAGCACGGCGTGACGGCGGCGACCATCCGGAGGGCGATGCAGGACCTCGTCGCCGAGGGCCTCGTCACGACGCACGTGGGCCGCGGGACCTTCGTCCGGGATTCCCGGACGCAAAACCCCGCCCCGCCGCGACCGGGCGCGAACCGGGGCGCCGTCGACCAGTCGGTCGCGCGGGGACTCGCCGACATGATGGGACTCGCGCGCAAGGAGGGGGTCATCGCCTTTACCCGCGGCATCGGCGACCCGCTCACGGTCGAAAAGGGGATACTCAAGCGCCTTGCCGCGGAGGCGCTCTCCTCGGGCGAGGAGATGTTCTGGGATTACGGCGACAGCCGCGGACTTCCGGCCCTGCGCGAGGCGATCTCGCGCGTCTACCGCGAACGGGGCCTCTCCGTCTCGCCGAATTCGGTGCTCGTAACGAGCGGATCACAGCAGGCCATATCCCTCGTCGCCCAGCAAGCGGCCGAGACGGGCGCGCGCGTCATCTGCGAGACGCCCTGCTACGCGGGGGTCACGAACGCGCTTTCCGCCTTCGGCCTTCCCGTCACGACCGTCCCGCGGGACGACGAGGGCCCGCTTACCGGCCTTCTCCCCGAGGGGCCCGAGGCCGAGGGCGCCCTGCTCTATATCTGCCCGATACTCCACAACCCGACCGGAACCGACATATCGGCCGCGCGAAGGGAGGAGATATCGGCATGGGCGACCCGCAACCGCGCGACCGTCGTCTCCGACGAGGTGTACCGCGACCTGCACTTCGGCGAGGCGCCCGCGCGCCGGGGCGGGCCGGCGGCGGCGTCCGGCACGGCGGCCCGCTACGAGATACCGTCATTCCTGCGGGAGGACGCCGGTCACGGCACCCTGGCGCTCGGCTCGCTTTCCAAGTCCTTCATCAGCGGCCTTCGCGTCGGATGGGTCGTCGCGTCGGAGGACCGGATCGCCTCGCTCACCGCCATCAAGAAGGCGATGGACCTCGGGTGCCCGCCGCTCATGCAGGGGATCGCGCGCGCCTTTCTCGAGTCGCCCGACGGCTACGTCGCCCATCGCGCGCGCGTTCTTGCCCACTACCGCGCGTTGCGCGACGAGACGGTCGGCGCACTGTCCGAGCTCATGCCGGCGGAGGTCTCCTGGACGGTACCCCAGGGCGGATTCCAGCTGCAGATCGCCCTCCCCCGCGGCTTCTCGAGCGTCGAGCTCTTTCCGCGCGCGGTCGAGCGCGGCGTCGCCTTCCTGCCGGGTCCCCTGCAGGAGACCGACGGAAGGGGCACGAGCAACATCCGCCTTTGTTACGGCTCGCTTTCCGCCGCCGAGATACGGGAGGGCGTCAGGCGCCTGGCGGGCGCGACGAGGGAATACCTGTCCGGCGGTCCCGGCGGCCCCGCCGGCTCGGGCCTCGGGGATTTTTGACAGCACTGAAAAGGAGTGAGATAGATGCAGAAGAACGAACAGTTTGCCGTTAAGGTCGGCCTCGCCGAGATGCTCAAGGGCGGGGTCATCATGGACGTTACGAACGCGGAGCAGGCCAAGATAGCCGAACAGGCGGGCGCGGCCGCGGTCATGGCGCTCGAGCGAATCCCCTCGGACATCCGCCGCGACGGCGGGGTGTCCCGCATGAGCGACCCGAAGATGATCCGCGAGATCCAGGAGGCCGTGTCCATCCCCGTCATGGCGAAATGCCGCATCGGCCACTTCGTCGAGGCGCAGATACTCGAGGAGATGAAGATCGACTTCATCGACGAGAGCGAGGTGCTCACCCCGGCCGACGAGGAGTTCCACATCGCCAAGCACCCGTTCAAGGTCCCCTTCGTCTGCGGCTGCCGCAACCTCGGCGAGGCCCTCCGCCGCATCGGAGAGGGCGCGGCGATGATCCGCACGAAGGGCGAGGCCGGAACCGGCAATGTCGTCGAGGCCGTGCGCCACATGCGGCAGGTCATGGCCGACATCCGCCGGATCGCCTCGATGGACGAGGCGGAGCTCATGACGGCCGCGAAGGAGTTCCAGGCGCCCTACGAGCTGATCCTGGAGACCCGCAGGCTCGGCAAGCTCCCCGTGCCGAACTTCGCCGCGGGCGGCGTCGCCACGCCGGCTGACGCCGCGCTCATGATGCACCTCGGCGCCGAGACGGTCTTCGTCGGCTCCGGCATCTTCAAGTCGAAGGACCCCGAGGTCCGCGCGAAGGCGATCGTCAGGGCCGTGACGCACTACCGCGACCCCGCCGTGCTTCTCGAGGTGTCCACCGGACTCGGACAGGCGATGGAAGGCATCGACATCCGCACGCTCGACGAAAGCCAGAAGATGGCGGGACGCGGATGGTAGGGATACTGGCCCTGCAGGGAGGCTTCGCGAGCCACGCGGCCGTCTTCGCCTCGCTCGGCGAGGATACGCGCGAGGTCAGGCGGGCGGAGGAGCTCGCCGGCTGCGACCGGCTCGTGATCCCGGGAGGGGAGTCGACCGTGCTCACGAAACTCCTCGCCTCGGGCGACGGCCCCGGCTTGCGCCGGGCCATCGCGGAGTTCGCGCGCGAGCGGCCCGTCATGGGCACCTGCGCGGGGCTCATCATGCTCGCGCAGCCCTTGGACGACGAGCGCGTCGAGCCCCTGGCCCTCCTGCCCGCGCGCGTCGAAAGAAACGCCTGGGGCAGGCAGACGGAATCCTTTCGGGGGCCGGTCACGCTCGATTTCGGGAACGCGCGGGACGACAGGGGCGGGATCCCCGACGGCGAGCCCTACCTCGCGACCTTCATCCGCGCTCCGCGGATCGTGGAAACCGGGGATGGCGCGAGTGTGCTCGCGCGGCTCGCTTCGGGCGAGCCGGTCATGATTCGCGCGGGGAAACTGCTCGGGCTGACCTTCCACCCCGAACTCACGCCCGAGGACCCCCGGATTCACCGCTACTTCCTCTCGATCCGCTAGGCGGCAGGCGGCAGGCGGCAGGCGGCAGGCGGCAGGCGGCAGGCGGCAGGCGGCAGGCGGCAGGCGGGCATAAAAAAAAGCGGGGAATCGTCCCCGCTTTTTTTTCGCGCACGCGGCCCGTCAGGCGCCGCAGAGCTCCTTGTAGCAATAGGCCTGCATGCCGATCGCGGCGAAGAGCACGACGACGTAAATCGCGAGGACGAGAATGGCGCCGAGAACGGGGATGTTGACCAGGATCGCGCTCAGTACGGCCGCGACGACGGTCAGAACGAGATAGGCGAGGAACATCCTGCCCTTGTTTCCGTAGGTGACCTCGTTGCTCATGGTGATGGCCTCGGTGGGATTCTTGCCCTTGTCGACGGCGAGAAGGGTCGCGAAGCACCAGGCTATCGAGATGATGATGCCGGGGATGACGAAAAGCACGTAGCCGAAGCTGACGCCGACCATCACGAGACCGCCGGTCAGGAAGAACTCTCCCATGTACTTGCGGTACTTGGGATCGAAGATCTCGGTCATGGAGATGGTCTCGCCCCGGGAGACCTTGGACACGATGCCGATGGCGAGGCCGATCGTCGTCCCTATGTTGATATAGGGAATCCAGATCGTGAGTATCCACAAAAGCGCGTTGACAAGGATGGGAACGAGATTTTTCATGCCGAGCTCGATCCCGTTCTTGATGATAGCGACGACGTCCAGTTTCTTTTCCATTCGCGACTCCTCCGTTTTTTCGTGCCGTCCGGCACCGTATCCCCTAAGCTTACTACGGTTCGCGCGAAATCTCCAACGTTTTCTCCCTTATCGGCGGGCTTCCTCCGGTTTGGGCCCTACAGCAGGCTCCATTTGACGATCATGGCCGCCCGGTAGAACTCGAGACTCCGGGGATCGTCGGAGTCGATCTGGCGGAGCTGGTAGAATTCGTAGTCGCCGGTGGTGCCCAGGAAGTTGCGCTTGGTCCGGACCTGCACGAGGGCGTTCAGGCTGACCGTCTTCGTGACGTCGTACTGGGCCATGAGGCCGAACGTAAAGCGCGAGATGTCGTCGCCCCAGGCCTTCCGTCCCGGGGTGTCGTAGAGGTTCAGCTCCTGCTCCACGAGGACGCCGACCATGCTGAGCTTCAGGGGCATGCGGTAGCCGAGCAGGTAGTTGGCGTAATAATTCCAGCCGTTCCGCTCCTCGCCGACGTCGTTCTCGAACTGCCAGGACTCGTCGTCGCCCGCGGCGGTAAAGGCCCGGTACCAGAGCGAATGGTAGCTCCGGAAGACGACATGGTTCCATTCGCCGGGCCTGACGGCCGCGAAGTCGAACTGGACGACGGCGCCGCCCTTGCAGGACCAGACGATACCGGGGAAGGAATCCCCGACGAACTCGGCCGTGCCGTCCAGGGCCCCGCCTCCGTCGCGTCCGGGCTCGTTGATCGAGAGGCCGTCGGCCAGCGGTATGTTCCACCCGGTCGCGACCATGCCGCCGGCGACGAGCTGGAAGAAGGCGACGGGGGTAAACACGACCTCGGTGGCGACGGTCGCCGACACGGGCGTCACCGCGCAACTCGCCGTCAGCGCGACGTTGTTGTCCTTCGTCAGGGGGCCGTCGCCCGCGAGGGCCGGAACCTTCAGCGTGCCGGAAAGCTTCACCTGGGCCTCGAGGCGGCTCGAGGCGGTGAACGAAAGCGAAAGGGCCCGAGTCGGGTCCTCGGCGGCGGCGAAGAGACAGCAGAAGGCGGATACAAAGACGGCAATGGTGTGTTTGTTCATGGCGTTACTCTTCGGTGAGGATAACATAGATGGACTCGATGATCGAGAGCGCGCTCGTCATCCCGTCAAGGCCGGGGGCGATCTCGCCCGAGGAACCGTCAAGGGAGCCCCTTCCGACAGGCACGAGGTCGACGCGGGCGTCCGTCCCGGCGACGAATCGTCCCTCATACACGAGGGAGGGCTGTCCGTTCACGCCGGAATAGCCCGCCTCCCCCGCCTTCGCCTTTTTCGGCCAGGTGTCGTTGTAGTCGAAGCTGTGGTTCACCTCGCACCGGACGACGTACCGCCCGCCCGCCGCGAGACCGAGCCCGGCACGGCTTGTCTCGACGCCCTTCTCGGGCGTCGCGGAGCTCGCGGCGTCCACCGTCTCCGTTCCGGCGGCCGACCGCGCGGCGTTCCACACCGGCAGGGCCTCGGGCCGTCCGGCATCGGGGGCGGCGCGCCACTCGTTCTCAGCCGTTCGCGCGGTCGCCGTCAGGGTGGCGACGTACTCGCCGTCGGCGGTCTCGATCCAGGCGGCCAGTTGCGGCCCCTTCGAGACGGGGATGAAGGCTATCCACATCCGCGTCATCCAGTTTTTCCCGGGAACGACGATGACGCGCGCGGTCAGTGCCGCCGGGTCTGGCTCCGTCGCCGCGAGAGCGGCGCATGCGAGCGACGCGACCAGCGCCGCGAGAACCGTGATGTGCGCGAAACGCGCGGGAAACCTGCTCATGCTCTACCTTCCTTTGTCCGAAAAAATGCTCTCGAGGCACATGTCCATCATCGCCTCGGTAAATTCAAGTCCCCTGCCCCAATACTCCGGATAACTCCGTTTCCGGAGCACGGACTCTATGGCGCCCCACAGCGCGGCGACTGCGAGAGAGACCGCCAGACGCGGGTCGCACGGCCGGGCCTCGCCCGCCGCCAGGGCCTCGCGCACGAGACCGCTCGCCAGGTTCACGCTCCGGTAATACCGGTCCATCGTCTCCTGCCCGCAGTCAAGATCGGGGTCGAAGCCCTCCATGACGAGGGACGCGAGGCGCGGATTCTCCAGGCACCAGTCGCGGAAGGCCGAAAGGCCCGCGCGGAGAAGCGCCCGCGCCGACACGGAAGTGCCGGCGCGAAGGGCCGAAACGCGCTCGGCGATGAAACGGTCCATGTCGTCGAGGCGGTCGGTCTTGATCGCGTTCAGCAAGGCCTCCTTGCTGTCGAAGTACCGGTACACCGTCGCGGGGGTCACCCCGCAGGCCTCGGCGATGTCCCGCATCCCGATTTCCGCCGGCTCCCGCGTCAAAAGGAGGGTAAGGGTCCGTTCGCGAATGACGCCCTCGAGCTCGGGATTCGGAAGTCTCATACTGCGCCTCCAGGAGGAATAACTATAACACTGTTTACTTAACATCGTTATTGTAACACCGTCAAGGGGGCATTCTGTCACCCTCACCGGAAAAATCCGCCACAGGAGGGCAAAAAAAGACGGGCACGGGTTGCCGCGAGTTGGTATGCTCGGGGCAACCATCAGGAGGTCTCGATGAAACGGCAATTCATGTACCAGGTATACGAGGGTACCGCCCGGCAGGTCGGGCAGGAACAGGCCCGAAGGCTGAAGAAGGCCTGGCCCCAGGCGGCCAATTTCTTCGGCTCGCCCTTCGAGGGAAAAAAGGAACGGCTTGCCGAGGCGGAGGACCTGCTCGGGATGACCGCACGCTGGTGTCCCGGCCTCAACGAGGAGATCGAGGGCTTCGCCTCGGAGCTTGGCGTGTCGCCCGAATCGGTCGTCTGGTACACGGCGACGATACCGAGAAGCTCGAACTGCAGCCAATTCGCCGTGCTCCCGGACAGGAGCTCGACGGGGGGCGTCCTGTGCGCGAGAAGCTACGAATGGAGCCTCGAGGACGAGCTCACGCTCAAAACCGCGAGGGTCGCCGGGGCCTATGCCCATACCGGGTTCTCGGTGTTCACCTTCGGACGCCTCGACGGGCTCAACGAAAAGGGGCTGTGGGTCTCGATGACCGCGGGCAACCCCGGGCCGAACATGCCGCAAACCCGCGGGTTCCGCTTCTGGGCCCTCGTCCGCGCGATTCTCGACCGAGCCGCGACCGTCGACGAGGCGGTGCGCATCGCGTCGTCCTTCCCCCTCGCCTTCGAGGTCATTCTCCTCGTGGCGGAGCCGGGCGGCAAGGCCGCGATCATCGAGAAGGGCCCCGACTATCAGGCGGTACGGACCGAGGAAAAGGGCGTCGTCTTCTCGACGAACCACCTCGCGCTCCCCGGGACGCGCGACCGCCAGCCTGCCGTCATGGACCATTCCCTTCGCCGTACGAAGTACCTCGAGCGCGTCCTCGCGGAGGGGAGCCTCTCTCTAGCCGACGTCGAGCGGATACTCTCCTCTCCGTTTCCCGACGGGCTCGTGGCGCGTTTTTACTCGGAGTACTTCGGCACCCTCTGGTCGTCGTACGCGGACCTTTCCTCGGGAGTCCTCCGGGTCTGCTTCGGGCCGCCCGACGCGCCCGGAAGGTCCTACCGCGAGTTCTCCCCCCGCGACCCCGTCGGCTCGACGGCCTTCGAGGCCGAACTGCCCGACGTGAAGGCCCCCGAGGGAACCTGGATAACGGTCCCGCGCCCGGCGGATCCGTGATATAGTGGGAGATCCCGAGGAGGATCCGTTGGACTGGCAGGAGAGAATGAGGGCCGGGATAAGCTGGATAGAGTCGCGTCTCGCCGGGGAGTTCGACATCGAGGAGGCGGCCCGCGCCGCCAACACCTCGCCCTTCCACTTCATGCGGATGTTCGACGTGATAGCGGGCGTCTCTCCCGCCGAGTACGCGCGCAGGCGGCGCCTCTCGCGCGCGGCGATGGACCTGGCGACCTCGGACGAAAGGATCATCGACATCGCGCTCAAGTACGGCTACGAGTCGCCCGACTCCTTTACGCGCGCCTTCAAGCGCGAGTTCGACTGCCTTCCGAGCGACGCGAGAAAGCCCGGAACGGCGCTCCACAGCTATCAACCCCTCTCCTTCTCGGTCGCGCTCTCGGGCGCGACCGCGATGGAGTTCAGGATCGAGCGGAGGCCCGCCCTCCCGCTCACCGGGATTCCGACGAGGATATCGACCGAGAACGGCGAGAACTTCAGGCAGGTTCCGCTCTGCTGGAAGGCGGCGGAGGCGGACGGCACGCTGAAGGCGCTCTGCTCCCGCCTGAGGCCGGGCGGACTCGGGCTTCTCGGCGTCTGCCACGAGTTCGACATGGCCCGCGGGGACTTCACCTACTCGATCGCGATGGAGCGGCCCGATGACGGCGCCCCGGGCACGGGCCCAGGCGAAGCCGGACCGGGATCGCGCGACGACGGGGAACTGCGGTGCGTCGACTTCGAGATACCCGCCGCCACCTGGGCCCGCATCACCTCGCGGGGACCGCTCGTTCCCAATTTCCAGAACACCATCAAGCGCGTCTTTTCGGAGTGGTTCCCGGCCTCGGGAAAGGAACACGCGGGAACAGCCGAGATCGAGTACTACGGCTGCGACGGGGACCCCGGGTCGGCGGAGTACTGGTGCGAATACTGGGTCCCGCTCAGATGAGCCGGAAGGCCCCCTCTCCCGCCGCGCAGGCGAAGAACGAGGCCTCGATGCCGGTGCGCGCGAGATAGCCCGCGCCGACGCGCTCGACGAACCCCTTGACCGCGTCTTCCCTCACGATGGCTATGGCGCAACCGCCGAAGCCCGCGCCGGTCATGCGCGCGCCGATGCAGCCCTCGGCCGCGTTCGCCTCGTCGAAGAGCGCGTCGAGCTCGTCGCCGGTGACGCGATAGTCGTCCCGGAGAGAGGCGTGCGACTCGCGGAGGAGCCGGCCGAGGGAGGCGAGGTCGCCCGACTCGAGGGCCGCGACCGCCGCCGAAACGCGTTCGTTCTCGGTGACGCAATGGCGCACGCGGGCGAATATGTCCGGGTCTTCAATCTCGCGGGAGAGCTGGTCAAGGTCCGCCGGGACGAGCTCGCAGAGCGATGAGACGTCCCGCGTCCGCCTCGCGATCTCGAGACCCTTCTCGCACTCCGCGCGCCGCTCGTTGTACTTCGAGTCCGCGAGCGCGCGCTTCTTGTTGGTGTTCATGACGACGATGCGGTAGTCCCCGAGCTCGAGCGGGACGTAGCGGTACTCGAGCGTGCCGGTGTCGAGGACGATCGCGTTGTCCTTCCTTCCCATCGCGACGGCGAACTGGTCCATGATCCCGCACTTCACGTTCATGAACTCGTGTTCCGAGCGCTGTCCAATCCTGGCAAGCTCGACGCGGTCGATGCCGAAGCCGTACATCTCGGAAAGGGCGTACGCGAAGCCGACCTCGAGCGCGGCGGACGACGAAACCCCGCCGCCCGCGGGAATCGTGCTGAACATGAGAAGGTCGAATCCCGCGTCGGGCCGGTGAGCGAGGCCGCGCAGGATCATCAGGATGCCGTTCAGGTAGTTCGCGTAGTCGTCTTCCTTCCTGAAGGAGAAATCGTCCTCGAGACGAAAGGACCGCTCGCCGGGAAACCGGAGGTCGTTGTAGACGATCCGCGAGTCGTCCCGCTTCCTGAACGCGAGATAGAGGTACGAGTCGATCGCGGCGGGAAAGACGCGGCCGCCGTTATAGTCGATGTGCTCGCCTATGATGTTGACGCGCGCGGGCGAGGCGAAGACCTCGACAGGCCGCCCACCGGCCGGCTTCGCGCCGTAGAGGGCCTCGAACTCGCCGACGAAGTCGCGGACGAAGCGGTCGCGGTCGTGGCCCGCGAGCCAGGCGAGCTTCGCGCGCCTGAGTTCCGCGGCCGAGGACTCGACGGCGGCGACGTTCGCGGCGGCCCAGGCGCCCGACTCCGAGGAGGCGTAGTACTTGATGAGGCGCTTCGCGCGGAGCGGCGTGTAGAACTCGATGTGCAGGTGATAGTAGCCGAGAACGTCGTCCCACTCGGGGCTGTTCACCGGGTTCTGGTGCACGACCATCATGTAGGGAAAGGGACGGTCGAAGACGCGGTCGAAGGAGCCGGTCACGACGCGCAGGACCTCCGCGAGGCCGTCCCGCTCGGCGCCCGAAAGGTCGGCAAGGTAGTTCCGGTGCGCCTTCGGGACGACGAACACGCCGTACGGGTAGTCGGTGAAGAACGGCACGTAGGCCAGAAAGGAGTCGTTCTCGAAGACGATCCGGCTCGAGCGCGGTTTCGCGCCGGCAAAGGCCGTCTCCTCCGCGTTCATCCGGCATATCAGGCACTCGCCGGCCGACTCGCCGTGCTTCCGCGCGTTCGCGAGCTCGACCTCCGCCTTTTGCGGAACCCAGGAGAAGGCGTAGATCTGCCCGTGCGGATGCGGCATGGTCACGCCGATCTCCTCGCCCTTGTTCTCGAAGGGCATCACGTACTTTGTCGTCGGCTCCCCCGCGAGAGCGGCGCACCGCTCGGCCCAGAGGTCGACGAGTTTCCGTATGTGGGAAACCGGCAGCTCGTGAAGGACCTTGGAGTGGTCGCTCGAATAGAGGATGACCTCGCAGGCCCCGCGCGAACGGGCGACGCGGTAGAAGTCCGAGCCGACGTCGTCGGGCTCGGGCGGGTTCGCGCTCAACACGGGAAAATCGTTGTCGTACTTGTGAACGTCGTAGGCGTCGGGGACCTTGCCCGAGCCGGGACAAAACGGACACCAGTCCTTCGGCATCTGCGGCCGTCCCTGCCTGCCCGCGGACACCATCGTCCAGGTCCCCAGGAGGGGGTTGTATCGAAGCTCTGCCATGCGTGTCTCTCCCTCCCGGGTCCGCTCTTGGTCGGTCCGGCTCGCGCCGGGTTATTTCTGTTTTGCCTTCGAATAGAGGTCGAAGGCTACGGCCCCGAGAAGGACGAAGCCCTTGATCGCCTGCTGCCAGTCGATGCCGATGCCCATGATGGACATGCCGTTGTTCAGCACGCCCATGAAGAGGCCGCCGACGATGGCGCCGATCACCGTTCCGATGCCGCCGTTCGCGGAGGCGCCGCCCACGTAGCAGGCCGCGATCGCGTCAAGCTCGAAGTTCTGGCCGGCCTTCGGGGTCGCGACGTTCAGCCGCGCCGCGAACACCATGCCCGCGAGGGCGGATATCACGCCCATGTTCACGTAGATCCAGAACATGACGCGCTCCGTCTTGATTCCGGACAGCTTCGCGGCCTTGGCGTTTCCCCCGAGGGCGTAGATGTGACGGCCGGGAACGGTCTTTTGCGTCAGGAAATTGTATACGAGTATGAGCACGGCGAGCAATATGAGGATGTTCGGCACGCCCTTGTAGGACGCGAAGACGAGCGAGAACGCGACCACGACAGCCACGAGGAACGCCACCTTGAAGGCAAAGGCCCAGACGGGCAGGAGGTCGAAGCCGAAGCGGGCCATCTTCCTCCGCTTGTGGATCTCGCTCGCCGCGATGAGGGCGGCCGCGACCGCGCCTATGACCATGGTTAGCGTGTGCCATTCCCCGCCGAGCGGGTTCGGGATGAAGCCGGAGGAGAGCGACTGGAAGAACTGCGGGAACGGACCCTTCGACTGTCCCTGCAGTACGACGAGGGCGAGCCCGCGGAAGATGAGCATCCCCGCGAGGGTCACGATGAACGCCGGTATCTTGATGTAGGCGATCCAGTAGCCCTGCCAGGCCCCGATGACGCCGCCGATCAGGAGCGCGAGCGCCATCGCGTATATCGAGGGAATGCCCTTGTCGACCATGAGCGTCGCCGATATCGCGCCGACGAAGGCCACGACCGAACCGACCGAGAGGTCGATATTGCCCGTCAGGATGCAAAGGAGCATCCCGATCGCCAGGATGAGGATGTAGCTGTTCTGCAGGATGAGGTTCGTCAGGTTGACCGGACGCATGAGCACGCCGTTGGTCAGGGCCTGGAACAATATCATCGCGGCGCCGAGCGCCACGAGCATGCCGTACTGCCTGAAGTTCTTCTTGAGGAGCGAGAACGTCACTTGCCTATTCATGGTTACCACCTCATCGCTGTAAGATATTGCGCATAATCTCTTCCTGCGTCGCCGTCGCGCCGTCCAGCTCCGCCGTGAGGCGACCGTCGCTCATCACGTATATCCTGTCGCTCATCCCGATCACCTCCGGCATCTCCGAGGAGATGAGCACGCAGGCCATTCCCTTGGAGGCGAGCATGTTGATGATCGAATAAATCTCGTATTTCGCCCCGACGTCGATGCCGCGCGTCGGCTCGTCGAGTATGAGTATCCTCGGCTCGGTGAATATCCACTTCGCGAGGACGACCTTCTGCTGGTTGCCCCCGGAGAGGTTTCCCGTCAGCTGGAGGATCGACGGCGTCTTGATGTTGAGCGCCGTCTTGTATTCCTCGGCCTCCGCAATCTCGGCGTGCTCGTCCACGACGCCCCGCTTCGACACGCGCGAAAGCTTCGCGAGCGTCGTGTTGCGCCTCACGTCGTCGATGAGCACGAGGCCGTACTGCTTGCGGTCCTCGGTGACGTACGCGAGTCCGTGCTCTATGGCGCGCGGGATGGAGGAGAGTTTGACTTCCCTGCCGTCTATGAGCGTCGTTCCCGAGATGTCCCTGCCGTAGCTTTTGCCGAAAAGGCTCATCGCGAGCTCGGTCCGTCCCGCGCCCATGAGTCCCACGAGGCCGACGACCTCGCCCGCGCGCACGGTGAGGTTGACGCGGTCTATCACGGTACGCTCGGCGTTTTCGGGGTGCTTCACCGTCCAGTCGCGCACCTCGAACACGACCTGGCCCGGCTCGTGGGTCCGCTTCGGGAACCGGTCGGTGATCTCGCGGCCGACCATGCCGCGGATTATGCGCTCCTCGGAGACGCTTTCCGTCGCGACGTCGAGCGTCTCGATGACGCGGCCGTCGCGGATTATCGTGATCGCGTCGGCGACCTTCGCGACCTCGTTCAGTTTATGGGATATGAGCACGGACGAGATCCCGTGGCTCTTGAGTTCCAACAGAAGCGAAAGCAGCGTCTCGCTGTCTTTCTCGTTCAGCGCGGCCGTCGGCTCGTCGAGTATGAGGAGCTTGACGTCCTTCGCGAGGGCCTTCGCGATCTCGACGATCTGCTGCTTTCCGACGCCGAGCTGGCCGACCGGCGTATTCGGGTTTTCGTCGAGGCCGAGCTTGCGCATCAGCTTGATGGCGTCCTCGCGCGTGCGGTCCCAGTCTATTACCTTGCATTTCGCCTTCTCGTTCCCGATGAAGACGTTTTCGGCGATGGAAAGATACGGGCTCAGGGCAAGTTCCTGATGGATGATGACGATGCCGTTCCGCTCGCTCTGCTTGATGTCCCTGAACTCGCAGACGCGTCCCTCGACGAGTATGTCGCCCGTATAGGTGCCGTGCGGGTAGATGCCGCTCAGGACGTTCATGAGCGTCGACTTGCCCGCCCCGTTCTCGCCGACGAGCGCGTGTATCTCGTTTCTCTTCACGGAGAGGCTGACCGAGTCGAGCGCCTTCACGCCCGGAAACGTTTTTGTTATCGATTTCATCTCGAGAAGCATGTCGGACATTCGCAACCCTCCCTTGGCGCGGAGAACGTCGGGATTCCGCGGGAACGCGGCCGCGGGCGCGCGGGCCCGTGCCTACGCGTTCGCGTCCGCGCCTCCGCGCGGAATCGGGGAACCGGGCGGTCCCGGCCCCCTGCCGAGTTCCTACTTGATCTGGTCCGCGGTGTAGTAGCCCGAGTCGACCAGGGCCTGCGTCACGTTCTCCTTGGTCACGATGGTGGACTCGAGGAGATACGACGGAACGATCTTCACGCCGTTGTCGTAGGTCTTGGTGTCGTTGACGGCGGCCTGCTCTCCCGCGAGGAGGGCGGTAGCCATCTGGACCGCCTGCTTCGCGAGGGCGCGGGTATCCTTGAAGATCGTGGAGTACTGCTCCCCGGCGAGAATCGACTTGACCGAGGGAAGCTCCGCGTCCTGGCCGGAGACGAACGGCATGGCGGTTGAGCCCTTGCCGTAGCCGACGCCCTTCAGGGACGAGAGGATTCCGAGGCTGATGCCGTCGTACGGGGAAAGGACCGCGTCGATCTTGCGCTTCGTGTAGAACGCGGAAAGGAGGTTGTCCATGCGGGCCTGCGCGGTCGCGCCGTCCCAGCGGAGGGTGGAGACCTTGTCCATGCCCATCTGGCCCGAGCCGACGACGACCTTGCCCGAGTCTATGTACGGCTGAAGCACCGACATGGCGCCGTTGTAGAAGAAGTACGCGTTGTTGTCGTCGGGCGAACCGCCGAACAGCTCGATGTAGAACGGGCCCTTCGCGTTCTTGAGGTCGAGCGCGGACTCGAGGGTCGAGGCCTGCTGGATGCCGACCTTGAAGTTGTCGAAGGTCACGTAGTAGCTGACGTAGGGCGAGTTGCGGATGAGCCGGTCGTAGGCGATGACCGGGATCTTCGCGTCGTTCGCCTTCTCCAGCACCTTCGTCACCGACTCGCCGTCGATTGCCGCGATGACGAGCACGTCGACGCCCTTGGTGATCATGTTCTCGAGCTGGGCGATCTGGTTCTCGACCACGTCCTCGGCGAACTGCAGGTCGACCTTGAAGCCCAGTTTCTCGAACTCGGCCTTCATGTTGCCGCCGTCGGCGATCCAACGGGCGGACGATTTGGTCGGCATCGCTATGCCGATCGTTCCCTTGCCGGCGTCCTTCTTGGCGCATCCGCCGAGAAGGAGTCCGATGGTTGCGAGCGCGACTATCGTCGCAAGCGCTTTTTTCATGACTCTGTTCCTCCTTCGAAATCGGGCGGCTCAAGCCGTCCGGTATGCGAGACGCGGAACGAAAGCCCGCGCCGTTGCATGCTGTCTGTTGCCCCTCTACCGTCCGGACTGCCCGTAATACGCGCCGGGCCCGTGTTTTCGGAGATAGTGCTTGTTCACGATGTGCTCCGGCAGAGGCTTCGCCCGCGGATTGACCTGCAGGGTCAGCGCCGCCATCCGGGCTATCTCCTCGAGGACGACGCCGTTGTACACGGCCTTCGCGGCGGACTCCCCCCAGGCGAAGGGGCCGTGCCCGCCGACGAGCACCATCGAAACCTTGTCGGGGTCAAGCGCTCCCGGGGCCTTCCCGAAGGACGCCGCGATGAGCTTCCCCGTCTCGAGCTCGTAGTCGCCCTCCACCGCCGCGCGGGAGAGGTACGGCGTGCAGGGCACGGCGGTCTGGATGTGGTCCGCGTGCGTCGTGCCGAAGAGGGGTATCGGACGGCACGCCTGCGCCCAGGCGACCGCGTACGTCGAGTGGGTATGGATGACGCCCCGGATCCGGGAGCCGAGCGCGACGGCGAAGTCCCGGTAGATCACGAGATGCGTCGGCGTGTCGGACGACGGCCTGAGGGTGCCCTCGACAACGCGGCCGTCGAGGTCGACGACGACCATCGACTCCCGCGAAAGCTCGTCGTAGGGAACGCCCGAGGGCTTGATCGCGAAGGCGCCCAGTGCCGGGTCGAACGCCGAGACGTTCCCCCAGGTATAGAGCGCCATCCCCCGCGCGGGGATCTCCATGTTTGCCGCCCAGGCCTCCTCTCGGAGCGCGTCGTAGGGCGATCGTTTCGACTTCGCCATCAGGCCCTCCAGGCGGCCGCGTTCCACCGGAGCTCGTTCCGGAACGCGGGTATCTTGGTGTCGCGGTCGATGACGACGAACTCGACGCCGACCATCTCGGCCCAGTCGCGCACCATGTCGGTCGTGACGATGTTCGAGAAGGCGGTGTGGTGGCCGCCGCCCGCGAGTATCCAGGCCTCGGCGGCGGTGCGGAGGTCGGGCGCGGGCTTCCAGAGGGCGCGCGCGACCGGGAGTCGCGGGAAGGGCTTGGGCGGCGTGACGACGTCGACCTCGTTGAGGACGCAGCGGAAGCGCGTGCCGAAGTCGACGACAGCGGCGCAAACCGCCGGGCCCGCCTTCGCCGTGAACACGAGCCGCGCGGGATCGGCCTTGCCGCCGATGCCGAGGGCGTGCACCTCGACCGAGGGCTTCCCGTCGGCAATCGACGGGCATATCTCGAGCATGTGCGCGCCGAGGTTCATCCCGTTTTCGGGATCGAGGTGATAGGTGTAGTCCTCCATGAAGGAATCTCCCCGTCCGGCGCCGCCGAGTCCCGCGGACATGACCTTGAAGGTCCTGACCATGGCGGCCGTCTTCCAGTCGCCCTCGCCGGCGAAGCCGAAGCCCGAGGCCATGAGGCTCTGGCAGGCGAGTCCGGGAAGCTGCTTCAGCCCGTGCAGGTCCTGGAAGTTCGTGGTGAAGGCGTTGACGTCGTTCTCCGCGGCGAATTGCCGGAGCGCGACTTCTATCCTCGCCTGCTCGCGGATATGGTCGAGCGCGAAGGCCTTGTCCTTGCCCCAGGAAACGGAGTAGCTCGACTCGTACTCGGCGACCTTCGCGTCGACGTCCGCGGCGCCCACGGCCGCCATGTGCTCGACGAGGTCTCCGACGCCGTAATAGGGAACCGACCAGCCGAGGCGCATCATCGCCTCGACCTTGTCGCCGTCGGTCACCGCGACTTCGCGCATGTTGTCGCCGAAGCGCGCGATGCGGAGCTTCTTTCCGTCGGCCACGGCGATCGCGGCGCGCATCCAGGAGGCGATCCTCGCGCGGGTGGCGGGCTCGCCCCAGTGCCCGACGACGACCTTGCGCGGAACGTCCATCCGCGCGGTGATGAAGCCGAACTCCCGGTCTCCGTGCGCCGACTGGTTCAGGTTCATGAAGTCCATGTCGATCGTGTCGTAGGGTATGTCGCGGTTGAACTGCGTGTTGAACTGGAGGAGGGGCTTCCGGTACGAGGAAAGCCCGGCTATCCACATCTTGGCGGGGCTGAAGGTGTGCATCCAGGCGATGACGCCGGCGCATCTTGGATCGGCGTTCGCCTGCTCGAGCGTCGCGCGGATGGAATCCGGCGTGAGAAGCGTCGGCTTCCACGCGACGGCGCAGGGCATGCCCTTGTCGGCGGCGAAGGCCTCGACGACCTTCTTCGAGTCCTCGGCGACCTGCCTGAGTGTCTCGTCCCCGTAGAGGTCCTGACTTCCCGTCAGGAACCAGAATTCGTATTTTCCGAGGTCTATCATTTCGTTTCTCCTTCGATGAATTTTCCGAGCCTGAGATAGCGTTCGTAGAGACGGTCGTAGACGGCCTTGCGCGCGGGATCGGGTTTGTGCGTCCGCTCGACGCCGGCCGACAGGGCCTTTTGCGCCGTGAAGATGTCGGGATAGAGCCCGGCGGCCGTCGCCGCGAAGACCGCGGCCCCGATCGCGCAGGACTGGTCGCCCGCGGTCACCTGAATCTCGCGCCCGGTGACGTCGGCGAGTATCTGCATCCCGAGCGCGCTCTTGCGCGCGACCCCGCCGATCGCCATGATCCGCTCGATGGCGATGCCGCCGGCCTCGAAGGCCTCGATGATGGCGCGCGCGCCGAAGGCGGTCGACTCGAGAAGGGCGCGCATCAGCGTCGGGGCGTCGGTGCCGAGGGTGAGCCCGGAGACCGTCGCGGTCAGCTTCTGGTTCGCCCAGGGGGTGCGCCGCCCGTTGATCCAGTCGAGCGCGACGACGGAGGAGTCGGAGGGCTCTATGGCCGCCGCGGCCTCCTCGAGCTCGCGCAACAGGCGCTTCTCGATCCCCGCCACGTCGAGCCTGGAGGCGGAGCTCTCCGCCGCCACGAGGGCCTTCACCGGCCACATGAGGAGGTTGCGGAACCAGGCATAGTAGTCGCCGTAGGCGGACTGGCCCGCCTCGTAGCCTATCCAGTCGGCCACGACGGAGCCGTCGACCTGGCCGCAGATGCCGCCGACGAGTTTCTCTCCCGCGGAGCCGGCCTTCGGGCCGATGATGACGTCGCACGTCGAGGTTCCGATGCTCTTTACGAGTGTGCCGGGAGCCGCGTCCCCGCCGACGGCCCCGATATGGGCGTCATAGGCGCCGACGCACACGACGACCGATTGAGGAAGGCCGAGCTTCGCGGCCCATTCCGGCGTGAGCGTCCCGCAGGAGACGTCCGTCGTCCAGGTTTCCGTGCCGAGGGAGTCGCGGATGTCCGAAAGCCTCGGGTCGAGGCGGTCGAAGAACTCGCGCGGGGGATAGCCGCCCCACTCGCGGTGCCACATGATCTTGTGGCCGGCGGCGCAGCGGCTCCGCTTGATCCGCGCGGGGTCGGTCGTGCCCGTGACGAGGGCGGTGATCCAGTCGCAGTGCTCGACGGCCGTGTACGTACACGCGCTTACGCGCGGATTGGCGCGAAGGACGTGCAGGACCTTGGCCCAGAACCACTCGGAGGAATAGACCCCGCCCATGTACTTGGTAAAGTCGGTCCCTCCCCAGGAGCGCGACAGGGCGTTGATCTCGTCCGCCTCGGCCACGGCCGTGTGGTCCTTCCAGAGGACGAACATCGCGTCGGGATCCTCGGCGAATTCGGGAAGCAGGGCGAGGGGCGTTCCCGACTTGTCGGCGAGCACGGGGGTCGAGCCCGTCGTGTCAACGCAGATCGCGCGGATGCGCGCCGCCATGCCGGGCGACGATGACTCCGCCTCGCCGATCGCGCCGGTGACGGCGGCGACGAGACTCTCGACATAGTCGAGCGGATGCTGACGGAAGCGGTTCTCGCGCGGCTCGCAATAGAGCCCGCGCTTCCACCGCGGATAGTACTCGACGCGCGAGCCCGCGACGCGGCCGTCTTTCGCGTCGAGGATGACGACGCGGACCGAGTCGGAGCCGAAGTCGGCGCCGAGGACGTAGTGTTCGCCGGCTGCGAAGCCTTTCGGGGCCGCGGCCTTTTCACCAGTGCTGCTCATGGAAGGTTCTCCTTGAAATAGACATCGAACGGCATGCGCACCTCGCGCGCCGACGTTTCCCCGTACACGAGATGGCGATAGATCTGAAAGAGGGCGATGCGCCCCTGGTCCTCGGGACGCTGCGAGAGGATGCAGTCGATCGTCCCCTCGCGAAGGCACCGCTCGTTCTCGGCGACGAGATCGTAGCCGACCAGGGCCACGCGGTCGCGCCAGCCGTGACCCGAAACGATGGAGGCTATCTTGTGCCCGATGGCGGACACCGCGAACATGCCCCGCATGTCGGGGTACTCCTCCATCGCCCGCTCGAGCGTCGCGGTCGCCTCGGCCATGCGGGGCTCGGGACACACGAGCTTGATGACCCGGGAGTCGGGCCGGTTCCCGAACCACGAGGAAAATCCCCGGGCCCGCTCGTTGAGGTTGAAGGCCTCGGTATACGGCAGGATGACCGCGAAGGTGCCGTCCCCCGAGGCGACGAGGTCCATCATCCGCCCGGCGAGATAGCCGCCCTGGAAGGGCTCCTGGGCCACGGTGGTCAGCGGGGAGGCCCCGGGGAGCGGGGAGTCTATGAAGGTATAGGGAACGGGATCCTCGACCTCGGACAGGAGCACGAGGGTTTCCTCCTGCATGATCGGGGCGATGACCCAGGCGGTGCAGTCGGCCGCGACCATCCGCGCGAAGGCGTCGGAGAGGGATACCCGGTCGGGGCGCACGAAGGTGAACCGCTCGACGCTGAAGGAAAAGGCCGAAAGCTCAGAGACGGCCCGGGCAAGCCCGTTGTCGACCAGCTGCCAGTACCGGCTTTCCTTTTCGAGTTCCGGGATCAAAAGGCCGATCCGGTAGGACTGCTTGCGCTTGAGCTGGCGCGCGAGGGCGTTGGGCTGGTAGCCGGTTTCCTGGATGATCTCGAGGATGCGCGCGCGGGTTTGCGGCGACACGCGGCCCCGGTTGTGCAAAACCCGGTCCACGGTACCGATGGAAACCCCTGCCTGTCGCGCGATCTCGACGACTGTCATCCGATACTCCCTTGCGTGTACGTTCACCCTACCCGGATTCGGCGAATAAGTCAAGAAAAAACTATATACTCCCCTCACGATGAAACACGAATTCACGATTACCCTCACGCCCGACGAAGAACGCAACGAGGCCGTACTGGCCGCCCGCATAGCGGAAGGACTCGCGAAGGCGGGCGCGGAACCGGCTCCCGGCGCGGCGGCGCGAACGCCAAGCCTCATAAAACGCTCCATAGACGCGCGCCACGGCCGCGTCCTCGTCCATCTCCGGTACGGCATCCCGGCCGGGGCGTCCGAAGACGCCGAAGCGGCGGGCCGCACGGGCCGCGCGCGTCGCGCGGCCGACCCCGCGAAACGGGTCGTCATTGTCGGTTCGGGGCCCGCCGGGCTCTTCGCGGCCCTGCGCCTCCTGGAGGCGGGGGTCACCCCGATCGTCGTCGAGCGCGGGAGGGAAACGGACGCGCGCAAGCGGGATATCGCCCTCATCAGCCGCGAGGGTCGGGTCGACCCGGATTCAAACTACTGCTTCGGCGAGGGCGGAGCCGGCACCTTCTCGGACGGCAAGCTCTACACGAAGTCGAAAAAAAGGGGGGACGAGGCGCGCGTGCGGGCGATATTCCGCGAACACGGCGCCGACGAGGCCGTGCTCACCGACGCGCACCCGCATATCGGCACGGACCGCCTGCCGGGAATCGTCAACGCGATGCGCGCCGAGATCGAGCGGCACGGCGGCTCGGTGTTCTTCGAAACGCGGTGCGCCGACGTCCTGACGGAAAAGGACCCCTCGGGAGGGATCGCGGCGCGCGGCATCCGCGCCGTCTCGGCCGACGGCGGCGAGCGGGACATCCCGGCTGACGCGGTGATCCTCGCGACGGGACACTCCGCCCGGGACGCGCACGAGATCCTCGCCCGGCTCGAGACCCTCACCGGCATCCCCGCCCTCGAGGCCAAGACCTTCGCGATGGGCGTGCGCGTCGAGCACCCGCGCGAGACCATCGACCGCATCCAGTATCACGGACGCGCGGCCGACCCGAGCCTCGGCGCGGCGACGTACAAACTTTCCTCGCAGGAAAACGGGAGGGGCGTCTACTCCTTCTGCATGTGCCCCGGAGGGCTCGTCGTGCCGTCGGCCTCGGAGGATGACGCGATCGTCGTCAACGGGATGTCTCCCTCGAGCCGCGCGACGAAATGGTCGAACGCGGCCATCGTCGTGGAGATACGCCCCG
>LVBL01000009.1 GCA_001604405.1 Spirochaetales bacterium Spiro_10
CCGATCTTGTCCGCCTTGGTGCCCACCAGTATCACCTCCCGGCCCATCCCCTCGAAATACGCGACCGAATCGCGCTCGACCTCGCCGGGTACCCGCCGCATATCCATCAGGAAAAAAACGACGCGGAGATTCTCCCTGAGTGACGCGTATTCCGCGAGCATCCGGTCAAAGGCCTCGTTCTCGCGGATCGACCGCTGGGCGTAGCCGTAACCCGGAAGATCGACGAACGAAAAGGCCCCGTTCACGAGAAAGAAGTTGACAAGCCGGGTCATCCCGGGACGGGAACCGGTCTTGACGAGCGATTTCCGGTTGACGAGCATGTTGATGAGCGACGACTTTCCGGCGTTCGACCGCCCGAAAAAGGCGAACTCGGGAACGCGCGTCACGGGATACTCGCTCGGCCGCGTCGCGCTTTTTACGAATTCCGCGCTCGTTATCTTGATCATCTCGCACCGCCTCGCGCGACAGTATACCATACGGGGCCGCCGAGTGGAAGGCGCGGAATGCGTAAGAAAACGCACCTTTGCCGGAAAAAAACCCACGCGAACCGGGCGCGCCGAAGGAATCGTACGAAAGTCCCGAAGATTCCTCATGTACTTCCCGCGGGCCGGGGGTTACCATGCAATCATGGCGTCAAGCGCCGCCGTTTTCTTCATCGCGCCGCAAGACGGGCGACGCACGTCGTGCGCTCCCGTCTTGCGGCACACTCTTCCTGCCGGTCGCGCGGGGGCACGCGCGGCCGGCCCTCTTTTACGGGTGATTTCCGCGCGCCGCGCCTCCGCTACTTGCCCGACCGGAATTCGCGCGGCGTCAACCCCGTGTTCTTCTTGAAGATGAAACTGAAATAGTGCGGATCGCCGAATCCCGACTCGTAGGCGATGTCGCTGTTTTTCATTCCCGTGGTCGAAAGCAGGTGTTTCGCGTGGTCGATCCTCGTCCGGGTCAGGTACTCGATGAAGCTTTCCCCGGCCTCCTGCGAGAACACGGCGCTGAAATGGTTCGGGCTCACGTTGACGTGCGACGCGACCGAGTGAAGCGAGATGTCCTGGTCGGCGAAATGGATCTCGATATACTGCTTCGCCTTCTCGATCATCACCCGGTACCTGCTCGGCATGCGCGATTCCCTGAAGGAGACGACGGCGGAAAGAAGGGACCTGACTTCCGTGCCGAAGCTCTCGCGGGAGGTCACGATCTCGGTGATGCGCTCGTGCTGGAGGAATTCGGGCATCACGTCATGGATGTCGCCCCCGAGCTCCTCGACGAGCTTTGACGCGGCGACTATGATGTCCCCTATCAGGTAGTACCAGATGAAGTTGCCCTGACCCGGCTTGTCTCCGAGCAGTCCGAGATACTCCTCGATTATCCCGTCTATGTCACCGGACGAGGCATAGCGCAGCCGGTCGATGATCGGGTCCCCCTCGAGCTTGGTGATGTCGATCTCGCCGCCGGGCCTGAGGTCCCCTATGCCGAGGATGTTCCTCCTGCCGGATTGCGAAAGATGCCTGAGCGCGAGATCGGCGTCGGCGAACGACCGCGGGATCTCACCGATGCGGTCAACCGGGGAGCCGATGCCGACGGATACCGCGCAGCCGGTACTCCGCTCGATCTCGAACTTGATCCCCTGCGCGATCGTGTACACGCATTCCTCGAGCGACTCGAGCCCGTTGCTCTTTACGAGGATGGCGACCGTCTCCATGTCGCGCGCGAACGTTATGACGTCGCTCCGGCCCGCGACCTGGTCGGCGATCACCGTACGCGCGGTCGCGACGCCCGAGAATTTCCCCGGCTCTGACGAGATCTCGGCGAGGGCGACGATGTAGCCGTGCGCTATTAGGTCGATGCCGACGTCGCGACCCCGCTCGATCGCCTCGTCCGTCGCGACGAGTCCCGCGACGAGATCGCAGAGCCACCGCTCGCGGAGGATCTCCTCGGACGTCCTGACCTGGCGGCTGAGCGCCTCGATTTTTCTCTTGCTCAGCCGCTCCTCGGCTATCTGCCGCGAGACCTTGTCGAGCGTCGCGAGCATGTCGGCCGACGAAACCGGCTTGAGCAGGTACTCCTCGACGCCGATGGAAATCGCCTCCCTCGCGTACTTGAACTCGTCATGGCCCGACAGGATGACTATCTTGACCCAGGGCTGGGTCTTCCTGATGATCTTCGCGAGGGAAAGCCCGTCCATGAAGGGCATGCGAATGTCGGTTATGAGTATGTCGGGCTTCAGGTCCTTCATGATCGAGAGCGCCATCTCGCCGTCAGGCGCCTCGCCCACGAGAGAATACTCCGTGTCCTCCCAGGGGATGCTGTTGCGTATGCCCTCCCGAACGACGATCTCGTCGTCTACCAGAAAGACGCTGATCATGCCCGCTCCGCCATCGGCACGGTGAACCGCACGTGCGTTCCCTCGCGGTACTCGCTCTCGATTTCGAGGCGTGCCGCGCCGTTGTAAAAAAGGTCGAGCCGCTTGCTGACGTTGTAGAGCCCGTACACGTCGCTTATGGAGTCCTCGTCCTCCCCCTCGGATATCTGCCTCCGTATGTCGGCGAGCCGCTCTCCGGTTATGCCGATCCCGTCGTCGTCCACCGAAAATACCATCGAGTCTCCCTCAGAACGGACGCGTACGGTCACCTTGCCCCTGCCGCGCTTGTTCTTTATTCCGTGATAGAGCGCGTTCTCGACGAGCGGTTGGAGCAGGAGCTTGACGATCGGCCGTTCCTCGAGCGCCTTCTCTCCTTCTATCTCGTAGTCGAGTATGTCGCGATACCTGATTTTCTGTATCGTAAGATAGCTCCTCACGTGATCCAGCTCCTCCGCCACGGTGATCCAGTCCTTCCCCCGATTGAGCGATATCCTGAAAAAGCTCGAGAACGCGCGCGTGATCTCGATTACCTGGTCGTACCGGTGCGCCTCGGCGAGCCAGATGATCGTGTCGAACGTGTTGTAGAGAAAGTGCGGCGTTATCTGCGCCTGCAGGGCCTTCATCTCCGATTTCTGGAGGTTCTTCTGCTCGCGCACGTTCGCCTCGATCAGCTCCCGGATCTTTACCGCCATGACGTTGAGGTATTCGGTGAGGCGGTCAAGCTCGCGGACGCGCGGAACCTCGACGCGCACCGAAAGGTCGCCGTCGGCGATGCGCTTCGACATGATCTCGAGCTCCTTGATCGGCCGGTTGATGCTGCGCGAAACGGAACGTTGCGCGAACATCGCGAAGGCCGTGACGAAAAAAACGATGCCGATCTGCAGCATGGCGAGCATCCACGTCGAGCGCTTGATGCTCTCGTTCGTCCGAGCGGCGGCCTCAATCTCGAGCACGATGAAATCCTGCAATATGTCCGACACGAGGGCCGAGACGCCCCGCACCTCCTCGAGTATCTTCTCGTTCTCGCTCACCGGGAATCCTCCGCGCGTCTGCACGCCCATGCGGTCTACGTAGCGCGACAGGGTATTGAGCGCGCGTCCGGCCACCTCGAGGATCTGCCGGTTTTCCGTTACGATGGTCGTCCGCTTTATCTCGGCAAGGCGCGAGGTTATGTCCCGGATGATGACGTACTGATTGCCCTCGTCGAACGAGATGTTTCCCGCCACGATGTCCCAAATCTCGTTCGACACCGCCGTCTTGACGATCTGGTTGAGCTCGTTCGTCTTGCTCACGTTCGTGATGATCTTGTCGTACCGCGCCGTTTGGTAGAGCGAAACGGCGACGCTCGTGACGGACGGAAGGAGCATTATCGCGATGATGATGACGTACGACACGCGGATCTTCCGGCGGATGCTGTAGCTCTTGAGGAAAGGAAGGAATTTCTCGACGCGGTCGATTATGCCCGGCACGTCAATACCCACGCGGTTCTATGACGAGCAGGTTGTCGTCCTCGGTAAAAACCTGCTCGTCGACGTGAAGCAGGCGCGGTATCGACTCGTTCCGCGCGAGTTTTTTCGCGAGCTCCATGATGACGGGGCCGGTCTTGGGGTTGCACTCTATGACGCAGTTGACCTCTCCCGCGCGCAGCGCGTCTATCGCCGCCTGCTCGGCGTCTATGCTGACGATCACTATGTCCTTGCCCGGGCGGATCCCCCGGAACTTGAGGGCGTCGATGACGCCGAGCGTCATGCTGTCGTTGTGGGAGAATATCGCGTCGAAGGAAAGCGGGTCGCGAAGAAGGGAGAGCATGAGCTCGTAGCCCTTGGAGCGCAAAAAGTCCCCCGACTCGCTGTGCGAGATCACGTAGCGGGAGTCGCCGCCCAGTTCGGCCCGGAAGCCCTCGGCGCGGCCCATCGCGACGGACGAGCCCTCGGTCCCGGTGAGTTCGAGGATGCGAACCGGCCGGTCGGGGAACGCGCCCTTCCGCCTGGCCGCCTCGAATTTCCTGCGGATGAACCGCGCCGCGTTACGTCCCTCGAGATGGCTGTCGGTCCCGATGAACCCCGCGAAGAAGCTCGGGTCCGAGGTGTTGATCTTCCTGTCCGTTATCAATACGGGAATGCCCGCGTCCTTCGCCTCCTGCAGTACGTTGTCCCACCCGTCGGTCACGATCGGCACGAAGGCTATGACGTCGACCTGATAGGCGATGAACGAGCGAAGGGCCTTGATCTGGTTTTCCTGCTTTTGCTCGGCGTTTTCGAAGAGGAGCTGAATCCCGTACTCGGCGGCCGCCTCTTTCACGGATCGCGTATTGCACATCCTCCAGGCGCTTTCGGCCCCGATTTGCGAAAAACCGAGGAGTATCTTCTTCTCTTCAGCCGCCGGGGCCGGGATGTCCGGCTTCCGGGTACATCCCGCGAGCCCGGCCGCGAAAGCCGTCGCGAGAACGAGGCTGAACGCGAGCGCGAGACGCGCGGAAGGACGAAGAATCCGGGCGACCTGCCCTGGCCGTATGCCGGATGGATGCATGGGCTGATACCTCCCCTATGCGTGTAGGTACACTCATCATACATCCGTACCCGGATTAACTCAAGCGTTTTCGAAAACAGGGGCGCCGGTAATCGCCTCGACGTTCGCCCGCCCCGCCGGAACGAAGGGATACACCATCTCGTCCTGCCTGATCGGGCACCGCACGAAGCGCGGGCCGGAGCCGCCGAAGGCCACCGACTCCCAGCCGGGCTCCTCGGCCGACACCGACACGATGCCGAAACCCTCCGCGATCCTGAGCAAGTCGGGAGCGCGCTCGAAGATGGACGCCGAAAAGTTCTTCTTGAAGATGAAATCCTGCTGCTGGCGAACCATGCCCAGGGCCCCGTTGTCGAAAACGATCACGGTAACGTCAAGTCCGAGTTCGGCGAGGGTCGCCAGCTCCTGCACGTTCATCATGATGGAACCGTCGCCCGAGATGCACACGACGCGCGTGCCGGGATTCGCGAGCGCCGCGCCGATGGCTACCGGCAGGCCAAAGCCCATCGTTCCGAGAGACCCCGAGGTGAGAAACCGGCGGGGACCGTTGACGGGATAATACTGCGCGGCCCACATCTGGTGCTGTCCGACGTCGGTCGTCACGATTATGCCGTTCCCGTCCGCTCCCGCCCTGTCGGCATAGGAGGGAATCGAGGAGATGACCGCGCCGGGATGGGGGAAGCCGCCGGAGCCGATGCCGGGAAGTCTCTCCCGCTCGGCCTCCGCCTCCGCCTTCATCGCGGCGATCGTCCCGAGCCACTCGGCGCGATCCCGCTCGCGCGCGCGGGCCGCCGCGGGATTCGGCGCAAGAGCCGCCTTCCCGCCGCCTTCCGCCGGCGCCGCCGCGGCCCGTCCGTCGACGATCTCGTCGATGCGCGCCGCGAGCGCGGGCAGGGCCGATTCCGCGTCGCCGACGAGCGAGATGACCGCCGGCAGTATCTTGTTTACCTCGGCGGCGTCGATGTCGATGTGGACGATCCTCGCGCCGGGACAGAACTGCTTGATAAGGCCGGTCGCCCGATCGTCGAAGCGGACGCCGACGGCGAGAACGAGGTCTGAATCGTGCATCGCGCGGTTCGCCGCGACGCTTCCGTGCATCCCGACCATTCCCGCGACCTCGGGATCGCGCGAGGCGACCGCACCGATGCCCATGAGGCTCGTCACGACCGGCAGCCTGAACGACTCGCGAAGCCGTTCGATGCCGGCGGCACCGTCGCGGCTGTTGCACCCGCCTCCGGCGTACAGCACCGGCCGCGAGGAATCGAGCATGGCGCGGGCGGCACTGTCTATCGCCCGGGCGAAGTCCTCCGCCTCGGAGCGGAACCTGACCGCACCGCGCGCCGGAACGCCGGGTTCGGGCCAGGCCTCGAAGCGGGCCGTCTGAAGCTGAATGTCGCGCGGTATGTCGACGAGAACTGGGCCGGGCCTGCCCTCGGCCGCGAGGGCGAACGCGTTGGGAATGGCTTCCAGGAGCTCTGCGGCCGACGTCACCATCACGCTGTGCTTGGTTATCGGAAACGACAGTCCGAACGTATCGGCCTCCTGGAAGGCGTCGGTTCCGATCAGGTAGGTATTGACCTGTCCGGTAATGGCAACGAGGGGAATCGAGTCCGAGCGGGCGTCGGCGATCGCCGTTAGCAGGTTCATCGCGCCGGGACCGCTCGTCGCCAGACACACGGCCGTCTTGCCCGTCGACCGGGACATGCCCTGGGCTATGAAGCCGCCTCCCTGCTCGTGTCTGACCAGAACGTGTCGTATGGAACTTCGCGCGAGTTCGTCATACAGCGGCAGTATCGAACCGCCCGGTATCCCGGAAACCGTCTCGATGCCCTGACGCTCGAGTAATTTCACCACGATTTGTGCCCCTGTCGCTTCGATCATCGTTGACTCCTTAATTTGCTTTGTATACGGCAGTATACCTACCGGTAGGTATACTGCCACCATCCCGGTCAATCAAAAAAAAACCCTCCGGTTGCGCCGGAGGGTTTCGCTAAGCTACGAACGCTCATGCCCCGGGCAGACGGCTCTCCATTCCGGTAAGTACTACCAGCGCTACGAGAACTACTACTACCACAAGACCAAAAGCTGTATTCATATTCATATATTATGCATAATTATGCATCCTGTCAAGCCTTTTCCAAACCTTTCCAGGCGGTTTCCGTAACCTCCGCCTCGACCGGCGTTGAAAAGAGATTTGTCACCAGAAATACGAGAGTCGAAACCGGCAAGGCGATAATGATGGGATCGACGTTCGCCATCGGGGGAATCAGGGTTGGCACCTTGAAAAAGAGCCTGCAAAGCCCGAGCGGGCCCGATTCCTTCGCGTGGACGAAAAAGAGCCAGAAAAGCGTGACCACCACCCCCGAAACGAAACAGGCAACCGCCGCGGTTCGGGATACCCGTTTCGAATAGAGGGCGCCGATATACACGGGCAAAAACGCCGCGGCGCACAGCCCGAAGAAGATGGCCGTTCCCGTCGCGATGATCGCGGTTCCGCCGGCGTAGAAACGCGGCAACGCGTAGGCGATCAGCGTCGAAAGCAGTATGCCGAGACCCATGGCGATGCGGTTGACGGCAACGGGGTTTTTCGACTTAACCGCGAGACCCTTTTCCAGCACGTCGCGCCCGATCGCCGTCCCCATCGCGTGAAACTGCGAGCTCAGGGTGGACATGGCGGCGGCGAGAAGGGTGACGAAGAAAAAGGCCACGAACCAAGACGGCAGGGCCGAATCGATAAACTGCGGGATTATGGCGTCGGTCTTTTTCCCGCAGGCTACAAGCGCGATCACGCCCTTGGTGCGCATGAAATACACGTTCGCGAAGGCGCCCACGGTGAAGGCGACGCCGGTCATCATGGCGATGAAAACGCCGCCGATGACGACCGCGCGATTGAGTTCGTGCCCGCTCTTGACGGTCATGAAGCGCACGGTCAACTGCGGCTGGGCGAGAACGCCCACTCCCACGCCGAGGACGATCGTACTCACGAGTTGCCACCAGTACGGCGAGAAGGCCTTGGGCATGGATGTCCAGCCGACGTGTCCGTTCGCGCCGAAGGCCTGCTCGGCCACCGGGCGCATCTCGTTGAGGGATTCCATCGCCTTTCCGGGCCCGCCGAGGATGTACAGCGTATAGACAATCAGGAAGGCCATGCCGAGGAACATGAGCGAGCCCTGGAAGGCGTCCGTGTACATGACGCCCTTCATGCCTCCCATCACGACGTAGAGGGCGACGACGGCCACGAAGAAAAGGAGCGCCACGTCGTAGTTGATCTTGAGCGTCTGCGAGACGAACTGCACCCCGCCGATAATGACCGAGCCGGCGTAGAGCGGCATGGCGACGAATATGAGCACGCCACCGCCGATCTGCAGGAATTTCGAGTTGTACCGCTTTCCCAGAAGCTCGGGGAAGGTATGCGCGTCGAGGTTGTGGCCCATCTTCCGCGTTTTCCGTCCGAAGAACACGAAGGCCACGAAGATGCCGACGAAGATGTTCAGGAAGGTAAGCCAGATGATTCCCATTCCGTACACCGCCGCCGCGCCGCCGAAACCGACGATGGCCGAGGTGGATATGAAGGTCGCCCCGTAGGACAGTGCCATGACGACGGGATGGATCTTGCGCCCCGCCAGGAGGTAGTCGGTCGAGTTCTTGGTGGAACGGAAACCGACGAAACCGAGAATGCCGGTCACCACGAGATACACGATTACGATGATGAGCAATAAAAGCAGATTCATGCCTCTCCCCCCTCGTTGATGTCGGGATCGTTGCGTTCCCACTCGGCCTCTTCCCTGATCTCCGCGGGGACGTCCTCTTTCGGCTTGTTCCAGTTACAAACCCCGTAGACGACGCACACCGCGACCGCAAGGAGCGTCAGGGCATACCCCAAAAACACCCACACGTCGCCAAAACCGAACATAGTCACTCCTTTTCGCGACGGGGCCCCTCGGGCCGCGCGCGATACAATCCCCCGGCAAGAACCGAGAAAAAGAATTCCCATTCCTCAAGATAGGCGGACTTGCACAGGCCCGGACGCTTGGTGGCAACCACGTTCGCGGCGAAGTCGTTGCGGGTCTTCGCGAGAAGCCACTTCAGGAGCTGCGTGACCCGCTCCCCGTCGAAGCGCATGGACGAAAAGTCGCAACCGCGGTACAGGCGCGCGAAGTAGGCGTCGAAGGCCCCCTGGACGCGCCGCTTGATCTCCCCGTACTCCACGGCCGAGGCCTTCACCAGAAACGGGATGATCTCGGGCCGCTCGAGATAGAAATCGACGGCGACTGACGCGATCTGCCTGGTTCTCTCCACGGGATCCGGACTGAGCTCTTCGGGACCCCGGCGCTCGCCGATACCCGCGAACATCGCCTCGTAGGAATACTCGAGCGCGTACTGGAAGAGGTCTTCCTTGGAGTCGATGTACTCGTAGAGCCCGCCCTTGGATATGCCTGCGCGCCGCACGATGGCGTCGAGACTCGTCTTTTCGTAACCCGAAAGGGAGAATTCCTCGAGCGTCGCGTCCACGATTCGCCGGCGTTTCGCCTCGCCGAGGTTGAAAAACGTTTCTTTCATGTGATTCCCGAAAAACCGACCAATCAGTCGGTTTTTCATGATACCCCCGCCCCGCGGGGTCTGTCAACGAAAAACTACAGCTCTCCGAGGTAGGACTGTCGGACGCGGTCGTCGACGAGAAGTTCGGCGCCGGTTCCCGAGAAGGTGATGGCGCCGGTTTCGAGCACGTAGCCGTAATCGGCCACCTCGAGGGCGGCGTGCGCGTTCTGCTCGACGAGAAGAACCGTCGTTCCCTTCCTGTTGATCTCGCGGATGATCTCGAAAATCATCTTCACGACGAGCGGCGCGAGCCCGAGCGAGGGTTCGTCGAGCATGAAGAGGGACGGAGAGGTCATGAGGCCGCGCGCGACGGCGAGCATCTGCTGTTCGCCCCCCGAAAGGGTTCCCGCGCTCTGCCGGTACCGTTCGCGAAGCCGGGGGAATAGGTCGAGCGCCATCTCCCGGTCGCGCCTGATACCGTCGCGGTCGGAGCGGTGATAGGCCCCGAGCGCGAGGTTCTCGGCGACCGTGAGGTTCGGAAACACGCGTCTTCCCTCGGGAACGAGCACGATTCCCCGCGACACGATGTCCCTCGTCGACTTGCCCAGGAGTTCCTCTCCGTTCCAGGTCACCGAACCGGTCGCCTTCGCGAGCGAGACGATCGACTTGAGCGTCGTCGACTTCCCCGCGCCGTTCGAGCCGATCAGGGAAACGATCTTCCCCTCGGGCACCTCGAGCGAGATGCCCTGGAGGGCGTGGATGCCGTCGTAATACACGGATACGTTGTCGAGCCTCAGCATCAGTCCACCCCCAGATACGCTTCGATCACGCGGGGGTCCTTCCTGATTTTCTCAGGGGAACCTTCCGCGATGGTAATGCCGTACTCGAGGACGTACATCCTGGAGCACACGCCCATGACTACCTGCATGTGGTGTTCGATGAGGAGTATCGATATGCCGAAGACGTCCCGTATGCGGTGGATGAAGTCCATGAGCTCCCGGGACTCCTGCGGGTTCATCCCGGCGGCCGGCTCGTCGAGAAGCAGGCAGGAGGGCTTCGTCGCGAGAGCGCGGACGATCTCGAGCCTGCGCTGCTTGCCGTACGGGAGCGAGGTCGCCATGTCGTACGCGTTTTGCGCGAGCCCGACCTGGTCGAGCAGGCGAAGGGCCTCTTCCCTGCCCTCGCGCTCCCGCGCGCGATACGCGGGCGTATGGAGAAGCGACGAGAAGAAGCCGACGTTCATGCGGAGGTTGCTCGCGACGAGCACGTTCTCGAGCACGTTCATCTCGCGGAAGAGCCTGATGTTCTGGAACGTCCGCGCGAGACCGAGCTGCGTTATCCTGTGGGGCGCCATCCCGGTTATGTCGCGCCCCTTCCAGGTGATGGACCCGGACGTCGGCCGGTACACCCCGGTAATCATGTTGAAGGCCGTGGTCTTGCCCGCGCCGTTCGGGCCGATGAGCCCGACGATCTCGCCGGGACCGACTTCCAGGGAAAGGCCCGACACGGCGGTGAGCCCGCCGAACCTCATGGTGGCGCCGTCCGCGATCAGCATGGCCCGCCTCCCTTGCCGGCGCGGCCGAGCCGCGCGAGCGAAGCGCGGGACCGCGCGACGAGATCCTTCGCCCCCTGCCAGGAAAACTCGGAGGTGCCCATGAGGCCCCGCTGGCGGTAGATGACAACGATCATCAGGAGAAGCGAGAAGACGACCATGCGAAGCCCGGGCAAGCCGTCCGTCCTGACGAACACGAGATTGAGCGGACCGTCGAGAAACCGGAGAAACTCCATGGAGAAGGTGACGACGACGGAGGCGATGACCGATCCGGTTATGCTCCCGTTGCCGCCGAGCACGACGATGAGCAGGATGTTGTAGGTAAGACCGAAGACGAACATCTTCGGGTCAATCGTCGTCATGAGGTGACCCAGCAAGGCGCCGCCGATTCCCGCGAAAAAACTCGACGCCACGAAGCTCACGATCTTGACGCGCGCGACGTCGATCCCCATCGCCTGGGCGGCGATCTCGTTGTCGCGCACGGCCTTGAGGGAGCGCCCGAAGGCGGACCTCGTGAGCGAGAGCATGAAGATCACGGTGACCGCCGCGGCACCCCAGACGACATACGTCGTGGAGTGCTTCGGAAGGCCCTTGAGCCCGAGCGCGCCGTTGGTGACCGTCTGGAGGTTCGTGATGACCACGCGTATGATCTCGGCGAAGCCGAGCGTCGCGATCGCGAGGTAGTCGTCGCGCAGCCGCAACACCGGGGTTCCGATCAGCCAGGCGAAGGCCGCGGCCACGGCGCCCGCGACGAGGAGCGCGAGTATGAACGGCAGATGCGCGTTCGCGAGGACGGGAACGATCGGGGCCAGGAAGAAATTGAGCTCCTTCTGGGCGGGCGACATCGTGAGAAGCGCGCACACGTAGGCGCCGATCGCCATGAAGCCCGCGTGCCCCAGCGAGAATATGCCGGTAAAGCCGTTGAGGAGGTTCATCGAGAGCGCGAGCACGACGTAGATCGCGCAGAGATTGAACACGCGGAGGTTGAAGTTCCCGAACAGGGTATCCGCCAGGAAGACCAAAAGCGCGAGAGAGAGAATGCCGCATGCGGTCAGGATTCGAGTCCGTTTTCCACCCATCTCACACCTTCTCCACCTGGTTTCTGCCGAGCAGGCCCGAAGGCTTCAGGAGCAGTACCAGAATAAGCGCGACGAACGCGAACGCGTCACGGTAGCCCGTGACGTCCGGCAAAAAGGCGATGATCATGATCTCGAGGATTCCGAGAAGGAACCCGCCGAGCACCGCGCCCATGATGTTGCCGATGCCGCCGATGACGGCCGCTATGAAGCACTTGAGGCCGGGCATGATGCCCATCGTCGGGTTCAGCTGCGGGTATTTCAGCGCCCACAGGATGCCGCCGAAGGCGGCCATGAGAGAGCCGAGGCCGAAGGTGAAGGAAACGATGCGGTTGACGTCGATCGCCTGCAGCCGCGCGGCGTCGAGGTCGGTGGACACGGCGCGCATCGCCATGCCCGTCTTCGTCCCGTTGACTATCCACAGGAGCAGGGCCAGCAACGCGAAGGTGAATATCGGGATGACGACGCTGATGGAAACGATCGAAACCGAACCGAATTGCAGGACGCGCGAGAACGCGTCGGGAACGACGAATCCCTTGGGACGGCCGCCGAACACTACGGTCGCGAGGTTTTCTATGAGGAACGAGGCGCCTATCGCGCTGATCATGATCGATATCTTGGGTGAGTCACGAAGGGGTTTGTACGCGACGCGCTCGAGGCCGACGCCAAGCGCCGCGGTCAGGGCTATCGCGACCGCGAAGGCGACCCACCAGGGCAACAGGACGAGCGTCACGAGGTAGAAGGCGAAATACGCGCCGAGCATGAAGACGTCGCCGTGCGCGAAATTTATGAGCCTGAGGATGCCGTACACCATCGTGTAGCCTATCGCGATGAGGGCGTAGAGGCTGCCGAGGGAAAGGGCGTTGGTCAGATGCTGAAGGAATAGCGAAACTGTCATGGTACATCCAGGTTCCGCGCGCCGTGCCGCGCGGTCGTTAGTTTTTCCCGCTCGCGCTGTCTCTGGGGCTGCGCGGGCGGAGACCCGGCCGATCGCGGCGGAACCGCGGGATGCGACGCGATCGCGACGCCGTTTTCACGACGCCGTGCGCGCGTCTCCGCGCTCCCGCCGCGGGCGGGTCAGGGCGCCACCACGGTCAGGTAGGTAAAGGCGCCGTTCTTGACGGTCTTGATGAACGCGCTCTTCGTCGCGTCGCCGTTCGCGTCGAGGGTGACCGTGCCGGCCGCTCCCTCGAATCCGGAGGTCTTGGCGATCGCGTCGCGGATCTTCACGGTGTCGAGGCTGTCGGCGCGCGTTATCGCGTCGAGGGCCACGAGATATCCGTCGAAGCCGAGGGCGGTGACGGCGGCGGGCTCCTTCGAGTACTTAGCCTTGTAGGCGTCGACGAATTTCTTCGACATGCCCGAGGTGGCGCCCTCGACGGCGAAGAAGGTCGAGAAGGTGGCGCCCTCGACGAGCGACTTGCCCACGTCGAGGAATTCGGGGGTCTCCCAGGTGTCGCCTCCGAGGAAGGGCACGGTGATGCCGAGCTCGCGCGCCTGCTTCATGACGAGCGCGCTCTCGGTATAGTTGCCCGGCGCGAAGATGACGTCGGGCTTCAGCGACTTGATCGTCGTCAGCTGGGCCGTGAAATCCTGGTCGCCTGAGTTGTAGTTGAGCACGCTCAGGATGCACGCGTCGTTGCCCGTGAGCTTCTTGAAGGTGTCGGTGAAGAACTTGGCGAGACCGACGGAGTAGTCGTTCGAGACTTCCTGCACGATGACGGCGTTCCGCGCCTTGGCGACGTTGTACGCGTAGTTCGCCATGACCGTTCCCTGGAACGGGTCGATGAAGCACACGCGGAAATAGTAGTCGTTGCCGAGCGTCACGAGCGGGTTCGTGCACGAAAGCCCTATCGCGGGGACCTTCGCGTCCTGCACGATCGGTCCCGCGGCCATCGAAAGCGACGAGCCCCACGAGCCGAGCACGACGGAAACCTTGTCCTTGTCGACGAGGCGCTGGGCCGCGTTGGCAGCCTCGACCTTGTCGGACTTGTTGTCGGCGATGACAAGCTCGACCTTGTATTCTTTTCCGCCAACCGTCACGGTCGGGTACATCTCGTTCGCGAGTTTGATGCCCTCGACTTCCATGGCCCCGCCGGCGGCGTTTCCGCCCGTCATCGGCTCGAACACGCCGATCTTGATTACGTCGCCCTTCGCGGAACCCGACTTCGAACAGGCGGCAAACAGCGACATCACGGCGATAACGAGCAAGCCCGCGTTCGCGATCCTTTTCATACATTCCTCCTTCAGGCGCTGAAACGGGACTCAAGACCCGCATCACCGCCGTATACGCACAAAAAACGCCGAAGCGTTCACTTCGGCGTCGAGTCATTTACGCGGCCAGTATACATTACCGGTTCGCACTTGTGCAAGTTATCGCGCCGGCGCGATCAGTTTCTCTTGTTCGAATAGTACATCCCGGCGACGAGGACGACGAGGCCGCAAATGAGCAGAACCCAAGTCGTCCGGTCGAACTTCAGTCCGCCTTTTCCCGCGAGCTTCGAGAGACCGGAGGAGATCTTGTTCCCGACCAAATACGTCCGCTGAATGCCCGCGCCGATCATGCCTCCGCCGATCGTCGTTCCAACCATGCCGATAATCCTGTTCATCGTTCGCTCCTTTATGCTAACACCTTACCGCGCCGGGGCGCGTCACGCAAGGATATTGTTGACCGCTATCTTCTGTATGAACGCCTCGCGCATGAGCTCCTCCATCGTGAAGAAGCCGGTTTTTTCCGCGCGAAGCGCGCGCGCGGCGAACAGGGCACCCGCTCCGAAGGCGCCACGCGATATGACGTCGTGCGTAATGCGGATCGTCTGGTTCTGGAGGCCGAAGACAACCTCGTGCTTGCCCACGATCCCGCCGACGCGAATCGAGTTGATATGCTCCACGGGATCAAGCCCGAGTTTTTCCGCTATCTTCAGTGCCGAGCCCGACTTGCCCTTCTTGTCCCGAAAGTGCTCCTCGATGACCTCGATGTCGGCGTTCGGAACGATTTGCTGAAGGATCTGCGAGGCCACCAGGAGAAAGTTGATGCCAAGGGTGATGTTGGCCGAATACAGCACCGCGGTCTTCTCGGAAAGCGAGCGGAGAAAGTCGATCTCCGGCTTTTCGTAGTGCGAGATCGCCGAGACGATATGGATCCCCTCGTCGGCGGCGGCGGCATATTCGTAGAGGCCCTGCGTGCTCGAGAAGTCGATGATTACGTCGACGGGATTCGTTTTGAAGAAATCGTCGCTTTCCTGTACCTCGTCCATGCAAAAGAAATATCCCTGCCTGTTATGGGGATACCCGAGAAAGTCGCTCGCGTATTCATGATTGCTCTGGCATGTCCTTCTCACCACCCAGGAAAGGTTGCAATCAGGGTCCTTGATAATCTCCTCGGCCACGAGCCGGCCGGTTCTTCCGAATCCGAATAGTCCTACCTTCAAATAGCAATCCTCCGCAGTTTTTCTTACCTAAACCTTACGGTTATACGGGGCATGTGTCAAGAAAAGAAAAAAAAGGGGAAAAAATGTCAAAAATCTGGTATACTTAATGGAACAGGAGCGATTACTTCATGGATTTTCCGGGCGGAACGGCCATTCCGGGCGGGGAAACGTATAAAAAACGCCCGTTTCCAACTATCAAGGAAAGAAACCGCACCATCGGGAGGATACTTACGGTCATCCGGGAACGGAAGTCGTTTCTCCTCCTCGGTCACGTTCTTCCGGACGAGGACTGCATAGCCTCGCTCGTAACCATGGCGCTGCTCCTCACCAAATTCGGGAAAGACGTCGTCATCTATCTCTCGAATCCCATACCCGACCAACTCTCTTTCCTTTCGAACATCTGTTGCTACAACAACATCAGCCTCGTCGTCGGCTCGGAAACGCTGCATCACGAGTACGAGGTCATCTGCGTGCTCGACACCCCGAAGCCCGACATGATATCCCTGAGCCCGGCGATGTTGACCCTCCTTCGCGAGGAGCGCTTTATCGACGGAAAACCGGTCCCGATAATCGAGTTTGACCACCATTTGTCCGCCGACGCCGAATACTCCGGCACGGCGGGCTACCGTTTCGTGCATTACGCCACGAGCACCTGCGAGTTGCTGGCCCTCTTCTGCCACAAGCTGGAGGGGATGACGGAACTGCTGGAATCATTCGAAATACGGCACCTTTTTTCGCGCAATATCGTCCTGGCGATGCTCACCGGGATGATCGGCGACACCAAAAACGGCCTGACCCTGAAAAAAAACCGCGACCTCTTCTTCTATAAATTGTTTACGACGCGCTTTTCCTCGATTCTCGAGGCCTCGTTGCGGAAAAACACCGAGAACTACGCCTCCACGCACGACATCTTTTCTTCCATTCAACTCCTCACCGTCTTCGAGAAGGACATCTACCAGGACATCCTCGCGCGGGCGAAGTATTCCGGCAGAACCGGATACGTGACCCTGAACGAGGAGGAGTCGGTTGCCATCCTCGCGCAAACCGACTACAACACCTTCGTCAAGGCCATCAAGTCGGTCACCGACAACCTCGCCGAGAGGTCCGGGGTTATCGGGATGACCTCCTATTATGACCCGCCCGGTATCTCGGGCCTCGTCCAGTTTCGCATCCGGACTGCGCGCGACATCGCGGAGATAGACCTGCGCACGATCCTGGCCGATTTTTCCATCGCGGACGGAGGCGGACACCCCGGGGCCATCGGCTTCCGCGTCCCGAAGTCGTCGTTAGGCGACGGGCCGGGGTTCGTTTCACGCCTGCTGAGGCGGCTGGAGGAACTGTGAGCGGGCCGAAGACCGACTATCGCCGTCTCATGGACGACGAGATCGCGCGCGTCCGCGGGATCGGCCGCGAGGCGGGCACGGATCGGCCGCCCTCGCTCCTCCTCCATTCCTGTTGCGGTCCCTGCAGCACCGCCGTCATCACGGAACTCGCGCCCGACTTCCGCCTGACCGTTTTCTATTACAACCCGAACATCGATACGGCCGGGGAATACGCCCGCCGGGCCGCCGAACAGCGTCGCGCGATCTCGCTTCTCGCCGTGCCCCATCCCGTCGAGTATCTCGACGAGGGCCATCTTCCCGGCGATTTTCTCCCCGAGGCGGAGCCGCTTGCCTCGGAGCCGGAGGGAGGGGCCCGGTGCTCGGTCTGCTTCCGGATCAGGCTCGAGCGCACCGCCGTCCGCGCGAGGGAACTCGGCTTTGACTGGTTTTGCTCCACGCTGACGGTAAGCCCGCACAAAGACGCCCCGCGAATCAACGCGATAGGGACGGCCGTCGCGGCGCGAGTCGGCGTCAGATGGCTTCCGTCCGATTTCAAAAAGCGTGACGGGTACGGTCGGTCGATCGCGCTAAGCCGCGAATTCGGCCTCTACCGCCAGGACTATTGCGGCTGCCTCTGGTCGCGCGAGGCCCGTCCCGAATGACCAAGGGCCCCATTCCGTGATACAATGGGGCCATGCCGGATTTCGTACACCTTCACGTTCATACCGACTACTCCCTCCTTGACGGCGCCTCGTCGTGCAAGCGGATGGTCTCGCGGGCCAAGGAGCTCGGGCAGACGGCCCTGGCCATAACGGACCACGGCAACATGTTCGGGGCCCTGCGCTTTTACCGGGAATGCGTCGCCGCGGGGATCAAACCGCTCATCGGAAGCGAATTCTACGTCGCGCCGGGCAACCGCGCCGAAAAGGGCGGCTCCGAGCACACCACCAAATACTATCACCTCATCCTCCTCGCGAAGAACGAGGAGGGCTACCGGAACCTCATGAAACTCTCCTCACGTTCCTTCACGGAGGGGATGTACTACAAGCCGCGCATCGACGAAGAGCTCATCCGGGCGCATTCGGGGGGACTCGTCTGCCTCTCGGCCTGTCTCGCGGGCCAGATACCGTCGCTCCTGCTCGAGGGAAAGACGGCCGAGGCCGAGTCGGTCGCTCGGGCGTACCGCGACATCTTCGGCGCGGGCAATTACTTCATCGAGCTTCAGGACCACGGGATCAGGGAACAGCGCGAGGTCGCGCCGAGGCTGATCGCCCTTGCCCGCAGGCTGGGCATCCCGATGGTCGTCACGAACGACGCCCACTACTGCGAAAAAAAGGACTTCGTCGCGCAGGACATCCTGCTATGCATAGGCACCAAGCGCACGCGAAACGAGCCGGGACGCATGCGCTTCGAGGGTTCCGAGTTCTACCTGAAGGACGCGGACGAGATGACGCGCCTCTTCCCCGAGTACCCCGAGGCCGTGTCGAACACGGTCCGAATCGCCGCGATGTGCGACCTCACCATCCCGCAGCCGGGGCCCCTGCTCCCCGTGTACGACATTCCGTCCGGCTTCGACTCGAAGGAAGGCTACATCCGGCATCTCGTGTACGAGGGCCTCTCGAAACGGTACCGGGAGATCACCCCGGAGATCCGCGCGCGCGCCGACTACGAGCTCGGCGTCATCGTGAAGATGGACTTCGTCGGCTACTTCCTTATCGTGTGGGATTTCATCAACTGGGCCAAGGAACGCGACATCCCCGTCGGCCCCGGACGCGGTTCCGGCGCCGGCTCCATCGTGGCTTACGCGATGCGGATCACGGACATCGACCCGCTCCGCTACAAACTCCTCTTCGAGCGCTTCCTCAATCCCGAGCGCATCTCAATGCCTGACTTCGACGTTGACTTCTGCTTCGAGCGCAGGCAGGAGGTCATCGAGTACGTCCGGCAGAAGTACGGCGACGACCGTGTCGGGCAGATCATAACCTTCGGCACGCTCAAGCCGAAGGCCGCGATCAAGGACGTCGCGCGCGTGCTCGACATACCGCTCCAGGACGTGAACATGATCACCAAGCTCGTCCCGGAGGACATCAAGGCGCACCTCAAGGACGCCTTCGAGCCGAATCCGAAGTTCCAGGGATCGGGCCAGCTCGCCTCACTCCGCGAGGATCCCCGCTACAAGGAACTGTTCGACATCGCGCTCGCCCTGGAGGGCACGAACCGCAACACGAGCCTTCACGCGGCCGGTATCGTGATAGGAAAGACGGCGCTCACCGACTACGTGCCCCTGTACAAGGACTCGAAGACGGGAAAGGTCGCCACGCAATTCACGATGGATCTCATCGAGGACTGCGGCCTCGTCAAGATGGACTTCCTCGGCCTCAAGACCCTCACGCTCATCACGCATACCGAGGAACTCATACGCAAGCGCGGCGGGGAGCTTTCCTCGTTCGCCATAGGCTCCATCAGCGACACGGACGAGGCGACGTTCCGGATGCTCGGCGAGGGAAAGAGCGCGGCCGTCTTCCAGTTCGAAAGTCAGGGCATGCAGAACATCCTCAAGCGCGCCAAACCCGACAAGATGGAAGACCTCATCGCCCTCAACGCCCTGTACCGGCCGGGACCGATGGCGTACATCGACCAGTTCATCGAGTCGAAATTCGACCCTTCGAAGATTTCCTACCCGGATCCCTGCCTCAAGGAAATCCTCGAGGAAACGTACGGCGTCATCGTCTATCAGGAACAGGTCATGCAGGTCGCCCAGCGCATCGCCGGCTACTCGCTCGGACAAGCGGACCTTCTCAGGCGCGCGATGGGAAAGAAGAAGCAGGAGGTCATGGAAAAGGAGAAGGTGACCTTCGTGGAGGGCGCGGTCAAGAACGGATTCTCCGCCGCCGACGCGGGCCGCGTGTTCGACATCCTCATCCCCTTCGCGGGCTACGGGTTCAACAAGAGCCACGCCGCCGCGTATTCGGTCGTCGCGTATCAGACCGCGTGGCTGAAGGCGAACTTCCCTGCGGAGTTCATCGCCGCCAACCTCACGAACGAAATAGCCTCCGTCGACAAGCTTCCCGAGTACATCGCGGAGGGAAGGAAGATGGGCATACCCATCGAACCTCCCGACGTCAACCGCTCAGGCTCGTACTTCACGGTCGTCGAGGGGCGCATCGTATACGGGCTTCTCGGCATCAAGGGCCTCGGCGAGCAGGCCGCGGAGATGATCGTATCCGAGCGCGAGACCGGAGGCCCGTACGGGAACTTCATGGAATTCCTGGACCGCGTGGACCTCAAGACGGTCAACAAGAAGGCCGTCGAGGTGCTCATACAGACCGGGAGCTTCGACCGGCTCGGCACGAACCGGCCGACCCTGCTTTCGAACCTCGAGCGCGCGGTCGAGTACGCCGCGCACCGCAAGGAGTCCTCCCGCTTCGGACAGGTAAGCCTCTTCGAGGATTCGGGCGAGAAGGAGTTCGACGATTTCTCGTTCGACGAGCTTCCGGACTGGCCCAAGGGCGAGAAACTGCGCACGGAAAAGGAACTTCTGGGCTTTTACATCTCCGGCCACCCGCTCGACGACTACCGGAAGGCCTTCGAGCGCGCCTCGACGTTCGACGTGCGCTTCCCCGAACGCGCGCAGAAGGACAAGCTCTACACGATCGTCGGCATGATCCGGAGCGTGCGGCCCTACCAGACGAAGGCCGGAAAATGGATGGGCTTCGGGGCCTTCGAGGACTTCAACGGCTCGCTCGACCTCACCTTCTTCCCGAACGTATGGGAGAAGGTCCGCGACCGGGCGCTTCCCGACACGGTCTGGGGAATCGTCGGCAAGGTCGACCTGTCCCGCGACACGCCCGGATTCCTCGTCGAAAGCCTCATAGACCCGAACGAACTGCAGGCGAAGTCCATCCGGGAGATCCATATCCGACTCGACTCATCGGTGACGGACGAGGGAAAACTGACGCCCTTGCGCGATTATTTGTTTGAATCCTCCGGCCCTTGTTCAGTATATTTTCATATGGAGTTCTCGGCCCGACCGTATACCGTTCGCGCCGCGAACCAGATCCAGGTCTCGTCGAGCGACGAATTTCTGGAGCGCGTGCTCGAATTTCCCGGCGTTGCCCAAGCCTGGAAGGAATAGGAAGGTTTCATGCTGCAGTCACTGTTTTTCACCGTAGGTTCCCTCATATCCCTGTACTCCCTGCTCTGCCTCGTGCGCATCGTGCTGACCTGGCTGCCCGAGGCGAACTACAGTCCCGTCGGAAGGCTTCTTTCGTCGGCATGCGATCCCTTTCTCGACTGGTTCCGCCGGTTCTCCTTCGCGAGAACCGCGACGATGGACTTCACCCCGATCATCGCCCTCGGCACGCTCTCGCTCGCGTCGCGGGTGTTCATGACGCTCGGGGCCACGGGGAAGGTGACGCTCGGGGCCATTCTCGCCGGGGTTCTCGGGATCCTGTGGTCGTTCTTCGCCTTTCTCCTCAACATCTTCATTGTCTTGCTGATCGTCCGGCTCGTCTACGATTTGTCGAACCCGTTCGGCTTCTCCCGGTTCCGTTCAGTTCTCGACCGTTTCCTCAACCCCTCCATCTCGCGGGTCACCGGCTTTCTGTTCCGGCGACAGGTAATCTCCTACCGCGTTTCCGTGATCTTCACGATCGTCGCGTTCGCAGTCGCGCGTATCGCGCTCGAATACGGGGTCGACGCCCTCTCACGGATACTGCGGAACCTCCCCATATAGATGAAACTCGCCGAGATAGCCGTTCCCGCGACGCGCGTCCGCGGGGTCGGCCCGGCGACGGCGAAGCCGCTCGCGACGCTCGGTATACTCACCGTCGGGGACATCCTTGCCTGGTGGCCCCGCGACTGGGAGGACAGGACGGTACGCCTTCCGCTGTCCGCGTTCGAGTCGCGCTCTAAGATAAGCGTCGTCGCCACCGTAACCGGAGCCGACTGGTTCGGTTACGGACGAATGCGCACGCTCAAGCTCTTCATCCGGGACGACGAGGGCACGGTCGCGGAGCTCGCGTGCTTCAACCGGCCCTTTCTCGAACGCCAGTTTCCCGAAGGCTCGCGGGTTTCGGTGTACGGTTCCTTCCGCCGCGCGTACGGCGCCATCCAGTCCTCCGCGTTCGAGATCGAGCTTGCCGACGACTCCGCGGGAAAGGTCTTGCCCGTGTATCCGCTCTGCGCCGGGATCTCGCAGGCGCAGATGAGGAAGATCGTCTCGAACGCCATCGACGAGTACTGCCGGGGTATCGACTCGGAACTGCCCGAGCCGGTCAGGCTCGCGAACGGCATCCCTGAAAAGGGCGATATAGTCAAGATGATGCACCGTCCCGAAAGCCTCGCGGACGCCCGGGCGGCGCGGGAGGCCCTCGTTTTCGAGGAGCTGTTCCTCTTCGAGTACGCCATAGGCGCGCGCTCGCTTGCACGGCGCGGAAGGCTTCCCGCGCCCGAAGACGCGGGCTCCCGCCGGGATTCCGCCGGCGCGGCGCATCAGTTGAGCCCGCTTCAGCGACGGCTCATCGAACGGCTTCCTTTCAAACTTACTGAAGACCAGCTTGCGACCCTCTCCGACATAAACGGGGATATCTCGGGACCCTACCCCATGGCGCGTCTCCTGCAGGGAGACGTCGGGTCAGGCAAGACCCTTGTCGCATTCCTCGCCGCGCTCGCCGTCGTGGAGCGCGGCGGGCAGGTCGCGATGCTCGCGCCGACCGAGCTGCTCGCGCGCCAGCACGCCGAAAACGCCGCGAGGATGCTCGAACCGATCGGGGTCAATCTCGCCTTCCTGACCGGAAACGTCAAGGCGGCGGGCCGCGCGCGGCTCCTTTCGGAGCTTGCCTCCGGCGGGATCGACGTCGTCATCGGCACTCACGCGCTTTTCTCTTCCGGTGTGTCGTACCGGAACCTCGCGCTCGCCGTCATAGACGAACAGCACCGTTTCGGCGTGCTCCAGCGCTCCGCGTTGCAGGAAAAGGGCGTCGGAGGGGAGTCCCGCGAACGGCCCCCGCACCTTCTCATGATGAGCGCGACGCCCATACCGCGGACCCTCGCTCTTTCGGTTTTCGGCGACCTCGACGTCTCGGTCATAAGGACGATGCCGCCGGGCAGGAAACCGGTCAAGACGCACCTCTCGCGCGCGGGCAACGAGGCGAAGGTGTATGACTTCGTCAGGCGCGAGCTCGACGCGGGCCACCAGGCCTATTTCGTGTATCCTGTGATCGGCGAGGACGAGGCGGGGTACGACAGCGAGGCGAGACCGGGCGAGTCGTCGCTCAAGTCCGCGACGGAGATGGCGGAACGGCTTACGGCCTCGGTATTCCCCGGGCACCGGTGCGAGCTCATCCATTCCCGCGTGGACGAAGGCGAGCAAAGAAGGATCATGGAAGATTTCCGCGCGGGGACCATACGCGTTCTCGTGGCGACGAGCGTCGTCGAGGTCGGGGTCGACGTCCCGAACGCGACCTGCATGGTGATCGAGCACGCGGAGCGCTTCGGCCTTTCCGCCCTTCACCAGCTTCGCGGGCGCGTCGGACGCGGAGAGGCGCAGTCGTACTGCTTTCTCGTGTATTCAGGAAACCTCACCGACGAGGGCAAGGCGCGCCTGCGCGTCATGCACGAAACGACAGACGGCTTCGCCCTCGCCGAGGAGGACCTCCGCATCCGGGGTCCCGGCGAGATTACCGGTATCCGGCAATCGGGCTACGCGAGCTTCGTCCTCGCCGACCCGATCCGGGACCGCGAGACGCTCGAGCGGGCCCGCGTTGCCGCGTTCTCCCTGCTAGAAACGCGCGAACCGCGCGAACACGGCGGGTCCCCGTAACGGGACAACCCGCGCTCAAGTCGCGCTCGACACACGATCAAGTCGCGATCAAGTCGCGGCGGACGGACGGGCGGCAAAGGCGATGGCCGCGCCGACGAAGTCGCGAAACAGCGGATGCGGCTTGTTCGGCCTCGAGCCGAACTCGGGATGGAATTGCACTCCCACGAACCAGCTCTTTGACGAGAGTTCCACGATCTCCACGAGGTTCCGTTCCGGGTTCCGCCCGGTAAGCCGCATCTCCGACGAGGAAAAGGCGTCGAGGTACACGTTGTTGAACTCGTACCGGTGCCGGTGCCGTTCCTGTATGTCGTGGATCCGGTAGGCCTTTTCCGCGAGCGAGCCCTCCGTAAGGAGGCACCTGCACACCCCGAGGCGCAAGGTGCCGCCGAGCTTGACGCCCTGCTGGTCGGGCATCAGGTCGATGACCGGATGCTCGGTCGTGGGGCTGAACTCGGTCGAGTCGGCGTTCGCGAGTGAGAGGACGTTTCTCGCGAACTCTATGACGGCTATCTGCATGCCGAGGCAAATCCCGAAGTACGGGACGTCATGCTCGCGGGCGTATTTCGCCGCGCGGATCATTCCCGCGGTGCCGCGGTCCCCGAATCCGCCCGGTACGAGGATTCCCGCCGCGGAGCCGAGCAGGGCCGCGGCTGCAGCGTCGTCGACGATCCGTTCGGAATCTATCCAGTCGATCTTGACGCGGGCGTTGTGGAATATCCCGCCCGCCGTCAGGGCCTCTGCGACGCTGAGATAGGCGTCGTGCAGTTCCACGTACTTGCCCACCAGCGCTATGGTCACATCGCGCTCGGGATGGTAGTAGCGGTGGACCATCGCCTTCCAGTCGGCGAGGTCGGGCTTGGCGCAGCTTATGTTGAGGAGCTTGCAGATGGTGTCGCCCAGACCCTCGGCCTCGAGCATGAGCGGAACCTCGTAGATCGATTTCGCGCTCAAATTTTCGACTATCGCGTCCTGCGTCACGTTGCAGAAGAGCCCGAGCTTTTCGCGGATGGATTTCGTGAGCGGCTTTTCGCTCCGGCACATGATGATGTCAGGCTGGATACCGAAGCCCAAAAGCTCCTTGACGCTGTGTTGCATCGGTTTCGTCTTGAGCTCTCCACACTCCTTGAGATACGGCAGGAGGCCAAGATGAATGAACGCGCACGAGTCCCTGCCGACGGAATACTTGATTTGCCTTATTGCCTCGATAAACGGCAGCGACTCGATGTCGCCGACGGTGCCGCCGACCTCGGTAATGATGACGTCTACGTCGGACTCGCGCGCGGCCTCGAGTATGCGGTTCTTTATCTCGTCGGTAACGTGCGGAACCACCTGTACGGTGTTTCCCTTGTAGCCTCCGGCGCGCTCCCGGTCGAGTATGGCCTGATAGACCTTGCCGGCGGTCGTGTTGTTGTACCGCCTGAGCGCGACGTCGGTGAAACGCTCGTAATGGCCGAGATCGAGGTCGGTTTCCCCCCCGTCCTCGGTCACGAAGACCTCTCCGTGCTGGTAGGGGTTCATCGTGCCCGGATCTATATTGAGATAGGGGTCGAATTTCTGGTTCATGACCCGAACGCCCCTGCTTTTCAGCAGTAACCCGATAGAAGCCGCCGCGATTCCCTTGCCGAGTGAGGAAACGACGCCTCCCGTAATAAAAATGAATTTGGTCTTCATATGCCCCGCCCCTTTGCCTGAGTCCCTAACATAAAAAAAAATGGGAGTCCTGGCGTAAAGCCGGACTCCCATAGCCTTTTACGGGTTTCACGATTCCAATACTACCGCAAAAAGGCGGGTATCGCAAGATGGTTTCGGGCCAAAAGACCCGTCGGACAGCCGTTCCTACCGGAGTTCCTCGCCTACCGACCATTCCGGATAGGCGCTCATTCCGTGCTCGGAGATGTCAAGTCCGATCTTTTCCTCCTCGGCGCTCACCCGCAACCCGACCGTCTTCTTTATGACGAGGAAGAGGATGGTCGTCGTTACGACGGTCCAGAGGCCGAACGATCCCACGCCGAGGGCCTGCACGCCGAGCTGCTTGAGCCCGCCGCCGTAGAAGAGGCCGACGCCGTCCTTCGCGAAAAGGCCAACGGCCAGGGTTCCCCACACGCCGTTGAGGAGGTGCACGGATACGGCACCGACGGGGTCGTCAACATGCAGAACCTTGTCCACGAACTCGATGCCGAAGACGATGAGGAAGCCCGAGACGACGCCGATGGCGAGCGCTCCGTAGAACGTGACGTTGGCGCATCCGGCGGTGATCGCTACGAGACCCGCAAGGGCGCCGTTGAGCGTCATCGAGACGTCGGGCTTGCCGTAGCGGAACCAGGTTACGAACATGGTGACGCAGGCGGCGATCGCGGCGGCCAGGTTGGTGGTCATCGCGATGTAGCCGATCTGGTCGCTCGCGGCGACGGTGGAACCGGGGTTGAACCCGAACCAGCCGATCCACAGGAGGAACACGCCGGCCGCTCCGAGCGGGAGGTTGTGTCCGGGGATGGCGTTCGCCTTTCCCGAGGCGTCGTATTTCCCGATGCGCGGTCCGAGAATGGTGGCGCCCACGAGCGCCGCCCAGCCGCCGACGGAGTGGACGACGGTCGATCCCGCGAAGTCGATGAAACCGAGGGAGCTCAGCCAGCCGCCGCCCCATGCCCAGTGACCGCTTATCGGGTAGATCACGAGACTGATGATAAAGCTGTAGATGACGTAGGCGCGGAACTGCGTGCGTTCGGCCATCGCTCCCGAGACGATGGTTGCCGCGGTCGCGGCGAATACCGTCTGGAAGATGATGAATACCGAAGGCGTCAGGGAATCGAAGATGTCGAGACCCAGCGTCTCGGGCTTGATAAATCCGCTCAAGCCCATGAAACCGCCCGCGGTTGCCCCGAACATGAGTCCGAAACCGACGACGTAATACGCGACCGAACCGATGGAGAAGTCCATCAGGTTTTTCATGATGATGTTCGCGGAGTTTTTCGCCCGCGTGAAGCCGGTCTCGACGAGGGCGAAGCCCAACTGCATGGCGAACACCAGGATCGCCGCGACGAGAACCCAGACCATATCAATGGCCTTGACAAGTTCAGCTAATTCCATAAACGCTCCTTTGTCCACCGCGAATAAAAAAAGGGATTGCATGCCGGATACCTTGATATCCCGAGCACCAATCCCCATTGATGGTGAACCTCATGTTTTCTACAAGGCTGGCTCGCCCGTTTCCCCCGTCCTGATTCGCACGGCGTTCTCGACGTCGTACACGAACACCTTTCCGTCTCCGTGATTTCCGGTGGCGACCTGCTTGCACAGCTCGTCGATCACCTTCTTCATTTTCGCATCCGCGACGACCGTCTCGACTTTGAGTTTCGGCAGCAGATTCACCGTGTATTCGGTCCCTCGGTAGATATGGGTTATCCCCTTCTGGTTACCGAACCCCATGATGTTCGTGACCATCATGCCGGACGCCCCGGAATCGTTGAGGATGTTCTTGACAACCTCAAGCTTCTCCGGGCGAATCACAATCTCCAGTTTCTTCATGTTCACCTCCATATCTCAAAACGTTAGTGAATTCTCGATTACCATCCGGGCCGCGTCTATCAGTTTCAGACCGCGGTCCATGCTGGACTTCTGCAGGAACCTGTGCGCCTGCGACTCGGTCATCTGGAAACGGTCCATCATTATCTCCTTCGCCTTGAGGATCTGCAGTTTCTCCTCGGCGGGGCGGTCATGCGGCCGGGACTTCCCGACGGGGGCTCCTCCCAGGGAGGCGGCGTTCTGCGCGGCGTTCCGCTCCACGAGCTGTACGGCCTGCAGGAGGTCGAACGTCGCCACGGGATACGGCACGGTAATCAGGTCGCTCCGCTCGACGAGATCCCTTTGATGCGGAAGCAGAACCGTAACCATCGCCAATCGCCCGTCGAGTATCCCCATGAGTCCCTCGGCGGTCATGTCGGGAAACTGAAATCCCGAAACGACCACGAGGCTCGTGCAGAAGTCCGCCACGCGGGCCACGTCGCCCGCGGTCTTGCACGTATACTCGATCGAGTACCCGTGCCGCGAGAGAACGGCGGTCGCCCAGTTGGCGAGCAGGGGATTGGAAAAGGCAACGATCACGCTCTTCATGTCAGTACTTCGTCAAGCAGGATTCAAGCTCCCAAGGGGTTACCCTCGTGCGATACTCGTCCCACTCACGCTCCTTCGCCTCGATAAACCGCTCGAATACGTGGTCCCCCAGGACTTCCCGCGCGAGCGGATCGGATTTCATGCACGCAAGCGCCTCCTCAAGACTCCCCGGCAGGCTCTGAATCCCGGAGGAAAGGCGCTCCTCGGCGGTCATCTTGAAGATGTTCCGGTCAAGCGGCTCGGGCGGGGTCAGTCCGCGTTCGATTCCGTCCAGGCCCGCCGCCAGGATTATCGCAAACGAGAGATAGGGATTGCAAGTGGGATCGGGACACCGGAGCTCGATCCTCGTGGATTTCCCGCGCGCGGCGGGGATCCGCACGAGCGGACTCCGGTTCGCGGGCGACCAGGCGATATACACCGGCGCCTCGTAGCCCGGCACGAGCCGCTTGTAGGAGTTGACCGTCGGGTTCGTGACCGCGGCGATTCCCCGCATGTGGGAAAGAATGCCGGCAACGAAGGAGCGCGCGACCGGACTCAAGCCGATCCCGTCCTTCTCGTCGTAAAAGGCGTTCTTCCCGTCCTTCATGAGCGACATGTTCGTATGCATCCCCGAGCCGTTCACGCCCGCGATCGGCTTCGCCATGAAGGTGGCATGAAGGCCGTGCCTCTGGGCGATCGTCTTTACCGCGAACTTGAACGTCATGACCCGGTCCGCGGTAACGAGGGCGTCGTCGAACCTGAAATCGATCTCGTGCTGTCCCGGCGCCACCTCGTGATGCGAGGCCTCGATCTCGAAGCCCATCTGCTCGAGGGCCAGCACCATCTCGCGGCGGGCGTTTTCGCCCATATCGGTCGGACCGAGATCGAAGTATCCGGCGTCATCGTGCGTTTCCATCGTCGGGTTTCCCGCCTCGTCAAGGCGGAAAAGGAAAAACTCGAGCTCCGGGCCGACATTGAAAGTATAGCCCATTTTTTTCGCGCGCTCGAGTTGGCGGGCAAGTATGCGCCGGGGGGAACCCTCGAACGCCGCCCCGTCAGGGGTGTATATGTCGCAGATAAAGCGCGCGACCTTGCCTTGCTGGGGCCTCCAGGGAAGGATCGCGAAGCTGTCGAGATCGGGACGGAGATACATGTCCGATTCCTCGATTCGGACGAAACCCTCGATGGATGATCCGTCAATCATGCACTTGTCGTCCAGACATTTGTCGAGTTGGCTCGGCGTTATCGCGACGTTCTTCAAAAGCCCGAACATGTCGGTAAATTGAAGCCGGATGAACCTGACGTCATTCTCCTTGACGAGTTTCGCGATATCTGCCTTTGACAGTATGCCCATAACTACCTCCTCGTACTGCGGACATAAAAAAAGACGTCTCTGCGTGTGCCGCAGAAACGTCTTCGTTTTCTTGCCTCGATAATTATATCCTAGCGGTAATCCCGAAGATGGTCAAGTATATTTATGCACTATTTTTGCTTTTTTGTGCATATTTATTATATTTACTGCCTTCCTGCCGGATTCAGGCATAGAAGGCCTCATTCGCCGCCTCATCGAGCCTTTCTATCTTCTTCCATACCAACGCAAGCACCGCTTCGGGGGGATTGACCATATCCGGCACGAAAACGGGTTTCATCCCCGCTTTTGACGCCGCCTCAATCCCCGCGGAACTGTCCTCGAACACGACAATCCGTTCGGGAGCGGACAAGGAAAGCCGGTTCATCGCGAGCAAAAAAATGTCAGGGGAGGGTTTCCCGCGCTCAACTTCGGTTCCGAAGGCGCACGCGTCAAAAAAGGGGGAAAGTCCGGCGCGTTCGATCATCCATCGCGCGTGACGTTCGCTCGTCGAGGTAGCGAGGGCAATCTTTGCCCCCCGGTCGCGAAGAAAGCCCAACAACGGGCGGATTCCCGGTTTTTCCGGCGGGCCGCCCCTGTGCATGGCCCGCATCATCCATTCCCCGGCCTTTACCTTGAACTCGTCGTACGGAAAGGATTCCCCGAGGGCCTTCAATACGATGGTCCGGGTATCACGGTCGTTTCTTCCTACGCAGGACAAAAAGAGGGATTCTTCCATAAGATACCCGGAGGCCGACGAAACGTCCCTCCAGGCATCGCAACACAAACGCTCGGTGTCAAAAAGAAGCCCGTCCATGTCGAATATCGCCGCGTCTACCATGCGGCGAAGTATACAACGGACGGGCTTCCTCAATCCAGCGGGTGTCGGTCTGTCCCGAACCCGCTCAGGCTACGTATGCCTCAAGTCTGCTCATTCGCGCGGGATTTTGCAACCGGCGAATCGCCTTCTTCTCAATCTGCCTGATCCGTTCCTTGGTCAGATTGTAGCGGTCCCCGATTTCCTTGAGGGACATGGCCTTTGTCCCGCCAAGACCAAACCTGAGCCTGATGACCGACGCCTCCTTCTCGCTGAGCGTGGCCAATACGCCGTCTATTTCGTCGCGCAGCGAGGAGGTTATCGTATAGTCCTCGGGCTGGTCGTACCGCGAGTCCTCGATGAAGTCCCCGATGGATGAACCCTCCCGCTCGGCCGATACCGGCGCGTCAAGGGATACCATGTCGCGGGAGATGGCAAGTATGTCGCGTACGTGCTCCGGCTTCATGTCCAGAAGCCCCGCTATCTCGCGCAACTCCGATTCCTCGCTCTTTCCGCCCATGATCATCTTCTTCGCCTTCTCGATCTGGACGAGCTCGTTTGCCCGGTTGAGCGGAAGCCGTATCATGCGTGACTTTTCGCAAATGGCCTTCAGTATCGCCTGCCTGATCCACCAGACGGCGTAGGAGATAAAGTGATATCCCTTGGTCGCGTCAAAGCGCTCGACCGCGTTAAGTAGGCCTATGTTTCCCTCGCTGATGAGATCCATGAGGGGAAGTCCCTGGTTTTGGTATTTCTTCGCCACGTTTACGACGAACCTCAGGTTTGCGCGTACCATGCGCTCCTTGGCTTCCTTGTCGCCGGCGGCCGCCGCCATCGCGAGCGTATATTCCTCTTCCCTGCCGAGCAGGGATACTTCGTTTATCTCGCGCAAATACGTGGAAAGGATGTTGTCTTCGCCAAGTGATCGCCGAACGGTTGAATTAGTCATAGTTTCCCTCCACAGTTGATGTTGAATATTATTAGCAAGAAGCGTGCCAATTTTTGTTCATCAATATGACATCACGGATAATTTTCTATATTATTGTAATACAAAGAATTACCTGCAAGGCGAGACACGGTGCGCCACGGTCACGTCAAGGATCCTTCCCCGGTCCTGCCCCCGCTTCGTGTTGTTTTGACACAGTGCCCCCCACGAGGTGAAATACTGTATCAATATGGTCCATATTACGAAAAACCGGCCAGACTTGACCGCGGGTATGCTTTATTCGTATATTTTGGTGCAACGAGGAGGATTTTCGATGAAAGTGAAACCATTGGCAGACCGCGTTCTGGTGAAAACCGACAAGCTTGAGGCTAAAACCGCGGGAGGAATCATAATTCCGGATACCGCGCAGGAAAAAACCCAGACCGCAATCGTAGTCGCCGTAGGCGACGACAAGGAAAAGATCAAGGTGTCTGCCGGGCAGAAGGTGATGTTCGAAAAATACGCGGGTACGCCGGTAAAGATTGACGGCGACGACTGTCTCGTCCTCAAGGCCGGCGACATCATCGCGGTTATAGAGTAAACGCCCGAAACAGCCTATCTGCTGGACCCCTACTCCCGCCTCCCGGGATAGGGGCTTTTTTTTACTTCTCCCGTTCCAACTCGAGCAGCAGTGCTCGCGCGCGGTGATTCGAGGAGTCAAGCTCCAGGGCGTAGCCGAGCACGCTCTCGGCGCGCTCGTACAGGCGCGAGCGTATCAGGAGCCGCGCGAGGCGCAGGTGCAGGCGACTTTGGTCCGGCTTTTCCCGGGCCATGCCGGCGGCAAGCGCAAGCTCGTCGATCGCGCGCGGCACGTCTCCCGCGCGCTCGTGCACGGCGGCGATGTTGGCGAGGGAAACCCAGGCGTCCGCTCCGTCAGCGGCCCCGGCCTGAAAGGCCTCCAGGGCCTCATTGAGATTTCCCGACATCGCCGCCTCCAGCCCTCGATAGAAGGCCAGGCCGCCATCCGGGAGCCCCTGGTTGATCGAGAAGGCCGTCGCGCCCTCCCCGACCGAGGCAAAATGCCACACCGCGTACTCGCCGACGAAGGGATCGTCGGGGAACCGCTCGAGAAGCCGCCATATCTCGGCGTTCGACCGCGTTCGGTCGGGGTCGAGGGCGAACCGCAAGCGGGCCCGCTCGATCAAAAAACGCGCGTCGATTCCGAAGGCCTCGCCCGTGCAGGCGGCGTCCAGAAGCGAGGCGGCGCGGTCGACGGAATAGTCGGGTGGCAACAACGCGGCGCGCGCGTCACGGCTCAGGAAATCACGCTCGATGAGGTAGGCGGAAACCGGATCGTCCGCGAGGTCCGCGCCCGACTTTTGACGGCGCGCCGTGTCGCGCATGACGGCCAGGCGGGAAAAGCGCGCGACGGCCGGATAGTACTTCGGAAAACGGTCGAGGCAGGAGTCAATCGCGCGTACGGATTCCTCACGGCCCAGGGCCGTCCCGTCGTCGAGGGCGACGGACAGGTTGAACCAGGCGACGGGAGAGCGCTCGGGAAACCGCGCGGCGGATTCGGCCCAGTCGCGCGTGGCGAGCTCCGCGGACCCGGTCAACCAGGCCGCGTCGGCCCTCAGCTCAAGCTCCGGCGCGGAGGGAACCGTGCCCTCGCGATCAAGGAGGCGGATCGCGTCGGCAAAGAGGCCCGCGTCGTAGTGCGCGAGCGAGGCGAGATGGTAGTCGCGGGGATCGGCGTCCCGGTCGACCGAAACGAGTTTCCGCGCGAACTCGCACGCGGCTCCCAGGTTTCCGCGCTCCGCCGAAAGCGCGACGGCGTTTCTGAGGTATGTGGGGATTCCGGTCACGTCATAGGCGACCTCGAGGCACTCGGGGTCGATGCGGGAGATATCCCCCGATTTCAGGGCGGCCTGAAGCTCTACCGAGGCGGAAAGGGCCGCGAACCTTCCCGTACGCAAGGGCCGCGCGATGCGGGCGGCCTCGTCAAGGGAACCCGATTCCGCGAGCGTGTCGGCCAGTACAGCCGCGAGGGTATCCGACGCGGGGCTCTTGACGAGCGCCTTCCGGAGGGTATCTACCGACCGCGCCGATAGTCCGATGGCGCGCTCCCGTTTCGCGATGGAAAGCCATTGGGCGGAGCCGACGGCGCCCTTCCGGAGCGAGTACAGGATCCTGGCGGCGGCCCGCTCGTCGCCGGAGGCGATCAGCCCGTCGGCCCTGGCGAGGTCGCGATACCATCTTTCCGCGGAATCGGGGCCTGATCGCGTGGCGACGAAAATGGCCGCTGACACGGCTATGACGGCAAAGACGCACAGGAGGCTTGCCGCCAGCGGGGACGGGCGAAACGCGAAACCGCGCGCGGTACTCAAGGCGCCCGGGACCCCTCGTGTTTCTTTCTGATGCTGTCAAGGACCGCGTTGACGAAGCGGTACGAATCGTCGGCGCCGAATTCCTTGCAGATGTCGACGGCCTCGTCGATGACGATCGACGGATGCACGTCCGTTTGGTACAGGAGGGAATATACGCTCATCCTGAGGATGGCGAGATCCACCTTGTTCAGCCGGTCAAAATCCCAATTCGTGAGGTTCTCGGTTATGTTGCGGTCGATTTCCTCGATATGTTCGATCGCGCCCGCGATTATGAGCCTGGGAAAGGCTATGCCCTCCTCTCCCAGCCGCTCGCGCTTGTCGTCCTCGACCCAGTCAAACGCGAGGAGATCCTCGAGGGATCTCCTTGAAACGTCCCAGGCATACAGCGCCTGGAACGCGATGATTCTTCCTTTTCTGCGTCCCGCCATCTCGTTACCAGGCGAGCAGTTTAGCCAGCTCGGCGTCGTTCTTGATGAACTGGAAATTCTCGGGTTTGCGAAGATCGTTGATGAGCTGCTGGAGGGCATTGCTGATCGCCGCGTTCTGCGCCTGACCCAACAGGTTCCCCCTGATATACTCGTACACCGTCACGGTGGTTCCGGGTTTTACGATGTCGCTGAGCTCCAGTATCTTCGCGGGATACTTTTGCTGGACGATGAAGCACTGGAAGTCGTTTGCGGTCTCGGTCACGTCGGAGACGTCCCCTTCGGCCATCGCGAATATCTTGAGCAGGGCCTCCATCGGGATGCCGAGCTGTTTGGAGGCGGAGGCGTTCTTGTTGACGAACAGGTCGCCCGCCTGATATCCGGAGTTGGCGGCCTGGGAGCGTACCTTTATCTCGCTTGCGGAAGCGGGCTTGTCCTTGAGCTGCTTGTGAAGCTCCTTCAGCTTTGCCTCGGCCTGCGCCGCGTTGTCTCCCTTCGGGACCACGACGAGAAAGAGCTTGGCCATGTCGGTCTGCACGAAGCTCTGCTTGTTGAGCTCGTAGTTCGCGCGGATGTCCGCGTCGCTTGGCGCCGGAGCAGCCTGAATTTCGGCCTGCTTCTTCATCATGACGTACCGCTGGGCTATCATCTGGTTCCTGAGAAAGGCCTTGTACTCGGTGACGTTCATCCCGTTCTGGGCGCGCATGTAGTCGTCAAGCGACATGCCGGAGCGCTCCTTCACCATCTGGGCGAATTCGAGCTCGGTAACCTTCTTTCCGATCTGCTGGGAGATCATCTGGGCGAAACTCTGGTTTATCTCGGAATCCGGAATCTTGATTCCTTCCTTCTCGGCGGCCTGAACGACGAGACGCTCGTTGATTATCGTGTCAAGGACCTTCTTTCTCTCGTCGACGGTCATGACCCGGTTGAGCTCCTTCTGGTATGCCTCAACGCGACCCTTGAGCTGCTTGAGGGTGATCGGCTCCGTTTTTTGCAATTTGATGTTCACGATCGACTGCAAATCGCTTTGTGCCGCGAGCGAGCCAACCGACAAAACGAGAGAAAACACGCTGATTACGAAACGCTTCATGTCATACCTTCTTCGATACATCGCTGAATCTTATTGAATAAACAGTACTGGCTACGGGAAGTTACTCGGCCGCCCGCTCTAAAACCGCGCGAATTCGCCGTACTCCGGCGGATGACGACTGTTCCTTCTGGATATGGAACACGCCCATCGTACCGGTCCGGTCGACGTGCGGCCCCCCGCAAACTTCCTTGGAAAAGGAACCGATGGAGTATACCTTGACGGTATCCTCGTATTTTTCGCCGAAAAGCGCCATGGCCCCCGACTTCTTCGCCTCTTCAAGGGGCATGATCTCCATTACTACCGGGAGATCCGCGCGAATCTGCTCGTTCACGATCTCCTCGACGCGGCGAATCTCGTCCGGCGTCATCGGCGCGGGATGCGTGAAATCGAACCGCATGCGCTCTGCGGTGATGTTCGAGCCCTTCTGGCCGACGTGATCGCCGAGAACCATGCGAAGGGCCTTTTGCAGCAAATGCGTGGCGGTATGGTAGGCCGTGGTCTGCTCGGAATGGTCGGCGAGACCGCCCTTGAACACCTGCTCGCTGCCGGCGCGGGAAAGCTCCTGATGCTTCTTGAAGGCCTCGTCGAATTCCTCCCGGTTGACGCTCAAACCGCCTTCCGCGGCGAGCTCCTCGGTCAGTTCGATGGGGAAGCCGTAGGTATCGTACAACTTGAAGGCGAGTCGACCCGACATCGTCCGTTGCGGATTTTTGAGCAGGTTCGGGAGCATTTTCTCGAACTCGGCCTCGCCTTTCTGGAGCGTGACGAGGAATTTCTCCTCCTCGGCCTTGAGCTCGGCGAGCACGAAATCGGCCTTTTCGCCGATCTCAGGATAAGGCCCGCGGTACATACCGATCGCGACCTCCGCGATCGAGCCGAGGAAAAGCCCGTCTATCCCGAGCTTTCTTCCGTGCCTGACCGCACGGCGGATGAGGCGTCGAAGCACGTAGCCAGCCCCGACGTTCGAGGGGGTGACGCCCTTGGGGTCGCCCAGAATGAAGGTCGCCGCGCGGGCATGGTCGCATATGATACGGATCGAGACGTCGTCCGCCTCGTTCGCGCCGTATTTCTTTCCCGATATGGACTCGACGGCCGCGATAAACGGAATGAATATCTCGGTCTCGTAGACGGATTTCTTGCCGTTGAGCATGGCGACGGTACGCTCGATGCCCATGCCCGTATCCACGCACGTTCGCTCGAGCTTCTGGTACGTGCCGTCCTTCTGCTTGTTGTACTGCATGAAGACGTCGTTCCAAATCTCGATATACTTGCCGCAATGGCAGCCGGGCCGGCATTCCGGACCGCAGGAGGGCTTTCCCGTATCGACGAACATCTCGGTATCAGGTCCGCACGGACCGGTTTCTCCCGCGGGTCCCCACCAGTTGTCGGCTCGGGGCAGGAAATGGATGCGTTCGACGGGAATCCCGAGGGAATTCCAGATCGCGGCGGATTCCTCGTCACGGGGAACGCCCTCTTCGCCGGCAAAAACGGTTACGGAAAGGGAATCAACCGGAAGGGCGAGATACTCCGGGCTCGTGAGAAACTCGAAACTGTAGGTGATGGCCTCTTTCTTGAAGTAGTCGCCGAGCGACCAGTTGCCGAGCATCTCGAAGCAGGTCAAGTGGCTCGAGTCCCCTACCGCGTCGATATCGCCGGTACGAATGCATTTTTGGTAGTTTGTCAGGCGCTTGCCCGCGGGATGGGGTTCTCCCATCAAATAGGGCACCAGCGGATGCATACCCGCCGTCGTGAAAAGAACCGTCGGATCGTTTTCGGGAATCAGTGACTTTCCGGAGATTTCAGCGTGCGCCTTGCTTTTAAAGAACGCGATATACTTGGCTCGTAGCTCGTTAGCGGTCATAGTTTATCTATAGTAGAATATGCTAGACACGTTTGTCAACGCAAGTCCAGGACGGCCCGGGACAAAAAAAACCGGTCCGGTTGTTACCGGGCCGGTCATGTACCGTCAGGACGGCGTTATTTCTTGGCGGCGGGCTTCTTGGCCACGGCCTTCTTGGCGGCGGGCTTCTTGGCCACGGCCTTCTTGACGGCGGGCTTCTTGGCCACGGCCTTCTTCGCGGCGGGCTTCTTGGCTACGGCCTTCTTGGCGGCGGGCTTCTTGGCCACGGCCTTCTTCGCGGCGGGCTTCTTGGCCACGGCCTTCTTCGCGGCGGGCTTCTTGGCCACGGCCTTCTTCGCGGCGGGCTTCTTGGCCGCGGGCTTCTTCGCGGCGGGCTTCTTGGCTACGGCCTTCTTCGCGGCGGGCTTCTTGGCCGCGGGTTTCTTCGCGGCGGGCTTCTTCGCTACGGGCTTCTTGGCCGCGGGCTTTTTGGCCGCGGGTTTCTTCGCGGCGGGCTTCTTCGCGGCAGGCTTGTCGGCCTTGGCGACGGTCGCCAGTTTCGTGTCCATTTCGTCCATCATCCTTTTTCCTCCAGCAACAGCTTTCTTTGCTTTTCCGGCCTTGGCCGATTTTTTACTTCCGGTGGCGCCTTTGTTTCCCTGTTTCCTGGTCGCCTTTCCGGCCGAAGTCGGACGGGAGGTCTTCGGAAGAAGCTCCCTACCTTCTTTTTCGGCATTTTCCAATTCAACTTGAGCGATAGATAACAACGCGATCGGAACGGAGTACGACGAGCACGATACGTAGTCAAGGCCGCACTCCATGCAGAACTTGATATTCTCGGGGCGCGCGCCGTGCTCGCCGCACAGGCCGGTCGAAAGACCCGGGCGGGCGGCCAAACCGCGCTCGACGGCGGTCTCGATAAGCTCGCGCACGCGCGGGTCGAGAACGGCGAAGGGATTCCCGTCGACGAGATCGTACATCGTATAGTCGGGCATGAACGAGTTGAAGTCGTCGCGGGACAGGCCCAGCGTCGTCTGCGTCAGATCGTTCGTGCCGAACGAGAAGAACTGCGCGTACCGGGCGATCTCGCCGGCGCTCAGGGCTGCGGCGGGAAGCTCGATCATCGTTCCGATGCGATAGTCGATCTTTCGCGAACCGACCTCCTTCCGGACGTCTTCCTCTATGGACATGATGCCCTGATAGGTATGGCCCTCGATCTTCTTTCCGTACACGATCTGCTTCAGCTCGCGGAAATTCATCACGATCGGCACCATGATCTCGGGGAGAACGGAGACCCTTTCCTTTTGCAGGGCATAGGCCGCCTCGAATATGGCGCGTACCTGCATCTCGTAGATCTCGGGGAAGGAAATCGCGATGCGGCACCCGCGATGGCCGAGCATCGGGTTGATCTCGGCGAGCGCGGTGATCTTCTCCTGGACGAGCGACCTCGTCAGGGCCGTGTCGCCCTTGGCGTCGAGGTAGGCCATGAAGGCGTCGAGCTCGGAGGGATTGTGGGGAAGGAACTCGTGCAAGGGGGCGTCGAGAAGCCTGATCGTTACCTCGCGGCCCGCCATGGCCTTGAAGATCCCGTAGAAATCGTCGGCCTGCATCTTCTGAAGCTTTTTGAGGACCTTCTTGCGCTCGACCGCCGTCTCCGAAAGGATCATCTCGCGGAAGACGTTGATGCGCTTTTCGTTGAAGAACATGTGCTCGGTGCGGCACAGTCCGATTCCCTCGGCGCCGAACTGCAGGGCAAGGGCGGCGTCGCGCGGGCTGTCCGCGTTCGCGCGAACGTGGAAATCCTGGATGAACGAGCGCGTCAGCTTGATGAAATCGAGGAGTCCGGAGGTCTTCGGGTCCGGTTCGATGAGCTTCGCGGATCCGAAGTAGACCGTCGACTCGCCGTAGTAGGGAACGTTCAGGGTCAGGTAGTCGCCCTCGTTGATCGTAACGCCGTCAAGGATGGCCTTCTTGCCGCGGATGACCATGTCGGGCCTGACGAGGGAGATCTTTCCGTACTGGCGGGCGACGACGGAGGCGTGCGCCGAATAGCCGCCCTCGTTGGACAGGACGCCCGTGGCCACCTCGATTCCCTTCACGTCGCCCGCGTAGGTCGCGGGCATGATCAGGATGCACCGCGTGTCCTCGCCGTTTTGCCGGGCGATTCTCTGCGCGTCGATGAGCGAATCCGCCGTAAAGTACACCCGTCCGACGGCCGCGCCCGGCGCGCCCGCGATTCCGCCCGAGGATTTCTTCATCTCCTTGACGCTCATGATGTCGAGAACGGGGTGCAGTATCTCGTTCAAAAGGCCGGGCTTCACCGTCTTTACCACGTAGGCGTCGGAGACGACCCTGCGCTTGTTGAGGTCGAGAAGGAGCTGGATGAGGGATATGGTGCTCTTGGCCTCGACCGACTTTTGCTCGATGAGCCAGAGTTTGCCGTTCTCAATCGTGAAGCGGACCTGGCGGATCTCCTTGCTGTCGTCCTCGAGCATCCAGGCGATCTGCTGGAGCTTCTTGAGGAAGGCCGGGCTGATCTTGTTGATGTCCTTGCCGACGGCGTTGATGTCGTCGAATTTCTCCTCGAAGAACTTGCCCTGCAGTTTCTTCTCGCCGGTGACGATGTCCCGGCTGAAGAAGGACCCGGAGCAGGAATCCTTGCCGTAGTTGCCGTAGACCATCGGCTGGACCAGAATGGCCGTGTCGCTGTCGTTCTGTTCGTCGAGCGCGAGGAGCCGGCTGATGATCTTCAGCGAAAGCTCGAGCTGGGCCTCCGGCGACTCGAAAAAGCCAGCCGGCATGAAATGCTCGTACTTGGCCATGATATCGTAGCCGGAACTCTCGATCTTGCCGCTCTTGAGGCTTTCGACTATCTCGGAGAGCGCGTGGTCGATGGCGGATTCCTCGACCTTGCGCGACTCGAGTTCGGCGCATTGCTTCTGTATGGAAAGGATTCCCCTCAGGAGGAAGAGCACCTCGTGGGCGGCGAAATTCGAGCCGACCCATTTCTCGAAGCCGGGTATCGTCTGTTTCGTGAGTCCGAAGTTATGCAGGGTCGGGTAGTTGGCGATCGCGAGATTCGGCGATATGACGATCTTCACGAGCAGGGGGTTGTCGAGATCGCCGAAGGACTTGCCGACCACCTCGCTGCACTTGCGCAGGTACGGCGCGACAAGCTCGCTGACGGGCTCGTCCTCGAGGGCCGACGCGAGATCGGCGTCGATGATAAAACCGGGCAGGAGCGGAAGCCCCAGTTCGGCGAACTCGTTGGCCTGGCGTCCCCGGATACCAAGAAGCCCGCGGTCGATTTTCTGCGAGACGGTCTCTTTTTGGCTGAAAAAGTGTATCGATTCATCGTAATTCATGGCGGCGCTCCTAGAAAAGGCTCATGACTGTGTCGGGCGATCCACGGAGGAAGGCTTCGAACTGCGGGCTCGCGCCCTGGCGGAAATACCGCGAGAGCTTGGCGAGATCCTGTATATCCTCACCCGCGACGGCGAACTGGATACAGCTGCCGTGCTTGACCTTGCCCCACTTGAACAGGGTGTTGATGTCGACGATGCGCTCCCCGTCGTAATACACGATGACCTGCAGGTTCGGGTATTTCGCGTTGTAGCTCCTGATGATCCGTTTCCAGGCTTCTACGTTTCCGTTGTGGAAGAGCTCGTTCGAGACGTTGACCGACACGAGACCGGACATCTTCGAGCGTCCCGGTACCGCAGGGGCGGCGGCGGGCGCAGGGGCGGCGACGGGCGCCGGCTCCGCGGCAACCGCGGTCCGCTCGGCGGCTACCGCGCGCGGCATCCGCTTCGCGCGCGTCTTGACCGGAGCGGCGCGTTTTACGGTCGGCTTTTTCGGGGGGACGAAGGCAAAGGGACCGGGAACGAGCGACGCGGGCGCCTTGGCGACCTTGCCGCCCTCGATAAGCGAGAATAGGATGGAGACCGCGTCGCGCGCGTTTCGCTCCGCGACCGCTCCCTCGTTCGCCGTTCCGGCGTAGACGACAACAAGCTCGTTCTTTCTGAAGCCGGCCAGTACCGCCGCGCTATCGGGGTTCTTCGGGTTCACGACGATGAAACCGAGATCCGGATGGTGGTATCCCACGACGAGATCCACCGCCTTCCAGCGCGCTACCACGCGGGAAACCTCGGAGGCGTCGGTCGTGACGGAGGAGATGTTTCGTGAGACGGCCAGATACTTCCATTTCTCGACGAGCAGCATGTTCACGGCCGCCTGAATCTCGGATTCGTCGAAATTCTTCTCTGCAAGCATGCCGTTTATTTCGTCTGCGAGGTTTTTCTTCGCCCCGCAGGTATCGAGAAGATCGAGCGTCCTCGTAATATGGCGCACGGACGAATTAAAACCGCTTCTCGAGGCGAGTCGTGTATAAAAACTGGACGGTTCCACCATCATGTCCTCCTCATTTTCGCTTTAGTATATCCCATTGATGCGCGGAAACTATAAAAAAAACCCCCGAAACGCAGCAAAAGACCTGTTTCCGGGGGTTTCCTGAACTAAATCATGCGGTACCTGTTAGATCTCTCTCAGGCCTTTCCTGCCCTTGCTCGCGGTGGCGCGACCGCGGTTGCGGCTGTTGCGACCGGAGTCAACGACGCCCGCTTTCTTGGACTTCGTCGCCGTTCGCGCGGGGGCCTTGGCCTTGGCGGGCGGCGCGCTCCGCTTCACGGGCGCGGCAACCGCCACGGGAGCGGCGGGCACGTCGTTAAGCATGTCGAGGTACGCGGCTCGGCCGGCGGGCTCGCCCGCCGCGGGATCCCCGTCCTCGGTCGCGAAGGTCTGCGCGATGTCGGCGCGTACCGTGGACCGGCGGCGGCTGAACGACGCGAAGGCGGCGTCCTGGAAGCCCTTCGAGACGCCATGCAGGAACTCGTTGAGAACGTTCGCCATTCCGTCGAGCGTGGCCTTCTTGCGCTTGATCGAGGTGATATCCACGTCAAGAAGGAGTCCCGGCTGAAGGTGGAACGGGTTGATGATGTAGTCGAACTTCATGAACTCGGTGTCAAGGAACGAAAGCCTTTCTTCCATGACGCGGCGCTCGATCGGGTACTGGTAGTCGTACATGTTCTTGAGCTTGTCGCGCATGATGATGAGCCGCTTGCGGATCTTGTCCTTCTCGAAGATGAAGGTTCGGTTCATCTTCTCGACCTCGGTCTCTACCGGCTTGATGAAGGAGATCTCGTCCCAGACCTTCGCGATGTCCTCATAGAGGGGATCGCCGGTCTTTTCCTTGATGTTCTTGCGGATCTTGCGCTTGTAGATCTTGGCGAGATCGTTGAAGTCGGTGACGCGGGTAAGGAACTTGGAATCCTCGTAGCGCGTGTTCAGGACGTCCCACAGGTGCTCGACCTCGGTCTCGAACGAGCGGATCATGACCTCGTAGGCCTTGCGATCCTCGTTGAGCTGGGCGTTGTCGTAGTACCGGAGGCGGATCGCGTAGCGCTCGTCGGGAAGGACGGCGGCGTTGGTGTCGTCGTACTCGCGGAGGATGAGCTCGCGCGCGTTCTTGAGGTTCTCGATGTACTGATAGCCCATCTTGGAGGTATCGAGGATCGAGGTGAGCGAGTTGATCGCCGTGTTGAACCCGCGGTTGCGGATGTTTTCGGTGTCGATGATCTTCTTGAGGTTCTCGCGGATGTTGAGCTGGTCGAAGGTCGCGGGATCTATCTCGGCGCGGAGGTTGTTGATGCGCTCCATCATCTCCTTGGCCATGATGTCGTAGCGGCGGCTCTTGGCGTTGTCCACGTCGTCGTCGGTGAGGTCCTTCACCTTCCTCATCTTGGCGAAGATGATCTCGCCGTCGGAAAGCTCCTCGAGTCCCTGGTCAATGCGCTCGTCCTTGAGTTTCTCGATGTACTTGTCGATCTCGTCCATGTAGTGCTTGGCGATGAGATCCTTGATGAGATACTCGACGGTCGCCTGATACTGGAAGATCGGGCTGATGAGCTCGGAATCGAGGATGTTGACCGAGAGCTTCACGTCGGTGACGGTCTTCGGCTTGTAGATGTTGTCCTTGAACGCGCACTTTACGATGGAGTACGCGTTTTCGCCGCGCACGAAGGCGCCGACGTCGGTCTTCTGGCGAAGGAGGGAGTTCGTGAGGGTCTCGAGGTCGTTCACGCCGCGCTGGATATGACCCTGCAGGTGACCGTACATGTTGACCATCGATTTCTCGATTTCGCCGGTATTGAACTTGTCGGCTCCGCCGACCTCGTCGAGGAGGGTCGCGATCTCCTTCGGGGTATAGCGGTTGAGGACCTTCATTTCCTCGCGATCCACGAAGCCGCGGACCTTTTTTACCATTTCGTCTTCAGTCGTTACCATGTAACGGTTGAACATGTTCTGGTAGTTCTGGTTGAAGTAGTTGTAGAGTTTTTCTTTGACGCCACCCATGACGTCAAGGCGCTCGAGAACTTCCTTGGGAAGGCGCGCTTGCATATGATGGAGAACCTTATTGGTTTCCTCTTCGAGGAGTTGGTTAACTTCCTTCTGCTGATCGCGATAATCCTGGGCGAGCGAGTTTCTCGAACCGACCGCACTGGGTTTTTCCGGGTGGAATACGTTGGGGCTCCGGGGCAGATCAATGCTTCCCATACTGTTATCTCCTTACTGTAAATCAGTCTATTGCATACGTTAGTCGATCAATAACCTTATTATAATCATAGTCCCAATTATGTAAAGCATTTTTTTTTTTTTGTAAGGTGCAAAAACCCTTATAATGGTATAAACTGATCAAGGAGAAAAAAACATGAGAATACGAACTTTCATTGGAACCTTCATGCTTTTCCTCATGGTTACGGTCCCCCTCTTCCCCGGGGAGCGGACCATACCGGTCGATATCTACATCCTCATAGACAAGTCACTGTCCATGGCGGAGCCGGGAAAGTTCGAAAGCATGCACGCGTGGGTTCGGGACCAGCTCCTCGGGCAGATACTCATCAACGGAGACCGGATCACCGTATACCAGTTTTACGGAAAGGCCGACACGGTGCTCTCGCGGACGATCAAGTCCGACGCCGACCGCGAGGCCGTTACCGGGGCGATCGACGCCATACGCCCCGACGGACAGTACACGGACATCGGGCTCGCGCTCGACACCCTGAAACGGGACCTCGACCGCCGGCAAAAGTCCGACCGATACACCGTCCTCTTCCTTTTGACCGATCTCAAGCAGGAGGCTCCGTGGACCTCGCGATACGCGGGTTCCCCCGACAACTTCGAAAGCCCCTACCTCGCTACCGCGCGCGTTATTCAGCACGACGCCTGGTACGAGATCACCCTCGACATGGACATCCAGGAACGCGTCGTGATGACAAGCAAGGATCTCTATTCCTCGATCCTTGAAACGCGCGGTTCGGCCCACGAGATTGGCGAGAATGGAGAAATGACCAGCCTTGATGACGACCGGGCGACAGGCCTTGCGCAGGGATCCCGAGGCGCGCAATCGGGAGCCGAATCCGGAACGTCCCCCCTACCCCAGTATCTCGTTCCCGTGATACTATCCCTTATCGGCCTTGCCGCCATCGCGGGAGTCGCAATGGCCGTTCGCGCGCGACGCGAACGGGACGAGGACAAACGGAAACACGCATAACAGGGGTACTCGCATCTTGTATCGAATCATATTTCAGCCGGGCGTGACGCGGTACGCGGCCCGGCAGGGCGGGCGTTTCGCGGCCGCCGTCCGGATACGCGCATGAAAAAGCCGCTGGCGTTCGCCTTTTCCGCGGTGCTCGTCGCCGTTTTTGTCTGGTTGCTCGTCAACCGGGCGGGACTCTCCGCATCTCACGAAACGAGAAAGACCGCACGGACGATCGTTCCGTCGGAAGCGGGCCAGGCGCGTGGGGACGCCTCCGGTTTCGCGGAGGCGGTCTCCTACGACGAATCGCGCGCGCAACCGCTCATCATGCTGGAAAACGACGAGGCCTTTTTGCAGGCCGTGGCCATGGACCTCAACGGCGACGGGGCGATCGATCAGGTTTGCGCGGTCAAGCGGATGACCGAGCCCAACGTGTTCCTCGTGCCCGGCGTGCAAAACCCCGTGACGGGGGAGTACTCGCGCATCGCATCCCTGAAAACCGGCGTTACCCAGACGAGAACCCTGCTCCTCTATGCCGCGGACGTCATAGGCGACCGGACCAACTGCATCGTCTTTTCCGGTATGACGGCCGACAACATGCAGTCGCTCGCGGTCATCCAGCCCGTTCCGGAGAGGGACGGCAAGACATCTCTCGCGGTTATAGCGGACCTTCGCTCCGACGGACCGATCAACGTCAGGGAGATCCCCCGGTCGGACGCCTACAATCTCGGCGTCACGGGCGGGGAAAGCTATCCCATCATCACCTACAACTCCGATCCCGACGCCCCGGACACCCTCGACCAGATCGAGCGGGTCTACCGCTGGGACCGTCAGCTCAAGAGGTACGAACTGTCCTCGCAGTCGAGAATCCCCGGCAAAAAGCTCGAGAGCCGCATCGTCCAGCAACTGCAGGGCGGAAACGTCGAGGCCTTCGAAACCTACCTGACCGGTTTGTGGTACATGCAGAATACCACGGGCACCACGGGTCCCCGGTATATCTATTTCGACACGCCGATGAAGGAAATAGTCTTCCATAATAAAGTCACGGAAGAGGTGTTTATCCGCGAGGCGGGATCGCCCCGGCGGTACGGGGCCTACCTTACGACCCGCAACCGCTCGATTTCGAGCATTCGCCGGCTTATCGACCTTGAACTGACGGGGATCGACGAGATACGGGTCCGGATCAACGAGGACGTCCGGCTCAAGATCGGCGTCGCCTCGGACTGGGACGGCGTATACCGCAAGATGTCGAACACCGCGACCACACAACGCGAGGCGACAAGCCTTGACGTCCTCAAAAAAACGATAGCCGCGTCCGAGGCCCCCTGGACGACCCAGGACGGCCGAACCCTGACCCTTGGCCCCGCGACCTTCGCGTCGAGCCTGACCGGCGCGGAGGAGACGGGATCCTACGCCGTGCTCATGGTCGCCCGGGAACCGGTTTTGCAGTTCCGAATCGGGGGACGCAACCGGGTCAACAGGTTTTTCAGGGTATCGGTCGAGACAACAGAGGTGTCGGGCGGAGAGGAACAAAGGATGACCCTCACCGAGGTCACCGTCTCGATGACCGAGACGAACCTCGCGGGAAGCCAGCCCTTCGTCATATCACGAAAGATAACGTCGCCGAGGCTTACTCGGTAACGAGATAGCTCTCAAACCCCTCGTTTTTCAGGCGTTTACCCGCGGACCCTGCCTCGTCTTCCGGAACGAGCACCGTATGGTACCGCGTGCCGCTCGGGCGCACGACCTCGCGGATAACCGGCTCAAATCCCCGTTTTTTCAGACGCTCGACCAGTTCGTCCGCGTACTCGCGATTCCGGAAAAACCCGATTTGCTGCCAGAGACCTTTCCCCGCGGTCGCGGGCGTTTCCGGCGTCTTTTGGGGCGCAGCGGTCTTTGAGTCAGTCGGCGGGGCGACAGCCGGGGCCGCCGGTTTTACCGGCGCGGCAGGCTGGTCCGTCGCGTCAACCGAGGCGGCCTTGAGGGTTTCGGCGAGCCCGGCGCTTCCCGCGCGCGCGAAGGAGGCGACGCCCTCGGCGTTACGGCCCATCAGATACCAGAACGACGAAGGCCCGACCGCGGCCTCTCCCCGCACGCAGGCCGCCTCGAACGAGCGCGGCCAGGACGAAAGGAGGCTCGAGCGCGCGGCCGCGTCGCCGTCGGACCACCACAGCGTAAAAAGCAGGGCCGGCGCGTACTCGGCGCAGGCGGGGTTCGCGGCAAAGGAGCGGATGAGGGAAAGGGCCTCGGGGCGGTTGCCCGCGCCGAGCTGAATCCAGGCCGAATACACGCGCGCGCGGAGGTTCGCCGGCCCGTCGAACGAGGTTTGCAGTACGGAGCGCACGAGGGCGTCGGCCGCGACCGGGTCATTGAGCGCGAGGGCGCACCGCGCCGCGTCCAGAAGCAGGGAATCGTCGCGCGAGGGACCGGCGGTCGCCGCGGCCTTGTACCGCTCGAGCGCCGAGGCGAGGCGGCCGGTGCGCTCCTCGAGGGAGGCGGCGGTTTTCAGGATATAGACGCGGTCGGCCGGGCTGGAAAGCGAGGCGAGGGCTGACTCGAGGGCGGCAATCGCGGAGGCCGGGTCGGGTCGCGCGAGGGCGCCTCGCGCGAGTTCCCGCGCCTTCGGCGACTCTTGCGTCTTTGACTGGGCGGCCGGGGGCGCCGCGCCGAACGCGATGAGGGCGAGAACCAGCGCCGGCAGGGAGCGGGAGGGGAGACGTCGGAGCGGCATCAGTCTATCCCGTAGTCCCCGGCGGCGGCGGAATCACGGCCGCGGGAGGAGGACCTCCGGGAACCGGAGGAAGGCCGGCCCGAGGCGGCGGCCTTGTCCGCAGCGCGCCGTTCCTTCGCGGAAGGCTGGCGGTTCTTGCGGCGGCGCGAGGAGAACAGCAGGGGGACGACGCTCACGGCGCCGGCGGCGAAGGCGAACAGAAGGCTGATGACGACGGGAACGTCGCGAAAGGTGTGGAACACGACGGACACGTCGCACCGGTTTTCCAGGTTGAAGCCGAGAAACAGCGCCAGCAAGACGACAAACGCGAGAAACGTGACAAGCCTGAAGGGCATCGGGTATCCTCCGTCAGCAAGAAGCGCGACCCGCCCGTGAAGGACGACGCGAAGGAATCGCGATCAGGGTTCATCCCCCGGTCGCGTCATTTTCGCACGGAACGTACGTCCGCGCAAGCCGGTCAGCCGAACGGTCACGAAGGAGCCGATCAGCGCGGGATCTCCCTTTCCGGACAGCACGACCATCTCCCCGAGCTCGGTGTGACCGAACAGCTCGTCCTTGTCGTTGCGCGAGACGGACTCGAGGAGGACGAGGGCGTCGGTTCCGACGCGCGAGCGCATCCGCTCCGCCGAGACGCGGTGCTGGAGTTTTATGACGCGGTCAAGCCGCTCCTTCTTCACCTCGTCGGGAACGCGCCCGGGAAGGGAGAACGCCGCCGTTCCCTCGCGGGGGTTGTAGTGGTACATGTAGGCCGAGTCGAAGCCGACCTCCTCGATGAGCGAGAGGGTGTCGAGCACGTCTTGCTCCGTCTCGCCGGGGAAGCCGACGAGGATGTCGGTGGAAAGGGAGACGCCCGGGATGCGCGCGCGGACGCGCGAGACGAGATCGAGATAGGACTCCCTCGTGTAGCGCCGGTTCATCGCGGAGAGTATCCGGTTCGAGCCGTGCTGGACGGGGAGGTGGACGAGCCGGCACATGGCCGGCTCGCGCGCGATGGCGTCGATGAGTTCGTCCGAGAGGTCCTTTGGGTGGCTCGACATGAACCGGACCCAGCGGATGACGCCCCGCTCGGCGATCTTGCGCGCGATCATCGACACGAGGCGGGGAAAGCCGACCGTCTCGCCGTCTTCCCCGGTCCACCGGTAGGAATTGACGTTCTGGCCGAGCAGGGTTATCTCGCGCACGCCCCGGTCGGCGAGCGCGTCGAGCTCGCCGAGGATGCTCCGCGCGTCCCGGGAAACCTCGCGGCCGCGCACGTAGGGCACGATGCAGTACGTGCAGAAGTTGTCGCAGCCGTTCATGACCGGCACGTAGGCCTGGAAGGCGCCCTCCTCGTACGACAGGTCGGAAAAGCGGTACGAGGCCGTTTCGCCTGAGACGAACTCGGAGACGAAGTCGCCGCCCGATTCGACGGACGCGAAGATTCCCTCGAAGAGCGAACGCTCGAACATCCCGACGACGAAATCGACCGCCGGGAATTTCGCGCGGAACTCGCCGTGGAGCCGCTCGGCCATGCATCCCATGACGAGCAGCTTGAAATCGCGGTTTCGCTTGAGGGCGGCGTAGTGGGCGATCCGCCCCGCGACGCGCGTCTCGGCGGTGATGCGCACCGAGCAGGTGTTGAGCATGACGAGATCGGCGAGCGCCGGGTCCTCCGCGCGCTCCCAGCCGCGCGAAAGCAGGAGGGCGGAAACGGACGAGGCCTCCGCCTGGTTCATCTGGCATCCGTAGGATTCGATGGCGAACGTCATGTGCGCAAGGCTCCCGGCGAACCCGACGAACCGGCACCGGGCCGTCCGGCCGACATGCCGTCCGGGGGCGTGCGGGCGCCCGACTCGGCGTACGCGAAGGCGCTGTGATTGTGGATGCTCTCGAAGTTCTCGGCCTCCACGCTGAACCAGGGGAAGGCGCCGAGCCGCGGCACGGCGAGGATGACGTCCCGCACGAGGTCCTCGACGAATTTCGGGTTGTCGTAGGCGGCCTCGGTCACGAACTTCTCGTCCTCGCGCTTGAGCAGGGAATAGACGGCGCTCGAGGCGCACTCCTCGACGAGGACGATGAGGTCCTCGAGCCAGAAGAAGGGGCCGAGCTCGAGCTTGACGGTGACGACGCCGCGCTGGTTGTGCGCTCCGTAGGCGCTGATCGCCTTCGAGCAGGGACACACCGTCTGGACCGGCACGGCGACGGAGACGTAGAACGACTTCTCCCCTCCCTCGCCGACGGAGCCCTCGAAGGAACAGTCGTACGACATGAGCGAGGTCTGGCCCGACACGGGAGCCGCCTTCTCGGCGAAGAACGGGAAGCGCATCTCGCCGAAGGCGCGCGCCGCCTCGAGGGAGACGCGGATCTCGGCGAGCATCCCGAGGAAGTGCGGCATCGAAAGGCGCTCGCGATGCTGGTGGAACACCTCGATGAAGCGGCTCATGTGCGTGCCCTTGAAATGATGGGGCAGGTTGACGAAAAGGTTGACCGTGGCCGTGGTATGCTGAACCTTGTGGTCGCGGTCGAGTACGTGTATCGGGTAGCGAAGGCCCTTTATGCCGACCTTCTCGAGGGGGATGTCGCGGTCGTCGCGCTCGCTTTGTACGTCAATCAAGGGAACCGCGCCTCCTCACTCGCCCGCGGCGGAAAGCCGGGTGGCCGCGAGAAGGGTATTCTCCATGAGCATGGCGATCGTCATGGGGCCGACTCCCCGGGGAACCGGCGTGACGAACGAGGCGACCTCGCAGGCGGCCTCGAAATCGACGTCGCCCACGAGGCGGTAGCCCCTCTTCGCGGACGGGTCCTCGACCCGGTTGACGCCGACGTCGATGACGGCGGCCCCGGGCTTTATCATGTCGCCGGTAATGGCGCGGGGCTTGCCGATGGCGGCGACGAGTATGTCGGCCTGGCGGGTAAACGAGGCGAGGTCCCTCGTGCCGGTATGGCAGACGGTGACGGTGGCGTTGCAGTCGCGGCGCGAAAGCAGTATGGACATGGGCTTCCCGACGATGTTGGAGCGGCCGACCACGACGGCGTGCGCGCCCTTGGTGGCGATCCCCGCCTCGCGAAGGAGCACGAGCACGCCGTGGGGCGTGCAGGGAAGGAAACACGGCCGCTCGAGAACCATGTTGCCGACGCTCGCCGGATGGAAGCCGTCCACGTCCTTGGCCGGGTCGATGGCCATGATGACCTTCGACTCGTCGATATGGCGCGGGAGGGGAAGCTGGACGAGTATGCCGTGAACCGACGGGTCGGCGTTGAGACCGGCGACGAGAGAGAGCAGTTCCGCCTCGGAGGTCGACGCGGGAAGGTGGATGCTCCGGTCCTTCATCCCCACCTCGGCGAGGGCCTTGGCCTTGCCGGTAACGTAGGAGACGGACGCGGGATCTTCCCCGACGAGGATCACGGACAGGCAGGGTTCGACGCCCCGCGAGCGGAGCGCGCCGACCGATTCCGCGACCCGCGCCCGGACCGATGCCGCGACGGAAAAACCGTCAATGACGATAGCGCTCATGTGTACCTCGCGTGTTAAATAGAAGATTCCGCTCGTAACTTGAGGACGGGATACATTGTTGTAACACGTACCGGCGTTGATAGACAATAGCCAAAAAAATGGAGTATAGTGTGCCAATGAAGCGTTTGATCTACTGCGTTATCCTCGTTTTCGCCTTTTTACCGACGATCACGGCCCAAACCGAACCGTCCAAGCCGCAGGCCCCCGCTCCCGGGGACGAATACCCGACCGGTTCCGATGACGACACCTACGGATTCCAGCCGATCCGCAAGGGAGACCAGTACATCCGCGTCGGCGTCGGCATCGAGGTTCCGCTTTTCAACATCGGACCCGGCGGCATCGAAACCGACACGAACATGTTTCTCGGCGGTACGGGACTCATCGGCTACTCCCGCTTCCTGACCTCGCGCATATCCCTCGGCGGCGAGCTCGCCTTCGCCTTCAACTCGACCCTCGGCCAAAACATGTATCTCTCGCTGCCGCTGACCCTCAAGGGAACCTACGAATTCGTGATGCGCGACTTCCGCTTTCCCCTCTCGGTGTCCGTCGGCGGCGTGTTGCACAGCTACCGTTCGCGCCACTTCTACGGGCCCATCCTGAAACCCGAGGTGGGCGCGTATTACCAGTACTCGCCCGAATGGTCCTTCGGCCTCGTGACCGCGTGGAACGTGTTGCCGCAATGGTACGACAACAGTTCCGACAACCGCGTCGGGAACATGCTCGACGTGACCATGAACCTCCGATACCATTTCTGACGAACCGAACGACGTAAGGAACGAACCATGAAAAATCACGCGCGAAACATAGTCCTGTACACTGCCGCGCTCGCCGCGACGCTCATCGCCCTCGCGGGCATGGCCTCGTGCTCGAACGAATCGATCTTCGCCTCCATCGAAAGCGAGATCAAGCTGAAGGACCCCTCGGTCAAGGGAACGGTGACGAACGTCGCCGTGTACGGCGGGGTCACCTACGCGGCGAACGGCCGGCTCATGCGAAAGGTCGGCACCTCGCGCGAGTGGGAGCGGATGGAGCTTCCCCCGGGGGCGTCCCGCGTCGCCGAGGTCGCCTCGAGCGGCGGGGCCCTCTTCGCCCTCTGCCAGAACGCCGACTGGTCCTATCAGTCGCTTCAGCGCTTCGACGGCACGAACTGGACGGCAGTCACGACGGGCACCCGCGTCATCGGCATCCGCAACGGAAGCGGCTCCATCTACGCCTTCCGCGAGGACTCTGCCGACTATACCCAGGAGAACATCAACGCGGAATATTCCGTGGTCACGATCTCGGGAACGACCGTGGCGAGTACCGTCGCCTCCGGCCTTACCTCGCGCCCCGTCGCCGCGAGCAGTGGATACTTCGCGACGACGACCGCCGTGTACAACGGCGGATCCGTGATTTCGACCGGAACCGACGCCCCGACCGCGGGCATCCACGGGATCGCGGTCGACGGCGGCATCCTTTACGCCGCGACGAGCGGCTACGTGCACCGGTATAACGGCTCCTGGAGCCGGTTCGCGCACGACGTCGACAGCCCGGTAACGGGACTTGCCTGGCTCAGGAACGGAACGAAGAACGTGCTCCTCGTCGCGGGAAACGAGGGCTACGGCGAGGTGGTGCTCGACGGGTCCGACATGCCGACGGTCTTCCAGTGGCCCGGAGAGGCGGAGACCTCGTCGATAGCGACGGAGGCCCGCAAGGAATACAAGGCGAATATCGAGGACTACAACACCTCCATGATCGCCATAGTCGAAGACGCGGCCGTGCTGCCGGCGGGAGACGCCTACGCCCTCTACCTCGGCATCGTCGACAAGGAATACGACGGCCTGTGGGGCTACTACCAGTCGACGCAGAGCGTCTGGAACCGCGAATAGGCGGCCAGTCCGCGGAGAGGCCCGATGGAATTATTCTCCGGAAAGGAAACGGGCGAACACCAGCCGCTGGCCGCGCGAATGCGGCCGCGCTCGCTTGACGAGTACGTCGGCCAGGACCACATCGTCGGGCCCGGCCGCCTCCTGAGGCGGGCGATACAGGCAGACCAGCTCACCTCGGTCATCTTCTACGGGCCGCCCGGCACGGGAAAGACGACGCTCGCTCGCGTGATCGCGAACCACACCAAAAGCAGTTTCGTGACCCTCAACGCCGTCCTCGCGGGAGTCCAGCAGATACGCGACTCCATCAAGGCGGCGGAGGAACAGCGCTCCCTCTACGCGCGGAGGACCATCCTCTTCGTCGACGAGGTGCACCGCTGGAACCGCGCCCAGCAGGACGCCCTCCTTCCCTGGGTCGAGAACGGCACGATCATCCTCATCGGGGCGACGACCGAGAATCCCTTCTTCGAGGTGAACAAGGCGCTCGTCAGCCGGAGCCGCGTATTCCAGCTCAAGGCCCTGACGGGCGACGACCTCCTTCGCGCGGCGCGCGCCGCCCTCGCGGACAAGGAACGCGGCTACGGCAGGTGGCGCGTCTCCTTCGTCCCCGGGGCGCTCGAGCACCTCGTCGCCACGGCCGCGGGCGACGCGCGGAGCCTCCTCAACGCCCTCGAGCTCGCCGTGGAAACCTCGGCGCCCTCCTGGCCGCCCGCCGACGGCACGGAGATCGTGATCGACACCGAGACGGCCGAGCAGAGCATCCAGCAGAAGGTGGTGCTCTACGACCGCGACGGAGACTACCACTACGACGTCATCAGCGCCTTCATAAAATCCCTGCGCGGGAGCGACCCCGACGCGGCCTTCTACTGGCTCGCCCGGATGATAGCCGCGGGCGAGGACCCGGGCTTCATCTTCCGCCGCATGCTGATCTCGGCGTGCGAGGACGTCGGGCTCGCCGATCCCGCCGCCGTCTCCGTGGTGGAGTCCTGCGCGGCGGCCTTCGACCGGGTCGGGCTTCCCGAGGGACGCTACCACCTCGCGCACGCCGCCCTCTACCTCGCCACCGCGCCGAAGTCGAACAGCTCCCTCGCCTTCTTCGACGCCCTCGCCTCCGTGGAACAGGAGGACGCCGAGGTGCCGAACCACCTGCGCGACGGAAACCGCGACGCGGAGGGCTTCGGGCACGGCGACGGCTACCTCTACCCGCATTCGTACCGCGACCACTGGGCCGCCCAGCAATATCTCCCCGACCAGCTCGTCGGGCGGGCGTTCTACACGCCGTCGACCCAGGGCTACGAGGGACGGATCCGCGGGGACATACTGACGAGGCGGGAACTCCAGATCGCGGCGATACTCGAGGAGGGCCTCGAGCGCGACGGGGAGCACCTGACCTTCAGCCCGGGCGGATCCCGGCGCGACGCCTGGACGAAGCGGCTCGACTCGGGCCGGTCCGGGACCCTCCTCCGCGTGCGGACGGAACTGACCGGGCGGGCGGGGATACTCCGTCACCACCGCGTCCTCGTGCACGGAGCCGACGACGGCCTTCTCGTGTGGGAGGCGGCCAGGCTCGCACCCGAGGGGATGGTGGCCGGTCTCTGCCGGAACGAGGCGGGGCGGACGGCGCTCGAGAAATACGCCGAAAGCCTCGACGAGCTCGACCGTCCGCGGCTTGCGACAATCGGCGCGACGGCGGACGGGAACCCCTTCGGCGCGCCCTTCGACCGCATACTCGCGCGGGACCCCGCCTCGACGCAGGCGGGACTCGTCGACTTCGTCCGCCCGCTTGCCGGCTTCGCCGCCGCCCCCTGCAGGGCGGTTATCGCGTGCCGGGTGCCCTCGGGCGGGATGCGCCTTACGGACGCGCTTCAGGTCGCGGAGGGGGACTTCCGGGACGTCGCCGAGGCGGAGGAGGCCTTCTACTCGGACGGGTCGAACCCCCTCTTTTCCTGGAACGGGGAGACGCTCGCGGCGGCCCTCGGGGAAGCGGGGTTTTCCGCGACTTGCGAGACGGTCCGCCTTGCCGAACCCAAAAGGCCCTCCGCGGCCGACGTCGCGCGCTGGCTCGATCCCGCGTCGGCCTACGGTTCGGCGATCGCGGGGAAGGCCGGACGGGACCGGGCGGAGGCCTTCCGGCGCGCCCTCGAGGCGGCCTTCGCGCGCGGGGCGGTAACCTGGGCGCATGATATCGTGTTTTGCGTCATTGAACTGTGATATACTTGCAGCAGGAAAAAAGAAGGAGGATGACTTGAGAACAACCGGTACCGCCATCCGTTTCGCCCTCGCCTCCGCGCTCGTCGCGGCGCTGTTCGCCTCGTGCGCGAGCGCCCCGTACGCGCAAAAGGAAGACGGGGTGCTCAAGCTGGTTACCCTCATCAACGAGGGCCGGGTAAGCGAGGTAGAGGGCCTGACGCCCGCTCCCTTCGCTCTCGACACCGAAACCCTGTATCTCGAAAGCGACGTCGCGACGTTCTGGAAAAACCTGAAGGAGGCCTCCTTCGCCATGAAGGACGCCCGCTTCGTCTCCGCCGAGCATGTCGGTCCCGAGTCCTGGAAGGTTTTCGCGGACTCGTTCGACATGAAGAACTTTTTCGCCCGATACACGGGGAAGGACACCTCCGTCGTCACGCTCGAAACCGCCGACGGCACCTACCTTCTCCTGCTCGAGCGCGCGGTCAAGGGCTACCCCCGGGTCCGCGGTTTGAAGGGGCCGATACGATGACCGGCGCGCGAAAGGCATCCGCGATCGCGATCGCGGCGATTCTTTCCCTGCTTCCCCTCCAGGCGCAGAAGGCGAACGTCGTCTACGTCGAGGGCTCCTCCCGGGTCAAGTCGGCCGCGGGAAGTCTCCGCTCGGCCGAGGTCGGCGGCACGCTCACCTACGGGGAGTCGGTGCTGACGGGCAAGGACGGTCTCGTCGAGCTCAAGCTCGAGAACGGCAGCACGATCCGGGTGGCCGAGAACTCGGTGTTCTCCTATTCCTCCACGGGTTCCGGCGCCGATTCGACGCCGGTGCTCGCGACGACGGCGGGGAGCGTGCACTACAAGCTCAACAAGGCCCTCGGGCGCTCGCCGAAGATTCAGACGAACAGCATGGTGGCCGGGGTGCGCGGGACGGAGTTTACCGTATTCGCGGGCCGCGACGGCTCGGTGCTCCTCTCGGTCGACGAGGGGATCGTGGACGTGGCCTCGCAGGGCGCGACGGTGGAACTCCGCAAGGACGAGGCCGTCGAGGTAGCCCCCGGCAAGGCCCCCGGCGCGAAGTTCAAGAAGCTCGGCCGCGCGCTCGACTTCAGCTCCTGGAACAAGGGCAAGACCGACGACGTCCTCAAGGACCCCGTCGCCGCCCTCGCCGCCGTCTCCGCCCAGCTCAAGGGCTACCAGGCCGAACTCGCCGCCCTGAAAGCTCCCTACGAGGAGGCGACGAAAAAGTGGAGGGCCGCTTCGGACGGGTACAAGGAAGTACGGGCCGCAGGCGACATGGATGCGATCAAGGCCTATCAAGAGTCGACCCTCTATCCGGCCCAGGACGAGCGGATTATCATCATCCTCAATATCCGTCATCATGCCCTCAACTACCTATCCGTGCGGCGCTACGTCGTGTCGAACATGTACATGGAGCTGAAGAGCCGGTACCCGCTCGCGCGGCCGGCGAACGTGGAGAAGTTCTTCGCCGACCACAAGGCCCTGCTCGCGCGGTATGAAGAGATCGCCGTTCCCGAGCTGAACGAAAACGACTATTAACAGGGGTCCGACAGTGACCCGAAGGAGACTTGTTATGAAAAAGAACCTTGTTATCGTGGCGATTATCCTGAGCGTGCTTGCCGTTATCGCCTTTGCCGGCTGTGACATGTTGGCGGCACAAAGCATGATGGATGACTTCATAGACGACGTCAACGCTCAGCGGTGGTCAGCACTTGTTTCCTACTTACATTCGGACTGGGAGGATGAAGTTAATTCTGGTGTTTGGGAATCGATGTTCCTGGACTCTCTCCCGCTGGATCTTACCATTGCGACGGATACCGCCGCGACAGCGACCGGCGACGAAGGAACGATATTTTCGTTCACTATCGAAGACGATGGTGGCGATATGAAAATTCGTTCAATATCGCGAGCGGGAATGACTCTCGACTAACCACACTCCCCCGCTCCGCCGACAACACGGCGGGGTGCGGGGATATACCGAAAAAGCGAGGCGCGTACGGAATACGATGCGGGCGTGACGAGGCAGGGGGATAACTCACCGGGGCGAAGGGTGGCCGTCATGACGACTACGGTCGCGGTCATCGCCCTTGCGGCGTGCCTCTTCGCATGCTCGTCGATCGGCGAGCCCGTCTCCATCGAGGAACGCATGACCCTCTTCGCCGAGACCTACGACACGGCCGCC
>LVBL01000070.1 GCA_001604405.1 Spirochaetales bacterium Spiro_10
TGAGGTAGCGGATCTCGCGCTCGTCGGAGCCGAGGAGGCGGGCGATCTCGCGGTCGGGAAAGCCTGCGCACTTCGCCTCGAGCAGGGTATCGTAGTCGCGCGCGCCGAAGGAGAGCCGCTTTTCGATGTCGAGGATGCGCGCGAGCCGGTCGAGGAACCACGCGTCAATCATCGTAAGCGCGTGGATCTCCTCGATCGTCTTACCCCGGCGCATGAGTTCGGATATTTCCCAGAGCCGCTCGTCGCCGATTTTGGAGGTGAGCCGCGTCATGATCTCGTCGGTCGAAAGCGCGGCGATCCTGCGGTGCCACAGCGACCACACGTTCTGCTCGAGCGAGCGGATCGCCTTCATGAGCGCGCCCTCGAACGACCAGCCGATCGCCATGACCTCGCCGGTGGCCTGCATCTGCGTGCCGAGCTTCCGCTTGGCGTTTACGAACTTGTCGAAGGGCCAGCGCGGGATTTTCACGACGCAGTAGTCGAGCGCGGGCTCGAAGCAGGCGTAGGTCTTTCCCGTCACCGCGTTCTTGATCTCGTCGAGCCGGTAGCCGAGGGCGATCTTGGCGGCAACCTTCGCGATGGGGTAGCCGGTCGCCTTGGAGGCGAGGGCGCTCGAGCGCGACACGCGCGGGTTGACCTCGATTACCGCGTATTCGAAGGAATCCGGATGCAGGGCGTACTGCACGTTGCAGCCGCCCTCGACGCCGAGCGCGCCGATGATGTTGAGCGCGCTCGACCGGAGCATCTGGTGGTCCTTGTCCGAAAGCGTCTGGCTCGGGGCGACGACGATGGAGTCTCCCGTATGCACGCCGACGGGGTCGAAGTTTTCCAT
>LVBL01000071.1:0-4786 GCA_001604405.1 Spirochaetales bacterium Spiro_10
GTGTCGATAATCTCCTTCTTGAGATCATATAACGACTTCTTGATCCGCTCGACGAAATCTTTTTCCATACAGACGCTCCAGTTGACAAATATGGTGATTGACCCTAGAATTATACGAACGAAATACGCAAAAATCAAACTAATTTTGCGGGTTTCGCATCATTTTTGGAGGAATTGTGGCGAAAGAAGAGGCTATCGAGGTAGAGGGAATCGTGAAGGAATCGCTTCCGAACACGATGTTTCGGGTCGAACTGCAAAACGGACACGTAATTCTCGCGCACCTTTCAGGCAAGATGCGAAAACACTATATCAGGATAGTTCCCGGCGACAAAGTAAAGGCCGCCCTTTCCCCGTACGATCTTAACCGCGGACGAATCATCTACCGAGAAAAATAACCCCTATTTGCGCAGCCTGAAGAGGAGCGAAATCGCCTTGAGCGAATTCAGGAAGCCCCTCGCTATCGCGGTTACGCACAAAAGAACTCCGAAAATCCCGAGTATGTACGAAACCCTGAAAAGAAAGAGCCCGGCGAGGAGCACAAGGAGATTCTTCAGCAGAAACTCCACGGCCTCGCGCCTGGTCATGGGCTCGTCCCCGCGCGGAGAGCCGCTCCAGCGGCCCGAACCGCCGAACGGTCCGTAATACGTCCAGGTGTAGCGACCGAACGGGCTTTCCTCGCCGAACGGAGACGCGTTCCCGAAGGGAGACTGTCCGCCGAAGGGAGAGCGTCCGTCAGGGGCGTCTCCTCCCAGGTCGTATCTCGACTTCTTCGCGGGATCTCCGAGCACGGCGTAGGCCTCGCTTATCCTCTTGAAACGCTCTTCCGCCGACGCGTCCCCGGAATTCCGGTCGGGATGATACCTAAACGCGAGATCCCGGTAGGATTTCTTTATCTCTTCCTGAGTCGCGGTGCGCGGCACGTTCAGCGTCTCGTAGTAATCATGCATCTGTCGATAAACTCCCCTCACTGCCTGTTACCCATAAAGTACCGAAATCCGCGCCGCGTTACAAGAAGTCCCGCGCGAATCGACTATTTCAGGATTACCCACGTGGACCCGTGGCCGCCCGAGGCCCTGTCGGAGTATCCCGACTCGCCCGCACGCGGATGCCGCTCGAGAAAAGTCCTGACCATGCGTGAGAGCACGGGATCCTCCGCCGAGTGGCTGCCCTTCCCGTGTATGATGAGCACCTTGCGAAGGGAACGCGATACCGCCTCCGCGAAAAACGCCTCGAGACGAACCCACGCCTCGTCGCGCGTCAAGCCGTGCAAGTCAAGCGTCGCCTCGCACCTGAGTGCCCTGAGCGCGCGACGCCGTTCGGCCGGCGAGGCATCCCCGCCGGTCTGCTCCGCCTCCGCGTCCTTGTCGACGATTCCCGTCCTTCGAATCCATACGTCCATCGGATTCGCCCGCCGCTCGCTATCCGGCGTCTGTCGCCCGCTATCCGGCGTCTGTCGCCCTCTATCTGGCGTCGGTCGCCCTCTATCCGGCGTCGGTTGCCCTCTATCGTCAGAGCGAATCCTTTTTTTTCCGTACGGTTTCGCCGTTTCGCGGTCCCACTGATCCAGAATATCGCCGAAATTCACCGACTCCCCTCCCCCGAGTAAAACTCCACCTGGCTGGCCCGAAGCCATCCCTCGATCGCCTCCGCGTTGCGGACGAAAAGCCACGCGTCTGAGCGGCCGCACACGCGGACGGCATCGCCTTCCCTCAGAACGCCTGCGACGCGCGAGTCGTCCTCCGGCACGCGCTTGAGCTCGCCCGATAGCACGACGGCGGCCGCGCGAAAGTCGCTCGCGTAGGCGTACGTCGCGAGCGAGGCGAAGGCCGCGGAAAGAAGGATCCCTCCCGCGAAAACGGCGCGAAGGGCGCGGGCCCTGTCGGGTCGCGAAAGGGCGACGAGCCGCGTCGCGAAGGCGACGCACGCGAGGAGCACGGCCGCGATCACGGAGACGGACTTCCACGCGGCGGGAGGAACGGAGACCGCGGCATCGATGCCGGCCGACCGTTCCGCCTCGCGACGGACCGACGAGTAGGAAAACGGAAAGAGCGACCGGTACTCCGCGCGCCGAAGCGCGGCGAGGGCCCTGCCCGTTTTCTTCGCCTTCCACAGCGCGGAGGCCTCTGTCAGAACGGGGTCGCCGGATGTCCGGCCGGCAAAGGGGTTGACGGAATCCCCCGCGTCCGCGTCACGGCCCGCCGGGGTCTCGCGAAAGGCCGGCGAGACGTCCGCGGCGACTGGAGGATCCGCGTCAGCCCGTGCCGCGCGCGGGGCCGGGGACGCGGACACCGCCAGGGACCGCTCGGCGACGAAGAGCCGGGCAAGAGAGCCGTCGCGCGCGCGGAAATCGACCGAGGCGGCGGGCAGCCGCGCGGTACCGGCGGCGAGCGGCGTCCAGTCGAATTCCGCCACTGTCGAGTTTTCCTCCGAGGCGTCGGGACGGAATCCCGCGGGCGCGAGAAAGACGGTCTCGAGAATCGCGCCTTCCGTCGCGGGACACGCGATCGAGACGAGATCGCCCGCGAAGAAGGCCTCCAGCCGGAGGCGGGTTTTCTTTCCGACGGCCGCGCCGCCGGAGGCGACCGACCAGCCGAGATGGCGGTATTCCCCGGGCAGGGGATCGGTCACGGTAACGGTTATGGCGGGCAGGACGAGTTCCTCGCCGCCGCTACGGAGGACAAACGGTCCGACGGTATGGGTTCCCGCCTCGGTCGCGACCCACTCCCCCTCGAAGAGCGTCGCGGAAACCCGTTCCCCCGACGGCTCGCCGAGGCCCCCGAGATAGCGCCGCTCCTTGCGCGACGCGCGCGGCGTGAAGGAAGAGGGCAGGTCGACGATCTTGAGCGAGGCCTCGCCGGGTTCCGAGGGATACAGGAGTATCCTCGCGGACAGGGACTGGCCGACCACGAGGTCGTAGCCGTCGACGGTGATATCCGCCTCCATCGCGCCGGCTCCGGCCGCCGTCACCGCCGCGAGCGCGAACGCGAACGCGAGAAGCCGAGAGCGCGCGGCGCGAAACACCCGCGCCGTCAATGATCCGCCACCGCGGAGCCTGTCGCCGCCGCTTCCCTGTTCTTCCATTGGTCGTTTTCCTTTCTGCGCACCAAATCGAAAATGAGCCGCTCGCTTTGCGTCGCGTCGCGTCCCTCCGAAACGGAGGACCTCGAGCGGGACTGCGACCGGCGCGCGTTCCGCTCGCTCCGCCGGCTGAGCTCGAGGTTTATCTTGGCGTCAAGGGATTGGCCGTCGATCTCGAGAGACGACCGGAACAAGTCGGAGGCCTTGGCGAATTCCTCCCGACGGAAGGCGATGATCCCCGCCTGATACAGGGCCGACGCGCGCACGCGTGCGTCGGCCGCCGAAGACACGCTTGCGAGTCTCGACAGCGCGGCGTCGTACTCCTCCTCCGCGAGATAGGTCGACGCGAGACCGTAGAGGGCGTAATCGCGGATTTGCGCGTCCGCCGCATTGTCCGCGACGCGCAGGAACGACACCGTCGCGCGCTGCCATTGCCCGCGCGCCCACGAAAGCGTGCCCGACAGGATCTCGAGACTCTCCGGGACGCGCGCGTCGCATCCGGTGCAGGCGACGGCGAAAAGCCCGGCTAGCAACGCGCGCCGAATCGTTCGCGTCATTCGAAGTCCTCCTTGCGGGAGGTCGCGACCGCGGAAAGAAACGAACAGCAGAAAAACGCGAGGGCCGCGACGAGGAAGCCGGGAGAGCGGTCGACCGGTTTCGTCTTGTACGCGGGGCTTCCTCCCGCCGCCTTCGGTCCCCCCGTTCCGCGAATGGCCGACAGCAGGCGGAGCGCGGAACCCGTATCCCGCGCGTCGATATACGCCCCCCGCGACCCCGCCGCCTTCGCGGCCGCGGAGAGCGTCCTGTCGCGCAGGGTCGCCCGATACGTGCCGGTTCCGCCCGACGCGTCCGCGAGCGGGATGTCGGCCCCCTCAGCCGTTCCTATCCCGACGAATACGACCGTGACGCCCTTCGCCGCCGCTTCGCGCGCGGCCGCGGCAACGTCTCCCGAGGTTTCGTCGCCGTCCGTGAAGAACGCGACCGTTCTCGTTCCCGAAAGGCTCGACGGGAACGAGCCCGCGGCCGTCTCGAGGGCCGCCGCGAGGTTCGAGCCCGGCGCGGTAAGGAGCGCGGGGGAAAGGGAGGCAAAAAGGCCCTGCGCGGCGAGACGGTCCGACGTGACCGGGATGGCGAGATGCGCCTCGCCCTTCGCGAGCACGACGGAAACGCTCGCGTCGTCAAGACGCGAGAGCACGGCGGATGCGTACCGCGCGGCGAACGTGAGCCGGTCGGGAGACACGTCGGTGGCGGTCATGCTTCTCGAAACGTCCATTACGAACGAAACGCAGGAGCCCTCGGTGCGTTCCGCGACGAGTTCCGTGCCCCAACGCGGGCCTGCGGCCGCGACGGACAGGGATATCCACGCGAGCGAAAGAAAGACGGCGCGCGTCGCGACGGCGGCCGCGAGGGTTCCCCGCCCTCCGGTACCGGGCGTCGAGTCGATCGCCTCGAGGGCGCGGGCCGAGCGCGCGTACCGCGCCGCGAGGAAGGCAAGGGCGGGAACCACGGCGAGGGCGCAGGCGAGCCAGCCGGGCCTTGCGAACAGGGCGGTCACAGGATCGCCCCCAGCGCAAGGCGTCGGGCTACCCAGGCGACGGCGAACAGGGCGAGCGCGGCTATCGCGAGGGAATGCGATAGCGGCTCCTCGACGGTGCGCGTCCACGAGGGCGAGCGCGCGGGAACGGTCGTGTCTATCGACGCGAATACGG
>LVBL01000071.1:4791-13990 GCA_001604405.1 Spirochaetales bacterium Spiro_10
CCCCTCGAGCGGATGAGCGAGGCCGCCGTTTCCGGGTGTATCTCTCCGGCGTTGTTCTCGCCGTCGGTGACGAGTACGACGTAATCCCGCTCGAGCGGAGAGACGGAACCGCGCGCCGCGGCGACCGCGAGGCCGAGCCCCAGCGCCGTACCGTCCCCGAATTCGCCCGCGGCGAGCGCGTTGAGCCGCTCGGCGAAGAGGCGGTGATCCATGGTCGGCGGCACGAGCAGGGCGGCCGTCGAGCCGAGGGCCGCGAGGCCGAAGGCGGTTCCCGGACGCCGGGACACGAGGGCCGCGATGCACCGCTTTCCCGCCTCGAGCCGCGTCTCGCCGTCCATGTCGCGCCCGGCCATGGACGGACTCACGTCGAGCACGAAGGTCACCGTCGCGTCGGGCGCGGCGTAGACCGGCTCCCGGCGGATCCTGACGGGTCCCGAAAGCGCGACGACGACGAGACAGAAACCGGAAAGGGCCGAGAGCCATGCCATGGCGCGGGCGAGCCGGGTCGCGGCGGAATTCCATCGGAACGGAGACCCGCCCCAATCGCCGAGCGTCAGGGAGAAATCGAGTCGCGAGAAAAAGCCCGAGGACCTCAACGCGAGATACGCGGGAACGAGACAGAGCAGGACGAGCGCGACCGGGCGTTCAAGATAGAGCATGGCGATCGTCCTCCTCCAGAACCCGGCACAGCTCGCGGGCGAGCTCGACGTCGCGGGCCCGTCCGTCCGCGCAGTCGCGACCGCTGAACCTGACGCGGTCCGCGGCGTCGAACAGCGCGCGCACGATCCCGCCCGCGCGCCTCGCGGCGTCCAGGGCATCCGTCCGGACGGCGCCGCCGGCACCGGGATCGCCGGCGCCTTCCGCGACGGCGGCTCCGTGCGCGGCGTCGCCTGAGTCGTGCGGCGCAGCCCCGTTGCCCGAGAGGGCCTCGCCTGCGCCGGCCTCCGCGCGGCGGCGCTCCGCGATAGCCGAAAGCTCGCTTCCCGTCAGGGCACGCGCCGTCCGCGCGTTCGACAGGGCATAGAGGCCGACGTAGCGGCGCAGCGTCGCGGAAAAGAGGGCATACCACTCGACCTGCGAGAGCTTTACCGTCCTGCGGGACAGGGCGGCAAGGTCGCGCAGGAATTCCCGCTTTCTGCGCGCGGCGTTGCGCGCCGACGGATCGGCCGCGGCGTAGCGCCGCAGGCGGGAGAGGAGAAAGGACGCCAAAAGAAGGAAGGCGATCGCGCACGCGAGAAAACCGTACAGGATCCAGGTCGTGCCCGGCACCAGAACCGGGGAGCGGGGATCCTGCAAGCCGGTTGCCGGGTCGCGGAGAAGCGACGCGATGACGGGCGCGGGTGGCGATACCGTCTCCTTCCCGACGGGGATCGCGGGAAGCCGGAGGGGGCCGGAGACCCAGGGAACGAACAGAATCCGCACCTCGGCCTTCCCCGCCCTTCCGGTTACGGTCACCTGACGCACGGTTACGTCCCGTGACGGAGCGAGAAGCCCGGTATCGATTTCGAGCGAGTTCCCATCGCCGAGCGCCTTACCCGTCAACGTGACCTCGAAGGTCAGTACGGCCGCGTCCCCGACGTAGACGTCCCGCGGCACGAGCGTACCGCCCGGCACCTGACCGGTTGTCGCGGTTTCGGCGACGGGGGCGCCGTTCCGGGCGAACAGCATAAGCAGAACGGCAACGGCGAGTCGCGACCGCACGAATCTTGACCGGGCGAATCGCGAACGCGCGAGTCGCGACCGCGCCGCGCGAGAAAGGGAGAGTCTCATCTCGCGACCTCGTCGCGCGCGGGCGACCAGAGGGCTCGCTCCCCGCGGGCCGAGAAGAAACGGGCCAGTTCGACGCCCGCGTCGTCCTCCGTCGAGAGCACGAACGGGGCGACGCCCCTCCTGAGGCACGCGCGTTCCCAGTGATGGATCGCCTCCCGTCCTTCCCGCTCCCACCTCGCCCTGAACGCGGGAGAGGCCGTCGGAAAGGACTCGCGCTCCCCCGTCTCGGGGTCTTTGAAGGCGGCGTATCCGACGTCGGGAAGGGATAGGTCGACGGGAGAGACGATCCGGCACGCGACGACGTCGTGCTTTCGTGAAAGGATGCCGAGCGCCGTCTCGTAGCCCGTGGACCGGAAATCAGAGATGACGATGACGAGCGCGCGGCTCCCGAGAACGCGCGCGGCCCCCGCGAGCGCGCCCGCGAGGGCGGTGCCGCCGGCGCGCGATTCACGATGTTCGAGATCCGACAGGATCGCGAGGACCCGGTCCCGGCCGGCGCGCGGGGGAAAGGACTTCCCCGGCGCCGAGTCGAACACGACGGAGCCGACGGGACTCGCGTTGCGCTCGGCCGCGAACGCCAGCAGGGCCGCCGCCTCGAGCGCCGTGTTCCGGCGCGGCGAGTCGCCGCTCCCTGCCCGCATCGAGCGCGAATCGTCGACGACGAGAAAGACGGTAAGCTCGCGTTCCTCGCGGTACATCCGCACGAAGGGACGCCCGGAGCGCGCGGTCACGTTCCTGTCGATGGAGCGGACGTCGTCTCCGCGCTCGTACTCTCGGACGCCGTCGAACTCGATCCCCTGCCCGCGGAAGCACGACCGGAACGAGCCCATGCGCATTCCCTCCGACACCTTGACGGAGACAAGCCTCAGGCCCCTGGCCCGTTCCGCGATGGATACGACGCGCGCGTCCGTTTCGTTCTTCTTCACGGCGTCACGGTATCGGCACGATGGAAAGGAGGCGGGAAACGATGTCGTCGGCGGAAAGTCCGTCGGCGCCCGCTTCGTAGGAAAGGACGAGACGATGGCGGAGGACCGGACAGGCAAGGGCCTTGATGTCGTCCGGCGTCACGAAGTCGCGCCCCTCGAAGGCGGCCCTGATGCGCGCGGTGGCGACCAGGGCGATGCTCGCGCGGGGCGAGGCCCCGAACGATATGTACTTGAGGTAATCGTCGCGCTGGCGGCGGTCCTTGCGGGCCTCGGCGAGCGGCCGCGTGGCGGCGACGAGGGATACCGCGTAGTCGAGGAGGGCCTGGTCCACGTTGACCGCGCGCACGGCGGCCCGCACGGCGGCTATGTCCCCGGCGCCGATGAGGGGCGCGCCGGAGGAAGCGGGCTTCGCGTCAGAGGCAAGCCCCGCCTCGACCCGGACGATGCGCGACTCCTCCTCGAGCGAGGGATACGGCACGTGCAGTTTGAACAGGAATCGGTCAAGCTCGGCCTCGGGCAGGGCGTAGGTCCCCTCCTGTTCGATCGGGTTCTGGGTCGCGAGGACGAAAAAGGGATCCGGCAGCGGGTAGGTCGTCTCGCCGATGGTAACCTGCCGCTCGGCCATGGCCTCGAGAAGGGCCGACTGCACCTTTGCCGGGGCGCGGTTGATCTCGTCGGCAAGGACGAGATTCGCGAATACGGGGCCCTTCCTGACCGAAAACGACGAGGATCCCTGCTCGAACACGAGCGTGCCGACGAGGTCCGCGGGAAGGAGGTCGGGCGTGAACTGGATACGCTTGAAACTCAGCGCCGCAAGGGACGAAAAGGTCTTGACCGCCAGGGTCTTGGCGAGCCCGGGAACGCCCTCCAGCAGCACGTGCCCGCCGGCGATAAAGGCGGTGAATATGCCGTCGACGAGGGCTTCCTGCCCGACGACGCGCGCGGCCATGCCCTTCCTGACTCTCTCGACGACCTCGCGGGCGTGTTCCGCCCCGTTCGCAGCATCGTTCATTTCCATACCCCACAACGTAAATCGGTCTTTTTTCATTGTACGCGCCTTGCCGGTCATTGACAACCGGTATTTATCTGTTGTATACGGGTTACATCATGGCCGAACACCAACGAATCAGTCCGCTCGCGGACGAACTGAACGCGATCCTCGCGCCGTCCATCGCCGGAAGGCTTCTTTCCGACCTTGGAACCCGCCTCTATTTCCCGAAGGGAATCATCGCGCAAAGCGCCGAGGCGAAAAAGCTCGGGAAAACCGCCAACGCGACGATAGGAATGGCCGTGAAGGGCGGCGTACCCTGCGTTCTCACCTCCCTCAAGGAACAGGTGCCGAACCTGACCGCCCCGGAGATCGTGGCCTACGCGCCGACCGCCGGCAACGATGACTTGCGGGCCCTCTGGCTCGAGGCGATCCGGGAGAAAAACCCGACGCTCGGCTCGACGGAGATATCCCTCCCCGTGCTCGTACCCGGACTCACCGCGGGCATTTCCTACCTCTCGGACCTCTTCCTGGGAACCGATTCGGTACTGCTGACCGGGGCCCCCGCCTGGGACAACTACGTCCTCGTCGTGGAAGCGCGCAGGAACGCCATACTTCGCTCCTTCCCAATGTTCGCCGAGTCCGGCTTCAACCTCGCGGCCTTCCGCGAGGCGGTCATGACCGAGGCGCACACCGGCAAGGTGCGCATGCTCCTCAACTTCCCACAGAACCCCTCGGGCTATACCCCGACGAGGGCGGAAACCGCGACGATCGTGTCCGTGATAAAGGAAGCCGCCGAGACGGGGGCCGACGTCATGGTGTGGTGCGACGACGCCTACTTCGGCCTTGACTACGAGGACGACATCGATCCCGAGTCCCTCTTCTCGCGCCTCGCGGGCCTCCACGAGCGGGTGCTCGCCGTCAAGATCGACGGGCCCACGAAAGAGGACTACGTGTGGGGACTCAGGACCGGCTTCATCACCTTCGGCTCGAAGGGTATGAACGCGGCCCAGTACGAGGCCCTCATCAAGAAGCTGATGGGCGCCATCCGCTCGTCCGTCTCGTGCGCGGCGACGCCCTCGCAGTCGCTCATGCTCAAGGCCTTCAAGGATCCCCGCAACGCGGCCGAGAAGCTCGCCTTGCGCAAGATGCTCGAGGAGCGGTACCGTGTGGTGCGCCGGTTCATCGACGCCCACGAGGGCCATCCCGCGCTCCGCGCCCTTCCCTTCAACTCGGGCTACTTCATGAGCATGAAGTGCGTCGGCGTCGCGGCGGAGGACCTCCGCGTGAAGCTCCTCCACGAGCACGGCATCGGAACCGTCGCGATCGACGCGACCCATCTCCGGGTCGCCTTCTCGTCCGTCGACGCCGAAAAGCTCGAGCCCGTTTTCGAGACCATCTTCAAGGTCGCCGCTGAGATGGTCGCGCGCTAGGGCGCGCGGCGCGTCCCTCCGGGACGAAAAAAAAAGCCGGCTCGCGCCGGCTCCCCGAAACGCCCGCTCGACGCGGGCGTTTTTTTTCAGCTTTCCACGAGATACCTTCCGATCTCCTCGAGGCCGGGTATGTCGCGGTAGACGGGCCGTGACGTGCCGCTGTGCAGCTTGTCGTACGCTACCGTCCGGATATACAGCTCGTGCACGAGATCCGAGAGGACCTTCACGTTCGAGCCGAAATTGCTTACCGCCATGTCGCGAAACACCTTGTTCGCGTCGCGCGAGTCGACCGTTCCCGAAAGGACCCGGAGGTTGGGCAGGACGTCGCAGCGCACCATATACACGAACCGCGCGAAGGCCTGTATCTGCAGATAGAGCTCGTCGATGTGCACGCCCTGGCTTCCGAATGACTCGGGGTGGTCTGTGATGTCGGACATCCTCCGCGAAAGCTCGTTGTCGGAGAGGATCTGGGCGAGCAGGGGCCTGAGGAAGCGCGTGGCTATATTGTTATTGAAGTGATCGGAAATCTTGGTGACGATCTCCGGTATCGCCGGATCCTGGATAATCATGCATTGAGTATACCGTCCCCCGGCGGGATTGACAACAGACTTTTCCTCACCTACAGTGTCCGCATGCCCAGTATCCCCGAGCGCGCCGCCTTTTCCGGCGCACAGCCGCTTCTGGCCGCTCTCGCGCTTTCGGCCCTGCTCGCCTGCGCGGGCTGCGCGCGCGCGAACGACGGCCTTACCGTGATGTGGACCAACCGTCCCGAATTCGCCTCGTATGCCGAGCTCTTCAACTCGAGCCAGAACAGGTACCGGCTCGTCGTGGAATTCAAGGACAACCCCGCCGGCGATTTTATCGCCGCGAAGGACTCCCCCGACCTCGTCGTCGGCCCCTGGCTCAAGGGAGAAAAGGCCCGGTCAAAACTCGCGCCCGTCGACTATCTTTTCACCGAGCTCAGGCTCGGTTCCAAGCTTTTTTACAGCTCCCTGCTCGATCTCGGAAACGTGCGCGGCAGGCAGTATCTCCTGCCGGTCAGTTTCAACCTCCCGGCGCTCGTCTTTTCCCCTGACAGGGGATCCCTCATCGACAACGACTTCGCCCTGTCGCTCGAGCAGATCCAGCGTCTCTCGAGCGACTTCAACGCGAAGGAGAAAGGGGTCTATACCCGGATGGGCTTCTCGCCGCGCTGGAACAGCGAGTTTCTCTACCTGGTGGCGCGCATGCACAACGCCAGGTTCGAGGAGGGCTCCCCGCTGTTCGCGTGGAACGAGGAAGGACTGAGGTCCGCAATCGAATACCTGCGGGGATGGACCCGGACCATCAATACCTCCGCGACCGCCGAGGACGAGTTCCAGTTCAAGTATCTCTACGATCCGCCGTACCGGCTCGTAACCGGGGGACGAAGCGTCTTTTCGTACATGCCGAGCGACGCCATTTTCGTTCTCCCGGGAGACAAGCGCCAGAACCTCGACTTCCGCTGGGTCATGAAGGACGGCAAGACGCCGATCCGCGACGACATCGTGTACATGGGCGTGTCACGAAAGTCTAAAAACCTCGAGGCGGCGGAGGCCTTTATCGTCTGGTTCTTCACGGAAAAGACGCAGCGGGCCCTGCTGGACCGGAGCGTCGCAATGGGCATCAACTCGCACAGTTTCGGCATCTCGGGAGGGTTTTCCTCGCTGAGACCCGTGAACGAGCGCGTCTTCCCGCTGTACTATCCATCCCTCCTCGGCCACCTTCCGCCGCCCGAGACCCTCTCCGTTCCGAGGATACTCCCGAACAACTGGGAACTCCTCAAGTCGGACATCCTCGTTCCCTGGCTCGAGGAGATGGCGAGAAAACCCGAGGGGATGACGCCCTCCCTCCAGGAGGCGATCGCGGCCTGGCAGAACGCGCATTAGGCCCCTTCCCTCCCCGTTTTTTTGCGCTAATCCATCGTCTTCCGCCATCCGATAATCGGTATGAAGGAGGCGACACATGCTCTCGAACGTCGGGCCCTTGCGGACCATGTCCTACACGATGATCTCATCCGTATCCTCGGGCGGACGCGCGTACGTGCCGGTCGCCCCGAACCAGTTCGTCTATTCCCAATTCCGCTACGTGGCGGGCGTTCCCGCGCGCGGCGGACAGCAGGGCGTCTCGGTCGACAAGATCAAGATACTCAACACCCTCATCGACCAGCTCGTCTCCATGAAGCAGAAAAACGTGCAGCCCAGGCTCGACGGCCGGGGCGAGATGTCCGACAACCAGATCAACGCCCTCATCGACCAGTACCAGGACCAGGTCAAGGCCGTCAGCGCGATGGCCGCGGAACTTCCCTACAAGCCGTCCATGCCCGCCACGGGCATGGTAATCAACCTCGTCGCCTGACATTCGAGCCCCGTTTCATCCCGTAAAACGGCAAACTAAGCCTTTCCCCGGCAGAATCGGCGTTTGTCCGCATTTGTCAACTTTCCCTTACATATCTTGCACAAAGACCCCAAATACGCTATTGTTTTCCTGAGTGGAGCGCAACAGTCCTTCACTATTCAAGTTACGCAAGGAGCAAGTATGACGATCAATGACATCAAGCACCCCAAAGTAAAAGCGTGGGTCGAAGAAGTCGCCAAGATGTGCCAGCCCGACAGCGTCTATGTCTGCGACGGTTCGCAGAAGGAATACGACGTGATGATGAAGAAACTCATCGATTCCGGCATGGCCATCCCCCTCAAGAAACGCCCGAACAGCGTTCTTTTCCGCTCCCAGCCCTCCGACGTCGCGCGCGTCGAAAACCGCACCTATATCGCTTCGAAGACGAAGGAATTCGCCGGTCCCACCAATAACTGGATCGACCCCGCCGAGCTCAAGAAGACCATGACCGGCCTCTACACCGGCTGCATGAAGGGCCGCACGATGTACGTCATCCCCTTCTCCATGGGTCCCGTCGGCTCCGACATCGCCAAGATCGGCATCGAGCTCACCGACTCCGAGTACGTCGTCTGCAACATGGACATCATGACCCGCGTGGGAACCAAGGTCCTTGACGTCCTCGGCACCAATGGCGAGTTCGTCCCCTGCCTCCACTCCGTCGGCAAGCCCCTCGCCGCCGGCGAAAGCGACAACGGCCAGTGGCCCTGCGCGGACATCGACAACAAGTACATCTCCCACTTCCCGGAAGAGCGCGCCATCTGGTCGTACGGCTCCGGTTACGGCGGAAACGCCCTCCTCGGCAAGAAGTGCTTCGCCCTCCGCATCGCCTCCGTCATCGCCAAGGAAGAAGGCTGGCTCGCCGAGCACATGCTCATCCTCAAGCTCACCAACCCCGAAGGCAAGGTCAAGTACGTCACCGGCGCCTTCCCCTCGGCCTGCGGAAAGACCAACCTCGCCATGCTCATCCCGACCATCCCCGGATGGAAGGTCGAGACCGTCGGCGACGACATCGCCTGGATGAAGTTCGGCAAGGACGGCAGGCTCTACGCGATCAACCCGGAAGCGGGCTTCTTCGGCGTGGCCCCCGGAACCAACGAGCAGTCCAACAAGAGCGCGATGGACTCGATCAAGAAGGATACGATATTCACGAACTGCGCCCTGACCGAAGACGGAGACATCTGGTGGGAGCAGATCGGCTACGACGCCCCCGGACCGCTCGTCGACTGGAAGGGACAGAAGTGGGTGCAGGACAAGGCCAACAAGGCCCAGGAGCCCGCCGCCCACCCGAACGCCCGCTTCACCGCGCCGCTCGCCCAGTGCCCGGCCGCCGCGAAGGAGTGGAACGATCCGGCAGGAGTGCCGATAGACGCGATCCTCTTCGGAGGCCGCCGCCCCTCGACCATCCCCCTCGTGCACCAGGCGACCAACTGGAACCACGGCGTGTTCCTCGGCTCGATCGTCGGCTCGGAGATCACCGCCGCCGCCCTCGACCTCAAGGCCGGCACCATACGGCGCGACCCCTTCGCCATGCTCCCCTTCTGCGGCTACAACATGGGCGAATACTTCCAGCACTGGATCAACCTCGGCAAGAAGAGCACCGAGGACAAGCTTCCCAAGATCTTCTTCGTCAACTGGTTCCGCAAGAACGCCGAAGGCAAGTTCATGTG
>LVBL01000072.1 GCA_001604405.1 Spirochaetales bacterium Spiro_10
GCGTTGAGCGCGAGCAGGTTGATCTGGAAGGAGATGTCGTCGATGGTCTTGACGACCTTCTTGATCTCCTCGGCGCTCGAGTTGATGCCGTTCATCGCCTCGACGAGATCCTTCATCTGCGCGTTGCCCTTCTCCGCGTTTTCCTGCGCCTCGCGCGCGAGGTTGTTCATCTTCACCGCGTTCTCGGTGTTCTGCTTTGTTTGGCTCGCGATCTCGGTGGTGGACGACGTGATCTCCTCGAGGGACGCCGCCTGTTCGGTCGCTCCCTGGGAGAGCGCCTGGCTTGCCTGCGAGACCTGGAGCGAACCCTCGGCGACCTGGTCCACCGCGGTGTTGACCTGCACGAGGGTCTCGTTGATGGAGTCGAGCGACTGGTTCAGGGCCGACTTGAGCACGTCAAAATCGCCGGCGTAGTCCCCGTCGACGCGGGCGGTAAGGTCGCCTTCGGCGAGACGCTTGAATACCGATATCGTCTCGTTTATCGGCTCGATCACGAGGTCGAGCGTCTTGTTGACCCCGTCGATGATCTTCCGGTAGTCTCCCTTGTGAAGGCTCGCGTCAGCCCGCGTTTGCAGGGCTCCCGCGATCGCGGCTTCGGTGAGCATGTTCGCGTCGCTCGCGAGCGATTCAATCGCCCTAACCGACGTTTCGAGGGCGCGCGAGATGCGAACGAAGAGATCGGCGGTCTCCTTCGTGTCCTCGTCGCTTTGCGATACCGAGAAATCGCATTCGAGGTTTCCGACCGCGATATTCTCGAGATTTTTGTTGAGTCTTTCGATTTCCGTTCCCTGATAGTCGGATATCTTGCGCATTTTTCGTTCCGTGCGCTTGACCGTCGTCTGATCCGATATGACCTCGAACGCGCCTACAATGTCTCCCCCGGCGTTTCGGACGGGAATGCCCGAGTAGGCGATGTCATAGGTATCGGATATCGGAGTCGCTCGCGTTTCAGAGCTCGCCCCGGCACCGGACTGCATGGCCCGCGAACAGGCGCAGTTCGTCGTTCTGCAATCTGTGGTCTTGAAGAAGTCGAAACACTTGCGACGCGCGTCTACAAGCTGCTGTCCCGTGGCTTCACCGAGGCCGGCACCGGCCTTGTTCATGAAGAGAATGTTGTATTCCTTGTCTATTATCATCGCGGGCGCCGGCATGTTGTCTATGAACCCGACGAGGGCATTGACGATTCGGTTAATACCGTGGATTACGTCGGCGAAGCCTCCCTTGAAGCGCCCGGCGTCGCCGCGCACGCTGAGTCGTCCTTCTATCGAGGCGTTTGTCAGGCGGGCCGATTCGTCGATCATACCGGAGACTGTATCGCTCAATATTTCGATCGACTGTGCGACTAGGGCGAATTCGTCCTTTGACGATACCGAAAGGCGCGCCGAAACATCGCCGTCCGATAGCTTGCCGATGGTATCGACCGCCTTTTTAAGTGTCGAACCGATGGAAGATCCGAGGCTGATCCCCAGGAAGATGGAAAGCAGAAAGGCGATGAGCGTGGTTGAGACGAGAAAGACGGAACTCCGCTCGGATTCGGACGCGAGTCGCGCCGCCTCCTGGGAACCGTAGTAATCCTCCATGTACTTTATCAGGTTCTCTATATTTACGATAAGCTTATCGAAACTCTTCCGGTCAGCCCCCCAAATATGTTCGTTGACGAGCGCGTACTGGGCCGCGCGCGTTTCCGGATCGGCAATGTCAGGAATGCTTTTTGCGAGTTCAACCGTCCTGTTGGTGTACGCGGCAGCGAGGGAAAGCTCGTTTTTCACGTTCTCCCAGAGTTTTTCCTCGTCGGAGGTCTTTTTGCTCGAGGAGTATCGTTCATAGAGGGGTCGGTAAACCGTTCGCGCCGCCTCGACATTGGCGATCTGTTCTGCGATGAAACCCTTGTATCGCAACGCGTCCGGATTTGCGAGATTTCTGGTGACTACCTTGATCGCGAGAAATTCCTTCGTGATGTCGTTGAGGGCGATGATTTTCGGAATCGTTTCTCCGGTTAAGCCGTTAATCGACGTTCCCATCCTGCCGATCGCGATTATGCCGAATACGCCGACCGCCCCGCACAGCGCCGCGACGACCAAAAAAACGGAAAGTAGCTTTGTCCGTATTTTCATACTTCCTCCTAAATGATTCCTTTTCGTTAACACCCCGCTTACTCGAGGCTCAGGGAGAGAAGTCGCCCCGTGTCGACTATGAAGCTGACGTTCCCGTCGCCGAGTATGCTGCATCCGGAGATTCCCTCAACCTTGCCGAGGTACTCCGAGAGCGACTTGATGACGATTTGCTGGTTTCCGATTACCTCGTCTATGAGCAGGCACGCCTTCAGACCGTTTTTCTGGACTACGATGATGATGCCCTCGGTCGGATCCTGCGTGTCCGACCGGACGTTGAACGCCTTATGGAGCCTGATGAGCGGAATGAACTCGGACCTGACGTTTATCGTCTCCTGGTCGACGTCCGTTCTCGTGATCTGCTCCGGAGCGACTTTAACGAATTCTATTATGTCGCTCAGGGGTATGGAGTACCTGCTCGCTCCGACGCGTACGGTTATTCCGTCGATGATCGCCATCGTAAGCGGGATGGCGAGCGTGAACTCGGTACCCTCTCCGGGCGTCGTGCGCACGCTTACCCTCCCGCGGATGCGCTCGATGTTCCGTTTGACGACGTCGAGGCCCACGCCCCGCCCCGAAACCTCGGAAACGGTCTCTGACGTGGAGAAGCCGGGCTCGAAGAGAAACGCCCAGACCTCGTCGTCGGGGAGCGCCGAGACGTCCCCGGATACGAGGCCCTTTTCGGAAGCCTTCGACAGAATCCGGGCGCGGTCGAGCCCTTCGCCGTCGTCGCTCACGGATATCCATATCTCCGATCCCTCGTACTTGGCGTTGAGGCGTATCGTTCCGCATTCGCTCTTGCCGGCGGCGAGACGCCTCTCTTTTTTCTCGATCCCGTGATCGACGGCGTTTCTGAGTATGTGCACGAGCGGGTCCGCGACCTGCTCTATGACGTTCTTGTCCATCTCCGTGTCCTGGCCGGAGACGGCAAGCTGTATCGGCCGGTCGAATTTGCGGGAGAGGTCTCGCACGAGCCTCGTCATCTTCTGGAAAAGTCCGTCGAGCGGGATCATTCGGACCATCATGGTCGTTTCCTGAATTTCCCTGCTGATCTTGCTGAGGCTCGCGAAGGACTTGTTGAAACGGTCAAGGCTGAGTCCCTCGAGGTCCGGGCTGTTGATGAGCATGGACTCGGCGGTGATCAGCTCGCCGACGAGCTCGAAAAGCTTGTCGAGTTTTGCCGTATCCACGCGGATCTCCCGGCGGACGATCTCGTGCTGGATATCCTGTTCGGCGGGCGGAGCCTGTTCCTTCTGGATGCGGAGGGCCGACGAAACGTGCTCGCGGTCGACGATGCCCTTCTGCACGAGGATCTCGCCGAGGGGCCGCTCCTGCTCGGCAAGCGCCTCGGACACGGCGCTGGATTCAACGACGCCCATGTCGACGAGGATTTCCCCGAGCGGCTTGTAGTCGGTTGCGATATCCGCCTGTCCCGCCGGTTCCGCTTCCGTGCCGTTTCGCGACACGGGTTCGGAGCTTGCCGAATCGGAGTTTGCTGGTTCGGCGCTCGCGGGCACGATCGTCACGGTCGATATTATCGAGCGAATCCGGTCGATGTTGGCGAGTATCGACGAGGTCAAGGCCTCCGCGGGGACACCGGATGCGCCGCGCGCCTTTTCGAGGAGGGTTTCGAATTCCTGACAGGCCCTTTCGAGCGCGGCATGGCCGAAGAAACCCGCGTTTCCCTTGATCGTGTGTACCGCGCGAAAGATGTCGTTGATGTCCTCGCGCGATTCCTTTTGCGGAGAGAGTCCGAGCGCTTTCCGTTCCGCCCCGTCCGCGAGATCCGCGCATTCCCCGAGGAACCGCTGGATCATTTTAGTCTCGACGAGCGCGTTTTCCCTGATCTCGTTTTTTTCGTCCGGCGGTTTTGCCCTGAGTTTGTTTACCGCCTCGGCGATTTTTTTCGCCTGCGACGAGGCGATGTCCCTTCCGGACTCGTCGGAGAGTTCCTTCTCGACGGTCGCGATGAGCCCGCGCAGGATGTCTATGGTTTCGTAGACGACGTCGAGAGACTCGGTCGTCACGGGGACCTTCTCCTTGAGGAACACGTCGAGCAGCGTCTCCGCCTCGTGGGTCAGGCTCTTGACGTGATCGAGCCCCAGGTATCCGGCGGATCCCTTGACTGAGTGGAAGAGCCTGAAGACGGAGTTGAGCACGCCGGTTTCGTTGCCATGCTCCAGCTTCGCGAGCTGGCTCTCCGAGTCGTCAAGCCGCTCGTATCCCTCCGAGACGAATGAATCAAGTATTTCCCTCGTTTCCTCATCCATGTGTAAACTTAAGTCTATTCACCGTTATCCGTTGTGCAAGGGAGACGGGGGAAAATCGCAATCATTCGTCGGTATCGTGACCGTGAACGCGTTGCGCGGGCTTCTTTCATGACGAATGGATCCGCCGATCTGTGATACGATGCCCTTGACGAGCGACAGGCCGAAGCTGGACGGCGTCTCGATGTCGAACGTTTCCGGAAAGCCGACTCCGTCGTCTGTCACTGTGACGATAATCGTTTCATTGTCATTGTGGGAAGCGGCGAGACGTATGCTGCCGGAATCCTTTCCCTCAAAGGCGTGGAGAAAGGCGTTGAAGATAAGTTCGTTGACGATGAAGCCGATGTTCGCGGCGAGGTCCGCCGCGACGGCGAGATCCTGCACGTCGACCTCGACGGCGATTGAGCACGGATCGCCGAAGATGCACCTCGCCGACGCGACGACCGAGTCGAGGTACCCGCGCAGGTGAACGAACTCGAAGCCGTCCGACTGATAGAGCCGTTCGTACAGGGTGTCGACACTCGAGAGTCTCGAGGCCGCCTCCCTCAACGCGGACTGCACCTCGGGCATGCCCGAGGTATCGGCCTGGAACCTCAGCATGGCGCTGATGGCGCTTATACCGTTCTTTATACGGTGATGCACCTCGCGCATGATAAGCTCCTTCTCGGCGAGCAGTCTCATGACCCTGCGATCGTTCTCCTCCAGTGTCTCGAGACGCGTCGACAGTTCCTTTTGCAGCTCGATAATCCGCTTGCCCGCGTTGATGCGCGCGTAGAGTTCGCCCGGGTCGTACGGTTTGGAGATGTAGTCGTTTGCCCCCGCGTCGAGACCGTCTATGACATCGGTCTTTTTCCCTTTTATGGTAAGCATGATTATGTACAGGGGCCGCTTGCGCCGGACCGTTCCCAGCTCACGGCAGATCTCCGCACCGTCCTTTCCGGGCATCAGCCAGTCGAGGATGACCATGTCGGGGTGGTCTTCGGCCGAGAGTATGTCGTACGCGGCGATTCCGTTGTCCACGACCGTGACCTCGTGGCCCGTTTTTTTCAAGAGCGCCGTCAGGATGGTCCTCGACGCGACGTCGTCGTCTGCTACCAGGATGTTCATGGTGTTTTCTCCGCTTGTACGAGATGGAGCGCTCGACTCGCGCTCGTGAACGACATTTTGAGGAAACCGATCGTGCGGGTAAGAGAGGCCTTGTCGCGCGACGCGGCGGAGTTTTCGACGGATGTCGCGGATCTCGCGACCGTTTGGCACCCGAGGTTCACCGAGGCGCCCCTGATCAGGTGGGCGTAATGGGCGACCGATTGCCAGTCGCCCCGCTCGGCGCATTCGTCGAGTTTCCGGATCTTGTCGGGTATGTCCGAAAGAAACGCGCCTATGATGTCGCGCGCGAGCTTTTCGTCGCCGAGAACGCGCTCGAAAAAGGCGTCCCTGTCGAATACCGATGAGGCAAGCGCCTCCTCGCGACTCGCGGTTTGAACCCAGCGCGACACGGTCTCGGCCAACTGGGCGGGATCGATCGGTTTCGTGAGGTAGTCGTCCATGCCGGACTCCGCGCACCGTTCCTCGTCGCCCGCCATGGCGTAGGACGTCATGGCGATGATCGGCACGCGCGATCCGCGTTCGCGTTCCAGCTCGCGGATGCCCCTGGTCGCGTCGAAGCCGTTCATCTCTGGCATCTCGCAGTCCATGAGTATCGCGTCGTACGGGGTCTGGGAGAAGGCCGAAACGGCTTCCCTGCCGTTCGCGACGGCGTCGACCCTGCAATCGAGTTTCTCCAGGATCTTCGTCGTTATGATCCTGTTCGTCTGGCTGTCCTCCGCGATGAGGATGCGCGGGCGCGAGCGTCCGATCGCAGGCGGGGTTATATGTTTTCGCGCCGTCTTGAGCGGTTTCCCCCTGTCGGGGAGGATCTCGAGCCGGGCGGTAAACCAGAAACTGGATCCGCGAATCCCGTCGCTTTCGACGCCTGTCTTTCCGCCCATGAGTTCCGCTAGCTGCCGGCAAATGGAAAGGCCGAGGCCGCTTCCGCCGAATCTCCTCGTCGGTCCGCTGTCAATCTGTGTAAAGGGCGTAAAGAGCATCCGCTGTTTGTCCCGGGGAATCCCGATGCCGGTGTCCGTCACGGTGAATTTGACGAGCGCGCTGTTCTCGTCGCGCTCGACCGTCTCGACGCGGACGGTTACGCCGCCTTCCGAGGTGAACTTGACCGCGTTGCCGACCAGGTTCATGATCACCTGTCTGAGCCGTCCCGCGTCCCCGCGAAAGTCCGTCGGGACGTTCCCGTCGACGGTCGTCTCCAGCTCGAGTCCCTTTTCGCGGGCCTCGACGGAAAGCAGGGCGACCGCGTCGTCAAGCACCTCCCGAAGCGCGAAGTCGAGATGCTCGAGCTCGAGCTTGCGGGCCTCGCCCTTGGCGAAATCGAGGATCTGGTTCACGAAGTCGAGCAGTATCCGGCCGTTGTCCCGCAGGAGCTCCAGGTATTGCCGCTGTTCGTCCGTCAGTTTGGTGTCCAGGAGGAGCCCTGTCATGCCGATGACGCCGTTGAGGGGCGTCCTGATCTCGTGACTGACCGTCGCGAGGAACGCGGACTTCGCGGCGTTCGCCGACTCCGCCTCCAGCATGAGCTCGTTTGCCTTGATGCCCGCACGCTCCAGGACCAGGTTGGTGCGCACGAGCTCAGCCTCCGTGTCTTTCTGCTTGGTGATGTCCCAGTTGGTTCCGATCAGGCGGGTCGGGTTGCCGTACTCGTCGTTGTGGAGCGTTGCCATGGCGCGGATGATGCGCACGCCGCCGTCGGGCCATACGATCCGGAACGTCGAGTCGAAGTCGTGTTCCCCGCGTATCGCCCTCGCTATCTCGTCGTTCTGCCAGGAACGGTCGTCGGGATGCACGCGGGCATCCCACGCAAGCTCGCCCGAGGGAAACTCCTCGCGGGTCGCGGCGTACAGGCGGTACATCTGGTCGTCCCACTCCTCCTTTCCCGAGAGGATGTCGAGCTCCCATATGCCGACCCCTCCCGCGCGCGTCGCGAGCCTGAGCCGGTTCGTGGCCTTTCGGAGGCGCTCCTCGTCCTTCTTCCGGTCCGAGATGTCGATGAAGCACTCGACGAGCTTGTCGCGGTTTTCGCTCCGCACGGCGAATACGGTCTTGAGTACCGGCACGTGCGTTCCGTCGGACCGCAGGACGACGTGCTCGCGTATCATGGATCCCTGGGCTAGGTCGCACGCCGGGCAGAAACCCTCCGGTTCGGGGCACAGGACGCGGTGGCATGTTTTTCCGACAAGGTCGCATTCCTGCGTCGCGAGTATGGCGGCGGCGCTCGGGTTGACCTCCTCGATCGTGCGCGAGTCCTTGTCGAGTATGATCATCCCGATCGGGATGTTGTCCATGACCGCCTGCGCCACGGTATTCCATTCCTGCATGAGTGAGAGCGCGCTCCGGTGATCGGTGATGTCGATGACCACGCCCGTGTAGCGGCCGGAGCCGTTCTCCCGTCCTTCCGTCCCGACGCGCATGCCCCCGATCTGCAGGAAACGCTTGCCGCGTTCGGGATGGGCGTATTCCACGACCGTTCCCCGGTGGCTTTCCCTTCCCCCGTCCTGGAAGAGGGCCCGAAGGACCCGCTCGTCCTCCCCGGAGATCCTTCCGAAAAAGGTCGAGAGGCGGTTGTCCCGGCCGATTCCGGTGATCCCGTGCCAGGCATCGTTCGCGAAAAAGGTCTCCGCCGTCACGTCAAGGTAGAACAGGCCGAGCTCGAGAATATTTGCGTTGTCCGCGTCGGTCTTTTCGTCTGTGGGCATCCGCGGTTTCCGTCGTATATCAGTCTATGAGCTGCATGGATTTCAGATGCTCAATGAGCTTTCTCGTGTCTATCGGCTTTACGAGATAGGCGTCGCATTGGTCCCGAAACGCCGTCATGATGTTTTTCTTGTCGTCGAGGGCCGTCGTCATGATGACGCGAACCCCGTCGGTCATGAGTATCCCCTTGTCTTCCTCGAGTTTGCGAATCCTCCGGAGGGTTTCCTGTCCGTCCATCTCCGGCATCATGATGTCGAGGCACACGAGGTCGTAGGGACTCTCCCCGCCGAGCGCCAACTCGAACGCGGAGACCGCCTCCCGGCCGTTGACCGCGATGTGGCACTCCCCGTAGGGTTGGAGAATGCCCTGCAGAAGCAGCCTGCTCGAAAAGTCGTCCTCGACAATCAGTGTTTTCATGTAAGGTGTTCCTCCGTCCGCGATTAACTATAATCAATCCGGGTGAAAAGCGCGAATTTTCGTCCGCATTTCCTTTTCGCCGTGCCGCACATGGGTTACAATTGTCCTGACGGAGGAATGGTCGCATGAGAGAAATCAGGGTATTGGGATGCTATGTGGAAAACCGTATCGCCGAAGCGGGAGAGGTTCAGGGCGTTTTGACGAAGTACGGGTGCAATATCAAGACGAGGCTCGGACTGCACGCGGTAACCGACGAATCCTGCGCGGTTGACGGACTGATAGTCCTGGAACTGTGCGGGGCCGCGTCGGAGTGCGACGCGCTCGAGTCGGCGCTCGCGGCATGCAAGGGCGTCAAACTGCAAAAGATGACGTTCAAGTAAGACGCGCGGCCCTTGCCGCCGGCGCTTCTTGCCGAAGGGTATAAAAAACTCTATACTGCAGTCTCGCGATGGAGCCTGAGCGCCCCTGGCTTGCGGCTCGCGCTTTTTTTTTATGGTAAGGAGTTTTCCATGAAAGTCCGTGTACGCTACGCGCCATCCCCGACGGGGAATCAGCACATCGGCGGCGTCAGAACCGCCCTTTTCAATTATCTCTATGCCAAGGCGACCGGGGGAACTTTCATCCTCCGCATCGAGGACACCGACCAGACGCGGTACGCGAGCGAATACGAACAGAACCTGTACGATACCCTTTCCTGGCTCGGGATGGACTGGGACGAGGGCGGCCCCCGCGGCGGGCCCTTCGGCCCCTACGTCCAGTCCCAGCGTTTCGAACTCTACAAGAAGCATGCCCTCGAGCTCGTGGAGAAGGGGCAGGCCTACTACTGCTTCTGCGACGAGGAACGGCTCGAGCGTATCCGGAAGATCCAGACCATGAACAAGATGGCCCCGGGCTACGACCGGCATTGCCGGTCCCTCGCGGCGGACGAGGTGCGGGCGAATCTCGACGCGGGAAAGCCCTACGTGATCCGCCTGGCGGTTCCGCTCGAGGGGTCGACGAAATTCCACGACGCCCTGCTCGGGGACATCGAGTGGAAGAACGAGGACGTGAACCCGGACCCCGTGCTGCTCAAGAGCGACGGCTTCCCGACCTACCACCTCGCGAACATCGTCGACGACCATTACATGGAGATAACCCACGTCATGCGCGCGCAGGAGTGGATCCCGTCGACGCCCCTGCACGTCGTCATGTACAAGGCCTTCGGCTGGGAGCACCCCGACTATTGCCACCTTCCCATGGTCATGGGGCAGGACGGCCAAAAGCTCTCGAAGCGGCACGGCGCGACGAGCTGCAACGAATTCCGCAATAACGGCTACCTCAAGGAAGCCCTCATAAACTACGTCGCCATGCTCGGCTGTTCCTTCGAGGACGGGCGCGACATGTACACCCTCGACGAGCTCGGAAAGCTCTTTCTGATGGAGCACATCAACAAGGCCCCCGCGGTGTTCGACTACAAAAAGCTCGAGTGGTTCAACGGCCAGTACATGCGGGCAAAGACCGACGAGGACCTCTTCGACCTCAGCTGGCCCTTCATCGCGAACTCCGGCGTCCTGGGCCAGTGCGGCCCGGGCGAGGCGAACTCGCCTGAGGCGCGCGCCGCGGCGGGACTCGCCTTCGCGGACCAGACCCTGCTCGTGCCGACCGTCGGACAGCGGGAGACCCTGATGCGCGTCATGCCGCTCATCAGGGAGCGGCTCCACTTCCTGACCGAGGCGCCCGCCATGGTGGCCTTCCTCTTCTCCGAGCCCGCGGTTCCGCCCGTCGAGGAGATAGTGCCCAAAAAGCTCGACGCGGCCAAGACCCGCGAGGCCCTCGTTGCCGCCAAGGACGTGATCGCCCGTATCGGCGGCATGGGCGAGGAGGAGGCCGACGGGCTGTTCCGCGCCACGGCGGAGTCCCTCGGGGTCAAGATCGGCGACCTCATGATGCCCGTCCGCATGACGGTGACCGGAAGCAGGGTGAGCCCGCCCCTTGTCGGCTCGATCCAGATACTCGGCGCCGACATCGCGGTCAAGCGCATAGAACGGGCGCTCGCCGAGCGGTTTTAGTTCGCCTTCCCGGCGGGGTCTGAGCCCTCAGAGTCTGGACCCGCAGGTCTGAGCGCTTCCGCCTCGCCCGTCCTTGACAGACACTCCCGCATGCCCGACCATTCTCCACGGGGACGCGCGCGTTCCCGCGGGGCAGGCCGGGAGGGCAGGTCGTGAACGTCGAGTATATAAATCCGTTTCTTTCGGCTACCATCGAGATTTTCTCCGAGATGTTCGGCGTCACGCCGGTTCCCTCGAGCGTGTACATAGACGAGCGGGCCCACTCGCACCGGTGGGACATCTCGTCGGTCATGGTCCTGACGGGAAACGCGATCGGCGTCGTCGTCATCAGGCTCACGAGAATCCTCGCAGACTCCCTGCTCAGGAAAACCGGCGTTGCCTGGAGCGAGGAGGAGGAGCGTGAGGAGCTCATCAACGGCATGGTTGGTGAACTCGTCAACATCGTGGCCGCACGGGCCTCCGGAAAGCTTGTCGGCTATAAGATCGACATATCCGTCCCGTTCGTCGTCCAGGGACAAAACCATACGATAGCCTGGCCGGACAAGGAACCGATCCTCGCCGTTCCGTTTACCACGCCGATGGGCCATTTTCTCGTCAACGTCAGCCTCACCGAGCTTCCGGCCGCCTACCGGCGATAAGCGCTCAGGGCCTGAGCGCCTCCGCGAGCCAGTGGATATACGTCTCGTCGCCGCGACCGGATGTGTCGCCGGGCTCCACGAAGAAGTGTCCCCGCCGCTCGTACTCCACGTAGCGCGAGTCGGGGCAGACGAGTCCGAGCGCGCGCGCGGTGGCCACGCCTTGTTCGTAAATCCCCTGGTCGTTTTTCGAGAGGGCGCTCCAGAACCTGACGCGCGACGCCCGGAACAGCTCCATCGGGGTTGCCGCGTAATAGGAGCTTCCCGTCGTGGCCGCGCGCGCGAGCGAGGGGTGGCGCATCGCGAGTTCGTGGACGAACGCGGCCCCTTGCGAAAACCCGTAGAGGGCGACGCGGCGCGGGTCGATGCACGGATGCTCCATGATGATGTTGTCGATGAGTCGGGCGTAGCCGTCCGGGTCCGAGAAGTACTCGACGCGGGAGTGGGGAACGAGAACGGCGGCTCCCTTCGGGTCGAGCGCGGCTTGCGATTTCGCGTTCGCGAAGAGCCTTCCCAGCTGGTCTTTTGACGTCGCCTTGCCGGTCGAGCCGTGAAAGCAGACCACGAGCGGTATCGTCGGAACGGCTCCATCCGCGTCAAGTCCCTCTGGTATAAAGAGGTTGTAGGTGATCCCCGCGGGCGTCACGCACCAGCTCCATTCGCCGCTCCCGACCTTCTTGTCAGGCCGGAAGGCCGCGTCGAATTCTGCCTTGCGAACCGGTCTGAACCGCGCGGCGCCGTAGCAGGCAAGCGCGACCAGCGCGCACGCGCCAAGCGCGACCGAAACCCTGAATGGCCGAGTTTTCGCTTTTTTGTCCATGAAAGCCAGTGTATCATGGAATGAGTCGGGCCGTCACAGGCGCTTTCCCGCGTAGAAGCGGAGGTACCGCGCGAGGTTCGGGTGCCAATAGGAGGCGGAATGGGCTCCCGGAGCCGAGTGGAACGTGACGTCGACGTTCCGTTCCGAGAGGACGCCGGCGAGTTCCTCGCTTCCCGGGAAGAGTGAGTCGTTCGTGCCGCAGTCGAGGAACACGCGCACGTCACGGAGGTTCTTCCGGCGCGCAAGCTCGATCGGGTCGACGTCGGCCCGTTTCCTCGGTTTCGCGTAGAGAAAAAAATCGGGAACGTTCGGGCCGCCGAGCGCCGGACTGTGGCCGCCGACCCGGGCGAACAGGTCCGGATGCCGGAATGCTATATGGAGCGCGGCGTATCCGCCCATCGAAATTCCCCCGAGGCTCCGTGCCGAAGGGTTTTTCGAGGCGCGATACCTCGCTTCCGCAAGATACATCACCTCTTCGAGAAAGTACGTCTCGTATTGTCCGTTGAAGAGCGCCCGACGGGGCGTCGAACCGTTCATTGCGGGCTTTCCCGAATCGATTCCCCAGCTGTTGTCCATCCGCGGGGCGATGATCACCGTCGGCTCCATAACTCCCGCCCGTATCATCCCGTCCGCCACCTCGTGGAGCTTGTGGTACTCGAACCACTCGATCTCGTCGTTCCCGAATCCGTGCAGGAGATAGAGCACGGGCCAGTCGCGCCCGGGCGAGTATCCCGGCGGAAGGTACGCGTAGAGCGCCATTGTTTTTCCGAGGATTTCGCTTTGGAACTCGAGACGCTCGAGCCCCGGCTCCGAACGGGGCGGCGGCAATGCCCGGGCCGCTTGTTTGAAGCCGGAATCGCACGAGACGAGCGAGAATAAGAACGGCCATACGCACGCGCACAGAAGCGCGCGGATGGGAATTTGCACGTGATTCGGTTGTGTCATTGAATGCTCCTTGAGTCCGATGGTACGCGGGGTTCCGCGGTACCGCCATTGGGGGAAACCCGTAATCGGAGCGATTCCGCCGTTCTCGGGGTTAACCCCGAGGGCCTTCAAGGAGCGTCCGGGCGAGTTGGACGCGGTTCGAGACGCCGGTCTTCCGGAACATGTTCGAGATATGGGTTTCCACTGTTTTTGTCGAAATGAAGAGATCCCGCGCGATCTCGGCGTTCGTTTTGCCCTCCGCGAGAAGGATCGCGATCTCGGCCTCCCTCGCGCTGAGCATTCCGAGCGGGCCGGTTCCGTCCAGGTCGGGGAAATGCGGTTTTTTGCCGCGGATTCGCGCGTTTCGCTTGGAGAACGGAATGAAGACAAAGGTCGCAATTGACAGCGCGGACGAGACCGCGAGAACGGCGGCGTCCTCGTTGAGCGACAAAATCCGGAAGACCGCCGGCAGCGCGGCAGTCATCAACCCCGCGCACGCAAGGCAGGCGACCGTCGCCACACGCCCGGACCGCCGGCCCTTGCCCGCCTGACCGGGACTCCCGCCGCGCGTCGTCACGATCGCGAGGGTGGAGGCGTAGGCGGCGGCCGCGGGCCAGAGCGCGTCGCCCCGTTCATACAAGAGCCGCGTCAGCGGCGGGATGACCGACAGCGACGCCGCCGCCGCGACCGCGGCGAGTATGGCGGAGAAGGCGAACGCGGCGCGGCCAGGCGCCCGCCGAGGCTCCCCTGGTCGCGGCCAGGTCAGCGCCATCCCGGCGAGCGGAACGAGCGTCCAGGCGGCCCTCAGCGCGAGGGACGCGAGCGTCTTGAACCAGCGATGGTGCGGGATTCCGATGTGCCATGAAAAGACGGAGACGCCGAGGCGCAGCGCAAGAAGCCATACCGCGACGGCGAGCAGGAAATACGCGGCAACCGGGCGACTCGGGGGGCGCGGAAACGACGCGACCGCGAAGACGAGCGAGGCGAGGCCCAGGGATGTGACGAAAAACGAGCAAACCAGCAGGATCGGCATCGCGTGAAGTATAGCAGAAACCGGGCGACGCTGGAATGGACGCGGTCCAACCCTTTCGCTGACGGAAGGGATAGTGCCGAAACAGGCGGGCGCTTATGGCGCCCTGACGGGCGCTTATTTATGGGACGAGCGGATCGGCGTCGTCCTCCAAATGCCCTCGAGGTCAAAGAGGCGTACAAACCATGAGGCCGACCCTGAGTCTTTCTGGAGTTCTCCCCCGCATTCAGGGCAGGGAAGCCCGACCGTACCTTTCTTGAAGGTCTTGCCGCAACTCGGACATTTCACTCGTGTTTCCATACCTATACCATAGGACTGCTTATCTGTGCCGTCAAGCCGATCCTTCCCTGGCCGGGTGCCTATTTCGCTTCTGTACATTCGGCCGATTGCTGTGGTAAACTGTTACCCACTATGACATTTCCCTCGCATCCAGCGGGGGCAAAGGAGCCTTTTTAAAATGGAAGATCACTCGGTTTCAATGGAAAAAATCGTCAGCCTCTGCAAGCGGCGCGGTTTCGTGTTTCAGTCGTCCGAGATTTACGGCGGCCAGAACGGCGCCTGGGACTACGGCCCCCTCGGCATCGCCCTCAAGAACAACATCCAGGGCGCCTGGTGGAAGGAGATGACCCAGCTCCACGACAACATCGTGGGCCTCGACGCCGCCATCCTCATGCATCCCCGCGTGTGGGAGGCCTCCGGACACGTCGCCAACTTCTCGGATCCCCTCGTCGACTGCAAGGACTGCAAGAGCCGCTTCCGCGCGGACGACGACACCCAGATATCGAAGGAAAACGTGGAGGCGCGAAAGTGCCCGAAGTGCGGCGGCCCCCTCACCGAGCCCCGCTCGTTCAACCTCATGTTCAAGACCTCCATCGGCCCCGCCGAGGACTCCTCGTCCGTCATCTACCTCAGGCCCGAGACCGCCCAGGGCATCTACGTCAACTACAAGAACATCGCCCAGTCGAACCGCCTCAAGATCCCCTTCGGGATCGCGCAGGTCGGCAAGGCCTTCCGCAACGAGATCGTCACCAAGAACTTCATCTTCCGCACCTGCGAGTTCGAGCAGATGGAGATGCAGTTCTTCGTGAAGCCCGGCGATGACGAAAAGTTCTTCGAGTCCTGGCGCGAGCAGCGCATGGCGTACTACCCCAAGTACGGGATCCGCGCCGAAAAACTCCGCTGGCACCACCACGAAAAGCTCGCCCATTACGCGAAGGACGCGTACGACATCGAGTTCGAGTTCCCCATGGGCTTCCAGGAGCTCGAGGGCATCCACAACCGGACCGACTTCGACCTTACCCAGCACACCCAGTATTCCGGCAAGGACCTCCAGTACATCGACCAGGACAACGGCAACGAGCGGTACATCCCGTACATCATCGAGACGAGCGCGGGCCTTACCCGGAACGTCCTCATGTTCCTCTGCGACGCGTACGAGGAGGAGAAGGTCGCCGACAAGGGCAACGACGACGACTGGCGGACCGTGCTCCATTTCCACCCGTCCATCGCGCCGATAACCGTCGCCGTGCTCCCGCTCATGAAGAAGGACGGTCTCGCCGAACTGGCGCGCGACATACAGAACGAGCTCAAGGAAGACTTCATGACCGATTACGACCAGTCGGGCGCCATCGGAAAGCGGTACCGCCGGCAGGACGAGGTCGGAACGCCCTTCTGCGTCACGGTCGACTACGACTCCAAGGAAGACGACACGGTGACCCTGCGGTTCCGCGACTCGATGGAGCAGGTCCGCGTGAAACGCTCCGAACTCGCGGCGACGATCAGAAAAGAGATAAGAAACTACAAGCGAGTCTGACGCGGGCGGCGCCTCATGGCGCCGGCGCCCAAGTCTTCTCGGCGGCCGGTACGCGCCCCGCGCGGCCGGCCGAAAGGCAAACGACATGGCCGAAAGCAACAGACTGCATTCGATAAATTCCTCGCGCATACTTCGCGCGATCTGGCTCAACCCCGGCGTGTCCCGCATCAAGGTCGCCGAGCTGCTCGACCTTGACCGTTCCACGGTGACCAAGATCATGCAGGTGATCATGAAGCGGGAGCTCGTCGTCTCCGCCGGGAAGAGCACGGAACAGTCGGGCGTCGGGCGGAGGCAGATAAGCCTCCTCGTCAACGGCGAAATAGGCGTCGTGCTCGGGATCGAGATCCAGAATTCCCGCTACCGCGCCGTCGTGACGACCCTCTCCGGTACGGTCCTTCACTCCTTCGCCCAGGCTAAGCAGACGGTCGGCGAGGATCTCGTTCCGACGCTCGTGTCGATAATCAGGCAGGCAAAGCGGTATATCGCTCGCGAAGGGCTTTTCCTGCTCGGCGTCGGCGTCGGCCTGCCCGGAATCGTCGATCCCTATTCGGGGGTCGTGATCCGCTCGAATCCGCTCAAGATATTGGAGCCGCTCGACGTTCGCGAGCGCCTCGAGCGGCTTTTCGAGGAACACGTGTTTTTGGAGAACGACGCGAATTGCTGTTGTTGGGGCGAGCTCGCGTTCCGGCCGGAAAACCGGAGCAGGAATTTCCTGTCAGTGCTCGGGGAGTTCCGCCACCTCGAGCAGGGAAGCGACGAGTACCACGGCCTCGCGGTCGGCGTCGGGCTCGTGATCCGCGGGCGCGTGCTCCACGGCGACCATTTTACTGCCGGCGAGTACCGGAGCCCCCTGGCCAACCGATCGACCGGTCAGTTCGTCATCCCCTGGTCCGACGTCAGAAAACTTCCCGAGGACACCGAGGTCCTTCGCAGGGTGTACGCGGAGCTGACCGCGAACCTCGCCTTCCTGGTGAACTGCGTGGACTTCACCAAGATACTCTTCGCGGGCGAACTTGCCTCGCGCCGCGAGAACCTTGCCGAGCTCATGGCCTCGGCGATCGAGGAAAACTGGACGTACGACCTCGAGCGTCCGTTCGTTATCGAGTTCTCCGCCAACGGCGACGACGCGGTATGCATCGGAGCGGCGGGACTGTTCGTCGAAAAGCTTTTTTCGGTTCCCGACGTCGCGGACCGCTTCCATGAACTCGTCGGCTACGACCTGTTCGAGACCATACTGGAACGGCGCGGCTAGGAGCGGCGCGGCTAGGAAAGGCTGCCGTCGGCCTCGCGGCGGCAGGCCGGCGAAATCCCCTCTTCGCGCCTACTCGATGTTTTCCAGTTCCTTGAGCCAGATGGCGGCCGAGGCGTCGCTCGGCATGCGCCAGTCGCTGCGCGGCGACAGGGTCACGCTTCCCACCTTCGGTCCGTCGGGCAGGCACGAGCGCTTGAACTGCTGGGCGAAGAACCGCCTGTAAAAGACGCGCATCCAGGAGAGTATCGTGGCCCGGTCGTAGGCGTCGAAGGCGCGGGAGGCGAGAAAGAGTATCTTTGCGGGCGAGGCCCCCCAGCGCGTCATGTGGTAGAGGAAGAAATCGTGGAGTTCGTACGGTCCGACGATCTCCTCGGTTCTCTGCGATATTTCCCCGTTTTCGGGCGGCAGAAGCTCCGGGCTTACCGGCGTGTCGAGGACGGAATGGAGGGCGAGCGAGAGCTTTTTCGCCTGCGCCCCGTCTCCGGGCGCGTCCGCCCCCGAGAACGACGCCGCCTGATCCGCGCAATACGCCACGAGGTGGCGCACGAGCGTCTTGGGTACCGAGGCGTTGACCGCGTACATCGACATGTGGTCTCCGTTGTACGTGGCCCAGCCGAGCGCGAGCTCCGAAAGGTCGCCCGTGCCGATTACGAGGGCCCCGAGCATGTTCGCGCGGTCCATCAGGATCTGCGTTCGCTCGCGCGCCTGGGAGTTCTCGTAGGTCACGTCGTGTCTGTCGGGGTCCTGGCCGATGTCCCGGAAATGCTGCTGGACCGCTTTCGTGATCCTGATCTCCTCGAGCGTCACGCCGAGCGCCTCCGAGAGCTTTTTCGCGTTGCCCTTCGTCTTGCCCGTCGTGCCGAAGCCCGGCATGGTGACGGCGACTATGCCGGCGCGGTCCAGACCGAGCCGGTCGAAGGCGCGTACCGCGACGAGCAGGGCGAGCGTCGAGTCGAGGCCGCCGGAAAGCCCGATGACGACGGAACGGGACCCCGTATGGGATATCCTCCGTGAGAGGCCGGCCGACTGGATGGAGAGTATCTCCTCGCACCGCGCGGCGAGCGCGCGTTCGTCCTTCGGCACGAAGGGATGCGGGTCAAGCGGGCGGTGGAGGACGTACGCGGCCTCGTCCCGCGCGGAGTCCGCCTCGCGGTCGAGGCAGACCGTCACGACGCGATACCCGGCGCCCTCGGGATCAATGCGGGAAAAGGTGTTGAGACGGCGCCGTTCCTGTAGGAGGCGGCGGGTGTCGATGTCGGCGACGAGGAGTCCCTGGGCAAACGGCGGGTTTTCCGCGAGTATCGCGCCGTTTTCGGCCACGATGTCGTGCCCGGCGAAGACCATGTCCGTAGAGGACTCCCCCGGTCCCGCGTCCGCGTAGAGATACGCGCCAATCGTGCGCGCCGACTGGCTTGCGACGAGGGCCCTCCGATATTCTGATTTCCCGACGGTCTCGTCGCTCGCGGAGAGGTTCGCGACGAGTATGGCGCCCGCGCGCGCGTGCCGGGAGGAGGGCGGCTCGGGAACCCACAGGTCCTCGCAAATCTCGCAGGCGAAGGCTATGTCCGGGTTCTTCGCGTCGGCAAAAAGGATGTTCGCCCCGAAGGGTACCGGCTCTCCGGAGACGAGGTCGGCGGGAAGCATGACCGTCTCGGCCGGGGCGGGCGCGAAGTGCCTGAGCTCGTAGAACTCGCCATAAGTGGGGAGGTGGGTTTTGGGGACGATACCGACGACGCGGCCGTCCGATATCACCGCCGCCGCGTTGTACCGGCTTGCCCCGCGCGAGAAGGGAAAGCCGACGACGAGGGTGACCGGCAGGTCACGCGTCTTTTCCGCGATGAGCCTGACGGCGGCGAGCGCGACCCGGCCGAGCAGTTCCTGCGCGAAAAGGTCGCCGCAGGTGTAGCCGGTTACCGAAAGTTCGGGGAACACGACAAGGGCGGCCCCGCGCGCGGCCGCGGCCTTCGCGAGCGCGAGAATCTCGGCGGTATTCGCCCCGCAGTCGCCGACCGTGCAGGCGGGGGTCGCGACCGCGACCCGAAGGAATCCATGCGTCATCGTCCGTCTCCTCAAGGGTGAACAGGATACCGTCCAGTGTATACTTTTTTCGCCGAAACCGCTATACTTTCGCCCATTATGAACAAGGCACTTGAAACGCTCAAGGAGCGCGGGTTTTACCAGCAATGCACGGACGTCGACGCCCTTTCCCGACTCATGGACGCGGGGACCGTGACGTTCTACGTAGGCATCGACCCGACCGGCCCGAGCACGCACATCGGCCACATGCTCCCGGTATTCGCCCTGAGGCACCTCCGGGACGCGGGCCACCGGGGCATCGTGCTCATCGGCGGCGGCACCGCGCGGATCGGGGACCCCTCGGGAAAGACCGAGATGCGCAGGATGATTTCCTACGAGCAGATCGACGAGAACTCCGAGTCGATCAAGGGGCAAATCGGCCGCTTCGTCGAGTTCGACGGCGAGACCGTCCTGTGCGACAACAACAAGAACTGGCTCGCGGACCTCAACTATATCGACTTTCTCCGCGACATCGGCTCGCATTTTTCCGTGAACCGCATGCTCACCTTCGAGGCCTACCGGAAGCGCATGGAGACCGGGCTTTCCTTCGTCGAGTTCAACTACCAGCTCCTGCAGAGCTATGACTTCCTCAAGCTGAACGAGCGGCACGGCGCGGCCCTCCAGATCGGCGGGGACGACCAGTGGGGCAATATCGTCGCCGGCATCGAGCTGATCCGGCGCATCAACGGCCGCGAGGCCTACGGGCTCACGTTCCCGCTTGTCACGACCTCCGACGGCAAAAAGATGGGCAAGACCGAGAAGGGCGCGCTTTTCCTCGACCCCGCGATGACGAGCCCCTACGAGTTCTTCCAGTACTGGCGCAACGTGACCGACGCCGACGTGCGGAAGTTCCTGCTCCTGTTCACCTTCCTTACGGTTTCCGAGATCGACGGCCTCGTGGCGGGAGACGTGAACAAGGCGAAGGAGAGGCTCGCCTACGAGGTGACGAAGGAGATCCACGGCGTCGGGGAGGCCGAGAAGGCCCTTGCCGGGGCCAAGGCCGCGTTCGGCGGCGGCGGGGACCGCGCCTCGATGCCGACCGCCCGGCTCGACCGGGCCCGGTTCGACGCGGGGTACCCGGTGGTCGACCTCTTTTTCGACGCTGGCTTGTGCGCCTCGAAGAGCGACGCCCGCCGCCTCGTCGAGCAGGGCGGCGCGACGGTCGCTGACGCGCCGTATTCCGACGTCAAGGCGTCCGTCGGAGCGGGCGTCCTCGACGCCTCCGGCGAGCTCATCCTCCGCGCCGGCAAGAAAAAGTTCGTCCGCGTGACCACGAACTGACGACGGCGTAAGGCGTCGAGAAACGCCGATCCGCCGTGAGGCGACATCGTATACGAACAAATAAAAGGCCGACCCCTCGGGGCCGGCCTTTTATTCGCTTATCGCCAGTAATCAGTCAATCTCGATTCCATCGTCTTCGGGCAGGGCCGTGACGGTCAGCTGATCGAGTGTTGTGTTAATGGTACGCACAAGCACGTCCTCGTCATTATAGACATACATGGTGACGGCGGATTCCGCGAAGTAATCCTCATAGGCGTCCGGATCCATCGCGGCGAACATGCTTTCAAGGTCGAATGATCCGTTGAAATCGGTCGCGTACGAGACGATGAATTTGCCGCCCTTGCCGTCGGTTGAGCGTTTGAATGAGAGCGCCGCTCCCGAGGCCATATTGATGGCGAAATCAAGCTTGAACGTCATGTCCGAACCGCTCCCGATGATGGACGTTGTCATCGTGGTCTTGCTCTTGTCCGAGGTTGTGCCGTTGACGGTATAATAGGTTCCGCTAACACCGTTGACGTAGACGGTCGCGTTGTCAACCACGCCGTTCACGATGTAAGTCTGGACGGTAGTCGACCTAGTCATGGAGCCGGACGTATTTTCCGATACCGTGCCGGTATAGGTGATGGTACCGGCACCGCAGGTTTCCTGGTGGTAGATATCCTGCGTGGCGCGCGCGGGGAGGGATGCGGCCGAGTCGACGGGTTCTTCCACCGGGGCCGTTGCCTGCATCGCGAGCTGTGCCTCGTTGTAGAGGGCGATCGCTTCCGCATCGTCCGCGGGCAACGTGGGATTCAAGTCTGGAAGCGTGCTCGGCGCCGGCATGACCGGGGCCTCAAAACCGCCGCCGCCGCCGCCGGAACAGCCGGCAAGAAGGATGATCAGCGCCGTACCGCATGCGACTAGTATCGAAGATTTCTTCATGATCGTAGCTCCTGTCTATCAAACTTTATTGGTCCCAAACGGAACCGCCTTAAGCCTCATGATAACACGACCGCGCGCTTTTTTCAGGAAAACCCGGCGTCTAGTACCTCGGGGAAAACAGCCGTTTGAAAAAGGCCACGATGGCGCGCCAGAGCCTGACGAGGAAGTTCGGGTTGCGGAGCCGCTCGAGACGGGCATAGGCCTCCATGAGCTCCTTGTCCGTGAAGTCCGAGCGCTGGGTGTTTTCCTCGATCTCGAGTTCGAGCTCCGTTACCTTGTCGGTATCCTCCACCACGACCGCGTTGATCATCCTCCAGCCGAGACGCCTCGCGGCCTCGAACCGCCTGCGTCCCGCGATGAGGACGTTTTTCGAGTTGATAGTGATCGGGTTCAGGAGGCCATAGCGCTTCATGCTGTCCATGAGCGCCTCGATGTCCTCGGTCTTTCGGCGGACGCGCCGCCTGATCTTGATGTCTTCCAGGGCTATCTGCATCGGGTCCTCCCTCTCAATCGTCAGTCGAGAAGCGGGTTGAAATCGGGCTCGGAGCCGCCGGGGACCGGGCTGTCTGACGGTGCGTCTCCGACGGGCTGATCCTCCGGCTTTGCGTTGTTTGACGACGTCCCGGTCGGGCGGCGCGCGGAGCTTCTCGGCTCCGGATCGTCGAAGATACTCGGGTCCAAAAGGAGGTCCGAGGTGTCGACCGTGATCGGCCGCTGGCCTACGGAAAGGCTCTCCTTCTGGAGCCGGTCGATCGCGATTCTCTTGAGCTCTCCCCCCGTCTCGTGATACTCGCAATAGCTCGTCGGCTGGGTTCCCTCGAGGTAGAGGAGGCTGACCGTTCCCTCGTCGCAGGCGTCGGTGGGGAGCTTGCCCGACTTCTTGCATACGGTCGCGGTGACGAGGCCGGTTTGCGGCTTGATAAAGTCGCGGAAAGGAAGCCCCTGGTGTATCATGTTCATGTAGTCGCCCCAGGCGGGTCCGGCGAGCGTCGCGCCGGTGTTGTCGAGCCCGAGCGAAAGCCCCCTGCGGTCGAAACCGAACCAGAGCGCGGTGGTGTAATACGGGGTGTATCCGACGGTCCACGCGTCCGCCCAGTTTTGCGTCGTTCCCGTCTTGCCGGCGGCGGGTATCGTGTAGCGCTTCCCGCTCTCGTCCTTGAAGGTGAACTTCCCCTCGTAGGCGGAGGCGGAGCCGAGCGTTCCCGTGCGGATCGTGTTTTTCAAGAGGTCGGTCATGATATAGGCGTTTTGCGGGCTGACGAGCTGTATCGCCGTTCCCTTGCGTTTTTGCTCGAGGCGCAGTTCCTTCTCCGGATCGAGGATCGTCTTTCCGTTCCGGTCCTCCACGGAGCGGATGGAGATCGGCGTGATCTCCTTGCCCTGGTTCGCGAAGGTTCCGAAGGCGCGCGCCATCTGCATCGGGGAGACGGAGATGACGCCGAGCCCGATGGAGAAGACGCGCGGGAAGACCTTGTTGATCTCGTCGCGGGTCTTGTAGCCGAGCAGGGCTGCCGCGCGGTTGATCGCCGCGTCGAAGCCGATGCCGTCAAGGATCCTGAGGGACGGGACGTTCATGGAGTGCGCGAGCGCCTCCCACAGGAGGACCGTGCCCTTCCATTCGCCCTTGAAGTTGAGCGGGGTGTAGGGCACCCCCGACTCGTTGAAGAACACGACGGGGGTGTCGTTTATCATCGACCCTTCGGTGTACTTGCGGGAATCGATGGCCGCCGAATAATACAGCGGTTTGAAGGTGCTTCCCGGCTGGACCTGGGCCTGCGTCGCGCGGATAACCTGGTTCGACTGGTCGAACTTGCTGCCGCCCACGAGGGCCGTCACGTAGCCGGTGTCGTTCTCGATGGAGACGAGCGCCCCCTCGACGGTGGTTTTCGCCGACTCGGCCTGCATCCTGGCATTGGCCTTGTTCGTCTCGATCTTGAGGTTGTCGATGCCGAACACGAGGGACATCATGTCGACAACCGGGTTCACGCGCCTGTTGTAGAGGGCCATCGACTTGACGTGGTGCCGCTCCGCCGAAACGGCGAGTTGCGGGAGGTTGAACGTGAGCGCCAAAAGCTCGGTGATCTTGGCGTAGCTGTCGCCCTGGGCGAAGCGCGTGGAGCTCGAGGCCCTGAATCTCCGGTTCGCGAGTTCCAGGTACTGCTGCATCACCTTGTCGGCCGCCGCCTGGTGCCTGAGGTCGAGCGTCGTGTGCACGGTGTAGCCGCCCGAGTAGATGTCCATCGTCCCGTACATCATCGTCTCGAGCTGTCGGCGCACGTACTCCGAGAACCAGCGGGCCTTGTCGTCGCGGGAGAGCCAGGCGGACGAGGCGGTTCTCGTGTAGTCGAAGGAGGCCCAGTAGTCCTCGAACGAGCGGTCGGCCTCCTCCTTGCCGAGGTGGCCGAGCGCGACCATCTGGCGGAGCACCTCCTGCTGGCGGTCCATGGCGCGGTTCGGGTGTTCGAAGGGGTTGTAGTAGGCCGGGTTGGAAAGCTGGATCACGAGGATGGCGGCCTCGGCCGGGGTGATCTCGGTCGCCGGATGGCCGAAGTAAAACCTCGAGGCGGCGTTGACGCCGTAGGTGCCGCCGCCGAAATACATCTTGTTGAGGTACAGCTCGAGTATCTCGTTTTTCGAATAGCGGCGCTCTAGCTGGAGGGCCCACCACAGTTCCTTGATCTTTCTGGTGATGCTGATGTCGCTCCGGTCGAGGAAGAGCGTGCCGGCGACCTGCTGGGTTATCGTGCTGCCGCCGCCGAGCGAGCGGCCGGTGAGCTTCCCGAATACCGCGCGCATGATGGCCTTAACGCTGAACCCGCCATGCTCGTAGAATATCTGGTCTTCCCGGGTCAGCAGGGCGTTGACCATGTGGGGGGGGAGCTTGTCCAGCGTGATCATCTCGCGCTTTTCCTCGGAGGCGAATTCCGTGATCAGGTCGCCCCTGATATCGAGTATGCGCGTGGGAAGCGCCGGGTTGAAGTCCACGAACTGCTCGTTGTTCTTGAGATTGCGCGTCTGGGCCAGCATGAGGCCGAGTACGACGCCCGAAACGATGGAGCAGAGTATGAAGGCAAGAACCGTGATGGTGATGCCGCGGGTCTCTTTGGAGAACATACATAGTATAAAAGCACAAAGCGGGCGTTGTTACAAGAAGGATTTCGCGCGCCGGAACGGGGATGTAAGCCTGGTCTGTCACGGAAGGGAAATAAAAAAAAGCCGGTGTATTTCAACCGGCCCGCCCATCAGGCTATCGCGCAACCAGTGGGTGGGAGGGGAACTGGCTGCCCGATAGTTAATTCTCGGCCGGCGCGGCAAAAGCTTGAGCGGAAAAAATCAGGGACTTTCCGTCACGTTGACGTCTATGCGCATGGAGACGGTGTAATCCTTTCCCCGTTCCGCGAAAACCTGGCGCGTAATGGTGTAGTCGCCGATGGTGAACTGGATCGTATGCTCCCCCGGCTCGAATTCCCGCGGTTCGCGCGGGTTGGCCACCGGAATGCCGTCCACCGTGATCACGGCGTTTTCGGGGGCCTCGAGAAGGAGGCGCGGCGAGGTGCCCTGCAGGGCGACGGAAAGTTCCGTTATCTTGGCGACTTCCACGGTAAACATGCGAACCTCGTTCCGGAAGTCCTGGGAGACGATCGAGAGGTGATGGTTTCCGGGCGCGAGCACGAGCATCGAATGGGTATCCTCGACGAGCCGCTCGTCCACGCGCACCGTAATCGGCTTGGCGTGCCCGTCGGGGTAGGCAACCGAGAGCCTGAACCCGCCCTCATTGGCCAAAATGGGCTTTATTTTCACGCCAAAGGTGAGGCTTTCGATATTCTCCGGAAGGCCCTTCATGACGGGGAGGAGGCGGAAGAGGAGCGGACCCTGCCGGGGGTCATGGACAACGGGCAGCACGGTGGCATAGGGACCCGACTTGAGGCCGTGATCGGGCCTGAGGGGGATCTGGAGCACGAAGGTGAGGCGGGCGGGCAGGGGCTGCATGTCGATCCGGTCGGCCTGATAGTCGATCGACTGCGTCTGCGGGGCGGGGCGTACCTGACGGTATACGCCGTAGGCCATGCTGTTCCGGTACGCGATGATGTCCTGGGGTATCTTGATCTCGATCTCGACGCCCTTTAGGAAGGGTGCCTCCTTCGGGAAGGTGATGCCGATAGCGTCGTTGTAGCCGAGGGGCACGGAAACGGCCTCGGCCTTTTTCGAGTCGACCAAAACCGGAGTCAGGGAACGGACGCGGAAGGATTCGGCCGAAAGGCCGGTGATCGAGACGAAAAGAAGCGAAAAAGCGAGGGACATTCGAACGACTTTCATGTGATCCGCTACTTCCTCTTTAAAAATCCCTCTGGGTTTTTCGGTACGCCGTTTTCCCGAATCTCGAAATGAAGATGCGGACCGGTCGACTGGCCGGTAGAACCCACCGTACCTATTATACTACCTGATTTGACCTCGCCCTGCAACACGATTTTTTTCGAGGAAAGGTGCCCGTAGAGGCTTTCCCGGCCGTCGGCATGGGCTATCGTGACGTATTCGCCGTAGATCTCGTCGTAGCCGGACTTGGTAACCCGCCCGTCGGCGCAGGCAAGCACGGCCGTACCGTAGGGAGCCGCAAGGTCAATCCCCTTGTGGAACACGAGATTCCCCGTTACCGGGTTTTTCCGGTACCCGAAGGTAGAGGTAAGGGTCCCCGCCGGGAGCGGGAAACGGATCGACGGGGTCAGGAAGAAGGCCCGGACCGTTCCGTCGAAGACGGCGTCGGGGAGGCAGTGTACCGTCCGACGCTCCGGGTCCCGTACCGTGATCTCGATCGGCACGATCGAGGGGTCAGGCGAGGCGAGCAACAGGTGCTCGATGTCGGTTTTCGCCCGGTCGGGGAGATAGAGGGCGGGGAGGGTCGGCAACAGGAGGGTTTTGCCGACTATCGGGTCGCGGACCGTGGCGATCCTGTTGAGGGTGGCGATGGCGTCATAGGGAACGGCGCATCTGGCGGCGACGGAAAGGAGGGTGTCCTCGCCGTGCGGCCGGTAGGCATAGAGGGTGATCGGCGGGGGCGAGCCCGCCCGGGGTGCGGCAAGGGCCTTTCGGGCCGCGGCGACGTCGTCCGAATACTGCCTGAAGACGGGGTCCGAGGAGTCAAGCCGGGGTATGAGCGGGTAGGGCGAGACATCGCCCCCGCTCGGGGCCTCGGCCTCGAGCGGGGCGGAAAACAGCAGCAGGACGGCGAGCGCGAGAAACGGGATCATCGCCCGGTTTCGCGGGAAAGCCCGAAGGCGAGAAAGCCGTAGAGGGCCGCGGTGAGGGCAAGGACCGCGAAGGCCAAAGCGACACGATGGGCAAGCACGAGGGCGACAAACGAAACAAGACCGCCAACGATGACCGCCTTCCGCGCAAGCGAGCGGAAAAACCGCGGCCTGTCGAGCGCGATCGCCCTCCGTACGGCCCGCAGGACGAGAACGCCCGCGAGGGCGCAGAACAGGATCGCGAAGATGACGGTATAGGCCGAGGGGTTCGCGTCCGCGAGTTTCCAGAGGGGATAGACGATGATAAAGCCGGCGCCGACGCTCACGGCCATGAGGGCCAAAAAGCCGCCGAGGGCGGCGAGAATCGATCCGTATCCCGCAAGTATTTTTTTCAGCATGACAAGTCCCCCAGTCGTACGCCTCCCGGTCCGTCCGTCGGGGCGGTACGGGAACGGCAAAAAAAAACCGTAGCAGTCGCTGCTACGGTCGTGTTCCGGTTACTCCTCCGAGATCGCCTCGGTAGGACATACGGGCGCGCAGGAACCGCAGCTGACGCAGGTATCGGCGTCGATGACGCGCTTGCCGTCTTTTTCGCTTATGGCGTTCACGGGGCATTCGCCTTCGCAGGCACCGCAGTTCACGCACGCGTCGGAAATCTTGTAAGCCATGAATGACTCCTTCACTGGTAGAATGTCCCTAACGTACTCCATATCGCGTAAAAATACAAGATAATGCGGGCGTCCAGGGGCGGTAGACGGGTCGCCGCGAGGGAAACTTTTGTCCCTCCGGGATACCGGTTGTGCGTTGGGCCGGGCGATGCTACACTGTGTCGGGGTGGAGGAATCATGGCGGAAAGTCAGCAACTGATCAAGAAAAACCTCGAGTTCATCAACATCCTTCCGACCTGGGCCCAGGAGCTCTCGGTCAAGTACTGCTCGAAGACGGCGAATCTCTACTTCGTCCACGGGAATATCAGGGATTTCCTCCCGCACAAGATGAACGAGGGCGAGTTCATGTTCGTCAAGATCCAGGACTACATCTCCGAGGTCCTGTTCGGCAACCGCGACATCATCGTTTTCTACGACAAGTCGAGCGGCATCTCGTTCTGCATGTCCCAGATGGAAAAGGACTACCTCAAGGCGATGTCGGCCCGGTTTCCGGGCGTGCCGCCGGAGGACTTCCTGACGCGCGATCCCGTCAAGGCCTTCGACTATCTCGAGCGCTATTTCGCCATGAATATCCCCAAGGAACTGCGGATGGTCCTGATCGTGGACTACGCGGAGACGATCGTTCCCGCCGACGAGATCGGCCATCTCGACGAGATAGACCGCTATTGCCTCGTGACGCTCAACCGCTGGTCGCACGAGCCGCAGTTCACCCGCGGCGACGTGTCCGTCATCATGCTGACCGAGAACCTCACCGACATAAACCCTCGCCTGTCGAGCTCGCCTTCGACGGTCAAGGTCGTCATCCCCTTTCCCGACCAGATCGTGCGCACGCAGTTCCTGCAGTTCCTCGAGTCCCGGGAGACGCTCCTCCTCGAGCGGGGTCTCAACCCCGAGCGCGTCGGCGTCCTCACCTCGGGCCTCAACCTCCTCAACCTCAACCAGCTCGTGGCGGAGTCCTACCAGGAGGACCGCCCGATCAGCCTCGAGTACCTCCGGGGCCGCAAGCGCGGGATCATCGAGAACGAGGCCGCAGGCCTTCTCGAGTTCGTCGACACGGATCACGACCTCTCCTACGTCGGCGGGCACGGCTTCGTCAAGAAACGGTTCCAGAGCGCGGCCAAGGCCCTCAAGCAGGGAAGGATCGACGTCCTGCCAATGGGCTACCTCATAGCGGGGCCCGTCGGCACCGGCAAGACCTTCATGGTGTCCGCCTTCGCGGGCGAGATCGGCATCCCCATGGTAAAGCTCCGGAACTTCCGCTCGAAGTGGCAGGGCGCCACCGAGTCGAACCTCGAGAAGGTGCTCAACATCCTCAAGGCCATGTCTCCCGTCGCCGTGATGATCGACGAGGCGGACGCCTTCCTCGGCGACCGCGACTCCGCCGGGGACTCGGGCACGTCGAGCCGCGTCTTTGCCCAGATCGCCAACTTCATGGGCAACACCGAGTATCGCGGAAGGATCATATGGTTTCTCATAACCTGCCGGCCGGACCTCTTGCCCATCGACCTCAAGCGGCAGGGACGCGCCGAGGAGCACCTCGCGCTTTTCTATCCGGATACGGTGGAGGAGAAGGTGGAACTCTTCCAGACGCTCCAGCGGAAGCTCGACATCAAGGTCAAGGATTTCCCCCTCGCGGACATCTTCCGCGCCTTCAAGTTCGAGGTGTCCGGGGCGGACATAGAGGCGATACTCGTGCGCGCGAAGATGGGCGCCACGATGGCCGGACGCGCCATCGTGACCCGCGAGGACATCGACGAGACGATCCGGGACTTCATACCGCCCGCCTATCCTCACGAGATCGAGCTGCAGAACCTCGTCGCCGTGCTCGAGTGCACGAGCCGGGAGATGGTCCCGGCGAAGTACCAGAAACTCGAGCGCTCGAAGCTCGCGGCCGAGATCCACGAGTTGAAGGGGCTTCTCGGGGAGCTTTAATTCCCGTCGGGCCGCGCGGGGTCGCGCCATCCGAGGCTTGAGACTATCGACGCGACAAGGGGTCCGGCGACGTCGATCCCGAGTTCGCGCTCGAGGGCCTCGAAGCCGGGCGAGCCGTTGATCTCGCAGACGGTCAGGGAAAGCCCGGCCTCCGGCGCGTCCGTCCCCGGCGCGCTACCGTCGCGCGATTCTTCGCCCGTTTCAACGCCCGCGTAAAGGTAGTCGACGGAGCCGTACTGCAAACCCGACTCGCGGGCGATCTCGAGGGTGAGCGCGCTCCAGCGTTCAAGTTCGGCTTTGCCCCGCGCGCCCGTCGTCCATGGCGGCACGCGAAGAACGCCTCCGCGCGAGGCGTTGGAGACGAGCTCCCCCTGCGGTGCGATCCGTTCGGCCACGGCGAGCACGCGGCCGCCCGCGAAAAAAAACCTGACATCCCTGCCCCGCGACGACCTCACGTATTCCTGCAAGACGAGGCCTTCCGGCGAAGAGGCCCGAGAAAACGCCGCGCCGAGCGCCGCGCTCAGCGCCGCGCCGAGCGCCATGTTCAGGGCGCCGTCGTCCTCGACGAGCGTGACTCCGCGTCCCCGGCTTCCGAAGCGGGGCTTGAGGACGGCCGGGAAGGGGATCGGGCGCGTTTCGTTCGCGCGGTTGGCGTTTACGCCGCTGGCGTTCGGGCCGCTGATACCTGGGCCGCTGATACCCGGGCCGCACGCGACCGTCCGGGGCGTTTGCCAGCCGTGCCGTTCGAGGAACCGCGCCGTTTCGAGCTTGTCGAGGGCGAGGGCAAGGGGGCGGGACGCGTTGACAGCGCGAAAGCCGGCGGCCTCGATCGAGGCGGCGGCATCGGGACCCGCGGAGCCGCGTATAAGAAAGGCGGTCGTCTCCGGATTCAGTTTCCCCCCGTCGAGAAGGGGAGGCAGGTCGCGGGGAAAGACGAAGCGGGAGGATACGCCCGCGCGTTCACAGGCCTCGCGGACGCGGCATGCGGGGTAAAAGACGTCAAAGTATCCGTAGTCGCCGGTCTCGAGGCCCCATACCGCGACGAGGAGCGGCTTACTCCCGGTCTTTCGGCCAGGTGAGGGTTTTCGCACAGAGCTCGCCGAGGGCCTTCGCGGCCTTTTGCGCGTCGGCTTGCGGGATACCGGCCTCCTGGTTCAGCGTCTTGGCGAAAAACTTCTCCATGGACTCGAATACGTCGGGAAGCGAGTAGAAGAGGAAGGCGAAGTTCACGCCCTCGGGCTTCACGACGGTAAAGGCCGAGATCGCCTGCTGGGGTTCCTTGTTGAACATGATCTTGGACTGGTTCTTGGCCGTTATGATGTTCGCCTCGCTGAAACGGAGCGGGATCTGATAGTCCTGTGACCGGCAGTACGGCTCGATCGCCTTGTGCGAATACGCCATCGGTTCCACGAGAACGTACAGTTTCTTCCCGTTGGTCTGGAACGTCAGGCCGTTACCGCTCATGTAGATGTCCTTTATGGCGGAATATGATACGACCTCGTAGATGCTGTAGGCGGACTCCTGCTTGAAGAACGACGAGACGATGTATCCCTCGTCCATAGGAAGCTTGTTCTGCGAAAACGCCTCGAACAAATCCATTGCCCTGATTGCCATGACGACCTCCTCTGGATTCGATACTCAGTATACGTGATATTTACAACCGGCGCAACAAAATAGCTCGTCAGCGGAGCAGTTCCAGGATGGCCGTCCCGTCGCAGGGCCGGCCGAAGCGGTATCCCTGCAGATAATCGAAGCCCATCGCGACCATGGCGTCGGCCTGTTCCTGCGTCTCGATGCCCTCCGCGACGATGACACGGCCGATGTCCTTGAAAAGCCGCGCCGTTCCCGCGAGCAAGAGCTTGCCCTTTTCCGAGGCGAGCCCGGCGTGGACGATTTTCTTGTCGAACTTGACGACCGGAAAGGGAAGTTCGATGGCGGACTTGAGATCGGTAAAACCTGCGCCGAAGTCGTCAAGCGCGAAATAGACCCCCGCGGCCATGAGCCGGCTCATTCCGCCCGAAAGCACGTTCGGAATGCTGGCCACGACCGACTCGGAAATCTCGAGGCAGAGGCACGAGGGATCCATGCCCGCCGAGGCGAGGATGTCGAGGATGGACTGGTCCCAGTCCCGCTCGAGGCATTTCGACTCGAGGAGGCGCACCTCCAGGCGGCGAACCCCGAGGGCCTCCACGCCGGCGGCAACGAACCAGCGCACCGCGGTCTCGAGAAAGGCGTTGGCGAGCCGTTGCGTGAGGCCGATCCGCTCGGCTATCCTCATGACGTCATGCTGGCGGATCAGCAGGTCTCCCTCCATGCGCAGGCACAACAGCGCCTCGACCGCGACCTTGGCCCCGTCGACGACCGAGTGGACGGGCTGGAAGCGGAGTTCCGGCGCTCCGGCCCGTATCGCGCGCTCGAGGGCCTCGGCTATCGCCGCGTCAAGCCGTTTTTTGTCGGCCACGAAATCGGTCGCGTAGAAAACGTGGCGGTTACCGGCGCGGTCCGGGATGTCCATGAGCTGGTCGATCCTGTCCAGCACGTCGTTCGCGCCCGGACAGTCCTTCGGGCATTGCAGGACCGCCACGTTGATGGGCAGTTCGAAGCGCTCGCTCGTTATCTTCCACGCCTCGGCCGCCCTGTTGGCGATCTCTATCGCCGTCTCGCCCGGAGGCGTCGCGAGCGTTTTCCCCGTGGACACCAGGGCGAACAGCCCCTCGCCCATGGCGCACGCGGCATACCCGCCGCCCGCGGTTCGCGAGAGCCAGGCGGTGAAGGAACGCAGCATCCGCTCGTACCCGTTTATGTCGAGGAATTCCTGCAATGCTGGCAATTCCCTCGAATGCGCTATGATCACGTAGAACGTGTTCCTTCTGGAAAAGGCCTCGCGGACGTAGGCGAAGAAGGCCTCCCGGTTGAAAAGCCCGGTTTGCCCGTCGACGAGTTCGTCGGTGTTCTGGATCGTGAGAAAGGCGAACAGCACGCCGAGAGAACAGGCGAAGGACTCGAGCATGAGCCCGGGAAGGAGATTCTGCACCGCCACCGCCGTGACGGCGAGGGCGATGGCCCCCGCGAAGGAGGTTCGCTGGTTTCGCGAGATGGCCGAATGCGGGACCGCGACGCTCGCTATGAACAGGACGAAGTAGAGCACCGTAAGCGTATAGATGAACGGATAGAGAGAGCCGTGCACGTACGCTCCGGCGGGATCCACGGAGAACAGGATGCCGGTGGGTATGTTCGCGACGGTCAGCGCCATGGCGACCGCCCACGGCAGGTAGAAGACCGTCCGCAGGGCGCGCGAAGAGGGCCACCAGGCGCACACCTCCATGATGTAGCCTGCGAACAGCATCGGGACGCTGTTGTGCGTCAGGTAATACGCGGTCACGACGGCGACGACAAGTCCCGGGTTCGCCTCCGGCAAGGCGTTGATGGCGAGGGAACTCGCGATGCCGACGCACGCGTCGATCGTGACGATCACGATCAACAGCTCGAATCTCCTGCCGCGGCGGTCCGAGACGCGTTTTTTCGCGTAAAAGAAATACAGGGAGACGAGGGCGATGAGCAGGGCGATGACGTCGAAGTCTATGAGGTACATGCGCGGTTCCTTTCGGTTACCCATTCGACGAACTCGCGTTCCGGCATCGGACGGGCATACAGGAAACCCTGTATGCGGTCGATCCCGAGCCCGGCGGCCACGGCGTTGTCCTCCGCGGTCTCGACCCCCTCGGCCACCGTCGTCGCGCCGAGCGGCTTGAACATAGTGACGAGGGCTGCAAGGGCCTTGCGCCGGTCCTCCCGTTCGTGAACCCCCGCGACGATCGACCGGTCGAGCTTGACGACCGAGAAGGGCAGTTCCATGAGGTTCGCGATGTTCGAGTAGCCGGTGCCGAAATCGTCGATCACGACGGAAAAGCCCGCCGCGGCGAGGGCCTCCATGTTCTTCCTCATGATGCCGGGCGACAGTCCCGCCGCCGTCTCGGTGATCTCGAACTCGAGGGAGGAGGGGGCGAGTCCCTGGCGCGTGGCGACCGTGTAGATCCGCTCGGCGAGATTGACCTGGATGCATTGCGACTGGGAGAGGTTGATCGAGAGCTTCCCGAAATCGACTCCGTTGGCCTTCGCCTCCGAGAGGAACCTGCACGCCTCCTCGAGGACGAAGTCGCCGACGCGGTGAATGGTCCCGTTTTGCTCGGCGATGGCGACAAACTCACCCGGCGGTATCTCGCCGAGCGCGTTCGGCTCCATCCGGATGAGCGCCTCGGCCGACACGACCCGTCCCGTCGCCGTGTCGACGATGGGCTGATAGTGGAGGCGGAAGCCTCCGGTGACGAGGGCCGTCCGTACGGCGTTCGCGACGTCCCGCTGCCTGCCGGTGTCCGCGATGGAAAGGTCCTTGAGGGTGTGTATACCGTGCCGGTCGGTCTCGACCCGGCGTTTGCCGAGCTCGTGCAGGGCCTGGAAGACGCGCATGACGTCGCGCGTGTCCGAGGGCACGCGGATCTCGCATACCCGCGGAGAAAGGGAGACGCTCATCGACTCGACCCTGACCGGCGACGCGAAGAAGTGCTGGATCCTAGCGCGCTCGATCGCGGAGGTTTCCGTGCCCGTCACGACGAGGGCGAACGCGCCGGAATCGAAGCGCACGCCGAAGCGGCCCTCCCTCGCCGAGCCGAACAGTCCCCGCGCGAGGGTCCGCTCGAGCGCGGTGAAGGACCCGACGCCGAGCGCGTTTCTGAGGAAGTCGGTCGCCTCAAGCACGATCAGGAACACGGTAAACGGCCGCGTCCCGATCGCGAGGGTGGAAAACTGCGCGCGAAACCCGCTTTTGTTGAAAAGGCCCGTTACCGCGTCCACGTAGCGACCGAAGTCCTGGATGGTCAGCAGGATGAACAGCTCGGAAACCGCGATGCCGAGGCTCTGGACGAGAAGGCTCGGGACGACAAACTGGATCCCGACGGGGATGAGCGAAAACGGCAGGAACAGGAATACGGCGAACCGCGTCTCGGCGGGTATTCGCCTGCGCTGGACGATCAGCCACGTAATCCCCATGGCCGTGTACAGGAGCGCGGAAAGATACAGGAACGGGAGCGCGGGCCCCCGCGAATACGCGAGGCTCTCGGAAAAAGAGAAGACGAGGCCCGTCACGGGCGTCGAAAGGATGAGCGAGACGCTGAACGCCCAGGGGAACGCTATCACGGCCCAGCGAAGGCGCGAGATGCGCGCCGGCCGGCCGCCGAGCGTAAAAAGGAACACGAAGAACGTCAGCGGGATCGAATTGTGGGACGCGTAAAACACGAGACTCAGGGCGTAGTGCACCGCCCGGTGGAAGCGGTCGGCGCGCCAATACGCGAGAACGCTCGCGAGGTCGGTCAGGGCGGCGACGAGGGTAACGATCAGGAGAATATAAAAAACCCGGGTTCTCGCGATAAAGAGGCGACTTCGGGACTTGAAGAGGTATATGTTGACCAATAGCAGTAATATTGTAGCAATGTCGTAGTATATGACACCCATCCAGCCAATCCTACGCCTGTTTTCGATCTTTGGCAATTGATCCCCGCCGCGAACAGGCGAAAACCCCCGCAGAAGACGGGCCGGCAAGTATGGAAAGACGGCCTTGCATCCCCGATACTTATGCGTACTGGGGGATATGCCATGAATACCGGTTCCTTTGACGATTTCGGGATGCACATTCTCTGCATCGACGACAGCGCGAGCCAGCTTGTCCTGTACCGGGACCTCCTTGAGGGGATGTACCGGGTTTCCCTCGCGGAGACCTACGAGGAGGCGGTGGCCTGCCTTTCGTCCATGCGGCCCGATCTCATCCTTCTTGACATGAACATGCCCAAGGTGAGCGGGCTCGCCTTCCTGGATATCCTCCGATACACGCCGAACTACGCGAGCGTTCCGGTCATCATCGTCTCGGGCGACAGTGACGTGGAGCACGTCAAGGAGGCCTTCCGGAGGGGCGCGGCCGACTACGTGCTGAAGCCGTACGACGGCGAGGAACTCGCGCTCCGGATAAACCGCCTCTTCCAGCTCATCGCCAGGGCCCGGAGGAGCGAGCGCGTTTCCCTGAGCGTCGAGGGTTCGGGCGTTCTGGCCCCGGCACAGGCCCTGCTCGTGCAATCGCTGTCCGATCTCGCTTCCGCGCGCGACAACGAGAACACGAGGCACCTCGAGCGCGTCGGTCTTTACGCGCGCGCCCTGGCCGAAACCGCGGCGAAGAACCCGCTCTTCCGGAATTCCATCGACGGGCCGTTCATCGACAAGATCGCGGAGATGGCGCGGCTTCACGATATCGGGAAGGTGAACATCCCGGACTACATCCTGAAGAAGGAGGGCCCCCTGACCGACCGCGAACGCGAGCATGTCAGGACGCATACGACGGACGGCGCGCGGATGATCGACATGATCCGGCTCTCGTTCCCCGACTACGCCTTCCTGGATTTCGCCCGCGAGCTCGTCCTTTCCCACCACGAGCGGTGGGACGGTACCGGGTATCCGGGAGCGCTCGCCGCTCGCGCGATACCGCTTTCCGCGAGAATTGTCGCGATAGTCGATACCTTCGACGCGATAACGACCGACCGCCCGTACGGGAAGGCGGTCGGCTTCGACGAGGCCTCCGCGATAATCGCGGAGGGACGGGGTACCGCCTTTGATCCGGATATCGCGGACGCCTTCAAATTCTGCCAGGCCAGGTTTCGAGAGATTTACGAGAAGCAGGGGGAAGGCGCGCCGGCATAAGTCGCGAACCGGCGGCCGGCGCGAGTCAGCTTTCGGGCGGGGAAATCCTTGCGCAGTCCTTTCCCGCCGCCTTGGCGCGATACAGGGCCTCGTCGGCCCTCGTGACGGCGGTCTCGAAGCGTCTGTCCGAGGAGCCGAACCAGGAGACGCCGACGGACACGGTTATCCCGAAGAACGAGTCTCCGGTCGCCCGCAGCTCGATCATGCGCGCCGCGTCGAGTATCTTCTCGGCGAAGGCGGCGGCGGATCCGCGCGTCGCGTCCGCGCATATCAGGAGGAATTCCTCTCCGCCCCACCGGACGAGCAGGTCGCCCGAGCGGATGACGGCCCTGAGGGCGTGCGCGAGCTTCGCCAGGACCTCGTCCCCCACGGCGTGTCCCCAGGTGTCGTTCACGACCTTGAAGTCGTCGATATCGAGCATGAACAGGAGAGGCGTCTCCGCGCCCTCCGCGAACTTCTCGAAAAAGGACTGCAGGTAGGCGTCTCCGATGCGCCGGTTTTGCGCGCCGGTGAGGTGGTCGACGTTCGACTCCTCGCGTATGATCCGGCTCGTCCTGGCGAGAAAGACGCGTTCCCTGCGGGAGAGCACGATGAGAGCCGAGGCGAACAGGACGAGAAAGAGGATCACCATGGAAAGGAGAATCGGCCTCGTGAGCCGCTCGCTTTCCCGGTGCGCCTCGTCGACATAGGTCTGCAGGTCCTCAAGGTACACACCCATGGAAATGATCCAGTTGTAGTCCCGGTATGCCGTGGCGTAGGTTATCTTCTCGGCGACTCGGTCCGAGTCGCGGCGCTTGAAAAAATACGTGAAGAACACCTCGCCCCGGTCGCGGACGCCCTCAAGCTCCGCAAGGTAGGGAAGGTTCCCCTTGAGGTCCCGCGTCTCCGTCGAAAGGAGCGTGCCCTCGGTGTCAGGAAGGTTCGGGTGTATCCTCCGGACGGCATAATCCTTCCCGCCCGCCCAGTCGACGACCTCGTTTACCCAGATGTAGCCCCCGTCCGCGAACGTGTGCTCCCGTATTACCGCCGCGATTCCGGCCTTCGTGCGCACGTCCGCCCAGGCTTCCGGATCGGCGCCGCGCGCCGCCCCCGTCTTCGCGAGGGCGCGGTTGAAGGCGCGCAGGCGATCGATGTTGCGGATCGTGTTTTGCACCGTGTCCTTGAGGAAGGCCTGCTTGATCCTCAGTATCTCGTCGTAGGTTTGCTGGGCATGTACGCGTTCCGTCGCGTTAACCGACCAGAGCGTCAGCGCGGCGCTCAACGCGCAGAGGATCATCATGAAAACGGCGAGGAAGAGGAAGTGGGCCCTTCTGTGCTCGTGCGTGCGGCTTGTCATACGTAATCAAGTATAGCATGAATCACGGCCTTCCCGCCAATTCCTCCTCGAGATTGGACAGGACCGAACGGAGCATGTCCTCGAAGGCGTCGACCTCCGCTTCCGAATGGCCGCGATAATACACCGCTATCATCTTCCCGGAGGCCTTCTCGTAGCGGTCATGCATCCTTCTGTTGACCTCCGTCGTCCTGACGATCTTTTTCCGGGAGTCGGCGCCGTCGCAGATCCTCTCGATTTGCCCCGCCTTTTCGAGGCGGTCGAGCATGGAGGTCAGCGTGGATTTGTCGAGCTTGGTCCGCTCCGCGAGTTCGCCCTGGGAAAGACCGTCTTCCTTCCAGAGGGCATAGAGAATCCTTCCCTGCGAGGGATTGATCTCGTCGAGACCGAAGTCCCTCAGTATGCGGGTAAAGACGCGCCCGGACAGCTGGTGGATCTGGGAGACGAGGTTCCCCCCGTCACGCATCGAAGGCGGTGACTTTGAGACCATGGTAGTACCGTACGGTTTCCGGGACGAAGAGCATGAGCGAGAAATCCCCGCCGTCAAGACCGCCATGATAGTACATGTTCCAGGAATCGGTCCAGACGCCTTCGCGGATTGCCGTGTCGGAGACCTCGCGAACTCGGCCGCGCACCATGCACCCCTCGAACGTGCGGTTATCCGAGTAATAGAGGCATACGCGGTCGTCCTTCCTCATCTGCGCGACCTTCCTGCTCGAGGTGTTCGTGCCGAGGTAGGACGCGAATTCGCGCGGAACCCTGGCCGCGCCCGAAGACAGGGCCTTCGAGCGATGCTTCAAAAGGTTGAACATGACCCTCGTTTCGGGAAAGCCCTCGTCAAGGGACGTAACGTACACGAATTTCGACCTGAGCGTCAGCGCGAGGGCCGCCTCCCGTTCCGCGTTTTCCATGGTATCCTCCAAAAAAGTTTTATATAAAACATAATAGTTTTATATAAAACGATTGTCAAGCCCGAAGGACCCTGGCGTTGCCGCGGGGAAGGGCGTGGCTAGACACGCCGCCGGGAAAACAGACTCCGGAGAAGAAGCTCAAGCCGTCCTTGTCCGCTTGTATAGGGCCTCCCCGCGACCAGTACCGAAAGAACCTTGGCCGCCCCGATTTCTCCGGGCGGGACGGCGAGTATGTTCCGGTCGAGAATGACCATGTCGGCCCGTTTTCCCGTCTCGAGCGATCCCCGCTCCGCTTCGTCGAAGGCCCCGAAGGCCGCGTTTCTCGTGAAGAGGTTGAGGGCGTCCTGAACTCCCAACGATTCACCCGGATTGTAGTGCGAAACGGCGGCCTCGATGGCCTTCAGCGGGTCGCTTTCCGTGCACGGTCCGTCCGATCCCCCGGTCAGAAGAATCCCGGCCTTCCGCATCGTGCCCAGCGGGTTGAGGGAAGCCGCGCGCGACCCGAGCAGCCGTTCGAGATAGGAGAGGGGTTCCGCGTCCCACCGTATGAACGCCGGTTGCGCGGCGACGAGGATGCCCTCGCGCGCGCATATCGCGAGGGCTTCGGGCTCGCCCATGCACGCGTGGATGATCGTGTGCCGGTGGTCCTTCCGGGGAAAATCCCTGAGTGCCGCCTCGAGCGCCGTCGCCGCCTGCAGGAAGGCCCGGTCCCCGATGGCGTGCATTTGAATTTGGAGGCCTGCCCGATTCGCGCGCCTCGCGAACGCCTTTACCTTCTCGTCGTCATAGTAGAGCACCCCGGAACCCGCCTCGGCCGCGTAGCCGCCCGAATACGGCTCGAGCAGGGCCGCGTCCGCGGAACCGAAGCAACCGTCGAGCGCGCAGGCGAAACAGCCGCCGATTCTCGGGAGCCTTCGCCTGAGTACCTTCGTGACATCCATCGTCTGAAAGTAGAGACGGTACGCGACGTCGTTTCTGAGACCCCTCGCGAAGAGCGACTCGAGGCCGACGTCGAGATCGAACGGAAAGCCGACCCCGCTAACGGAGTGTACGGTCGTGACGCCCCTCGACGCGAGCGTGTCCATCGCGCGGAGCATGCGGGAGAGGGTATCGGGGAGCGACACCGTTCCCGTGACGAAGTCCGTGGCGCGGAAGAAGGCCTCCTGCGTCAGAAGCCCGCTTTCGGCGTCGAAGCCGCGAACGGTCTTGACGGCGACCGGAAGTTTCGCCAGAAGCGCCGAGTTGGCCACGGCCGCGTGTCCGTCGTACTTGACCAGAAAGACCGGACGGCCGGGGCATGCCCCGTCGAGGTCGCGTTTCGATATCATCGCCCCTTCGGCCACCGAGTGAGGCGAAGCGCCGAATCCGAGAATGATGCGCTCCCTGCTTTTTTGCGCGTAGGCGAACACGAGCCCGGCGATTTCCCCGTTGCTTTTCGCGAAACGCACGTCGAGGCCGCCGGAAAAAAGCGCGTAGGACATGAAATGGATGTGGGTGTCGGCGAATGCCGGGCAGAGCGCGCCCTCGCCGAGGTCGCGGCGCGGCAGGGCTTCGTATGCCGCGGGAAGCGAGTCTCCGACATGCAGGATCCGTCCCCGGTCCTCGACGAGAAAGCGCGCCACCGAACCCGTGGCGTCGCACGTTATAATCGTACCTTCGTATACCGTCATGGCCGAAAGTATAGCCCGAAAAACGCGCGGCGTGCGTTTTTTTCTCACGCCGCGCGTGCCGGTACGGTTCCGGCCGTTTTTTACTTGAAGATCTGCGTCGGAAGGACGTGCTTCTCCCTCGGAGGGAAACGTCCGTCGAACGCCTCCGCCGCGGCCTGGTCTACCGAGAAGACCGGGTCCTCGATGTAGTTGCCCCGTACCTCCCCGAGTTTCCCGATGTCGATCGGCCGGCACATGAAGGCGTCCATGTCCGAACCGTCCGCGAGGTGGATGCCGAAGTCCTTCGCGTCGGTGAAGCCCGCACGGTGATAGTACCCGGGATTTCCGAAGAGGACGGCGCACGGATACCCGAGCTCGCCCGCGCGGTTGCACGCGAGGTCGAGGAGTTTTTGCCCGATGCCGCGCTTTTGGTGGGCCGGCAGTACCGCGATGGGGCCGACGCAGATGACGGTATGGTCCCGCTCGCCGTCGCGGATACTGGCCTTTGTGCAATAGATGCCGCCCGCGAGTTCGCCCGTGGGAGTCACGCAGAGGTACGAGAGTTCCGGCAGGTAGCAGGCCGCGCTCCGCATGGTATGGAGGAGGTAGTGCTCGTCGCATCCGGGTTTGTAGACGTCCCAAAACGCCTCGCGCGTCAGGCGTTCCATTTCGTCAAAGTCGCCGGTCGTTTCGAGTCTGTAACTATAGTCGTTCGTCATGATTGGTATCCCAAAAAAAAATATCCCATACGCATACGCGCATGAAGCTTATGAGGCGCGGGATTGGTCGACGGGATGTTCGGTGACGGGATCTAAGAAAAGAGACGATGCCTTTTGACGAAGTCCCGGCTTAACCGAGCATCACCGTCTTCATGCGATTTGCGTTCATACAGACCTCCGGGAGGAAGAAACTTTAAAACCACTATAACGGGAGACAACGCGCGCTGTCAATTGCCGGATGGTGATCGATTGATTCGACGCGCTTGGCCGTTCATGACAGAGAAAGTCAAACGGTGTTCCATGTTTCGGTGTATTGTATAGCCAGGGGGATGGCAATGAACTGGGTCAAGCGAATGAATCAGGCGCTGCGTTATATCGACGGTCACCTGACGGAGCGCATCGATTCCCGCGCTGTCGCGTCGCAGGCGAACACGAGTTCCTTTCACTTTCAGAAGATGTTTCACATTCTCGCCGACGTGACACTGTCGGAATACATCCGCAACAGACGGCTAACCCTTGCCGCGCGGGAAATTCTGGGCGGTGCCGGCATCCTCGACACGGCACTCAAGTACGGTTATGAGACGCAGGCGTCGTTTACCCGCGCGTTCAAGCGCCTGCACGGTTTCGCGCCGGGCATGGCCCGTGATCCCGGAGCCGTGATCAAGGCGTTTCCGCCCCTGTCCTTTCAATTGTCGGTTCGGGGAGAAAGCCCGATGGAATATGAAATCCGGACAATGGGAGAGTTCACCCTCGCGGGCATCGTTCGCGAGTTTTCCGCGAAAGACGGACAGAACTTCAGGGATATCCCCCTTTTTTGGGAGGAACTGGATACATCGGGCGTAATCGGTCGAATGCGACAGGCGGCCGACAGGGACGGGCTTTTCAAGGGCGCGATTGTCGGCGCGTGTCTCGGTTTCTCCGTCGAGATGGAAGAGTTCGGGTACATGCTCGGATTCGAGCCGGACGCGGATTTCGAGTTCGGCGAGTTCAGACAGTTTTCCGTACCGGCCCTCACGTGGGCGGTATTCACGGGCAAGGGGGGCTCTTCGGAGGACCACCAAAAAATCTGGAAGGCGATTTACGGGGAGTGGTTTCCCGCCACGGACTATATCCATGACGAGGGTCCGGAAATCGAATTCAATCTTGGAGGAAACGGCGTCGATCGTTTCGAGATATGGGTCCCGGTAAAAAAGGGCAATGAAGAGGTATATGAGCAAGAAAACCGCAAGGAGCAATAACGTGAAAATTGTCGTGGCTCTCTTTCTTTCTGTCTCGCTTATCCCCGTTCTTGTGTCGGGATGCGGCGGGGAATCTAAGCTCGAAAATACGACGGCCCTTTACAAGGATTACGTATATCTGCAAGATTCCCTCACGATGGTCATGTCGTTTCCGAACAAGGCCTTTTCCGCGCTCTACGAAAAGTTTCGCAAAGACCACGGATGGGACGGCGACGTGTCGAAGGCGCGTGACGGCGTCTATGAGTCGTATTCGACGAAGGACCTTCGCGGGTACGTGCACTACGTCCGGTTCGAAGTCTCGAACGGGGCGTTCGTCTCCGCGTTCTATGACGAGTTCAAGCCGGGCGACGGCTTCGGAAAGCGGACGGACATGAAGTACGGCCGCACGGTTTCCCGGAACGATCCGGAGATTCTCGCCAGGGCCTATCCCCGGCTGGAAGCCGGCTTGCTCGCGTCCCAGAACCCCGTAAACGTCGACACCGTTTCCGGGGCGACGTTGGCATCCTACCGCTTCCAGATCGCAGTCCTCAAAGCGTTTCACGAGGCTTCTTCCCGGCGGATTCTCAACACCGAGCGGTACGCCGAGGGCCCCGCTCTGATCGGACAAAAAAAGGAGTGAACACATGAACGACCGGGACGCGATTACGAAAACGGTGCTCAATTACGTGGAGGGCTGGTATTCGGCAGATTCGGAGAGGATGGACACGGCCTTGCATCCGCAACTCGCGAAGCGTCACGTGACGGCCGAAGGCGAGATGTGGGACACCTCCCGCGACTGGATGATCGAGTTTACCGGCAAGGGGAGGGGAAAAATCGAAAACCCCGAATGCGGTTTGAAAACCATTACCGTTCTCGACATGGCCGAAAACATCGCGAGCGTGAAACTGGTCTCTGAGCAATTCGACGACTATCTTCATCTCGCCAGGTGCGGCGGGTCCTGGGTTGTCGTCAACGTGTTATGGGATTTCCGCGCGGGCGCCGCGCCTTCCTGAACGATAGGGATCTTGGCGTTTCGATGCGGCAAGGCGCTTCGGTACTGTCAGGCTCCTCGCGACTTTAATTTCTTTTCATGCGGAGGATGCAGTGCAAGGGGGACTTCTTCTCTTCCGCGTATATTGATGCGCTCCGGAGGAAACGGGTAGTATCGGCTCATGCGTAGGATACGGCATTCTTTTCGGGGGATCGGCGCCCGCTCGGTCGTCGCCCTCTCGTGCGTCGCGGCGCTCGTGCCGTTTCCGCTGTACTCGTTCACCGAAGGCCTTGGCCAGGCAGGCGCGTCCCGTCCTTCCGGGTTTGTCGCGGAGGCGACGCGATTCCTTGGCGGCGTCGTCCGCGATCTGGTCGGGGGCGCGGGGAGCTCGCTTTTTCTCGTTGCCGCCGCCGCCGCGTACGGCGCGATCCACGCGCTTGGTCCGGGGCACCAGAAGACGCTCGTCGCGGGGCATCTCGTGGGCGAGGGCGGCGGAATCGTGGAGGCCGCGCGCTCCGCTCTCGCCGCGTCGGCCGGACACGCTGTCTCGGTCGTCGCGCTGTTCGCCCTTCTGGCGGCCGCGGGTTCCGCGTTCGGGGCCTCCGACGTGGCGCGTTCGGGCGACGTCGTCTCCCGCGCGTCCGGCGTCGCCCTCGCGGCGGTGTCCCTGGCGATGCTGGTCAGGCGCTCTCTCTCCCTCGCGCGTCTTTTTCGGCGCGGCGTCATCGCGGTTCTCGCCCTCTCGGCGGGCATGTGGGTTATCCTGTTTGCCGTCGCGCTCGTCTCGCTGGGCGCGCGCGAACGCGGCATGAAGGTCGCCTCGCTTCGGGCCCATCGCGCGCGTGAGCGTGTTCGCGCGGCGTTCGCCGTCGCGGGCGGCGCCGTCGTGTTCGCCTTCGCCCTGACGCTCGCCCTGTAGCGGCCTATCTCCCCTAGTAGGGAAACACCTCTCGCTGAAGATTCCCGACTCGCTCCATGTCGCGAACCCTGATCGCGGGAACGTCGAACGTCTTCCCGCTTTCGTCGTCGGTATACGCCATCGCCTCGATCGTGCCGGAGACGCGGACGGACTCCCCCGGCTTTGGCGCGTCGCCTGGCGCCGAAACGGCGAGGAAGCCGATGAAATACATGTCGTCCTGGCAGCACCACAGAAGGTTTCTGCCTATGAGGAATTCGCCTGAGGGCAGGCCGTCCTGTGCCTCGATGAATCCCGCGATCTCGATCTCCCGGCCGTAATACTTCTCGCGGTTGTTATAAAGCTCGTCGTACGCGAGCGAGAAAGTACTGTCGGTGACGGCGATCGTCCCGTTTTCCGGGATGACGCGAGACCGATCGACGGTTCTCGTCAAAGTCTCCGCCTCGCGGTTTCCTATTTCGCTCGGGCGGCTTGCCTCCGCGACCGAGCGTTCCCGCATGTCGAGCGCTCGGTTCGCGTCAGCGACCATGCGCGCCCGCTCGTCCATCGCCCGTGCGGCGTTAAACCCAAGCGGGAAAACGAGAGCGAAGACGGCGAGACAGACGACAATGCGGATTACGGTTCCCGATTTCATGGCGCTCCTGACGCGCGTGCGAATGTCCCATGGTAGGGTTCATCGGTTCGGTGGTCAAGGGGACGGCTCATCCCGCCCCGTGGCGACTAGGTGAAGCTACCCCGTTATAACGACCTCGAGCACACTCGCTCGGGCCTTCCAGGACTCGAGCCCTCCCGCGCGGAAGATCGTCTCCAGCTCGCGGGGCGTGTAACCCGAGGCAATCGAGTTTCGCCAGCCCGAGATCATGGGGCCCGCGATGCGCTTTCCGAGGGGATGGACGAGAATCCATTCGGGGAAGGAGAGGTTACGCTTGTTGTCGATGATGAAGACTCTACCTTTTTTCCCGGCGATGACGCGGTTGATCTCGGCGAAGGCGCGCGCCGGATCTTCCCAGTGGTGAAGCGAATCCCGCGAGACGACCGCGTCAAAGCTTCCGCGCTCGAACCGGGAAAGATCCTCGGCGACGCCCTCGACGTATGATACGCGATCCTGAACCCCGGCCTCCCGCGCGTTTTTCTTCGCGGTTTTTCGCATGTCCGCCGAGGGTTCGACCGCCACGATCGTCACGTCTTCTCTCAGTTTCGCGAGCTCTATTCCGGCCCAGCCGGGCCCTGGCCCGATCTCGAGCACGCGCGAGTTCGGGGCCAAGGCGAGCGTCTCGTTCGCGCGTCGGG
>LVBL01000151.1 GCA_001604405.1 Spirochaetales bacterium Spiro_10
GAGCCCGGGCTTCTTGACTGCGACCGCGACCGCTTTGCCCTCGAGCTTCAGGAAGCGGGACTCGGCATCTCGATGCACTTTATCCCGCACTACGAGATGACCTGGTGCAAGCGGCGCTACGGACTCGGACGCGGGGAATTCCCCGAGACCGCCAAGAAGGCCGACACCTCGGTCACGCTCCCCCTCTGGCCGGACATGAGCGAAAGCCAGGTTGCGCGCGTCATCGAGGCCGTCAAAACGACGGGCGATCGCCATTACCGGAAGTCGACATGAAGAGAAAATCCCCGGTCTCCCAGCCGTTTTTCTCCGACATAGACTTTCCGGACCAGTACTTCGGCGTGCTCGTTCGCTCCTCGATCCAGCGCGGCTACCTCATCGGCCTGCGGCCTCCGGCAATGCCCGACGGCTACCACCTCTACACGGCGACGGACATCCCCGGCGAAAACCGCCTCACCGTCATGGGCACGTCGGTACCCATATTCACGCCTTACGAGATTCAGTATTACGGGGAACCGATCGGGATACTCGTCGGACCCAACCTCCAGACGGTTCAGGAACTCGTCGCGGAGGTACTGATCGAGACGGAGCCCCTGGAGCCCTTCCCTTTCAGCGAGAAATTCAGCGCGTCGCAGGTCGTGGCGAAGCGGATAATCTTTTCGGGCAATTCGGACGTCGCCTTTCAGAAAATCGGCGCGGTCACGGAGTCGGTCAGCGAGATCGGCCCCCAGGACCATTACTACGCCGAACCGGTCGGCGTGGTGGTGAACGTATCGCACGAGCGGCTCGACGTGTACTGCGCGACGCAGTGGCCCTTCCACGTACGTTCGACAGTCTCGGCCGTTCTTGACCTGGATCCGTCCGAGATCGTCGTCCATCCGACCAAGGCCGGCGAGACCATGGACGGAAAGATCTGGTATCCATCGCTCATCGCCGCTCAGGTCTCCCTCGCGGCCGTCCTCAGCAAGCGTCCCGTCAAACTCTGCTTTTCGAGACAGGAGGACTTCCTCTTCTCGGGCAAATCCGCGCCGGTAAGGATACTGTACCGCACGTCGCTCGACGAGCAGGGCTCGCTCGCTGCCCTGCACGCGCGCATCCTCATAAACGCGGGCGCGTACAGTCCGCTCATCGACGAGATAATCGACCGCATGACGATCGCGGCGCTCGGCCCCTACACGTGCCCCGACTACCGCGTCGAGGCCTATGCCCTGCGGACGAACCTACCGCCGATGGGAGCCATGGCCGGTTGGGGCGAGGCGCAGGCGTTCTTCGCGCTCGAGACGCACATGGCGGACACGATAATGCGGCTCGGGGCCTCCCCCGTGGAGTGGAAGGGCATCAACATGCTCCAGAGGGGACGCATCACGCTGACCGGGTCCACGCTCAAGGAGGAACACCGCTTTCCCGAACTCTTCGAGGCGGTGTGCGCACAGAGCGACTTTACGCGAAAATACGCGGCGTACGAGATACTGAACCGCAGGAGGAACGGATTCCGCGACGGTCCGTTGCGGGGCATCGGCATAGTGGCCGGCTACCAGGGAAACGGCTTTACCGGCAAGGTCCCCGCGTCCGGCGGGTACGCGGTATCCGTAACCATGGACACCGACGGCAAGGTGCGCGTTTCGGCCGGCAACGCCTCGGAGTCGATGACCAGAATCATCTCGAAGATAGCCGCGGAGATATTCGGCCTCGACAAAGAAAGCATCACGCTCGCGGGCGACAGCACGGAAAGCCTCTCGCCGTCAGGGCCCGAGACCCTTTCGTCGAAGCTTACCATAGTCGCGCCGCTTGTCGAGAAGTGCTGTCTCGCCATCCAGAAGCAGCGGTTCAGGCAGCCGCTGCCCATAACGGTGAAGCGCGCCTGGAAACAGCCGAAGGCCGACGACTGGGACCACACGCAACTCCGCGGGACCCCCTTTGTTTCCACGACCAACGCCGTGTGCGCGGTAGAGGTGGAGATCGACCCGCTGACGTGGGAATCGGGAATCCGTGGCATCTGGATCGCCTGCGACGCGGGACGGATCCTTGACAAGGCGGCAGCCACGAGCGCGGTCAGAAAATCGGTCGCCCAGGCGATATCCCGCATCGTGGCGGAAAGCATAACGCTTCGCGACGGAAGGCTCTATCCGAAGGACTCCATACAATACGACGTTCTCCCTCCCTCGGGAATACCCGACGCATCGGTTACCTTTCTGGACTTCGGTACCGAACCGCGCGGCATCGGCTCCGTCGCGCACAACCTCCTGCCCGCCGCGTACTCGGTTGCCGTCGCGCAGGTGTTGCGCAGGAAGATATCCACGCTTCCCCTTGACCCGGAATCGCTCTACGCCCTTGTCTCGGAGGATTCGGAGGAACAGCCATGATCATACCGTTTGACCTCAACGGCGAGAGGGTAATCATCGACTCGAACCCCGGAGAGCGGCTCGTCCGGATTCTGCGGGGAAGGTTCCGACTTCTGGGCGCGCGCGAGGGATGCCTTTCGGGCCGTTGCGGATCCTGCACCGTCCTCATGAACGGCAGTCCCGTCCCCTCCTGCATCGTGCCCGTATTCCAGGTCAGGAACTCGTCGATCACCACGATCGAGGCCTTCAGGGAAACTCCCGACTGCGCGGACATCATGGAGGGATTCGCCCTCGCGGGAGTGTCGATGTGCGGTTTTTGCGACGCGGGAAAGATACTCATAGCGCACGCCACCCTTCAGGCTTCCCTCAGGCCCAGCGAGGAAGACATACGCACCATGTACGCGGGAAACATCTGCAGATGCACGAGCGTCGGCGACCTGATAGTCGGGGTCAGGAACGCCGGGACCATCAGGAGAAAGAGACTCAATGCTAAATAAAAACACGACCGTTTTCCACGCGAACAACGTAGCGGAAGTGCAGATGATTCTCAAGAACGTGAGCGGCATCTCGGTCGTGGCGGGATGCACCGAGATCGCCCGGAGGCAGTCGGGTTACGCGTTGAACCTGCCGGCGAACATTCTCTCGGTCGCGAGGATAGCGGAGCTGTCAACCGTCAACAAGACGGAACGCTATATCGAGTTCGGTTCGTCCGTGACGCTGGCTTCCCTTCTTCAGCTCGGCAAGAAAAACCTTCCCGATTTGCTGCACGAATGCGTCCTCGGTATCGCGAATCCCGCCATCAGGTCGATCGCCACGATCGGCGGAAACATCGCGGCCAAGGGCCGGCGGCTTTCTGCTTTCGCGCCCCTTCTGGCGCTCGACGCGAAACTCGAGATACGCACCCCGCTCGAGGCCACATGGATTCCGATGCTCCGCTATTTTTCAAATACCGGACGCGAGCACACGAAAACGCCTGAGTTCATCAGCAGGATTCGCGTG
>LVBL01000152.1 GCA_001604405.1 Spirochaetales bacterium Spiro_10
CCCTTGCCACAGGTCCCGCAACAGTCTCAGGTATTCATCCCGTCCGCGTTCCGTAATCGTGTACACTATCCTCGAGGGTCGATGCGACTCGCTTGTTTCGGTGGACGCGCTCACGAATCCGTCAGTAGCGAGCCGGTCAAGGGCGAAATAGATAGAGCCGAAGGCGATATCCGTCCAGTCGCCCATCGCGCGTTCGATTATGCGCTTGAGTTCATATCCATGGAGGGGTCCCACGCGAAGGAAGCCTAAAAGTACCGTTTTGACCGACATAATATACAAGCTTGTATAATCGAACGAGTTATTTCCGTCAAGGGGTAAAAACGATTATTCGGGAAACGACTTGTGTTCATGGCACGAACACGCCGGCCGGAGTTTGCGGGAAGAAACCCGGCCGCGCCGTGAAGGGCGACCGGGTTCGAAGCGCGTGATTACAGCTCGAGCGACTTCTTCTCGACCTTGTCGAGAACGCCGGCGATGAAGTCCGCCACCGACAGCGCCGGAACCTGTTCGTTGGCGCGGGTTCGCGGGGCGACGAGGCCTCCTTCCATCTCCTTTTGGCCGACCACGAGCATGTACGGAATCTTTTTCGTCTGTCCGTCGCGGATCTTGGCGTTCATGCGGTCGTCGCGGAGGTCGGCCGAGGCCCGGATGCCCGCGGCGCGCAGTTTCGCCACGACGTCCTTCGCGTAGTCGTCGAAGGCTTGACCGACCGGGATCACGACGGCCTGCTCGGGGGCGAGCCAGACGGGGAAGGCCCCGGCGGTGTGCTCGAGATAGACGCCGAAGAAGCGCTCGATCGAGCCGAGGAGGGCGCGGTGCACCATGTAGGGCCGCTTCTTCTGGCCGTCGGAGTCGACGTAGGTCATGTCGAAGCGCTCGGGCAGGTTGAAGTCGAACTGGATGGTCGTGAGCTGCCACTCGCGGCCGATCGCGTCCTTCACCTTGAGGTCGATCTTCGGGCCGTAGAAGGCCCCGCCTCCCTCGTCCATCTCGTAGGCGAGTCCCTGTTTCTCGACCGCCTTCTTGAGCGAGGCGAGGGCGGTTTCCCACTTCTCCGGCTCACCGACCGCGCCGTCTCCCGCGGGCCGCGTGGCGAGGTAGGCCTTGATCTCGGCAAAGCCGAGGGTCTTGTGCATGAAAAGCGAGAAGCGCAGGACCTCGGAGATCTCGTCCTCGATCTGCTCGGGGGTGCAGATGATGTGGGCGTCGTCCTGGGTGAAGCCGCGCACGCGCATGAGTCCGTGGAGGGTACCGGAGCGCTCGTAGCGGTAGACCGTGCCGAGCTCCGCCCAGCGGAGGGGAAGGTCGCGGTAGGAGTGCGCGCCGTTGTTGTAGATCATGATGTGGAAGGGACAGTTCATCGGCTTGATGTAGTAGTCGTCCTCGTCGATCTTCATCGGCGCGTACATGCCTTCCTTATAGAAGCTCAGGTGTCCGCTCGTCTGCCAGAGCCAGGATTTTCCGACGTGCGGGGTAAAGAGGATCTCGTAGCCGTTCTTGTAGTGCTCGTCCCTCCACCAGTTTTCCAGGGCGACGCGGAAGCGGCCGCCCATCGGGTGCCAGTAGACGAGGCCGGGACCGGCTTCCTCGTGCACGGAGAAGAGGTCGAGTTCCTTGCCGAGCCGGCGGTTGTCGCGCTTCTCGGCCTCCTCGAGGAGTTTTATGTAGGCGTCGAGCTCGGCGGGCTTCTTGAAGCCGTAGCCGTAGATGCGCGTCAGCATCGGCCGCTTCTCGTCGCCCCGCCAGTAGGCGCCGGCGATCTTGACGAGCTTGAAGGCCTGCGCGTTCAGTTCCTTCGTGGTGGCGACGTGGGGACCGCGGCAGAGGTCGCGGAAGGCTCCCTGCTCGTATACCGTTATCGCCTCCCCCTCGGGGAGTTCTTCGATGAGCTCGAGTTTCATCGGCTGGTCGGCGAAGAGCTTTTTCGCCTCGTCGCGGCTGACCTCGCGGCGCGCGAACTCGCGGCCTTCGTTGATGATCTTCCGCATGGTCGACTCGATCGCGGGAAGGTCCTCGTCGGTGAGGGGACGGGGAAGGGCCATGTCGTAGTAAAAGCCGTTGTCGACGGCCGGCCCGATGCCGAACTTCGTGCCGGGAAAGAGGATGGTGACGGCCTCCGCCATCACGTGGGAAAGGGAATGCCTGACCGTCTCAAGGCCCTTGTCGATTTTGTCGCTCATAGAACACCTCCGTGCATAAAAAAATCCCCGGATCTCGCGTCGATGCCGAATCAGGGACGCGTCGGTCCTGAAATGGCAAGGACGAAAGGTCCAGGGATTCTGGCTCTTCCGCGGTTCCACCCTGCTTCGGCTCGCCATGACGGCGGCCGCGCTCATCGTCCGTAACG
>LVBL01000153.1 GCA_001604405.1 Spirochaetales bacterium Spiro_10
AAATGGCTTATAGCGTGAAGTTTGTAGGCAAATGGCAGTGACGAGAAATACGGCATGACATATTTACGATATACTTCAAGTTCATCACGCTTGTATTCTGTATCGTTTCTATCCCAAACAGTAAAGGAAATTGACTCCGTATGCCGTCTCCAATACACTAAAGGTTTATTATAGCTATAAATTTTAATGCCTGCTTTCGTAATTTTTAACCACGTATGATAGTCTTCCATTTTACGAAAGCTAGGATCAATGAAATCTATCTTTTCCAGCAAAGATCTTCTGAGAAAAACACCAGGTGTAACAATGTTGTTTCTTATAGTAAGTGAAAGAAATTGTTTCTCTGCTGGTTTACTAAAGAAACCATTCTCTTTTAGATCAATTCTTTCTCTTGAACGATTATTGGTTATATCTGTGCTTTCAGTAAAATATTTCACGTTTGCCATCACACATTCAACATGCGCATTAACTGATAGATAATCAGCAATTTCGCATATTGCATCATCAAACAGGATATCATCTCCTGCGATAAACTTAACATACTCTCCCTTGGTAGCACGCAATGCTTCATTATATGTGTAAGCAATGCCCATATTAGCTGCGTTGCGAATAACCGTTACATTTAAATCACAATGACGCATTTTCCAATCTTGCAGAACACCAAAGCTACCATCTATTGAACCATCATCATACAAAATGATATCGAGAGGTTGATACTTCTGTCGCCGGATACTGTCCAAACAATCGTTAATAAGATGCGCCTGGTTATAGGTTGTTACAACTATAGAAAAAAGTTTATTTTCACACATAATTTCTCCGATATTAGATGATGCACTTAAATTGTTACTATGAAATCGCCATAATCTGTATGTCCTTAATTTTTAAATCAATAAAATCTTTTACCACAAGCCTATTTGACTCAAGTATACTTTCTTTCATTTTCAATAGTTTGGATTGCTTCTCTTCAATTTTATTATCATCGAGTCTACTAATTAATTCCATAGCCTCATTGATATTGTTGTCATAAACAATCGCAATATCAAGCAAATCATAGATCTCCGCAGTTTCCCTATCAATAACAGGTATTAACTGCAAGCCAATTGCTAGATTGATCGAAGAAGTGCACTTATATAAATAATAGGGAAGCATAGATACACGTTTTTTATTCAACAGAAAGGCAAGAAATGAATGTTGCGCAATCGTCTCGTAAAAATTCTTATAATTTTCACAATCAGTCGTAAATCGAATTATTGAATCAACTGAATAGTAATGATAAAACTCGCGAAGCTCGGCTAACTGTGCTGATTCCCTTCCGATTATTTCAAATACCGTTTGATTCCCTTTACAAGTCATCAATGCCTCATAGTCTTTTCTCGCCAGCTCGATATTGCCCTGAATGACGACATTTCTGGTTCTTTTTTGCGCTATTTCGATGTAGGGAAAGACAACCGGAGTTAATACCTCGCAGGAAAAACCGCAACGATGAATATATTCCTGGACGTGCCTAGTTAATGCTGCGATAGTTATGTTTTTTTTCTGCAGGAACTTTTTATAAATATTGTTAGTAACGACGTTCCCGTGATGAAGTATTGCTATTGCCGGTATGCTTATGCTTTCAAGCGCACGCAAATACCGAATATCATCAATAGTGTTTATTACTGCACCGTCATAATGTTTATTAATACTTCTCACTGCGCGGCCCATAAGAAATTTATTCATAGCGTTTATGAATAAACCATGGAATAAGCCAAGAAAGCGAAAGACAAGTTTAATTAGCAGATTGGAATTGGACTTTGATACTCTACTCTTTATCACTTTCCTTTTCAAACATATTACACGTACTCTTCCTTTACAAGAGGATAATACATCCCTTTGAATATTATCTTCGGTAGTTAGGACATCGACTTGTGCGCCATGTGCTTCAAACGCATCTATCCATGACAAGAAAAGCTCATCATGATAGTGATTTGGCTCAAGTATTGCGATTTTCATGTTTCCTCCAAAGCTTCTTCATTCGGGCATATAT
>LVBL01000073.1 GCA_001604405.1 Spirochaetales bacterium Spiro_10
GGGATCCGCGTCGAGGGCGTACACCGAGGCGCCGGGGAATCTCTCGGACAGGGCCGCGGGTATCGAGCCGTAACCGGCAAAGGGATCGGCGAGCGTCCGGGCGCCGGGCGGAATGGCCGCCATCGCGACGAGAAGGCGGGCGATCTCCGGCCTCAGCTCTCCCGCGCGCGGATCGTCACCCGCCGTGTCCGACGGAAGGCGCGCGGCGAGGCATGACCAGCCCTCGCTCCGCGTCATGTACCAGAACTCGACGTCGGGCCGGACGCGGTCGACAGAGAGGCCCGTCCGCGAGGCGATCAGGCGCTCGGCGTCCGCGCTCACGTCCTTGTCGACGGGAACGAAGCGGTTCGCGGCCGAAAAGCGAACACGAAAGCTCCGGACCCCCCGCGGCGCGGCGGCGTGCCAGGCGCGGGCGAATTCCTCCTCCCCGCCCGTCTTGCGCACCAGCGCGCGGAACGGCATCGAGGAGGTATCCCACTCGCGGAAGACGGAGAAGACGTTGTTGCAATACGGGAGGTCGGAGGCGCGCACGCCCTTCCCGGAACACGAGAAGCGGACGAAGCCGCTCGACAGGCGCACGTCGCCCGATTCGGGAAGGTCTTCGCGCAACAGAAGGCGGACCGCCGCCTCGAACCCGGGCGCGAAGGTGCCTGCGAAGCGAAGCGGTTTCATCCGGGCTCCGGAAGGGTTCGCCGCGGCCGGGCTGTCAGGTGGTTTCCATGGCCGACTCGATCACCGCGCGCAAATCCGCGAGAACGAGGGGCTTCCGGAAAAACTTGTCCGCGCCGAGGGAATACATCTCGTCCTCGATTGACGCGTCCTCAAGGGCCGTGATGATAATCACGTAGGGCTTGCCGAACGCGGGATCGTTCTTGATCCGCTTGCATATCTCCTGCCCGACGACGCCGGGAAGGGCAAGGTCAAGGATGACGAAGCCGGGTTTCTTTTCCACGAGCTGGGCGCCCGCGTCGAAGCCGTCGAAGGACTGAAGGACGTTCAGGTCGGGGATATTCTTCTCGAGATAGGCGCGGATGGCGGAATTCAGGCCCTTGTCGTCGTCGATGACGATGAGGCTTTTCCAATTGGCGGAAGGCTCCCCTTCATTCAGGGCCTCGGGAACCCGCATGCCGCGGGCGTGGATGAACTCTATCAGATCGTCCTTGTAGACGCGATACTGTCCGCCGGGCGTGTTGAAGGCCTTGAGGTGTCCGTTTCTGATCCAGTTGATCGCGGTTTGATTGACGACACCGCACATGTTCGCGACTTCGAGGGCTGAGAATATCTGTATTCGTTTTGTCTTGATTTCCTTATTCATATCGCCTCATTTGGATTGCCTTTCGGAAAATATACCCCATTATACACCCTGCCTCAAGTAAAATTGTTAATTTTCGCCATTTTTAAGGCATTCCGAGATTAATTTCTTTGAAAACCCCTTTCTTTGCAAGGAGATGCGCATCCTCTCCCCGGTCCGGCCCAGCCGCGCCAGCTTGGCCATGGCACGCAGGCACAGCGCCCGCTCGTCGTCATCCCTGAATTGCTCTTCCAAGGCGCGGTCGGCCACGGAGCGGTCAACGCCGCGCGCGCTCAGGCCCGCCAGAAGAAGAGCGCGGCCCTCGGAACGGCCGATAAGCCGGTTCCGTATCCAGGCGGAGGCGAAGCGGGCGTCGTCAAGGTAGCCCGCGTCGGCGAGAACATCGAGGGCCTCGTCGGCCTCGACGCGGGAGTACCCCTTTTTGGCGAGTTTCAGGGAAAGCTGGTACCGGGAATGCTCGGCCCGGGACAGGTAGGCAAGGCCGGCGCGTTCCGCCAAAAAGGCCCGCGCGGCGGCGTACAGGGACTCGGCCGCCGAACCTTCGAGCCGTTCGCCCGATTCGGGCAGCGCAAGACCGCGCCGGTCGAGCGCCTCCTCGCGCACCAAAAAAGAAGGGCCTTCCGCCGTGTGTATCCTGAGGATACCGGCAGAGGCCCATTCCGTTTTCCGGACGACAAACGCCTGATTAGCGCTTGCTGAACTGGAATCTTCGGCGCGCACCGCGCTGACCGTACTTCTTTCGTTCGACCATGCGGGAATCGCGGGTCAAAAGGCCGTTTGCCTTGAGGGAGTCGTGATTGCTCACGTCAACCTGCGAAAGGGCGCGGGCGATACCGTGGCTGCACGCTCCGGCCTGACCGTTCAAACCGCCGCCGGACACCTTGATGACGATGTCGAACTTGGTGTCGCTCGAGGTAACCATCAGGGGCTGGCGAACGACCTGTACCTGCTCGAGGGTCGCGAAGTACGCGGAGGCTTCCTGATCGTTGACGAGAAGCTTGCCGGATCCCTCGCGGACGAACACGCGGGCGATGGCAGTCTTCCTTCTTCCTGTTCCCATTCCGATATTCTTGATCACGTTCGTAACTCCTCGTTATACTTCGACCGCTTGCGGGTTCTGGGCGGTATGCGGATGGTTGCCATCGGCATAGACCTTCACGTTGGTCAGGAGCTTGCGGCCAAGGGGTCCCTTCGGGAGCATGCCCTTGATGGCAAGGAGGATGGGATCCTCGGGATGCCGAGCCAAAAGTTCGTTGAAGGTGAAGGATTTCAACCCGCCGACGAAACCGGTGTGATGGTAATACATCTTGCCGTCGGGCTTGTTGCCGGTAACGATTGCCTTGCCGGCGTTGATAATCACCACGAAGTCCCCGGTTTCCTGATGGGGGGCGTAGGTAACCTTGTGCTTGCCACGCAGCATGTATGCGGCTTTGGCGGCTACGCGACCGACCGGTTTACCTTCGGCATCGATGACAAACCAGGCGCGGGGAGCCTCTCGTTCTTTCACAAAAAGTGTCTTCATGTACGTACCTTACTAATAATGGATCTGTCGGGTCCGCCATAAGGCGACGCCGAACGCAGATAATGTGGGTTCAGTCACTATAAAGAAAAGGGGGGAAGGCTGTCAAGGGGGAGATATCCCCGGCGGGTATCGGGCCGCGCGTCAGTCTCCCTTGTTGGCGCCCGCCTTCGCGGCGGCTTCCTCGCGTTTTGCCTCTTCCTTGTCCTTGAGATCGGCTATTCCGATGAAAACGGAGATCAGCCCGACAAAGGCGGAGAGAATCGGCATACAGCCGCGCAGGAACAGCAGGATATCCGCGCCCCACCCGAGCCCGAAGCCAAAGGTCTCGGGAGGCAGGGCGGCAAATACGGTAAACGCCATGAGAATAACGCCCACGAATAAAGCAACCATGCGAGTCCTCCTGACAAACGGGCGCCGAAAACCGCGAAAAGCGGCGAACATCGGCGTCACAGGCGATAATTTTCGCATACTTCCGGGGGATGGTCAACCAAATCCGAATTCGGTAGAATTATTTCATCATGAATCCGCAATCCGTCCGAATCGCGCCGCGACAGGGGTGGAAGGCCCTCGTTCGCGTCGCCTTCCCGATCACCCTGCCCGTCTTGTTCGGATACGTGGCCATCGGCATCCCGTTCGGCCTCATGCTCGTCAAGGCGGGATATCCCTGGTGGATGTCACCGCTCATGGGCCTTTGCATGTACGCCGGCGCGGGCCAGTACCTGGCCGTCGGGATGTTCGCGGCCGGGGCCCCGCTTCCCGCCATGGCCGTCACCATGCTCCTCGTGAATATCCGGCACATCGTGTACGGGCTTTCCCTCATCAAGCAGTTTCAGGGTGTCGGGGCCTGGAAGCCCTACCTCGTGTTCTCGCTGACGGACGAAACCTACGCCCTCCTGACCGGGGTCAAGCTCCCCGACGGCTTCCCTCCCGGTCCCTTTTACGGGACGATCGCCCTTCTTGACCAGTCGTACTGGGTACTCGGCGGGATCATCGGCGCGCTCGCGGGGGCCTTCATCCCCTTTTCCTTCCGGGGGATCGACTTCGCCCTGACGGCCCTGTTCGTCGTACTGCTCATGGACCAGCTCGCCCGCTCGCGGGACCCCGTTCCCCCGGCCATCGGCGCCGCGTGCGCGGTTGCGGCCCTCATGCTGGTCGGTCCGGGCAACATGCTCATAGCGGCGCTCGCCGGCGCGCTGGTCCTGCTCGCGCTCATCCGGGGGAGGAAGCCATGCTGACGGTCGATCGGGCTCTCGCGGCCGTCGCGGCATTCTCGCTCGTCATCCTGGCCACGCGGGCCTTCCCCTTCCTGCTGTTCTCCCGCAGGGAACCGCCGGCGGTCCTCCGCTTCATCGAGCGGTTTATCCCCTCGGCGGTGATGGCGATCCTGGTGGTCTATTGCCTGAAGGACATCGCCTGGGCGGCCTGGCCCTCGGGCGCGCGGGAACTCGCGGGGATCGCCGCCGTCGTCGTCCTTCACCTCTGGAAAAAAAACGCCATGCTCTCCATATTCGGAGGCACGGCGTTCTACATGCTGCTCTTGTCGGCTATCCGGTAGGGAACCGCCTCAGGCGTATTTCTTGGTCACCACGATCAGGGCGCCGAGCACCATGAGATGGCTCGAAAGGGTCGCCATGTAGCGAAGGACGGACGAGACGCTCGAGAAGGTCGTGCCGCCGCCGATCGGGGCGATGAAGTCGACGAGCACGATGTTGACGATCCAGAGGATGATGAAGACCATCAGGATCATGTCGGTGACGCGGAGGTCGGAGGTGAAAAGCTCCGAGATGAGGAAAAAGCCCGCGATGATCTCGCTGACCGACAGGACGATGATCACGATCGTGGAGATCGACGAGCTCTTGAAGAGCTGGTCGAAAAAGGCGACGACGGGGGCCAGGTCCCCGGCGCTCGAGTTGAGAAGGCCGGTTATGCCGCTGACCAGCAAAAACAAGGCGACCGAAATCTGCAGAACGACGCTACCTACACTGTGCTTCATTTGAATCTCCCGTACGTTTCGTGTACTATATTTGTATGTTATACCGCCATTTACCGAAAATAGCAAACAAGGTTTTTTCAATAATAACAGCGGATATCGGCACGGAAGCCCCGCAAGCAGCGCTTTCGGCCGTGCTCGGGGAAGCCCGGGACCACGGCGTCACCCTCGCCTACGCCGGCGTCGGGCCGGAAAAGGCGGCCGGGGCGCGGGCCCTGCTTCGCGCGTCAGGGGATCCGGACGGCGTCTCGCTCCTCCTCCGCTGCGCGGCAACCTCTGCCGCGGAACTCCGCGCCTTTCTCGACGCGGCGGAAAGCGGACCCGGGGACATCCTGCTCGTGGACGTGCCGGGCCCCGGGGCCGCGCGGGAATACCGGGACAACGGGCTCTTCCAGGCCGCCTTCGCCGCCCGCGGGACGAGGGTTTGCGCCTGCGGCTTTTTCGTGCCCGGCGACTCCTCGCGGCAAACGCCCGACACGGCCCTTGCCGCGGCCGCCGCGACGGAGGCCGACGCCAGATGGGATTGCTGGGCTACCGGGTACTCCCTGCTCAGGGAAGACCTGGCCGGGACCGTCCGCGCGGCCGGAGGCGAGGGCATTCCCATCATCGCGTTCGACCCGTTCGCGGGCGGCGCGCTCGAGTTCCCGCCCGCGCCCGTTCACGAGCTCTACCGCGAGGGACCCGTGCCCCGGAGCCGCGAGGAATGGGCCCTGCGCGCGATCTGGGAAAACCAGGACGTGCTGACCGTCGTGTGTCCGGCGTCGGGCCCGGCCCAGCTTCTCGGAAGAATCGCCTTCGCGGAAACGGGGAGGCCCAACAGCCTTCCCGCCCGGGAACTCGCGATCATCTCCCGGGCGGCCGCTCTCGTGCGGGAGGCCGGGGACGGAGCCGGGCGCCCTTGACAGAAAACCCCAAATGCAACACAGTCAGCGTACGTTAGTATCATCATGGCCTTCCGGGAGGGCAAAGAAACAGATTGAAAGGGTGTGACGTTTCAATTGAGCACGTATCCAAGTCCTTCGGGACTTTTCGCGCGCTGGAAGACGCGAACATAAGGATACAAAAAGGCGAGTTCTTCTCGCTTCTCGGGCCGTCCGGGTGCGGCAAAACCACCCTCCTGCGCATCATAGCGGGGTTCGAGTCTCCCGACTCGGGCGTGGTGTCCTTCGACGGAAAGAACATCATCGGCATCGACCCCAACATGCGGCAGTCAAACACCGTATTCCAGAACTACGCGCTCTTCCCGCACCTTTCTGTATACGAAAACATCGCCTTTCCCCTCAGGATACGCAAGGTTCCCTCGCGCGAGATAGACTCGAAGGTGATGGAATATCTCCACCTCGTGCAGCTCGACGCCCACCTCCAGAAGAAGCCGAACCAGCTTTCCGGCGGGCAGAAACAGCGCGTCGCCATCGCGCGGGCGCTCATCAACGAACCGAGCGTGCTGTTGCTCGACGAGCCCCTCTCGGCCCTCGACGCGAAGCTCCGCTCGAACCTTCTCGTGGAGCTCGACACGATCCACGACAAGATCGGGATCACCTTCATCTACGTCACCCACGACCAGAGCGAGGCCCTCTCGGTCTCCGACCGTATCGCCGTCATGAACCAGGGCAAGGTCCTCCAGATCGGCACGCCCTTCGAGATCTACGAAAGCCCGGCGACCGAGTTCGTCGCCAAGTTCATCGGAGAGACGAACCTGTTCGACTCGCGCGTCGTCGAGTGCGTCCAGCACAAGAGCGACGAGCACATGGTCACCCTCGACGTTCCCGAGCTCGGCACGCAGATCAAGGTTACCGACTACGACGAGACAAAGCCGGGACAGCAGGTCAGCTTCACCGTGCGCCCCGAGAAGATCCGCATCACCCTCGAGGAGCCTCAGGTCAACGGCAAGGCGATCAACGTGTTCAAGGGCTACGTCGAGGAGCCGGTGTACTCGGGCTTCCAGTCGAAGTTCTACGTCAAGCTCGAGAACGGCACGGTGCTCAAGGTCTTCAAGCAGCACCAGAACTACCTCGAGGACGGCCCCGAGATCACGTGGAAGGACACGGTATACGTGTCATGGAGCGCGAACGACGGCTACATCGTCGAAGTGATCAACCAATGAGCAAGCAACGGATGCTTGCGGGGTCGAATTACGGCCCCGCGTACAGCTACCCCATGGGCCTGTGGTTCAGCGTCTTCTTCATCCTCCCCATCGCCATCATCGTGGGCTACAGCTTCATGAAAAAGGGGCTTCACGGGGGCGTCGAGCTCGAGTTCACGCTCAACGCCTACGCGCAGATGTTCAACCAGAGCTACGGCAAGCTTTTCGTGCGGACGCTCTGGGTCACCATCGTGGCGACGGTCGTCTCGATCGCCGTCGCGCTCCCGTGCGGCTACGCGATGGCGAGGAGCCGGTACCAGACCATACTCCTCTTTCTCGTCATCATCCCCTTCTGGACCAACTCGCTCATCCGCATCAACGCGTGGATCGCGATCATGGGCAACGAGGGCTTCGTCAACGAGACGCTCAAGAAGATCGGCCTCATACGGGAAAGCCTTCCGCTCCTCTACAACCAGCGCGCGGTCATCCTGGTCCTCGTGTACATGTACCTTCCCTACGCCATCCTTCCCATATTCACCGCGATGGACAAGTTCGACTTCTCCCTCCTCGAGGCCGCGCGCGACCTCGGAGCGACGAAGCCGCAGTCGATGTTCAAGGTGCTCCTCCCGAACGTCCGGTCCGGAATCGTCACGGCCGTCATCTTCACCTTCATACCGATATTCGGCGCGTACACAGTACCCCTTCTCGTCGGAGGGAAGGATTCGTACATGATCGGCAACGTCATCGTGGACCAGGTCACGAAGGTCAGGAACTGGCCGCTCGCCTCCGCGTTCTCCATGATCATCACGGTCGCGAGCACTGCGGGAGTCCTGTGGATGATGGGAACGAGCGCCCGCGAGGCCGCGCGCGCGAAGGCGGCGCACGGGAAGCAGGAGGCGGCCGTATGAGCGCCCCCGCGAATCCGTACCAGCAGTTCCTCTCGCGCCTGTCGAAAAAGCGGCCGACGAGCGAGAGCTCCCGGCACGCGCGACGCGCGTACCAGAACAAAAAACGCGTATCCCTTTCGACGACGGTAATGGCGCTCTGCGTCGTTTTCCTCTTCCTGCCGCTCGCGGTCATCGTGTTCTACTCGTTCAACGAGGCGAAGGGCATGGTCTGGACGGGGTTCTCGCTCGGGTGGTACGAGCGCCTGTTCCTGGGCTCCGAGAAACTCTGGACCTCCTTCGGCAACAGCCTCGTCATCGCCTTCGCGTCGGCCTTCGTGTCGACGGTGCTCGGCACACTCGCATCGATCGGCGTGAACTGGTACCGATTCCGGTTCCGGGCCTATATCCAGACGATCAGCTTCCTGCCGATGGTGCTTCCCGAGGTCATAATCGGAATCTCGATGCTCATCTTCTTCTCGGCGGTGAATATACCGCTCGGGATGACCACGATCTTCATCGCGCACACGACCTTCTGCCTTCCGTTCGTGTTCCTCATGGTGCTCGCGCGGCTCGACGAGTTCGACTTCTCGATCATCGAGGCGTCGCGCGACCTGGGAGCCAACGAACAGCAGACGCTTTTCAAGGTAATAATCCCCGCGATCATGCCGGGCATTCTCTCCGCCTTCCTCATGTCCGTGACGATGTCGCTCGAGGACTTCGTCATCACCTTCTTCGTGTCGGGTCCCGGCTCGACGACGCTTCCGCTCTACGTCTTCTCGATGGTGAGATACGGGATTTCCCCGGTAATCAACGCCCTCTCGTTCGTGATGATCCTCGGGACGATGCTCATCGCGTTCTTCCTCAAGGACTTCCTCAAGAACATCGCCGCGTCCAAATAAACCGCGCCCAGCGCGTAACCCATATCATAAAGGAGGCATCGACGCCATGAGAACATCCCATCGCGTTTTTGCTGCGCTCGCGGCGGGGGCATTGACGCTCCTCGCCATCGGCTTGACCGGTTGCAAGAAATCCGCCGGAAACACGCTCTATCTCTACAACTGGACGTACTACACGCCCGACTCCGTCATCGAGAAATTCGAGAAGGAATACGGGGTCAAGGTCGTGTATGACGACTACGCCTCCAACGAGGACATGTACGCCAAGCTCAAGGCGGGCGGGTCCGGGTACGATATCGTCATCCCCTCGGGAGACTACGTCTCCATCATGAAAAGCCAGGGGATGCTCGAGCCGATCGACCTTTCCAAGATTCCGAACGCCAAACACGTCAAGGCCGACACGCTCGCCAAGGCGACCTATGACCCGAAGATGGAAGTCTCGGTTCCCTACTACATGGGAGCGGCGGGCATCGCCGTGAACAAGGACAAGGTTCCCGAGTTCAAGGAGAGCTGGAGCATCTTCGGCAGGAAGGATCTCGCGGGTCGCATGTCCATGATGGACGACATGCGCGAGGTGCTCGGCGACGCCCTCGCCTGGCTCGGCTATTCGGTGAACACGACGAACGAGGCCGAGCTCGAGGAGGCCTTCAAGGTCGTGAACGACCAGTGGAAGCCGAACCTCGTCAAGTTCGACGCGGAGGGATTCGCGAAGTCGTTCGCGACGGGCGAGTTCTGGGTAGTACAGGGCTACGCCGAGGCGATCTACGCCGAGGTGCCGCAGGAGATGCACGACAAGGTCGCGTTCTTCATCCCGAAGAGCGAGGGCGGCCCGATGTACATCGACAGCTTCTGCATCCCGAAGGGAGCGAAGAACGCCGAGCTCGCGCACAAGTTCATCGACTTCTTCCTCAGGCCCGACATCTACGCGGAGTTCCTCGACTCGTTCGGCTTCCCCGCCACGATACACGACGCGGCCGGCTCCCTGCAGAAGGTCACGCCGTACTACGAGGCCGACGCGCTCGTCAACTGCGAGCTCAAGGAGGATCTCGGCGAGAACCTGGAACTCTACAACCAGGTCTGGCAGAGAATTCGTTTTACAGAATAGTACACGTGGAGTATAATCAGCTACGCAGTTATGAGTATTGAGCACTTTTACCGAACAATTCTTGAAACGCTGCCGCAGCTGGTTCTCGTAGCAACACCACTCTCTGTCCCGGAAACGGGAAAGAACGACTATTTGATCGAGTACGTCAACCCCGCCTGGGAGCGCATCAGCGGCTCCCGGGCAGAGGTTGTCGTCGGAAAACTTCTCTCGCAAACCATATACGGCTCGTCGTCGGTCCCCTGGGCGGAACTCGGGGAGAGGACGCTCAGGGAAGGCCGCGTGGCCCACCATACCTGCCACAGCGACCTCCTCGACAAATGGCTCGACATCACCATCTCCCGCCTCGAGCCGGATCACCTCTGCGTGTACATCTCGGACGTTACCGAGCTCAAGCAGGGCGAACTCCGCCTCAAGGAGCAGAACCTCAGGCTGTCATCCCTTTCCGCGGAGCTCGCCTCCTCCAAGAACAACCTCCGGGTCAAGCTCGAGAAGATCGAGGACCTCAACGCGAACCTCGAGAAGCTCGCGTATTTCGACACGCTCACCGGGCTCCCGAACCGCCTGCGCTTCACCGCCATCCTCGCCGACGAGCTCGCCTCGGCGCGCCGGGCCGACCGGCGTTTCGCGCTCGCGATCCTTGACGTGGACAATCTCAAGCCGCTCAACGACTCGCGCGGCCACGAGACGGGCGACGAGCTCCTCAGGCAGATGGCCCACAGGCTCGCCTGCTTCCGGGCCGGCGACATCCAGGCGAGCCGCTTCGGAGGCGACGAGTTTCTCATCGTCATCCACCGGTACGCGCACGACGCTGAACTGCTCTCGCTTCTGAGCGCGATCCAGGAAAGCCTGAACGAGCCGTACCAGCTTCTCAACTCCGAGGTCAAGTCGTCGGTATCGATCGGCGTGGCGATCTTCCCCGAGGACGGGGACACCGTCCAGAACCTCCTCAAGTACGCCGACATCGCGATGACGGACGCGAAGCGCCGCGGGAAAAACACGCTCTCGCTGTTCCATTCGGTCATGCAGGACAATCTGCTGTCGCGGCTCAACATGGAGCAGAGGATGTTCCAGGCGCTCGAGGACGAGCGGTTCCAGCTGTACTTCCAGCCGCAGTTCGACGCGGAATCGCGCCAGCTTCGCGGCTTCGAGGCCCTCGTGCGGTGGTTCGACGAGGAGCTCGGCTACGTCAGTCCCGAGCGCTTCATACCGATTGCCGAGGAGACCCGCGTAATCATCCCGCTCGGCGGATGGATCATGAGGACGGCGTGCGAGGTGCTCCGCGACTGGCAGACCGATTTCGGCTTTACCGGCATCATGTCGGTCAACGTCTCCCCGGTACAGCTCAAGCACTCGGGCTTCGTGGAGGACCTGAAGTCCGCGATCGAGGAAACGGGCATCCCGCCGGCCTCGCTCGAGATAGAGATCACAGAAGGCGTGCTCATCGGGAACTTCGACGACTCGGTAAGGATTCTTGAAGAGGTGAAGGACATCGGCGTCGGCATCTCGCTCGACGACTTCGGCACGGGATACTCCTCGCTCAGCTACCTTCAGTACCTTCCGCTCACGACGCTCAAGATAGACAAATCGTTCATCGCGAACATCAAGAAGACGAGCAGCGTCGAGTTCGACATCACGGACGCCATCGTGAACCTCATGAACAAACTCGGGCTCGACACGATAGCAGAGGGCATCGAGACGGACGAACAACTGGAGATGATCCGCCGGATCAACTGCAAGACCGTCCAGGGCTACCTCACGGGCCGCCCGATGCCGCGCGGAGAGTGCGAGCGGCTCATCATGAGCCGGGCCTACACGACCGCGACCTAAGTCGCCTCCGGCGCGCGGTACTCGACGTATCTCACGCGCCCCGACTCGACCGCGTCCCTCAGCGAGCGCTCGACCTGCGAAAGCCGCGAATCCCCCGACTTGACCTCTATGAACACGACCTCCTCGACGGCGCCGCGCGACGCCCCCGAAAACGACACGAAGTCGACCGGCTTCCCGATGAAGCGGACCTCCGTCGGGTCGCCGGGGAAGCCGGGAAGGAACGGCGCGAGCTGTTCCGAGAACTGGCCGCCGAGCACCGCGCGCGACCGCTTCACCGCGTCGCGCCGTTCCGCGTCGAGACGCGCGGCGAGCGAGCGTTCGGCCCGTAGCGCGCCGATACGGGCGCCCACGCGCAGTCCGAGCGCGAGAAAAAGGACGCACGCGAGGCCCGCGAGCGCGAAGAAAACCATGTCGATCCCGTTCATCTGAAGTCCTCTCCCGCGTGGCCCCACCGCTGCAGGACCAAGAGTTCGGGGCGATATTCGAAATGCATCGTGTCCCACAGGAGCCACTTCCCGCCCCAGACGAAGCCCTCTTCCTCGAAGGCGGCGATCACCACGTCGGGCGGCGACCACCTGCGCTCGGGCGGAATCATCATCCACCGGTCGTTCCAGTAGCTGACCCAGTTCCAGTAGATGTTCTTCTTTCCCCAGTTCCTCGGCAGGATGTCGACGGCAATGCCCCAGCTATGATTGCTCCGCGTCGGCCGGTCGCTGATCTCGCGCCAGTTATAGCCCTCGATGCTCGAGACCGACTCGAGAAACAGCGCCACCTCCGCGTCGCGGTCCGCGAGGGCGCGGATTTTCGCCTCGACGCGCTTGAGCGGCGCTACGACCGACTCGTGCACGGAAACGCGCTTGCCCAAATAGTCGAAGCGCCGGATGTGCGCCTCGATGCGACGGCGCGTGCGCCCGTCGTACAGCGCGTCGTAGAAGGCGACGTTGTACCCGGGGGAGGACTTTCGCCGTTCCGCGAGCGCGCGGGGGGAAAGCCGCGACAGAAGCTCGGGAGGGAAGCCTGCGGGGTCGGGAACGGACCGCGGATAGAGGTAGTCGACGTAGGCCCGCCACTTGGCGTAGTCGCCCCGCTCGGCGGGGGGCAGAAGCCTTCCGCTCGCCCAGTAGAAGCGCTTACCGTCAACGGTCATGTACCAGTCGCCCGCCTCGGCGTCGTAGTCGACGCCGGACACGCGGTCGGGATAGGACACCATGAAGGCGCGAAGAACGAGATGGGCGTTCTCGACCGGAGGGCGGGAGTCGAGGGCGACGCTGGCGTCGGCGAAGAGAACCGAGCCCGAAACGAGCGCGGAAAGAAGGACGCACGCGAGCGGGACGGAGGCGCGGAGGAGTTTCATTCGTCGTCCTTGCAGGCCTCGAGCCGCTTGAGCCTCGCGTCGTCGAGGCTTACCGAAAGGTTACGCTCGTTCGACGGCAGAACCGTTCCGCGCGGGGCGCCCTTCGCCCGGCGCAGGTGCTTCACCTGCGCGTAATAGAGGTCGGCGGTCCCCGCCTTGCGCCCCTTCGAGTAAAAGAGGGCGAGCGTCCCCGCGTCGAGGAGTATCTCGAGCGGAACGGACTTGCCCGGCCGGTTCTTGACGAACACGTATCCGCCCGGCCAGTCGCGCGTATGGAGCCACAGGTCCGATCCCTTGACGTGACGCCTGAGGAGCTCGTCGTTCTCGGCCGCCGTCCTTCCGACGAGGACGAGCCAGCCGTCGACGCGGAACACGAGGCCGGGATATTTGCGCTTCAGCTGCTGGCGCGGGGTATTCTGCCTTCTGAGGGCCTTCTGGATGACGAGGGGATTCCGTTCCGCCTCCAGCGCGGAAAGCTCCGAGGCGAGCGTCTCCATCGTCCGCCGCGTCGCGGCGATGTCGTCCTCGAGATCCGCGAGTCCCGACACCGCCTTCCGGTACCGTTCGTAGTAGAGCGCCGCGTTCTCCTGCGGCTTGAGGCGCGGGTCAAGGGTGATGAGGGTCGGCATGCCGTCGCGCTCGTAATCGGAGACCTCGATCGAGGGCATGCCGGCGCGTACGAGGTGGAGGTTCGCGGTGATGAGGTCCCCCTGCTTGCGGTAGAGGTCGGCGTCGAGAAAGGCCGCCCGTTTTTTCTCGAGGCGCGCGAGCGCGGAGGAAAGCCGGGCCATGCGGAGCGCGTGCCGCCTGCCCGCCTCGGCGAGCAGGGCCTCGCGCGAGGAGGCCTCCGCGTGCTCCGAGTACCACCGGTCTATCCGCTCGTTGAAGCTTCCCTCGCCGGGAAGCTCGCGCACGGTCCACCGGGCGCCGCCGTCGGTCGGGCCGTCTTCGCAGGCCGGCGCGGAAACCGGAGCCGAAGGAAGCGTCCAGGTTCCGCCCGACACCTCGCCCCGTTTCGGGCGCCTGAAAAACACGTCGAGGATGCCGCCCGACTCGTCGGCAAGGATGATGTTCGCGGCGCCGCTCCACAGTCGGGCATAGAGAACGAGGCGCTCCCCCGCGCGGGAAAGGCTCATGCGCACGATGCGGTTCGCGTCTGGCTGGTCGACGGCGTCGATCCTCGCGCCCCGTATCCGCGACCGAAGGAACTCCATGAACCTCAGCGGGCGGTCGTGCTTCGGCACCTTGCGGCGCGTCTCGTGCAGGCGGCATGCGCCCGGCGTGAGGGAAAAGAGGACAGTTTTCGGCTCCCCGCCCGAGGCTCCCTGCGCGCCCTTGTAGACGTGGAGGGCGAGCGAGTCGAAGCCCGGCTGGACGATCTCCTGTATGAACGATCCGGGAAGGTCGAGTTCCCGGAGGATGCGATCGATTTCGGCGCAGTTGAGCGACATGATTCAAGACTATACCCCAAAATCGGCGGCAGGGCAAACGAGTCCGCCCGCGCGTTTCCCGTTGAAATATCCGCGGGATTCCTGCATACTCTCTGGCAATGAAGATCAGCGAAATTCTTGCAAAAAGGCGGCTTACCCTTTCATTCGAGGTATTTCCCCCGAAAGAGGACTCGGGCCTCGACTCCGTGATGTCCTGCACCGACGAACTCGCCCGGCATGGCCCGGACTTCGTCAGCGTAACCTACGGCGCCGGCGGCGGAACCTCGTCGAACACCGTGAAGATAGCGTCCCACCTCCTCGACTCGGGCGTCACCCCGATAGCCCACCTGACCTGCCTTTCCTCGACGAAAGGCGAGGTGCACCGCATCGTCGACGAGCTCAAGGGCCGCGGGATCGTCAACGTGCTCGCGCTCCGGGGCGACCGCCCGAAGGATCCCGCCTTCGTTCCGCCCGGAGACTACCGGTACGCCTCCGATCTCGTCGCGGACGTGAAGTCGCGCGGGGACTTCTGCGTCGGAGGCGCCTGCTATCCCGAGGGTCACCCGGAAAGCGGGAGCAAGGACGCCGATTTGGACAACCTCAGGCGCAAGGTCGACGCCGGCTGCGACTTCCTGACCACGCAGATGTTCTTCGACAACAACATGCTCTACAGCTTCCTCTACCGCGCGCAGGCGAAGGGAATCACGGTGCCCGTGCTCGCCGGCATCATGCCCGTCTCCAACGGCTCCCAGCTCAAGCGCATGGTCGCGCTTTCCAACGCCTACCTTCCCCCGAAATTCCTCGCCCTCGTAGACCGCTTCGGCGACAAACCCGAGGCCATGAAGCAGGCGGGGATCGCGTACGCGACCGAGCAGATCATCGACCTCGTCGCGAACGGCGTCCGCGGCATACACATCTACGCGATGAACAAGAGCGACGTCGTTTCCCGGATCGTGGGCAACGTGTCGGAAATACTCGCGGAGGCACGATGAAATTCCGCGAGGCGCTCGCGTCGGGATTCGTCTTTCTCGACGGAAGCATGGGCACGGTACTGCAGTCGTTCCGCTCGGCGGGCGACGGTCCGGCATGGAAGGTTCCCGAGGAACTCAACCTGACGAACCCCGACCTCATCTGCCGCGTGCACACGGGGTATCTCGACGCGGGCTCGACGGTGATTCTCACCAACACCTTCGGCGCGAACCGCATAAAGATGGCCGAGGAGGGATACGACGCGAACGAGATCGTCGGGAAGGCGGTCGGCATCGCGCGGAAGGCCGTGTCGGCGTTCCGGGGGCGCTACGTCGCCCTCGACATCGGGCCGACCGGACGCCTCCTCGAGCCGATGGGCACCTGCACCTTCGACGAGGCCTACGAGGCCTTCGCCGAGATGGCCCGCGCCGGCGAGAAGGCCGGCGCCGATCTCGTCGTGATAGAGACGATGAGCGACCTCTACGAACTCAAGGCGGCGGTTCTCGCGGTCAGGGAAAACACGAAGCTTCCCGTCATCGCCTCCGCCACCTTCCAGGAAAACAACCGCACGCTTACGGGCGCGGACCCGGAGACCGTCGTGACGACCCTCGAGGGATTCGGCGTCGACGCGGTCGGCTTCAACTGCGGGCACGACCTCGCGCACGCCCGTGAGCTCGCCCGCGAGTTCGTGCGGGCGGCGAGCGTGCCGGTCATGATGGAACCGAACGCGGGACTTCCCTCGGTCGAGAACGGCCGGACCGTCTTTCACGTCACCGACGCGGAGTTCGCCGACGCGCTCGAGTACGGGGCGTCGATCGGCGTGCGCGTGCTCGGGGGCTGCTGCGGGACGACCGCGAGGCACATAGCCGCCATGACGAGGCGGTGCGCGCGGCTCGCGCCGAAGCCCGTCGCCCGAAACGGGGCAACCCGCGTGTCCTCCTGGGGACGGACGGTCACGATCGGGGACGACCCGGTCATAGTGGGCGAGCGCATAAACCCGACGGGGAAGAAAAAGTTCCGCGAGGCCCTGCTCGCGGGCGACCGGGAATACATCCTCTCCGAGGCCGACGCCCAGATCAGGGCGGGCGCGCACGTCCTCGACGTGAACGTCGGGCTTCCCGGAATAGACGAGGCCGCGGTCATGCTCGACGCGGTCCGCGCGATCCAGCGCACCGTTCCCGTCCCGCTCCAGATCGACTCGAGCGAGCCTGAGGTGCTCGAGAGGGCCCTCCGCTACTATAACGGAAAGCCCCTCGTCAATTCGGTCAACGGAAAGCGCGCGGTCATGGAGGCCGTCTTCCCTATCGTCAAGAAATACGGCGGCGTCCTCGTGGCCCTCGCCCTCGACGAGGACGGCATCCCGCCGACCGCCGCGGGACGCCTCGCCGTCGCCCGGAAGATAGTCGAAACGGCCGAATCGTACGGGATCGACCGCAAGAACCTCGTCGTCGATACCCTCACGCTGACCGTAAGCTCCCAGCAGAAGGAGGCGATGGAAACCGTGCGCGCGCTCTCCCTCGTCCGCTCCGAACTCGGCGTCCGCACGATTCTCGGGGTATCGAACATCTCGTTCGGCCTCCCCCAGCGCGACCTCGTCAACGCGACCTTCCTGACGGCCGCTCTCGGCGCCGGCCTTTCCGCCTGCATCGTGAACCCCCTTTCGGCGCCGATGATGGGGGCTTATCACGCCTTCCGCTCCATCGCGGGCTACGACGAAAACAGCCTCTCGTACATCGGGTTATACGCGGGGGGCACCTCGCCCTTCGCGGGCCTTGCTGGAACCGTCGGGCCCGGGCCCGCGGACGCGCCCGGTTCCGGCGGACCGGCCGGCTCCGGCTCCGGCTCCGGCGGCACCGACAGTTCCGCGCGCGCCCACGGCGCGATTGCCGACGACGACCTCCGGTCCATCATCGTCGCGGGTCTCCGCGACAGGGCACGTCCCGCGGCCGAGCTTCTTCTCGGGCGGCTCAAACCCGTCGAGATTATCGACGGCTATATCGTGCCCGCGCTCGACGAGGTCGGCAAGGATTACGAGAGCGGCAGGAAATTCCTGCCCCAGCTTCTCATGAGCGCGGATACCGTCTCGAAGGCCTTCGAGGCCATACGCGAGCGGCTCGCTTCGGTCGGGGAAACGGACGCGCCGAAGGGAACGATCCTCATGGCGACCGTGCACGGCGACATCCACGACATCGGCAAGAACATCGTAAAGGCGATGCTCGAAAACTACGGATACGCCGTGACCGACCTCGGCAAAGACGTCAGCCCCGAGCGCGTCGTGGAGAAGGCGCTTGAGGGAAAGCCCGGCATCGTCGGGCTTTCCGCGCTGATGACCACGACGGTCTCGAGCATGGAGGAGACGATCAGGCAGCTACGGTCCGCGGGCTACGCGGGCAAGATCATGGTCGGGGGCGCGGTGCTCACGGCCGAATACGCCGCGAAAATCGGCGCTGACCATTACGCGAAGGACGCCATGGCCTCGGTCGCGATCGCGAGGGAGACCTTTTCATGAAACGAGCAGACAACCGGCCCACGACGCGCGGCTACGCCATCGCGCCCGTATTCATCCACGCCTTTTTCAGCCGGGAGGGAATCGGTCCGCTGTTGACCTACCTCGCGACCGTTTTCCGCGACTTCTTCGCCCTGCAATTCGCGGTCAAGTTCGGCGTCAAGAAAATTCCGGTCATAGACGTGGATCATCCCCTCGATGCGACCGTGCCGTTCACGCCCCACCGGGTCGGCGTCTATCTCGATTTCGTCGCCTTCTGGATACGGCCGCTCGGCTACATCAGGAAGCGTTACGGCAGGAAGGCGGGCGTCCATTACACGGCGCGCTTTCTCGCGCTGGTCGACCGCTGTTACCGGGACGCGGCGCAGGTCTACCGGTTCCGCATGACGACGACGAAGCGGCCAAAATACTACAAGGGCAGGTTCCGCATCATCCACATGTTCGACCCGCACCTCCTGTGCGTGCCGAGCCTCCACGTCATAGTCGTCGCGCTCGCGTATACCTTCTACAGGGTCGCGTTCGAGGAACTGGGCATGGACAGGGAGGAGTCGCGCGTCCTCAACAAGGAGCTTTTCGGCGGAGCGGTCGCGATAACGGAGACGGTTCTCTACATCAAGCAGCACAGCGTCAACTGCATCCCCGCCGCGCTGTACGCCCTCACGCGCGTCTGGCCCGAGGAGGTCACGCCCATCTTCGTCGTCGATTTCGTGAACGCCCTTTTCAGGGAGGCCGACGACGTACTGCCGGCGGACGCGGCGCGAATCCGCGCTCATATAATGGACCTGTACGAGGAACTCTTTCTTGAGGGATGCCACGACTCCGACTGGATAACGCCGCTCCAGAGATGGCTCAACGCCTACGCGATGGAAGGCTTCGTTCGCTAAAAAAAACGCGCCGCCCTCCGGTTCGTACCGGCTGACGGCGCGTATTGCGGCTCGAAGGCGTAACGCCTATTCGCCCGTCTTTTTTCTGTAGGCGCCGGCTCCGACGGGGGTTCCCCCCGCGGGGGCCCTGCCGGCCGGTTTCGGACCGCGGCTGTAGGTCCGTGCCGCGCGCTTAGCGCCGCCCTCCCGTCCGCCGTACGCCCCGGCGCCCTCGCCCTCGCCCCTCTGATACCGGCCGCCCTGCTCGCGGGCGGCATACGGACGCCCGCCGTACGGACGCTGGCCGGGACCGCCCCTGCCCGGGCCCTTTCGGGGACCCGAGTGGAATTCGGCCGGTCCGTCCCTGACGTCGATGTGCATATGGGGAACGTTTCGCTTCTGCTTCGAGAGATCGAGCGCCGCGCGCGCGGCCTCAGCCGGCAGGGTCGCAAGCGAGAAGGCGTCCATGACGTCGATCCTGTCGACGAGGCGCTCTGGCACGCCGATGAGGTCCCTGAAGAACTGCGCGATTCCGCGCCTGGTCATGCCGTCGCGGCGCCCGAGGCCGACGTAGAGCCTGACGTGCGTCCGGTCCTGGCCCTCGGCGCGCATGGCGCGAATCTCGCCGTAGTGGTCGCTCGAAAGTTCCGAGCCGTACTGCATCGAAAGGACGGCGGAGAGCACGTCGAGCGCCTCGCGGCCCTCGGTAAGCCGTTCGGCGAAGGCGCGGAGCTCGGGCGACACCGCGGAGGCCGCCGGTTCGTCACCGTTCGGGAAGAACCGGGCGAGTTCCACGGAGGTCGCGCTCATGAGCCGCTCGCGCTTGATGTCGAGGACGTTCTTGATCGACGGGACTTGCCCCTCGCGGAGCTCCCCGCGCGCCTGGTTGCGCAAGTAGCCGAGCCTGCGGCGTTCCTCGGGCCTGACGAAGGTTATCGCCATTCCCTTGGCGCCGGCCCGGCCGGTTCGGCCGATGCGGTGCGTATAGGTCGGCCCGTCGTAGGGCAGGGCGTAGTTCACCACGTGCGTGAGTCCCTCGATGTCGATGCCGCGCGCGGCGACGTCGGTGGCGACGAGCACGCGGGTTTTCCTGGCGCGGAAGCGCGCGAGGATCTTTTCGCGCTGGCTTTGCGCTATGTCGCCGTGAAGGGCGGCGGCCTGGTAGTGCCGCTCGTCGAGTTCCTTCGCGACGGCGTCGGCGTCGGCCTTCGTCTGGCAGAACACGAGCCCGTAAAACTCCGTTGAGGAATCCATGAGGCGGACGAGGGCCTCGGTCTTGTCGTCCTCGCGCACCATCCAGTACAGCTGTTCGGTGAGGACGGCCTCCTCGGGACGGGACTCCTCCTCGACGATCTCGTATTCGCCCATGAAGTTGGAGGCGATCGACAGGATCGCCGGGGGCATCGTCGCCGAGAACATGAGCACGCGGGCCTCGGGATTCGCGCGGCCGAATATCGCCTCGATGTCCTCGATGAAGCCCATGTTGAGCATCTCGTCGGCCTCGTCGAGTATGAAGTACTCGATGGCGGAAAGGTCAAGCGACCCGCGCTCGAGATGGTCGATGACGCGGCCGGGGGTTCCGACGACTATCTCGACGCCCTTTCTGAGCGTGCGGAGCTGGTCCACGATGGAGGCGCCGCCGTAGACGGTCGTCGTTCGGGGCCAGGTTTCGGTGCGGAAGGAATCGACCTCCGCGGCGACCTGACAGGCAAGCTCGCGCGTCGGCACGAGCACGAGGGCACGCGGCTTTTGGCGGTCGCCCCTGAGCTCCTGCACGAGCGGAAGGCCGAAGGCCGCGGTCTTGCCGGTACCCGTTCGAGCCTTGGCGATGACGTTCGCGTCGCCGCTGAGAAGCCGGGGGATCGCAAGAACCTGGATCGGGGTGGGTTCGGTAAAGCCTTTTGCGGTTACCGCGCGGAGGGTGGTCTCGTCGAGACCGAGGTCGGCGAAGGAGAGGCCCTTCGACTCCATGGACGCAAGCGCATCGTCTGACGCAGGGATTGCGCCGGGAGAAATGTTGGACATGTACGTTCCTTACGAAAAAAATGCGACCTCGCGAACGCGGGTGCCGCTTTGCGACGCGGCCCGACGGGGCCGCTCCACGGGGAAGGCGGATCCTGTTGGAATCGCCGACCCTGACTCTCTTGAAGTACCTGTACTATATACGAGTCGTAAACCGCTGTATAGTGCAAATAACCGAAAAGAGAGGAAAATGACGCATCTTTCCGCATTAAAAAGGCGTTTTTCCGGTACTTGCCAGTTTATTCCCCGTATTCTAGTATAGTGCCATGTACACCTATACCAAAGAAGACATATTAAGGATGGTCGCCGAGAACGACGTCCGCTTTATCCGGCTCCAGTTTACCGATATCTTCGGGGCCCAGAAAAACGTCGCGATAACCACGAGCCAGCTGCACAAGGCCCTCGACAACAAGTGCATGTTCGACGGATCTTCCATAGAAGGTTTCGTGCGCATCGAGGAATCCGACATGATCCTCAAGCCGGATCTCAACACCTTCTGCCTCTTCCCCTGGCGTCCGTCTCCCAACCGCGTCGCCCGGCTCATCTGCGACGTCTATACGCCCGACGGGGTGCCCTTCCAGGGTTCTCCACGCCAGGTCCTCAAGAACGTGCTCGCCGAGTGCTCAAAGCTCGGATACGGGCTCAACGTGGGTCCCGAGCTCGAGTTCTTCCTTTTTCACACCGACGAGGACGGCGGCCCGACGCTCAAAACCCTCGACAACGGGGGATACTTCGACATGGGACCGATCGACCGGGGGGAGAACGCCCGCCGGGACATCGTCCTGACGCTCGAGGAAATGGGCTACGAGATCGAGGCCTCGCACCACGAATGCGCGCGGGGTCAGCACGAGATCGACTTCAAGTACGGGGAGGCCCTCGAGACCGCCGACCGGATGATGACCTTCAAGCTCGCCGTCAAGACGATCGCCCAGCACCACGGGCTCCACGCGACCTTCATGCCGAAGCCCATCTTCGGGATCGCGGGCTCCGGTATGCACCTGAACCTTTCCCTCTCGTGCGACAAGGCGAACGCGTTTCCGAGCGAATCCGACAAGCACGGGCTTGCTCCCGTCGCCTACCACTTCATCGCCGGCATCATGAGGCACATAAAGGGGATGACCGCGGTCCTCAATCCGCTCGTCAACTCCTACAAGCGACTCGTTCCCGACTACGAGGCACCGGTTTATATAGCCTGGTCGGCCAGAAACCGGAGTCCGCTCATCCGCGTCCCCTCCGCCGAGGGCCACTCGACCCGCGTCGAGCTCCGCAGTCCCGATCCCGCGGCGAATCCCTACCTTTCGCTCGCGCTCGTGCTCGCGGCCGGTCTCGAGGGAATCCGCGAAAAGCTCGAGCCGCCCGCGCCAGTTGACGGGAACATCTACGAGATGTCCGCAACCGCGCGAAAACGGAACAAGATCGACAACCTTCCCGGCGACCTCTGGGAGGCCGTGCAGGAGATGAAAAAGGATCCCTTTATCCGTACCGTGCTGGGCGACCACATCTTCGAGAAGTACGTCGAGGCGAAGGAACTGGAGTGGAACGAGTACAACACGCGCGTCTCGCAGTGGGAGATCGACAGTTATTTGGCGAAGTATTGAGCATTTCCTGCTAGATTTACCTCGTCTGAAAAAAAGAGCGGCCAATCCGCTCTTTTTTAAAATTTTTCACCCTGCAACGTCGCCTCATTTTTCTCCCCGCGCAAGGACTTTTATATCATTTTTTCGCAGGTATTATCTATTTAGATTAGACTGAGACGGATTATTCCATGTTTTTCCTCCGTTTTCTCGTATATTTCATACTATTTCGCTCATTATTTGAAGATTTTTCGCCTTTTTCGCATTTCTGCCAAATTCACACGTATTTTCGTCATTATTGAATAATTCTTCTTCCAATGCTATCTTTTCAACCGATCGGGGATTTTCGCGTTTTTTTAACGACATCCCCAAGAGAGGAAACGATGAAAGGATACTTGATTCTTGCGG
>LVBL01000074.1 GCA_001604405.1 Spirochaetales bacterium Spiro_10
CCGCCCTCAGTACCCGCGGCGAGGCCGACTGGGCGCGCTTCGACCGCTATACGGAGCCCTTCTGGGACCGTCGCGGCCCCTACCTGGTGCCGAAGGCCCGGCCCTCGCGCTACGCGGAGTTCTTCGCCTCCTGCCTCGACCGGGGCGTGCTCGTTTCCCCCGATTACCGGACGCCCTCCATCGTGCCGATGGTAGCCGACGCGGGGGAGTTCCGCGCCCTTGAGCGGAACCCCGTCGCATGAGTCACACCCTCGCGGGAGACCCCGCCGTGTTCGCGCTTCTCGTCCGCATCGCCCTCGGGGGCGTCGCCTCGTTTCTCGCCATCATCGTCTGGACGCGGGCCGCGAGCCTTTCGTGGATGCTCGTGGTCGCCGGGGTGCTCGCGAACTACGCGGGGACGCTCTACGACTCCCTGAGGCTTTTCGGGCTGCTCTCAGGGCCCGAGCTCCTGGTCTTCGGCTACCCCCTCGGGTCCCTCCTTTCCGAAAATCTCTCGATTCTTTGCTTTATCGCCGCATTTGTCCTCTATTTAGGGCGCGATCGGTAGTACCCGGCGGTTTGATCGATTATTGAACATGACGTTTTATTGGGTTTTTGTCAGTATCCGGAGCGAATCTTGTTAAAAAAAACTTGACGCGCCAGATAAGTGAGGGTATACTGACTCAAAAGATAGGGCTAGCATAAAAAACCGTTGGTTCGGCTAGTCCAAAACTTTAAGGAGGAATTTCTTAAATGAAGAAAGCTCTTGCAATTCTTATGGTGCTCGCACTCGTTGCTTCTGTTGCGGTCGCCGAAGTTACTGTTGGCGGTTGGGGACGCGGTATCTTTGTTCCCGTTGCCAATTCTGGCGTTTCCGGCGAAGACAACTATTCCATCATCACCAAGACCTGGTGGAATGGAACCGACACCAACACTGACGGTCGCGTTAAGTTCACCGTTACCGGAAGCTCCGACAACGTCGGATTCCAGATGAACCTCAACGCCGACGGCGGTAACATCGGAAACGATGATGCCCTCGCCCTCGTGTGGGTAAAGCCGATGGACATGGTGAAGGTCACCATGGGCCGCTATTTCGACGACACCCTCCGCGGCAACACCGCGTTCGGTTCGTTCAACTGGCTCCGTGTCTATGGCGGCGACCAGGGCGAAGACATCACCTTCACCCGCATCTCCTCCAGCTCGGACAACAAGAACTGGCAGACCGACGAAGGTTTCCTCGTCACGGTAACCCCGAACGAGGCGATGTTCTTCGCTGTCAACTTCGCTGACGTCGAGGGTCTCACCTCTGACCTCTTCAGCAAGATCCAGGTTCAGGCCGGTTACACCATCGATGGCCTCGGCCAGATCCGCGCTCAGTACTTCTCCGAGCTCCTCGGTGGTGCTCCCGAAGCTGATGCCGACGGTACCATTGAGCTCGCGTTCAAGTTCACCAAGATCGAGAACCTCTACGTAGACTTCGGTTTCCGCATGTTCACCAACGCCGACGGAAAGGCCGCTGACGACGAGATGGACTTCTCCCTCTATGCCAAGTACGGCATGGATGCCTTCACCTTCCACGGTTTGGTCATCTACAAGCTGCTTGACGACGCCCAGTTCAACATCGCCGCTGGCGTTGACTATGACCTCGGCGACGGAATCGGCATTGAGGCTGACGTTCGCTACTACAACGATTTCTGGAACAAGGCCGGAGACGGCGAGCCCACCATCACGTTCTTCGCTGGCGTGAAGAAGGGCTTCAGCAACGGTCTCATCGGTGCCGGTGTTACTGTCCAGTCTTCCGACGTAACCGCGTGGGCGATCCCCGTCCGCATGGAGTACTGGTTCTAAGTTGAGCGCGTAAGCGCGAAACGAAAACCGTAAGGACCCCGAAAGGGGTCCTTTTTTATTGCCTCACGCGATCATTTGAGGTACACTGGATTCATGAATAGTTCAATCATCCGCATCAAGCCCATTATTTTCATTGTATTACTTCTAGCCGTAATTATTGGTTGCTCCTCCTCCCCCGAGCCGTTAACCGGCGAGGGACGCGCCTATGCCGGTGATGAAGGATCGGAACTCGCGATTCCGGATGACTTAACCGGAAAGGGGGGCGCGCGAAAGTTGGCCTTGATCGACCCGTATGAAGTGGGCAACGTGACCATGTCCACGACGACCTTTACCGGCATCGGTCTGAGCAAGTCTAAAACCAGCGTTCAATTCGTTCCGATGGAGAATGACGTAATACTTGCGTTTTCTTACCAGGGGAACACAACTACCGTTTTTCTCGACGCGAATCAACGAGTACTCGTGGTTGGCGCGATTCGGCAGTACCTGGAAGAATTCGCGGGTCGAGCTTTGAAAACCACCGGTAAGACCGAACAGCTGTACGGAACGATTAAACCGAGGATGGTTTGGTCAATGTTCTCGAGTTACATGTCAAAGGGACGTGCTACGCCCACTACGAGACTCGGATATGATTTCGTTCGCAGGGCTCCGTATTTTACGATAACCTTCCCCGAGACCCCGAACGAAGATCATGACGCGACCGGAAAAAATTATCTGCAGCGCTCGGGTTTCATGCGGTTGTATTTTACCCGTTCGGAGGCGACCGCTCTTGCTGATCTTTTGGACCAAGGCTTTTTGGAGAAGAACCTTGCGGAAGAACTCGAGATGCGTCGTATTAGGCGTGATGAAGTTAAGGCTAATAGTCAAGTCAATAAAACGGAAAACACCGCAGATGTATCTGCAAGTGCTTCATCAGAAGTAACAGCCGAAGCAATGGATGCCGAGGCGGATTCCTACGCCGAATAGTCCTATCGTCCTCAACAAACGAAAAACCGGGTATGCCCTTCGGGGGCGGCCCGGTTTTTTTGTATGCGCTCCACGCGCGAGAAGCCGTTGCCGGATTCTATCTCCGCTATAAATGACTCGATGTCCGGGCTTTCGCCCTCGGCGAGGATCTCGACCGTGCCGTCGGCGAGGTTCCGCGCGTAGCCGGTTATGCCGTGAGCACGGGCGGCCGCTTGCGCGAAGGCCCGGAAGCCGACGCCCTGGACGCGTCCCGAGACGACGAGCCTCGTTGCCCCGACCATCGCACGTTCCTTCCTACACCTTGACGTTCCAGCCGTTGATGTCGGCTACCGTGCCGTACTGGATACCCTTGAGCCTCTCCTGAAGGCGCGCTCCGAGCGGGCCGGGCTTACGGTCGCCGAAGACATATTCCTTCTTTTTCCAGGTGATGCTCTCGATCGGGGTGATGCCCGCGGCGGTTCCGGTGACGAAGCACTCGACGCACGAGCGCGCTACTTCCTGGATGGAGATCCTCCGTTCGCTCACGCGCACGCCCTCGGCGCGGGCTAGGGCGATTATCGAGGCCCGGGTGATGCCGGGGAGGATCGTGTCCCCGAGGTCCGGGGTCACGAGCTCGCCCGACTTGAGGCGGAAGAAGACGTTGCACGAGGAGCCTTCCTCGATGTACTTGCGCTTGACGGCGTCGAGGTAGATGACCTCCATGAAACCCGCGTCCTCGGCCTCCTTCTTGGCGAGGGCGGAGGGGACGTAGTTGGAGGCGCACTTGATCCAGCCGGTGCCGTTCGGCGTGGCCCTGATGCGGTCCGTTATCACCGCCTTGGTGTTCGCCCCCTTGAAGTAGCTCGACACCGTCGTCGCGCAGATGACGACGTACGGCGCCTTCGAGATGCCGACGCCGATCGCCCCCTCCGAGTACATGAAGGGACGCACGTACACGGCGCTCGCGCCCGCGAAGGAGTCCTTCTCCCATTCCGGGTCGTAGGAGGGGATATAGCCGAGCTCGCGGTTCTTCTTGAGGAACTCGATGGAGGCCTTGACGTACAGGTCCTCGGGGAAGCCGGGGGAGTAGAGGCCGACCATGGAGTCGCGGAAGCGCTTGGCGTTCCGGTCCGGGCGGAAGAGGGTGAGCGTGCCGTCCTTCCGGGGATAGGCCTTCATTCCCTCGAAACAGCCGAGGGCGTACTGCGACGTATAATTCACGAGCGGGAGATCGAAACGGTTTCGCTTGGCGTATACCGCGTTGCGGGCCTCTTCGTCCATGCGGGAAAGCTCGTCGAAGGAAATCGTGTCGGCCTGGTGCCAGGATTCGTCCCACGAGCCGGTCGCGGGATTGTACTGGGCCACGTAGGATATCGGGTACATTGCGAGATTGAATGCCATAGAAGGTTCCTCCGGGACGGGCCGGAAGCCCGGCGCGCGATGTTCAGTATAAAATCTTCCGCCGGGATGGTAAAGACCTTTTTCCGCGCGGCTTGCCCTTTCGCCCGATCGCCGGTAAGATAGGGCATACACCGTTGAGAGAAGAGGTCAACATGGCAATTAACTGCGGGATCGTCGGGCTCCCGAACGTGGGCAAGTCCACGATATTTTCCGCCCTGACGAGCGCGCCCGCCGAGGCCGCGAACTATCCCTTTTGCACGATAAACCCGAACGTCGGCATCGTCGACGTTCCCGACCCGAGGCTCGACCACCTCGCGCGCGCCTTCAATCCCAAGAAGGTCGTGCCGGCGACGGTCGAGTTCGTCGACATAGCCGGGCTCGTCAAGGGCGCGTCGAAGGGCGAGGGCCTGGGGAACCAGTTCCTGAGCCACATCCGCGAGGTCGGCGTCACCGCCCAGGTCGTGCGCTGTTTCGAGAACCCCGACATCATCCACGTCAACAACAAGGTCGATCCCGCGGGCGACATCGAGGTCATCAACGTCGAGCTCGCGCTCGCCGACCTCGACACGCTGGACAAGCGGGCCGACCGCGCCGCGCGCGCCGCGCGCGTGCAGGGCAAGGAGGCGCAGAAGGAGGCGGAGGTCGTCCTTTCGGCCGTCGCCAAGATCCGGCCCCTCCTGCAGGAGGGAAAGGCCGCCCGGCTCGCGGACCTTACCGACGACGAGCGGGCGGCGATCTACGACTGCCACCTCATCACGATGAAACCGCAGATGTACGTCTGCAACGTCGACGAGGACGGGATGAAGAACGGCAACGCCCATATCGAGACGGTCAGGGGAATCGCGGCCGCCGAGGGCGCGGACGCCGTGGTCATCTGCGGCAAGTTCGAATCCGAGCTCGCGGACCTCGAAAGCGACGAGGAGCGCCTCGCCTTTCTCGACGAGATCGGGCTCAAGGAGTCGGGACTCACGAGCCTCGCGCGCGCGGCGTATCACCTCTTGGGCATGCGGACCTTCTTCACCGCGGGCGAGGACGAGTGCCGCGCCTGGACGATCCACGCGGGCGACACCGCCCCGAAGGCCGCCGGGGTCATCCACACCGACTTCGAGAAGGGTTTTATTAAAGCCGAAGTCTATGGCTTCGACGATTTCGTGAAATACGGCACGGAGCAGAAGATACGCGAGGCGGGCCGGTACCGCCAGGAAGGCAAGGACTACGTCGTCGCCGACGGCGACGTGATGTTCTTCAAGTTCAACGT
>LVBL01000154.1 GCA_001604405.1 Spirochaetales bacterium Spiro_10
TTTCCCGACCGCGAGATCGCCCGCCTCCTCGGCTCCGACGAGCGCGAGATCCGCTACCTCAGGAAGCGGCTCGACATCGTCCCCGGCTACAACATGGTCGACACCTGCGCGGCGGAGTTCGAGGCGGTGACTCCGTACTTCTACTCGAACTACGCCTCCGAGAACGAGGCGATCGACGAGCGCGACAAGAAAACCGCAAAAGGAAAGATTCTCGTCCTCGGATCGGGTCCGATACGGATCGGACAGGGCATCGAGTTCGACTACTGCTCCGTCCACTGCGTGTGGGCGCTCGAGGAGCTCGGCTACGAGGCGATCATCGTCAACAACAACCCGGAAACCGTCTCGACGGACTTCGACATCTCTGACCGCCTCTACTTCGAGCCGCTCACGGCAGAGGACGTCGAGAACATCGTCGAGAACGAGAAACCGATCGGGGCCGTCGTGCAGTTCGGCGGGCAGACGGCGATCAAGCTCGCGAAGCCCGTCGCGGCGATGGGCGTGCCGATACTCGGGACGGCGGCGCGCGACGTCGACCGCGCCGAGGACCGGGAGCTCTTCGACCGCGCGCTCGAGGCGACGGGGGTTCCCCGGGCCGCGGGAAAGACCGTGTTCACGACGGACGAGGCGATAGCGACGGCGCGCGAGC
>LVBL01000010.1 GCA_001604405.1 Spirochaetales bacterium Spiro_10
CCTTTCAGGAGGAGATGTGGTACGGCATTCGCCGGTATCTCGATGAGTCCGGCTGCGAGGCCGTTTTCTTCGGTATCGGGCAGCTGAACCCCGACAATCCCGAGGACAGGGCCCGGAAAACCTTCGTCAACCTGATACGGCCGGCCGAGTTCGACGGGGCGATCGTCGTTTCCGGGACGCTCCTCAACAAGAACGGCGGGGACGCGCTTGCCTCGATCGTCCGTTCCCTTTCGCCCCTTCCGGTCGTCTCGGTGGGGCCCTCGGTTACCGGCGAGAAATCCTTTTGCTTCGAAAACAGGTCAGGCATCAGGGACGTCGTGCGGCATCTCGCCGGCGTCCACGGCTACCGTTCCTTCGCCTTCGTTACGGGCCCGCTGACGAACGAGGAATCGCGCGAGCGGCTTGCCGCGTTCAGGGAGGCGCTTGACGAGGCGGGAATAGCGCACGGCCCCGAGCACGAGTTCGAGGGGACCTTCTCCTCGCCCTCCGGCTATGACGCCGTGCGGGCCTTCTACGACGAGCGCGGCCTTGCCCCGCGGGCCATCGTCTGCGCGAACGATTTCATGGCCATCGGCGTGTGGGACGCGCTCCGGGACCGCGGACTGATCGTGCCGTACGACGTAGCCGTTACCGGATATGACGACAACCGGCTCCTGCGCGCGCTGACGCACCAGTTCACCACCGTCCGACAGTCCTTCGACAACCTGAGCTACCTCGCTGTCCGGTGGCTCCACGAACTGGTGGAAGGCCTGACCCCCTCGCCCCGGGAAGATCTTGTTCCCTCGATGATCGTACGCGGTTCGTGCGGCTGTATCGACGGGGCCCGACGCGGCGGCTCGTCCGTTTCCCGCGTCCTTGATTCGCCGGCGGAAGGTCTCCGCGTCTTGATCGAGTCCCTCGGGACCGGCGGCGCCGCGACCCGCCCGGACGCGTACCGCGCATGGTCGGCCGAGATCCACCGGGCCCTCCGCGAGCACCGGACCCCGCGGGACATGCTCCCGGCGTTTTTCGACCGCGGGAAGCCGCTTTCGCGCGAGGCCGAGGAGACGCTTCTTTCCCTCTACGCGGCGATTCTCGAGGAGACGAGCCAGCTCGCCTTCGCGGAAAACTGGCGCGAGGGGTTTTACTCGATCGACCTTCGCGTTCTCGTGGACCACCTGAGCGAGCGGCTTGCCGAGGACCTGTCGCTCGCCTCGCATGACCGGGAATTCGGCGAGATCGCGCGGCATGTCGGGGCGAAGTCCTTCCATCTCGTCCAGTTCTCGAAGGATGGCGACGGGAAGGAGCGCGCGTCCATCGTCTACTCGACGCTGGAGCCCGCCGAATGGGTCGCTCCGGCGGAGGGTTCCTGGTTTCCGCCCCGGGGATCCGGTTCGATGGTCGCGAACATGATCACCCACGAGGACGACGTGCACGGCTACTTCCTTCTCGACTCGGGAATCTCCGTCGGCGCCACCTTCGACTATCTCCGCGTCAGGTTTTGCGGCATCACGCGCGATCTCATAAACCTTCGGGGGGTTCGCTCCCTCAACGACAAACTGCTTGCGGAGATAAGCGTCCGCCAGCATACGGAAAAGAGGCTCAAGGAGGCCCTGACCCTTCTCGAGAGGATGTCGATCGAGGACGAACTGACCGGCCTCTACAACCGACGCGGATTCATGGCCATGGCGGAGCAGCAGGTCAAGTATCTCAAGCGGCAAAAGACGCCGTTTTTCATCGTATACGCCGACCTGGACGGGCTCAAGACCATCAACGACCGGTGGGGTCACGGCGACGGCGACGTCGCCATCAAGGCCGCGGCGGAGGTTCTGAAAAAGACGCTGAGGGACTCGGACATCGTCGCGCGCCTCGGCGGGGACGAGTTCACCGCCATCGTCATCAACGTGTATCCGCCCGATTTCTCCGGAATCATGAAGAGGATCGCCGACGCGTGCGAAAAGAAGAGCGCCGAACTCGGCCGGCCCTGGAGCCTTTCGATGAGCATCGGCTTTCACAATCCCGCTGAGAACAGCGATCTTTCGCTGGAGGCCATGCTCGAGCTCGCCGACGGGGAACTGTACCGCGAGAAGCAGAGGAAAAAGGAAGGGCGGGGTCGGGACTGAGCGCTTCGCCGCGCGCCATGCGTCTCGTGTCCCGTCGCGTCGCGCGTTGCGTCGTCCGGCGCTCGTCGCGCGTCGCGTCGCCCGGCGCTCGTCGGGGGAGGTGCGCTAAACCCGCGTCCGTGATATACTGAAATTTCCATGGCGACTATACCCGGCGACAGATGGCTGCTCGTGTGCGACGTTGACGGAACCCTGCTCCTTCCCGAGCGCGAGAATCCCGGCCTTGAGGAATTCAACCGGTTCATCGAGAATAACCGGGGACGTGTCGTGTTCGCCCTCAACACCGGCAGGAGCCTCGACGAGGTCGCCATGGTGGCCGAGGCGGGGCCGATTATCACCCCGGACTGGCTCGCGTGCGGCGTGGGAACCTCCCTGTATTCGGGTTTCACGCCGGACACCGCCGACCCGGGCTGGGAGCGCGCCGTTTCACGGGAATGGAACCGCGAGGAGATACGCGCGGCGCTCTCGGGCTGCCCGGGCATCGTCGAGCAGGAGGCCTGGAACCAGCACGGGGCCCGTCTTTCCTACTATATGCAAGGGTCCGTCGACGATATCCTGCCCGGCGTCCTCGAGCGCGTCGAGCCCTGGAAGGATTCGGTCAAGCGCGTCGTCGCCCTCGGCTACTACCTCGATTTCATGCCGCTGTGGGCGGGAAAGGGCGGCGCCGTCGCGTATCTCGCGGAGAAGCTCGGCATCCCGGCGGAGCGCGTGCTCGTTGCGGGAGACTCCGGAAACGACCGCGACATGCTCGAGCGCGAGTTTCGCCCGATCGTCGTGGCGAACCACGCCTCCGACCTCGACGACTTCGTCGTCGGCGCCGGGGTGTTCCGGTCCGAGAGCCCTGCGGCCGCCGGCGTGCTTGAGGGCCTAGCCCATTTCGGAGCCTTTTAACCGGACCCGTACGGGGACGAAACGCATACCCGCGCTGACGCGCGGCTTGGAGCCGAGAAGATGCTGTTGACGCTGATTGCCTTTTTGCGAATGTACTGGTATCTCCTGTTCACCATCCCGTCCATCAGGAAGGCGAACAAGCTGGACCGCCAGGGAAAGATAGCCGAGCGGGACGAGATCGTCTCGCCGACCGTGCAGGGTTGGGCCCGGCACGTCGTACACCTCGCGCGCGGAACCGTGGAGATGACGGGAGAGGAGAACGTGCCGCGGGATACCGCGGTAGTGTTCATCGCCAACCACCAGAGCTATCTCGACATCCCCGTTCTGCTGGGGTTCATCGACAAGCCGAAGGCCTTTATCTCGAAGATTGAGGTGCTCAAGGCTCCCCTCATCTCGGACTGGATGCGCCTGATGCAATGCACGTTCCTCTCGCGAAGCGACATGCGGCAGTCGATACGCGCGATGCACGAGGCGGTGGAGACCGTCAAGAAGGGGTACTCGCTCGTGATATTCCCGGAGGGCACGAGGAGCAAGGGCGGTCCGATAGCCGAGTTCAAGGCTGGAAGCTTCAAGCTCGCCATCAAGGCAGGCGTCCCCATAGTGCCCGTCACCATTGACGGCACCTGGCATTTGCTGGAAGAAAAGGGCCGCTTGCAAAAATCGACGGTTCGCGTGACGATTCACCCGGCGATGCCGACCGCCGCACTTTCGCGGGAGGAACTCGCGGGGCTACCCGCGCGCGTGCAGGAAGTCGTCGAATCGGCGATGCGCGGGTAGCGACCCGCGCGCTTCATGCCCTAACGGCTCCTGCCCGCGCGCCGAGGGCCGCTGCGGCGCGCGCGAGCTTCTCGTCCACGATGTTCGCCAGGCGCGACTCGACCGCCGAGAAGACGAAAAAGCCGAGGCCGGCCCAGGTATACGGGATGGCGATGGGCGTCCTTCCGGAGCCCTTGTCGAGGTGCCGGAAGGATATCCCGTGCCGTTCGTACAGCCAGTCCATCTCGTCCGGCCCGACCGACAGGACGATCTCCGCCTTGTCGTGCACGGCGGCCTTGTGGCTCAGGTAGCGCTTGCGCTGGCTCGCGTAGAGGAAGTTCGGGCTCAGGACCATCTTCTCGAAGTCGGACCTGAAGCTTCCCTTCGGAGGGCCCATGAATCCCTCGAATCTTTCGGCCGAGATGTAGGAGTAGTCGCTCATCCGGTTGAAGGTGTCGAGCTTGACGTGGATCAATTCCTGCAGGAACAGCATGAGCCGGTGCGCCTGCGACAAAAACTGGAAGTCGCAGTCGCGCGGGCCGGTGAAACCTATCTCGGCGAGCGAATAGCCCGCGTTCTCCATCGCGCTCACGTAATCGAACACGCGGTTGACGGTGTACTTCATGGAGAAGCACCATTTCGGCGGGCTCAGTTCGGGATGGACCGCGGCGAGAAGCCGGCATTCGTGGTTGAACCGCTCGGTGCCGATGAGGGCTCGCGCGGGTTCCTTCTCCTGCGTGTCGTCCGAAACGACGAAGAGCTCGACCTCGTTTCTCCTGAGACGCTGGTAGGTGGGTTTCGCCGGGTTGTTGCCGATGAAGTTCTCGAAGAGAAGGGAGTCCGGCCATTCGCGTACCGGCGCGAAAAGCCCGCTTCGCAGTTCCTCGTTGTCGCTGATGACGTGCAGGCTCTTTTCGTTTCCCTTGTAGAAGAGGGTCGCGGCCATCCTCGTTTCCGGATCGCGGTTGGCGAGCCGGGCGGCGACGTCCCGCGCGCGGAGGACGGTGAACGAGGCGTCAACCTCGACGATGATGGCGAAGAGGTCCCACATCCTCTGCTGAAGCGCCTTGACGCGGTTGGCGAGCTCCGTCACGCGGGATTTCGGCACGTCGTCGGGAAGCACGAAGTTCAGGTCGGCGTCGGTGCAATACTGCACGCCGATGCCGCTGTACGCGGAGAAAATGCGGCCGATGCCGAACACGAGCAGCCGCTCGGCGACGTCCTCGTCGATCGACGGGATGAAGAGGTGGCGTATCCAGTTGCACAGGACGAAGCGGTAGAGGTCCTGTCGCGGCTTGAGGATCTTGTCCTCGATGGTGGCTATGGTCACCTTGCCGATGTCTCCCGTGTTTATCCGCTTCGCCTCCTCGACGTACAGTTCGATGAGAAAGGCCTCGATTCGTCCCGCGTCCATCCCGCGCGCGATGGCCCCGTCCAGCTTTTCCTGGCAGGATCTGTACAACGCGCAATGATAGTGGGGAACGGCATACGATACGGGATACATGGCGGTACATGATACTATGGGCGGTATCGTTTGTAAACACGATTCGTCCCCGCCGCGTCCGCGTCTCGCGGCGGTGCCCCGCGCCCCGTCAGCGGACGGCCGAGATGCCGATCTCCCGCGTCTTTCCGCGCAGGGTCGTCCTGCCGCGGGAGACGATCTCGCATACGGCCGGGGAACCTTTGGACTTCGCGGAACCTTCAGGTTCCGAGGAACCGACCGGTTCCGAGGAACCGACAGGTTCCTCAGGGCACAGAAGCGAAAGGGCGTCGTCCGAGACGAGAAAGCGCTCGCCGAGCGGGCGGCATTCGGCCTGGATGCGCGCCGCCGTGTTCATCACGTCGCCCGAGAAGGCTATCTCCTGCTTGGTGAGTCCCATTTCGCCGGCGACGACGGGTCCGAAGTGGAGGCCCGCGCGGAATTCCGGCGTCACGCCATAGCGCTCCGCGTAATAGGCCGATCGCCTCAGGACCGTCTCGCGAATCGCGCCGAACGAGGCGAGCGCGGCCCGGTCCTTCGTCCCCGCCCGTTCCTTCCAGGTAATGATCGCCTCGTCGCCGACGTATTTGTAGATCTCCCCGCCGTGGTTGACGATCGGGCGGGCGATGTCGCAGAAGAAGTCGTTGAGGAAGGCGTGAAAGGCGATGTCGCCGAGCCGTTCGGCCGTGGTCGTGGAGCCCGCGAGGTCGAGGAACATGACGAAACGGTTTTCCATTTTCGGAGATCGGTAGGTGCCGAGAACGAGACCGCGCAGGACGTGCTTGCCGAGCAGCCGCTCGACGTTCGACCCGAAGTTCATGGCCGCGGTGAGCAGGAACGAGAACGCGATGGTCTGCGGGAGATACGCCTCTTTTTTCATGTACTCGACGCCGATGATCGCGACGAACACCGTCCCGTACACGCCGACGATGATCGCGGTCTGGACGAGCGGCACGATCGTGAACGAGAACCAGAGCGGCCGCAGGGATTTTTTCACGTACAGGGTGTCGAGCAGGAGGATCGTCGTCGAAATCGAAAGGCCGGTGACCAGGCCGAGCATGACATACCGCGCGTCTTCGGCGCGAAACGCGCCGGTTGCGGCATAGGTCATGAACAGGGCGAAAGCGCCGCCCATGACGGCGCTGATCAGTACGAAAAAGAGGAAGTCGCGGATCTTTTGCTGGCGATACGGGCTGATAACCATGTGAGCACATTCTGCGGGCGATTCCGGACCCTGTCAAGGCAGGCGACGGTCGAGGTGCCGAAGGCCTGGACGCAAACCCTCGAAAGGCCGCGGATATCGAGTCGCTCGCCCTTCGGGAGAAGGATGTCCCCGCGGCACCCCCGCGCCGTGACCCAAAGCGATCCCTCGAGACACAGGATCGACCCCGCGCCGCTTCCAATCATGCTGACCGTTCCGGACTCGAGCCGTATGCTTTTCATGCCCATCGCGCACCTCTTGTACGCGATACTACGCGAACGACAGCCCCGGGAACAGCGACACCTCGGCGGTATTTTCTGGTTCAGCGCGCCCGGTCAGGCGAACTGTGCCCCCCGCGTGACGGCGAACTGTGCCTTACAGTACGGGCGAAAAGGGATATACTGTGGAACCATGACGGAAAAAAAGACGAGTCGGCACGAGGATGTCGCGAACAGGATCGTCTCGCTTATCGCGGAGGGCGCGTACAAGGTCGGCGACCGCATCCCCTCGTTGCGCGAACTCGCGGACTCGCTTCGCGTCAGCGTCAATACCGTGCGCGAGGCCTACGCCCATCTCGAGGAACGGCGGTACATCGAAGCGAGATCGCAAAGCGGTTATTTCGTGCTGAACCGGCCGGAGGTCGCCCGTCTCGGGGAACCGCATCCCGCCACGATGGACCCGGACCGGGTGAGCCTGTGCCGCATCTACTGCGCCTACCAGGAACTCGGTACCGCGCCCGAGGACGCGTGCGGTCTCGGGATCGCGACTCTCGCGCAGGACATGTGGCCGCTCGAGCGCCTTCAGAAGGCGACCGTCGACGCGGTGCGCCTGCGCGGATCCGAGGCGCTTCACTACCAGCTCGGGCCCGGTTACGGCCCGCTCCGGGAGCAGATCGCGATTACGGGCCTTTCGGGCGGCTCGCGCCTCTCGCCCGACGAGATCATCGTCACCTCCGGCTGTCAGGAGGCCATCTATCTCGCCCTTTCCGTCATTACCCGCCCGGGGGACACCGTCGCCGTCGAAAGCCCCATCTACTTCAACCTGCTCAAGCTCATGGAGCACCTCGGCCTCAAGGTGCTCGAGATACCCTGCTCGCCCGTCGACGGGATGCATATCGAGACGCTCAGGTTCGCGCTCGACCAGTACGACGTGAAGGCCGTGCTCACGATCGCGAACTACCATAACCCGACGGGAAGCCTCATGCCCGACGGGCGGAAGGAAGAGCTCGTGTCCATGCTTTCGCGCCGCGGCATACCGCTTATCGAGGACGACATCTACGGCGAGCTCTGCTTCTCGGGCGAACGGCCGAGAACGTGCCAGTCATTCGACCGGGACGGCACGGTCCTTTTGTGCTCGTCCTTTTCCAAGACGATCTCCCCCGGCCTCAGAATCGGCTGGATCTCGCCGGGCAGGTGGCGGCGCGAGATCGAGGAGCTCAAGACGCTCATCAACCTCGGCTCCTCCTCGATACCCCAGATCGCGACCGCCCTGCTGTTGCAGGACGGGGGCTTCCAGCGCCATGTTCGGCGCCTGCGATCCTCGCTACGCGAGAAAATGTCCGCCCTCAGGGCCGCGACGCTCGAGCATTTTCCCGAAGGCACGGTCGCGAGCGATCCGGCGGGAGGGATGGTGTTGTGGGTTGCGTTGCCGGACGGGAAGAACACGCGCGAGCTCTACAAGCGGGCGCTTGAGCGCGACATCGTCATCGCGCCGGGTTCGATGTTCAGCCTGCAGGGGCGGTTCTCGTCGATGCTCAGGCTGAACGCCGGCGTATGGGGTCCCGCCACGGCCGGGCGGATCGCCGAACTCGGGTCACTTGCCGCGGATTTGCCCGGCTCGGGCAGTTCCGCGGCCGGGTCGGCGGGCGCCGGAACGGAGGGAAAGGCCGTATAGGCCCGTCTCCCGCGTCCGCCGCCGCCACTGTCATTTCTCGGCGTACTTCCACATCTCGTACTCGGCGTTCTTCGCCTTGGGGTCGATTCCCTTGCGGCGGAACAGCTCGCTCAGCGTGACGAATTCGTATCCCTGCTTCTTGAGTTCCGGGATAAGTATGTCGAGGGCCTCGGGCGTGGGGTGCGGCTCGGGCTGAACGTCATGGAGGAGGATGATCGCGCCGTCCCGCATTCCGGCGAGGACGTTGTTCGCCCGCGCGGCGGCGTCGGTGTCGCAGCCTGCCCAGTCCATCCCGAGCACGCCTTCCGCGAAGGGGAGCTTGATGGTGTCGTACATGACGTCATCCGTCGCGAGATTCGGCGGGCGGAAGAACGCGGGCTCCTTCCCGGAATACTTCTTGATCGCCGCGCTCGTCTTTTTCACCGATTCGGCGATCTCGTCCTCATCCATCTGGTTCATGCTTCCCCATCCCCAGGAATGGTTCCCGATCTCGCAGTTCATCTTCACGATGCGGTCTATGACCGGCTTGGTGTCGTCGTTGATGTTCTGACCGACCATGAAGAAGGTCGCGACAACGCCGTGCTTCTCGAGTTTGTCGAGCACGAGCGGTGTCATGTCCTCGCTCGGGCCGTCGTCGAAGGTAAGGGCGCAGAGTTTGTCCGCCTTCGGATAGTCGGACGTCGCGGTCTGGGAGCGCGACGCGCAGCCCGCCATCACGAGGGTAATCGCTACAAGTACCAACGCGAGGGTCGGCGCGAGGCTCTGTTCGGTAAGGTGTTTCATGGTAATCCTCCTTTTGTCAGTATCCGCGCTATTTTCCGCGGCCGCAATCGGTTGGATCATTCAAAGCTCCGTAAGTGGTACCACTTACCCGTTTTTTGCCGTTCTCGCGCCATCTTTCCCGGATTTTTCTTGATGGATGGACGAATGGGGGGTACAGTAACGTATATTCGGTTGGAGGAAGCATGGCGGACAAAAAGTCGATGATGAGGCTGGATGAACGGCTCGTGAGCATGGGCGTCGTATCGGGACAATTCCTTTCCGAGCTGCCGCTCGTTCACCGCAAGATGAACTCCATCGTCAAAAAAACCGGGGCCGTTCTTTCAGACGAGGTCTTCGAGCGCGGTAACGCTGAACTCCGCTCCTGGCTTTCCCTCCTTTCAAAGCGCGGCGCGACCCAGGAAAAGCTGACCGCCTATCTCCGCTGCGGTCTCGCGCACCTGACGTATGACTTCATCGAATCGCAGTATCACCTTATCGGGGCCGAGGACCTTTCGAGCCGCGTCATCGTGTCGCTCAAAAAGCGGAAACTCCATACCTCGTTCTTCAAGCCGGCCGCCGACCCGCGCGCCTCGCGGGTCAAGAAGAACACCGCGGCGAAGGGCAAGGTAGTCGCGATCAAAAAGAAGGATTTGCCCGCGAAAAAGGCGGCTGCCAAGAAGCCCGCCGCCAAGAAAACGACGGCGAAAAAGACGACGGCGAAAAAGGCGACGGCGAAGAAAGCCGTAAAAAAGGCCGGTACGACGAAGAAACCGGTTGCCAGGAAGACCGCAGCGAAGAAACCGGTCAAAAAGACGACGGCCAAATCGGGCGCAAAGCGGACGACCGCGAAGAAGGCGACGGTAAAGAAAGCGACAGTAAAGAAGGCGACCGCGAAGAAACCCGCCGCGAAAAAATCCGCGAAGAAGTCGGCCGTAAAGAAGGCGACCGTTAAAAAAGCCGTCGCGAAGAAGTCGACCGTCAAGAAGGCGACCGCGCGGAAGGTCGTAGCCAAGAAATCGTCCGCGCGAAAACCCGCGCCCAAGAAGACCGCGCCCAAGAAGACCGCGACAAAAAAGGCGGCGACTAGAAAGACCGCGACCCGCGCGCGCGCGCGATAGTCTGGCACCCCGTCGGCGCCCGGGCTCTTAGTCGCGGCGCCTGACGGTCACCTCGACCGACTGCGCGGGAAACCTGCCGCTTTCGACCTCCACCATAACCGTTCCCACCTCCCCGGTGGTCCTGATCCATACGGCCGTGACGCCCCCGGTCAGCGGCACGAGCGACGGACCTATCAGCGTAGCCGGCCCCCGCACGGAGATCCTCAGCGCCTCCGCCACGAACGGATACGCGTTTCCGTACTGGTCGAGCGCGCGTATCGCGATTCTCGTCGTGTCCCAGGAACCGACCGCGCCGAAATCGGCGTCGACGGCATCGGCGAGCAATTCCCCGTCGTCCGCCGCGACTGAGAGCCGTTCCGCCCGGGCGTCGCCGCCGAGCGTACGACGAGCCGCCTCCTTCCCCGCGAGAAGTCCCGCGATCTCGAACCGCTCGTCCGCGCTGCCCCACCCGAGCGCCTTCGAGGAAACCAGGTCGGAAAACTCCGCCGCGCCCATACGATGGCGCAGGAGAAAGAAGCCGATTCGGGCCATGTCGAGCGCGGTGAGGCCGGCCCGGCCTTCCGAGAACACGACGGAGGCCACGCGGCGAACGAGCCGGCGCGCCCGCGCCGAGAGACCCGCGCCGTCAAGCCGCTCGCCGATGAGATCCCGTATGACGACCGGCGGGTGCGGCAGGTTCGGGAACTGGGCGCGGTCGGGCAGGTACTCGCCGACGCGCTCTCCCGAGCGATAGAGCACGACGGAGTCGCAGTTCGTCCAAATCTCGAAGGGAAGCATTCGCGCGGCGTCCCGCTCTCCCCGCGCGAACAGCGTCGCGGGCTCGAGGACGATCCGCTCGCGGGGATCCGCCTGGCTCGCGTACGCGAAGGCCGCGTATTTCGGGAACCGGAACGCGTCGCAAACCCCGTGATAGCACATGCGGTCGCCCGAGCCGAAGTCCTTGTGCGTGTTGTAGTCGAAGGCGCACCATCCGACCGCTCCCGAGAACGACCCGTCCCCGAGGGCCGCGTCCATCGCGCGCGCGTGGCGGAGCGCGTGCTCGCGGAGCCGTTCCTCGTTGTCGAAACGCTTCGCGGGGTACATGTGGCCGGTGTGCTCGGTGACGAGATAGGGAACGTTCCGCGCGCGACCCGTGACGGTCCGCTGTTTCAGCAGGGCTCGCGGCGGACGCGCCGCGCGGGAGCCGTCGTGCGAAAAGTCGTTGAAGGTGTAGACGTCCTCGAGCAGTTCGCTTTTCCGGACGTACCGCACGCCGCCGGTCTGCCTCGAGGGATCCAGCCGCCGCGCGATCGCGTTCGTCCGTTCGTAGAAGGGACGGTCGTCGCGGGACTCGTTGATCCTCACTCCCCAGAGGACGACCGACGGACGGTTCCGGTCGCGCAGGATCATGTCCTCGAGGTCGCGGCACGCCCTGTCCTTCCACGCGTCGTCGCCGATGTGCTGCCATCCGGGAAGCTCCTCGAAGACGAGAAGCCCGAGTTCGTCGCAGGCGTCGAGAAAGTCGGGCGACTGGGGATAGTGGCTCGTCCTCACGACGGTGACGCCGAGCTCCCGCCTGAGTATCTCGGCGTCGCGCCGCTGCGCGCGTCCGCTCATGGCGAATCCCGCGTAGGGCCATGACTGGTGGCGGTTGAGGCCGACGAGGGGAATCCGCTCGCCGTTGAGGAAGAAACCCCGCGGCGTGAAGCGCGCGTCCCTCCAGCCGATTCTCCTTTCGACCCGGTCGATCTCGACGCCATCCCGCGCGAGCCGCGCGCGCACCGCGTAGAGTTTCGGATCGCGGGGGCTCCAGTCGCGGATTCCCGCGAGGCCCGTGAGCGACGCCGCAAGGCGCGGCGTTCCGTCCGCGTCCGTCCGCGCGCGCGCCGACGCGATGACGGTTTCCCCGTCCAGGAGGTCGAACTCCAGCGCGAGACCCGTCCCGCCGGCGTCAGGCCTTCCCGCCGCGAGATCGACGGCCGCCTCGATCTCGAGTCCCCGCTCCCCGTTCGCGCCGCATACCGGCCGGGCGAAGATATCCGACACGAAGGCGGACTCCTGGACGCGGAGGCGCACGTCCCGGTAGATGCCGCCGTAGCAAAGGTAGTCCACGACGTTTCCGAAGGGGGGAACCCCGGGAAGCTCGCGCGAGTCGACGCGTACGGAAATCCGCGTCGTCTCAGCCGGCTTCGCGAATCCCGTGATCTCGACGGAGAACGGCGTGAAGCCGCCCACGTGGGTTCCCGCGAGACGGTCGCCGACGCTCACCTCGCAGGCCGTCATGACTCCGTCGAAATCGAGAAAGATGCGTTTGTCCGCGAACCGCGCGGGGATCGCGAGGTCCCGCTCGTAGAGCGAGACGAACTGGAACGCGCGTTCGTCGAAGCCGTTCAGCGGGAGTTCCCTGACCGAATGCGGCACGTCGACCTTCTCGCCTCCGCCGTCCCGATCGCCGTCAGGGCCGTGCCATGTCCATCCTCGGCCGAGATTGATCACCGTTCGCATGCGAGCCTCTCCTTGTCGTCTTCTGGAAGTATATACCGACTTCGGGGAAACCGGAGCGCCGTCGCGTGGGGGGGCCTGGAGTTTTTCGATTTTTCTTGCAAATACGCCGATTCCGTGGCATACATACATGTGTTTGTACAGTTTGTTGTATAAATCACCATTACATTTTTGGGGGTCTCTTTTATGGAAGCCTTTGCACAGGCGGTTGAACGCGTTAACGGCATTATAAATGGAATGGTATGGGGTCCTCCCATGCTCGTGCTCATTATCAGCGCGGGCGTTTTCTTTACCGTTCGGACCGGTTTCTTCCAGGTCAGATGGGCGAAGCTCGTCGGCGACCTGACCTTCTTCGCCATCTTCAAGAAAAAATCCGTGCGCTCCACCAAGGAGCACAAGTCCATCACCCAGTTTCAGGCCCTTTCGACCGCGCTCGCCGCGACCATCGGCACCGGCAACATCGCGGGCGTGGCGACGGCCATCTCCATCGGAGGTCCCGGCGCCGTGTTCTGGATGTGGGTGTCGGCGTTTTTCGGGATGATGACGAACTACGCGGAGAACGTGCTCGGCATCTACTACCGTAAGAAGAACGTCAAGGGCGAATGGACGGGCGGCGCCATGTATTACATCGAGAACGGACTCGGCAAGGTCTCCGGGCTTTCCGCGATCGCGAAGCCCCTCGCCGTCGTCTTCTCGGCATTCTGCGTGCTGGCCTCCTTCGGCATCGGCAACATGACGCAGGTCAACTCCATCGCGAGCGCGATGACGGGTTCCTTCGGCGTTCCCACTATCGTGACCGGCATCTTCTGCGCCTTCGTCGCAGGACTCGTCATCATCGGCGGCATCAGGCGCATCGCCCGCGTGACCGAGCACATAGTGCCCTTCATGGCCTTTTTCTATATCGTCGGCGCGGTCATCATCATCGCCTTCAATTTCCGCGCGCTTCCGGCCGTGCTCGTCCAGATATTCTCGGGCGCCTTCGGCTTCAAGGCGGCGGCCGGCGGTTTTGCCGGCGCGGCCCTCAAGCAGGCGATCACGATGGGCTTCAAGCGCGGCGTCTTCTCGAACGAGGCCGGGCTCGGATCGTCCGTCATGGTACACTCCGCCTCCGACGTCAAGGAACCGGTCGTGCAGGGGATGTGGGGAATCTTCGAGGTCTTCTTCGACACGATCATCGTGTGCTCGCTGACCGCCTTCGCCGTCCTGACGACCGGCGCCCTCGATTCGGGCAACACCGGCGTCCAGCTCGTGAGCGCGGCCTTTACCCACGGCTTCGGCCATTTCGCGGGCAAGTTCGTCTCGCTCGCGGTTCTTCTCTTCGCCTTCTCGACCGTGCTCGGCTGGTCGTTCTACGGCGAGAAGGGGATGGAGTACCTCTTCGGCACGAAGTCGACCATCGTCTACAAGATACTCTTCGTCGCCTTCATCGTCGTCGGGGCGACCATGAATCTCGCGCTCGCCTGGGACATCTCCGATACCCTGAACGGGCTCATGGCGATCCCGAACCTCATCGGCGTCCTGCTCCTTTCCGGAACGGTCATCGCGATAACCAAGAACTACCTTGCCCGCAAGGTCCGGCGCACCGACGTCGGCGCGGAGCCGATGCTTTCCGCGTACTCGGACATCCAGACGATGCAGGCGGCCAAGCTCGGCGACGAGGACTGACGGTTCCCCTCGCGGAGATCACGCTTCATGCAGACATTGGGTCCCGAGCGAACGCGTTCGGGGCCCTTTTTTTGTCATTTTATGGCAACAAAAGGGGTTTATCCCGACACGCCGTCTTCCGATAGTGTAGCAGGTGAAATAAAACGCTATATATAGCGTTTAAGGCTTGCTAAAGGCGCGCTTGCGCGGTATAGTATCGGTGTAAACCGGTATTAACAAAAAGGACGGAACTGTATGGAAGTACTGACCAGAACCGGCTCGAGGGTAACCTGGAACCGGGAGAAGATAGCCAACGCGGTACGGGCCGCCTTCGAGAGCGTCGGCTCGGACGGGCGATCCCCCCTGATAGACGAGGTTTCCCGCGAGGTGGAGCGCCGGGTCATCGGACTCGGGGGAGAGGAAAATCCCACTCAGGTCGAGACGATCCAGGACCTCGTCGAGCGCGCGCTCATAGACCGCGGATGTCACGCCGAGGTGAGAAGCTACATCCTCTACCGCGAGGAACACGCCCGTCGCCGCGCCGCGCGCACGGCCATTCTCGACGCGGCCCGTTTCGCCGGCGACATCAGGTCCGGGCTCGACGAGACGCTTCGCGCCGCGTCGAGGGACTATCCGGATGCCGCCTATTCCCTCGAGGCCCTCTCGCACAAGTTCTCGTCCTTTCTCGGGGGACGCGCGGCCCTCGCGGACCGAGACGCGAAGGCGGGCCGGCCGGAGCCGGGCGAGAGCGTCGCGGCACTGCTCGGCCAGCTCGCTCGCGCCGCGATAGAGCTTACGACGCGCGAGGCGCCGGACTGGGAGTTTATCGCCGCGCGGATCGCGCGCTTCCGGCTCGGACTCGAGCGTTCCGAGACGCGGCGCTCCCGCGGATGGACGCGCTTTTCGGAGGTTGTCGCGGCCCTCGCGAAGGAGGGTCTCTACGGGGCCTACATCACCGAGTCGTACAGCCCCGGGGAACTCGACGAGGCCGCGCGTCTCATCGACGACGGACGGGACAGGCTGCTGACGTACAGCGCCCTCGACCTTCTCTCGAAGCGGTACGCGGTGCGCCTCCGGTCCGGCGAGGCCGCCGAGTCCCCGCAGGAGGCCTTCCTCGGAATCGCGCTCCATCTCGCGATGGGCGAGACGGCCGACCGGCTCGGGTGGGTCGGGAGATTCTACGACGAGATGAGCCTCCTTCGCGTCACGGTCGCGACCCCGACGCTCTCGAACGCCAGGAAGCCGCTCCACCAGCTTTCCTCGTGCTTCATCGATACCGTTCCCGATTCCCTCGACGGCATCTACCGGAGCGTCTCCAGCTTCGCGCAGGTTTCCAAGTTCGGCGGCGGCATGGGGATGTACTTCGGCAAGGTGCGCGCGGTCGGCGGGCCGATCCGGGGCTTTCCCGGCGTCGCGGGCGGCGTGCTCCGCTGGATCAAGCTCGCGAACGACACGGCCGTCGCGGTCGACCAGCTCGGCATGCGTCAGGGATCCGTGGCCGTCTGGCTCGACGCCTGGCACAAGGACCTGCCGGAATTCCTCCAGCTTCGCACGAACAACGGCGACGACCGGATGAAGGCCCACGACGTCTTCCCCGGCGTGTGCTACCCGGACCTTTTCTGGAAGACCGTGCGCGACGACATCGACTCCGACTGGCACCTCATGTGCCCGCACGAGATACTGACGGTGAAGGGCTGGTCGCTCGAGGATTCCTGGGGAGAGGAGTGGGAGTCAAGGTATCGCGAATGCGTCGCCGACGCGCGCATCTCCAAGCGGACGATCCCGCTCAAGGAACTCGTCCGCCTTATACTGAAATCCGCCGTCGAGACGGGCACGCCCTTCGCCTTCAACCGCGATCTCGTGAACCGGATGAACCCGAACGGCCACGCTGGGATGATATACTGCTCGAATCTCTGCACCGAGATCGCCCAGAACATGGGGGGGACCGAATTCGTCTCGCGCCAGACGCGCGTCGAGGGCGGTGACACCGTCGTGGTCGAAACGACGAAGGGCGGGGATTTCGTCGTCTGCAATCTCGCCTCCGTCGTCCTCGGCAACGTAGACGTCGACGATCCGTCCGCGCTCGAGCGCACCGTCTCGACGGCGGTCAGGATGCTCGACAACGTCATCGACCTCAATTTTTACCCCGTGGCCTACGCGGAGATTACGAACCGCAAGTACCGCGCGATCGGACTCGGGGTTAGCGGCTACCATCACCTCCTCGCGAAGAAGGGCGTGAAATGGGAAGGCGAGGGCCATCTCGCCCTCGCCGACTCGCTCTTCGCGCGAATCGCGCGGGCCGCGATCCTGGCGAGCTCGGATCTCGCGCGGGAGCGCGGAAGCTATTCCCTCTTCGAGGGGTCCGACTGGCAGACGGGCGCGTACTTCGACAAGCGCGGGTACGACGCGCCCGAGTGGAACGACGTCCGTTCCCGAGTCGCCTCCGGCGGGATGCGAAACGCCTGGCTTCTCGCCGTGGCCCCCACGAGCTCGACCTCCGTCATCGCCGGCACGACGGCGGGAATCGATCCCGTCATGAAGCCGTACTATCTCGAGGAAAAAAAGGGAAGCATCACGCCGCGGGTGGCGCCGGGACTTTCGGCCGAGACGATGTGGTATTACAAGAGCGCCCACCACATCGAGCAGGACTGGAGCATCCGCGCCGCGGGCGCGCGTCAGCGGCATATCGACCAGTCCCAGTCGCTCAACCTCTACGTGACCACGGATTTTTCGCTCAGGCGCGTGCTCGGTCTCTACGTGCGCGCTTGGGAAGAGGGCGTAAAGACGGTATACTACGTGCGATCACAGTCGCTTGAGGTGGAGGAGTGCGAATCATGTGCGAACTGAAAAAGAAACCCCTGTTCAACGCCGACGGGGACACCGACGCGCCGTCGAGGCGGATGATCGGCGGCAACACGACGAACCTGAACGATTTCAACAACCTGAAGTACCCCTGGGTCAGCGACTGGTACCGGCAGGCGATGAACAATTTCTGGATACCCGAGGAGATCAACCTGCAGACCGACGTCCGCGAGTACCGCCTCCTCTCGCGGGCCGAACGCGCGGCCTACGACAAGATCCTCTCGTTCCTGATATTCCTCGACAGCGTGCAGACGGCGAACATACCGTCGGTCGGCGCGTACATAACCGCGAACGAGGTGAACCTGTGCCTGGCGATCCACGCCTTCCAGGAGGCCGTGCACTCGCAGAGCTACAGTTACCTCCTGGACACGATCTGTTCTCCCGACGAGCGGAATTCGATACTTTATCAATGGAAGGACGACGAGCGCCTGCTCGCGCGCAACCGCTACATCGGCGACCTCTACAACGAGTTCCAGGAACGCCAGACGGGACACGGCCTCGTGCGCACGGCGATCGCCAACTACGTGCTCGAGGGAATCTATTTTTACTCGGGTTTCATGTTTTTCTACAACCTCGCGCGGAACGGCAAGATGTCCGGCACGGTGCAGGAGATACGCTACATCAACCGGGACGAGAACACGCACCTGTACCTGTTCCGGTCGATCATCCTCGAACTCAGGAAGGAAAGCCCCGAACTCTTCACCGACGAGCTCGTGGAGGAGTATCGCGGGATGATCCGCGAGGGAGTCGAGCAGGAAATCGCCTGGGGGCGGTACGTCATCGGCGACGACATCCCGGGCCTGAGCGGCGAGATGGTGGACGAATATATCCGGTACCTCGGCAATCTCCGTTCGACGGGTCTCGGCTTCGGCGAGCTTTTTCCGGGCGGCCGCGCCGAACCCGAGTCCATGCGCTGGGTGAGCCAGTACAGCAACGCGAATCTCATCAAGACCGACTTCTTCGAGGCAAAACCGACGGCTTATTCGAAGTCGACCGCGCTCGAGGACGATCTCTAGGGAAAACGACGCGGTTTCGGCGGGCCCTACGCGTCCCGCACCAGCCGTTCGAGAAGACCCTCGAGCGTCTCGCGGAGGCGGTCGTACTCCCCCTTAGACGAGACCGCGCACGAGGCGATCGCGCCGGGTACGGATTTCGCCTTCTTCCTAAGGGCCTTGCCCTTCGGGGTGAGCTCCGCGAACACCGTCCGCTCGTCTTCGTCGCTCCGGGAGCGCGTGACCAGTCCCGCTCCCTCAAGACGCTTGACGAGCGGGGAGACCGTCCCCGTGTCGAGGGCGAGAAGCTCGCACAGCCGCCCGATGGTCAGCCGTTCGTGCTCCCAGAGGGACAGCATCGCGAGGTACTGGGGGTAGGTAAGGCCCAGTTCCGCGAGCAGGGGCCTGTACCTCGCCCCGAGGGCGCGGTCGATGCGGTGAATCATGAAGCACAGCTGGTTCGAGAGCAAGAGTTCGGGATCGCTCACAGGCCTAGCGCCGCCCTGACCGCATCCTCCATTTTTTCCGGCGCGAAGTCCGGGGCGAAACGCGTTACCTTTTTTCCGTCGCGCGAGACGAGGAATTTCGTGAAGTTCCACTTTACCGCGTCGCCGAACAGGCCGCGCGCCCGTTTCCGCAGGTGTTTGAAGACCGGATGGGCCTCGGGACCGTTTACCTTGGTCTTCGCCATGAGAGGAAAGGTAACGCCGTAGGTAATGGAGCAAAACGACGCAATCTCCGCGTCGCCGGCCGGTTCCTGGTGGGCGAACTGGTCGCAGGGAAATCCGAGTATTACGAGTCCCCGGTCCTTGTACTTTTCATACAGCGCCTCGAGTCCTGCGTACTGCGGGGTAAATCCGCATTTGCTCGCCGTGTTTACCACTATGATCGCCTTTCCCCTGAAATCGGAAAAGAGCACCTCCGAACCGTTGCCCGCCCGTGCCGTCAAGTCATATATAGAATCCATGTGTAACCTCCAATACTGTCATACAAAACAATATTGCGCACAATATAAAGTGTCAAGCGGAATCGCGCTTGGAGATCGCACACCGGCCTCGGCGCGCCCCGTTCGCGCCGGTTAGCCGCCGCTTAGCCGCCGGTTGTGACCGAGTGCCTGCCAGCTCCCCGACCCGATTCCCATCCGTGATCGACGGGACCGTGTCCCCGCCCCAGATCGAGTCCCGCCGAGAGCGCGCCGGTAAGGTAGGCCTTCGCGAGCCCCGCCGCCTCCCCGAGGGAGCGGCCCTGCGCGAGATTCGCCGCTATGGCGGCGGAAAGGGTACAGCCCGTGCCGTGCGTGTTCTCGGTGGCAATCCTCGCGCCGGTGAGCCAGACCGCTCCGGCGTCGCCGAGGAGGAGGAGGTCGTCGCAGGAACCGGTCAGGTGCCCGCCCTTCAGCAGGACGGCGCAGCCGTACCGGCTCCGGATGAGTTCCGCCGCGGCGAGCATACCAGTCTTGTCAGCGACACGGATGCCGGAAAGGGTCTCCGCCTCGGGTATATTGGGGGTGACGAGGACGGCGAGCGGGAAGAGCCGTTCGGCGAGGGTCCGGGCGAGGGATCGGAGCGAACCCGCCGAGCGGAGCGCGTGTCCGCTCGTCGCGAAGAGAACGGGGTCGATCACGACGTTTCGCGCGCGGTATCTTTCGAGCGCGCGGGCTATCTCGCATACCGTCGCCGCGCTTCCCGCCATGCCGACCTTGACGGCGTCCGGCTCGATGTCCTCGAATACGGCGGCAAGCTGGTCCCGGACCATCCTGCGCGGTACGCCCGTGACGGATCGCACGCCGACCGTATTCTGCGCGACGACGGCGGTGACGGCTCCCATGCCGTATACCCCGTGGGCGGCGAAGGTCTTGAGGTCGGCATGAAGGCCGGCTCCTCCCGACGGGTCGGTGCCCGCGACGCTCAGAGCCGTTTTCATGTTCCGCCCCCGATGGCCGGATCCGCCGCGCGGACCCGATCGGCGACGGCGCGCAGCTTCCTCGCTTCCCCGGCCGTCCGCGCCGCGTCGAAGCCGCCGCCGGCGGTTCCGAAGAGCGCCGAGACGACGGCGATTCCGGCGATTCCGGTGCCCGAAAGGAGGGACGCGTTGTCCAGCGAGATCCCGCCGATGGCCACGACCGGGATCGAGACCGCGGCGCAGATCTCGGAAAGGAGGGCTGGCGTGGACGCGCGCGCGTCGATCTTCGTCGTTGTCGGAAAGACCGCGCCCACGCCGAGATAGTCCGCGCCGGCCCGCTCGGCCGCAAGGGCCTCGGCGACGCTGTGTACCGACACGCCGAGTATCGCTCCCGCGGGAAGTCGTTCCCGCGCCTCGAGCGCGCCGCAGTCGGACTGCCCCACGTGGAGGCCGTCCGCGCCCGACCCGATCGCGGCCCCGACCGAGTCGTTCACGACGAGCGGTACGCCATGCCGGGCCGCGACGGCCCTGAGCCTTCCCGCGCGCGCCGCGTAGGTCGCGTCGTCCAGGTTCTTTTCGCGCAACTGGACGAAGCTCGCGCCTCCCCGGATCGCGGCCTCGAGGATCCCGCCGAGGGCGCCCTCCTCAAGGCCTTCCGGAAGGACCGCGTACAGCGCGAGGGCCTCGCGCAGGGCCTCACGCGAGACGTTCAATTTTCGCCCCCTCCGCGAGCGCGTCGGGGGAAACCGAGGCGAGGCGGTCGATGAAGGCCGTGCGGAAGGTAGACGTTCCAGCGGAGGCGTCGCCGTCGCGCACGAGGCGTTCCGCGTCCGCGGCGGCGAGCTCGCCCGCGAGGCCGACGAAGGCGATAGCGGAGGCAACGGCGACGGCGCGATCCGTGCCCGTGGCGGCCGCGGCCGCCACGAAGGCCCCCGTGACCGCGCTCAGGACGCAACCCGATCCCGTCATGCGGGGCATGAGCGGGTGGCCGTTTCTCACCGCGTACACGGCCGCGCCGTCGGTTATCACGTCCGTCTTCCCCGTCACCGCCACGACGGACCCGGTGCGCAGGGCGAGCGCCTTCGCGAAGGCGACGGCGCCCTCCGCAATCCCGTCGGCCGCCACGGCCTTCGCCGAGTCGACGCCCCTCGTGTTTCCGGCATCTCCCGCGAGCGTGCTGATCTCCGAGGCGTTTCCGCGGATTACCGCGAAGCCGCCCCGTGACGCGAGCGCGCGGGCCGTTTTCGTCCTCAGCGACGAGGCGCCGGCCCCGACTGGATCGAGTACCGAGGGAATGCCGCGACGCCTCGCTTCGGCCGCTGCCGCCTTCATGGAGCGTATCGTCCGGGCGTTGAGCGTTCCGATATTGACGACGAGCGCTCCCGATATCCTCACGATGTCCGCGACCTCGGATATGTCGTCCGCCATGACGGGCGACGCCCCGACGGCGAGCAGGGCGTTCGCGCAGTCGTTGACCGTCACGTAGTTGGTGATGCAATGCACGAGCGGCCCTCGCTCCCGGACGGCTGCGAGCGCCATTCCCGCGCTCGCGTTCGGCGAATTGTTTTCATTTGACATCGACTTCTCTCCCTTCGAGTATCTCGTTCACGTTCCTGACGGCGCACATGGCCCCGCACATGGTGCAGGTGTCCTCGCGCTCCGGCTTCGATTCGGCGCGGTATCTGCGCGCCTTTTCCGGGTCTATGGCGAGGGAGAACATCCCCTCCCAGTCGAGGTTGCGCCTCGCCTCGCTCATTCGGTCGTCGAGTTCACGGGCTCCCGGGATTCCCTTGGCTATGTCGCCCGAGTGCGCGGCTATGCGCGCGGCCATGATGCCCTCGCGCATGTCGTCGAAGGTGGGAAGCCTCAGGTGTTCGGCCGGCGTGACGTAACAGAGAAAGGCCGCGCCCGAGGCTGCCGCGAGGGCTCCCCCGATGGCGGAGGTGACATGGTCCCAGCCGGGGGCTATGTCGGTCACGATGGGGCCGAGGACGTAAAAGGGCGCGTCGTCGCAGAGGCGTCGCTCGAGAACCATGTTCGCCTGCACGTCCGATAGGCTCATGTGTCCCGGCCCCTCGATGATGGCCTGCACGCCGCGCTCTCTCGCGCGCCGCGCGAGGTCGCCGAGCGCGACAAGCTCGCTGACCTGGGCGCCGTCCGTCGAGTCGGCGATGGATCCGGGGCGGCAGGCGTCGCCGAGGCTTACCGTGACATCGTGCGCGGCGCAGATGTCGAGCACCTCGTCGAACCGCTCGAAAAACGGATTCTCCCTGCCGGTCATCGACATCCAGGCGAAGAGGAGAGAACCTCCCCGAGACACGATGCCGGTCTTGCGCCGCTTTCCCCTGAGCCGCGCGACCGTCTCGAGGGTGATTCCGGCGTGAATGGTCTGGAAGTCGACGCCGTCCTCGGCGTGGGCGCGGACCGTTTCGATCCACTCGTCGGATGTGATGTCCTTGAGCGCCTTGTCGAGGCGGATGACCGCGTCGTACGCGGGAACCGTGCCGATCATGACCGGAGATGTTTCGACGAGCCGCCTCCGGAAGGGTCCCGTGTCGCCCGACGAGCTCAGGTCCATGATGGCGTCGGCGCCGAGCCCGATCGCGCCGCGCACCTTCGCGAATTCCGCTTCGACGTCGGCGCAGTCGCGCGAGATGCCGAGATTGACGTTGATCTTCGTCTTGAGTTCGCGTCCCACGGCCCGCGGTTTCAGCGCCGCGTGTTTCCGGTTCGCGGGTATCGCGGCCTTTCCGTCCGCGACCATCGCCGCGAGCCGCCCGGGGTCGATGCCCTCGTGCGCGGCCGCCTCGCGCATCGCGTCGGTGATTCTTCCCGCGCGCGCCTCGGTCAGTTGCGTGGTGATTTTTCCCATTGTCCGTCTTCCTTCGCGCGTCGGCGGGGATGGAACGGAAGGGTCAAAGATTTCGTTTGATCGGATCGCCTCCGCCGGACCGGCGGAGGGCATAAAAAAAAGCCCCTCCGACGGTCGGAGCGGCGTTTCGACGGGCGCTTTCGCGTCCGAAACGAGCTGCTTCCCTACGCCAGTGTTAACTGACAGGTTCCAAGGGTCAGGTTATTAGCCTTCTCAACCGTGAGGTTCCCCCGCAACGTGACTTGTGATGTCTGCGCGTTGTATAGCACGGCGCGCGGGAAGTGTAAAGGGGTCAGTCCGCCGGGCTGGCGGCGCACTCGGCGCACAGTCCCGTAAGGTTGAGATTGTGGTCGCGGATTCTCACGCCGAAGCGCGTCTCGTAGCGAGCTATCAGGTCGGAAAGCTGGCAGTCCCCGAGGTCGGTGAAGCGGTGGCACGACTCGCAGTGAAACCAGTGCCGGTGCGCCCCGCGGGCCGATTCGTCCCTCGTCGTGAAGTACCGTTCGGTGCCGTGCTCGGCGCAGTGGAGCACGAAGGAATCCGCGAGGCCCTTTCCCTCGAGGTAGTGGAGCGTCCGGTAGACGGTCGCCTGGTCGAAGGCGCCTTCGAGCGCGCGGAATACCGAGGCGGCCGAGAGGGGTTCCGCCGCGCCCGATAGCATTTCGCGTATCGCCGTCCGTGCGCGCGTCATGCCGTTTTCCCCGTCCGGCGCATTCGCGCCGCGAACATCCCGATCGCGCTGCCCGCGAGAAAGGTCGCTCCCGCGAGCACTACCGTGACCGCGCCGACGGGCGCGTCGAGATGCCAGCCGATGGCGAGTCCCGAAAGGGAGAAGGCGAGGGCGTAGAGGCTCCCCGCTACCATCATGCCCGCGAGGTTCCTCGACGAGAAGCCCGCCGTTCCCGCGGGCAGGGTGAGCATGGCGATGACCATGACGATGCCGACGAAGGTCTGGAGGAGCACGACCGAGATAGCGGTAAGGGCGAGGATCGCGAGAAAGACGGCGTCGGTGTTGACTCCGCGCACGCGCGCGAACTCCGGGTCGAAGGCGCTTGCCTCGATCTCGGGGTAGAACCTCCAGGCGAGGAACAGGGCGACGAGGTCGAGCCCGGCGAGAAGCCACAGGTCGGGCACGGAGACGAGGAGGATGTTTCCGAAAAGATAGCTCGTCGGGTCGGTGTAACCCGGGGTCTTCGCCATGAAGAGGACCCCGACGCTCATGCCGACGGCCCATATCGCGTTGATGACGGTATCCTCGCGCTGTTTCGCCCTCAGCGAGACCACGCCGATGATAACGGCAGCCGCGACCGCGAAGGCGAGCGCGCCGGCTATCGGCGGGAATCCGGGCAGTATGTTTTTCGCCGAGAGATAGAGGGCCATGCCGATCCCGCCGAGCACGGCGTGCGAGATCGCGCCCGCGAGACCCGCTATCCGCTTGACGGTAACAACGGAGCCGATCACGCCGAAGAGGACCGACGAGAGGATGCCCGCGACGAAGGCGTTGCGCATGAAACCGAGCGCCGGATCGGTCAGGAACCCGAATGCGCCGCTCATCGCGAACCCGCCTTCCTCGAGCAGTTCTCGCACGCGTCGGCGAGGTCGCTGTCGTGCAGTACCTGCGCCGCGTTTCCGCCGAACATGACCGGAGGCGCGCCGTCGATCGGCCGGGTCGCGTGGCGGGCGAGCGAGCAGGAGGCCCCGTCGGTCCCGCGCTCGCCGACGCAGAGGACAACGTCCGTCAGCGCGGAGACGAAGCCCGTGTCGTGGGTGACGATCATGATCGTCGTCGAGCCCTTGAGCGCGCCGAGGGTCTCGAACAGGCGCGTTTCGCTTTCGATGTCCATGTTCGCCGTCGGCTCGTCGAGGATGAGGAACTCGGGCTCCGCGGCGAGCGCGCGCGCGACGAGCACGCGCCTTCGCTGCCCGCCCGAGAGGGCGGGATAGGGGCGGGACGCGAGATCCGCGACGCCGGACCTTTCGAGCGCCGAGTCGACCGCGGCGCTCTCCGCCCCGCGCAGCGCGGAGGCTTTCGTCCTGCCAGCGGCCGGCACGAGCCGTCCCATGCGAACGACCTCGCGAACCGAGATCGGGAAGGTCGCGTCGAACTGCGCGTGCTGGGGTACGTAGCCGACGCGCCTGCGGGCCGCGGCCGGCGCTTCGCCGAGGAGGGTCACGGAGCCGGCCGTCGGGGTCTCGAGGCCGAGCACGAGCTTGATGACGGTCGTCTTTCCCGACCCGTTCGGGCCGACGAGGGCGATAAACTCGCCCCGGTGCGCGTGAAAGCTTACCCGGTCGAGTACGGGGATATCCTTGTACGAGAACGAAACCTCGTTGAAATCGAGAACGACGGGCTTCCCCGCGTCATCACTCTTGCTTGCGTTCATGATGGAGTCACTATACTTCCACGGGGATTGATTTGCAAGCGGTTCGCAATATCACACCTTGAACCTGCTGACCGTATCCCGCAGGTTCTCGGCCTGCGCGCTCAGGTTTTCCGCCGACGCGGCAAGCTCCTCGGCGGCCGCTGCGTTCCGCTGGACGACCGTGTCGAGCTGGGTCATCGCCTGGCCGATCTGGTCCGCCCCGACGCGCTGTTCCGCGGAGGCCGCGCTGATCTCCCCGACGAGGTCCGCCGTTTTTACGATGTCCGGCGCGAGGCTCGCGAGCACGGCGCCGGCCTTTTGCGCGGCCTCGGTGGTCGTCGCCGATATCTCGCGAATCTCAGCCGCCGACGTCGCGCTGCGCTCGGCGAGCTTCCGTATCTCTCCCGCCACGACCGAGAAGCCCTTGCCCGCCTCCCCCGCGCGCGCCGCCTCGATGGCCGCGTTGAGCGCGAGGAGATTGGTCTGGCCGGCGATCTCCTCGATCACGGCGATGCGCTGGGCTATCTGCCTGACGGCCCCGATCGCCGCCTGTACCGTCTCCGAGCCCTCCGCCGCGTCCTTCGCGGCCTTCCGCGCGATCCGTTCGGTCTCGCCCGAGTTTTCCGCGTTCTGCCGTATCGTCGAGACCATCTCCTCCACGGAGGCCGATATCTCCTCCGTCGACGAGGCCTGTTCCGAGGCGCCGGAGGAAACGTCCTGCGAGGTGTCGGAAAGTTCGTTGGAGCCCATGGAGATGGACTTGCTGACCGTTACGATGCCCCCGATCATCTCGGCGAGGTCGGCGCGCATCGAGTCGAGCGCCCTGAGGAGGGTACCCGTCTCGTCGGTCAGCGATGTCTTGTCCCCGTCGAAGGCGCGCGAGAAGTCCCCCGAGGCGAATATCTCGGTTTGCTCGGCGGCGTAGACGAGCGGCTTGACGAGCCTGACGCCGATGGCGACCGCGACGGCCGTCGCGACGAGGGCCGCCAGCGCGGCGAGCGCGAGGGTTATCCCCATGGAACGCGTCACGAAGGCGTCGGCCTCCGCGCGTTTCTCCGCCACGACCGCGTCGATGTCGTCGACGTAGGCCCCGGTACCGACGATCCATTGCCAGGATTTGGAGTGCAGGCTGTAGCTCCGCTTCGGGAGGGGTTTGTCGGTGCCCGCCTTCGGAAACCAGTAGTCGGAATACCCGCCTCCGTCCTTCATCCCGTTTTCTATGATGCTTCGGACGAATTTCGTGCCGTTCGTGTCTACCGACTCGAGCCGGTTTTTTCCCTCGGCTGCGCCGCCGAGGAGGACAACGTTCGTTCCGTCCTTGGTATCGGCCCAGAAGTAGCCCTCCGTTCCGTACCGCATGTCGCGGAGAAGCCTCTTGGCGACTTCCTCCGCCGTCGCGCGGTCAAGCAGGCCCTCTTTCTCGAGTTTCGCGACGCGGTCGATCATCGTGACCGCGGACTCGACTTCCCAGCGTACCGTCCGGTCGAAGCTCTCGCGGAGGGTCGAGTCGAGAAGGCCGATTTGTTCGTGTACCATCGAGCGGAACGACAGGAAGAATACCGTGAGGAGCACGGCCGTTACCGCGACGGTGATGCCCACGGCCATCGCGCTTATTTTTGTCTTGATGCTTTTCATCGGTCCTCCAGGCGGGATTCGCAGAGTCCCGCTAACTAATAAGCGTAATTGATGGCCGTTCATTATGCAAAGAACCCTCGTGCGGCAAATTGTTTCCCTTGTCAAATAATAGCCGACATGCGATACTTGTCGTATCGAGGAGAATCAGTCATGACCAATTTTACTTTTAACAATCCCACGAGGATCGTTTTCGGAAAAGACGCGGAGCATCAGGCCGGTCAGGAGACAGCTCCCTACGCGAAGAAGGTCTTGCTCCATTTCGGCGGCGGGAGCGTCGTCAAGTCGGGCCTTCTTGACCGCGTTCGCGCCTCCCTGAAGGCCGCGGGCGTCGAGGCGGTGGAGCTTGGGGGCGTCAAACCGAACCCCCGCGTCACCCTCGTGCGCGAGGGCATCGAGCTGTGCCGGAAAAACGGCATCGGCTTCGTGCTCGCGGTCGGCGGCGGAAGCGTCATCGACTCGGCCAAGGCGATAGCCGTGGGAGTCCCGTACACGGGCGACGTGTGGGATTTTTACGAATACACGGCGAGTCCCGCGAAGGCCCTCGACGTCGGGGTCATCCTGACGATACCGGCCGCGGGAAGCGAGTCGAGCAGCAGTTCGGTCATCTCGAACGAGGAGCTGCAGCTCAAGCGCGGCCTGACCTCGGAGCTCCTGCGTCCGCGCTTCGCGCTCATGAATCCCGTGCTCACCTGCACGCTTCCGGCGTACCAGACGGCGTGCGGCGCGGCGGACATCATGGCCCATATCATGGAGCGGTACTTCACGAACACGCGCGACGTCGACTTTACCGACCGTCTCTGCGAGGCGGGACTCCGGACCATAATCAGGAACGTGCCTCTCGCGCTCGCCTCCCCGGACGACTACGCGGCCCGGGCCGAGATCATGTGGGTCGGCTCCGTCGCCCACAACGACCTTTTCGGAACGGGCAGGGAGGGGGACTGGGGATCGCATTCCATCGAGCACGAGATCAGCGCCATCTACGACGTTGCCCACGGCGCGGGCCTCGCGGTAGTTTTTCCCGCATGGATGCGGCACGTCTACGGGAACGACGTCGCGCGGTTCGTCCAGTTCGCGACGAGGGTATGGGGCGTGGAAAACGATCCCTTTAACCCCGAGCGGACCGCGCTCGCCGGAATAAACGCCCTCGAGGCCTTCTTCCGCTCAATCGGCCTTCCCGTGCGCCTCTCGGAGATGGACGTTCCGGCCGACCGCATCGAGGAGATGGCCCTCAAGTGCACGCAAAAGGGAAAGGGCACGACGGGGAATTTCGTCAAGCTCGACTCGAAGGCGGTCGCATCGATCCTTCGGTCGGCGGTTTAGACTTCCGTTTTCCCGCGGATGTAGGCGGCCCAGGCCTGGTCCGACTTCGCGATGTGGTTGAGGAGCCAGGTCCCGAGAAAGCGGTAAAACTGGAAGCCGTCGCCGGGCTTCGCTTCGCCGACGGTGGCGATCTCCGCGCGGAGGCGCTCCACGAAGGCCGCGTGTTCCTTCTTGTGGTCCTCAAGGCCGGGGAAGCCGCGCGCCTTCATGAGCGACTCCTCCTCGGCGAAATGGTAGGCCGTATAGTCCGTGAGGCGCTTGAGGTCTTTCGCCATACGCAGGGCGTAATCCTTGCCCGTCTCGTCAAGGAGCTTGCGCACGTCGTCGATGATGAGCAGGAGCTTCTTGTGCTGGAGGTCCACGTCATCGAAGCCGGTGGCGAGCGCGTCGTCCCAGGAAAAAAGGTTGATCATGCCCAGAATATACCCCGATTGGGGCGGCTTGTGTAGCGAAAAACGCCTTTGAAGGGTATACTCGAGGCGTGAAAACCCAGATCAAGGTGGGACTCGCCGTCACCGGGGCGCTCGCGGCCTTTTCGTTCTTCATGTCGGTCTATCTCGTCAGCGGCCTCCTCAGCAAGCCCTCGCAGGACGTCGCGGCGGGGCGCGAGCTGAGGCATTTTTCGATGTACCTCCCGCAAAACCGGAACTACTATTTCTCGGACATCATGAGCGGCGCGATGCGGGCAGCGTCAGAGAGCGGCGCGGTCATTTCGGTCCACACCCTGGACTCCTCGGGAACGGCGCTCCGGATGGCGGCCTATTCCGGCCTTGACGGGATCGTCGTGTGCCCCGATCTCGACGACACGGTGGTCTTCGACACTCTGCAGTTCCTCACGAGGAAAAAGCTGCCCCTCGTCCTCGTCAACCACAACATCCCGGCCGAACAGCCCTGGCCCTTCGTCGGCACGAACAACTTCGACTTCGGGCGCAAGGCCGCCCAGCTGTCGCTCGCGACGAAGCGCGAGGACGTGAACCTCGCCGTCGTGTACAGCGAGAAGTCCCCCGCCATATTCGCCGAGCGCGAGCTCGTCGAGATGGGCATCAACAGCGTGCTCTCGGCGCGCCTGTCGGGTCCCATCCAGGGATACCGGACGGACATGAACCCGCGCGACGCGGAGAAAATCGTGTACCAGATCGTGCGCGGACGCCCGGGGATCAACACGATCGTCTTCACCGACCTGAACGACACCCTCGCGGGGACGCAGGCGCTCATCGACCTCAACCAGGTGGGCCTGGTCCAGGTCGTCGGTTTCGGCAACGATCCCGCCCTTCTCGACTTCATCAGGAAGGGCATCGTGGCGGGCTCCGTCGTCGTCAACCCCTCGTTGATGGGTTACCAGGCGGTGAAGGCCCTGTCCGAACTCGTCTCCTCGGGTTATACCTCGACGTCGGTCGACACGGGAATCGACGTCATCACCCCGGACAACCTCCTTTCCTGGCGCGCTCCGGCTGAGCGGCGCGCGGGGGAACGGCAATGAAGCGGAACATCTACAACTCGTTCCGCATGCAGATGCTCGTCAACATCATCGGGGTTCTCGTGATCCTGGTGTTCTCCGCCGCGTATATCCTTTTTTCCACGATACGCCTGCAGACCATCGTCGACCGGAGCTTCGTCCAGCAACGGTACCTCAAGGACATGCAGACGAGGCTCGTCGAGTTCCAGACGCCGTTCCTCGAGTTCCTCTCCACGAAGTCGTCGAACGCCCTGTCCGAGCTCCTTATCATGACGCAGCGGATACACAACGTGATACCGGAGTACGCGACCGCCCCGAGGGATCCCATTTCCCTCGAGGAGAAGGAGGTGTATTCCATCGTGCTCGCGTACCTCTCGCTCGCAGACTCGGTAATCGAGGAAAAGCGCGGGATGGACATCGCCAAGTACACGAGCCTCTACGACGAGATGCAGACCCTGTACGACTACATGATCGCCCGCATCGACTCGATTTCGGGAGCGCGCTTCGCGGGCCAGATCGACGACTACGAGCGGTTCATCGAGACCTCCGGACGCATACAGCTGTGGAACCTGATGTTCATCGTGTTCGTCTCGCTGTTCTCCCTGCTCATACTGCTTCATACGGTCGACAAGATAAACGGTCCGATGGTGAACCTCTCGAAGATGGCCTCCGAGCTCTCGAACGGGAACTTCGAGGTCGCGGACATCGGGATGACCCGCCTCTACGAGATCGACCGCGTGGTGTCCGCGTTCAACCGGATGAAGAAGGACATCCACACCTATATCGAGGAGATCAAGTGGCAGAGGAACGTCGAGCAGGAGTACATGCAGGAGCGCGTGCGGAACATGCGGATGGAACACATGCTGCGCAAGATGGAGCTCTACACCTTGCAGGCCCAGATGAACCCGCATTTCCTCTTCAACACGCTCAATACCGGCATCCAGCTCGCCATCGTCGAGGGCGCCGAACGGACGAGCGAGTACATGGAGCACCTGGCCAAGCTCTTCAGGCACAACATACGGGAGAAGAACGTCATCGTGCCGCTCAGGCACGAGATCGAGGGCCTCGAGTCCTATTTCTACATACTGGGCGTCCGGTTCCCGAAGAACCTCGACCTCGTGCTCGACTGCCCGCGCGACATACTCGACGTCTGCATGGTCCCCGCGTCGATCCTCCAGCCGCTCGTCGAGAACTGCGTCGTTCACGCCTTTCGGGGGAAGGAAGGCCGCAACTCGATCGTCGTCCGCGTTTACTGCGAGGGCGCGCGGCTGTGCCTGTCGGTGCGGGACAACGGCGTCGGCATGTCGGAGGAGGTCGTCACGGCGCTCCTCCAGCCGCTGCGCGCGCACGAGTCCGGCGAGAAGGTCATGGGGCTCGAGAACGTGATCCAGCGGCTCTATTTCTTCTTTCCGGACGACAGGGACATCGTCTCGATCAATACGGCGCCCGGCGCGGGCACCGAGATACTCATCAGGATCGACAGGGGAAAAGAACTATGCATACCGTCCTGATCGTCGACGACGAGGAGCCGGTGATCGAGAGCTACTCGTTCATCCTCGAGGAGGGCGTCGAGGGCTTCGTTCTCGCGGGTACCGCACGCGGCGGGCACGAGGCGATCTCGCGCATCCACGAGCTGAAGCCGGACGTCGTTTTCATGGACATCAACATGCCCGGTCTCGACGGCCTCGAGGTGATTTCGCGCGTTCACGCGGATTTCCCGCGGACGGTGTTCGTCCTTTCCACGGCGTACGAGCGCTTCGACATCGCGCAAAAGGCGATACCGCTCGGTGTGTTCGCCTACCTCGTGAAACCGGTCACGAAGAAGACCTTCGTCGAGACGCTGGAGTCGGTGCGCGCCGAGCTCGGCCGCCGACGGCACGCGCGCGATTCCGGCGCGGAGGCCCTGTACGTCGACAGGTTCCTGCGGGAGCAGATATGGAAGGAGCTTGACGCGGGACGCTGGTCCGAGGTGAAGGAATCGCTCGGCATAAGCGCGGATACGGGCCTCGCGTGTTTCGTCGGCCTCGATTCCGAGCAGGAAGACCTCTTCGCCCGCGTTAACTCGGGCGTTGACCTCAAGTTCCGTTTCGTTTTCACCATGCATCTCGGGCTCGGTATGTACTTCTTCCCCGGCGTGGCGGACAAGTCCTCCGTGGTCTCCTGCGTCGAGCGCAACGTCGCCGCCTCGGTTCCGAAGGGGGTCCTCTCCATAACCGGCGCCGGGTCCGTAAGGTCCTTCGGGGAATTCCACGTATCCTGCACGGAGGCCCTCGCCGAGCTTCAGAGAAAAAAGAACGTCACCGACGCGCGCATCCGCGAACGGCTTCGCGTCGTGCAGCTCAGGCGCAAGATGGGCCTGAGCGACTGCGAGGAGGTGCGGGACCTGTTTTCCGAGTATTGGTCCGAGATCCTCTCGACGCACGCGTTCCCCCTCGCGAAGGCTAAGCTCGCGGCGCTGTTCTCCCTCCTTATCGACGACGCGACGGGCTGTTACCAGTCGCACACCGAGGCCCCGCCGCCGTTCGACCCCGTCGAGGAGATCATGGCGCTCGAAACCCTTGCCGACTGGAAGGACTGGGCGATGGCGGCCTTCAATCGCGTGTACAATCTCGCGCGCATCAAGCGCACGGGCCGTTTTCCCCTGCCGCTCGTCAAGGCGCTCTCTTTCATCGAGGAGGCCTGGAACCGGCAGATACAGCTGTCCGACGTTGCGGACAACGCGCGCGTG
>LVBL01000075.1 GCA_001604405.1 Spirochaetales bacterium Spiro_10
GTAGTCGGCCCGGGGGCACATGTCCGCCCGACGCCATATTTTGCGATAGTAACAGAAGGCCTGCCGATTCGTCAATGAGCGGCGGCCCGGCCGCGTGCCCACTGACGGCCGGCCGCGTGCCGACTGACGGCCGGCCGCGTGCCGGTTCGCGACTGGGTTATCCGGCGCTATTCAGCTTTCCTCGTCACTCAGTTTCCCGCTCCCTCGTAGCGCGAAAGTCCCCGGTAGAAGATCCATCGCGCCAGGAGCGCGAGGTAGACGGCCACGAACGGGGCGGCCCAGGCGAAGATTCCCCACCAGGCCTTGTCGAACAGGAACACCGCCGGGAGGTAGCTGATGAACGCGTAGGGGATCACGAAGATCACGAACACCTCGACTGCCTTGCCGAAGATCGAGGCGGGATACTTCGCGAAGTCGGCGAGCTGGTAGACCATGAGCGGGAACGCGTTCGAGAAGGCCCTGATCCAGAAGGACGAGCAGTTCGCGGCGAAGGAGACCGCCGTGCGGATCGCGCACGCGGACAGGACGAACACGGGGACGAAGAGGATCTTTCCGGGCGTCCACGCGACGATGCCGTGCGAGAGCGACAGCGAGAAGAGGACGGTACCCATCACCATGTTGCCGATGCCGTGTATGCCCATGGTGTACGTCAGGATCTGCAGGATCGGCGAGACGGGCCTGAGGAGAATGCGGTCCATGTCTCCCATGTTGACGAGAAAGGCCATCTGCCAGGCCCCCTCGAAGGCGAACGACACGAGACCTTCCGAGAAGAATATGAGGGAAAGCATCGCGATGATCTCCCAGTGCGTCCACCCCTGGATGGCCGGGATGCGGGAAAAGAGCACGGTAAGGAAGAGAAAGCCGAGCGCCTGCATCGAGGCCCCCGCTACAAAGAGGATGAGCGAGTCGAGCTTGTACTCGAGCTTGATCTTCGTGTTCTGCGCGAGGAACCTGAAAAAGATGCGTATCGTTCTCGTGGTCGTCGTGGCGTATCCGCGCATGTCAGCCTCCCTGAATCGTGATCTTCCGCATCGCCCTCGACCACGCGAGGCGCGAGACGAACCACAGGGCCACGACCCAGGCGATTCCGGTCGCGAGGTCGCGGGCGAGTTCCGTTCCGGAAAGCCTGCCGGTGAAGGCGTTGGCGGGAACGGACACGATGGAACGGAACGGAAGCCAGTCCGATACGCGCTTGAGCCAGCCGGGAAAGAGCGCCAACGGGATGAGCGCGCCCGAGAAGAAATCGGTGAGCGCCTTCCTGAGCCAGCTGACGCCCATGAGGCTCGTCGTCCAGAAGCAGGTGAGGCTGAAGGCGTACACCATCAGGAATTTCGTCGCCATGGACACGATCGTGGCCGCGGCGAAGCCCGCCCAGGCGAGCGGCGTGGAAGGCGCGACCGTAGCGCCCGCGACGAGGGCGAAGCCGAGGCACGCGACGCCGATGATGACGCCCTCGCTCATCGAGTTCCCCAGGGTGATCGAGAGGCTCGCCTTCTGGTAGTCGACGGGCCTGAGAAGCTCGCACGCGATGTTTCCGGTCCTGATCTGCCGCGAGATGCGGAACTCGCTCGACATCGACACGAGCGCGCTCAGGAAGAGCGAGACGATGAGGTAGCTTTTCATCTCGTCCCACGCGTAGTCGCCGACGGTGTCTCGTCCCGAGTAGACCGCCGACCAGATGCAGAAGATGACGGAATAGGTGATGACCGCCGAAAT
>LVBL01000011.1 GCA_001604405.1 Spirochaetales bacterium Spiro_10
GGTACTGTATATAGACATAGTTTACACTTATATAGGGACATCGTTTACACATAATCAGTTAGAATTTCCTCTGTAAGGAGGAAGTTATGCCGTGGAGGAACACATCGATTATGGAAGAACGAGTCTTTTTTATCAATGAATACCGTTCCGGTATTTGGACTATGACTAAACTCTGTAAAGAATTTGGTATATCACGCCCACTTGGTTATAAGTATCTCCGACGTTATGAACAATATGGAATTGACGGCCTAATCAATATCTCTACCCGACCGCATGTCATAAAAAATAAAACACCACCTGATATTGAACGCCGTATTATATCATTCAGGAAAAAGCATCCACGATATGGAGCGCTTAAAATACTGGTCAAGCTAACTGAGAGATTTCCAGATAAAACCTTTCCAAGCGTTCCTACGATTAACAATATTCTTTACCGAAATGGTCTCATCATTCCAAAGCGAAGAGTACGACGAATTATTCCAGAGAAACCAATCTTTGATCCAACAGAACCAAATCAAATATGGAGCGGAGATTTCAAGGGAAAGTTCCGTACTACTGACCAACAGTACGTGTTTCCTCTCACAATTGCAGATTCCTATAGCCGTTTCCTTTTTGCAGCAGAAGCTCTTGAAAGAGCAGATTTGGAGTCAACAAAGTCAGTCTACATAAGGACTTTCAGAAAGTATGGCATGCCTGAACAATTTCATACTGACAATGGATCGCCATTTGCCTGTCCTACTTCAATTGCCAGGCTGTCATCTTTATCTGTGTGGCTACTAGAACATGACGTGATGCCTGTATTCTCGGATCCAGGTTGTCCAAGTCAAAATGGGCGACATGAGCGTATGCATCGTGAATTAAAAGCAGAGGCCGCAAGGCCCCCTGCTTCCAATAGAATCCTGGAACAAAAACGACTCGATAAATTCGTCAAAGAATACAACACCTTTCGACCACACCAAGCTCTTGGTAATAAAACACCTGCAAGTGTTCATGTTCGTTCAACCAAGGAATACTCAAGCAAGATAATGCCATGGGATTACCCAACCAATCTTCATGTTCTTCGAGTCTTCAAAAACGGCGCAATCAGATGGGGCTCTGATAATTGGGTAATGGTTTCAACAGCACTAATAGACAAACATATTGGTCTTGAAGAACTGGGCAATGGCATCTGGCGTGTTTTCTTTCGTTCAAAACTACTTGGATACTTAGACGAGAAAAGTCTTCGTATCCAAGATGTAAAAGGGAGGTCCATACGTTAAAATAAAAGTGTAAACGATGTCC
>LVBL01000155.1 GCA_001604405.1 Spirochaetales bacterium Spiro_10
GCGCCGCACACCGAGAAGGCCGCTCCGGCCGCGAAGGCAAGGAGGGCCCTCGGCAGCCGCAGGTCGAGGACGATCGACTCGGCGAGCGAGACCTCCTCGGTGCGCCCGGCGAAGGCCGCGCGCGCGAGGGTGGTCACGACCTCCGCCGGGCTCACGAAGGCCGATCCCGCGCCCACCGCGAGTATCAGGGTCGCGAGAGAGAGGGCGAACGCGCCGGCGAACGCGAGCCTTGTGCGCGCGGCGTCATTCATCGAAGAGCTCCGGGTGGCAGGCCCGCGCGATCTGGGCAAGCGCGCGCGACACGGCCGGCGCGGGCTGCGAGCTTGACTCGTTGTCGATGCGGTAGACGCGCCCGTTTTTCACGGCGTTCACCGCCGACCATCCGGGGCGCGAGAGAATCTCCGCGACCGGGTCGTCGAGATAGTCGACGTTGGTCAGTATCACGTCGGGATTCGCGGCCACGATCGCCTCGGCGCCCGTGGCGAGCCAGCCGGTTTCCCCCGCGAAGGCGTTCCGCGCCCCGGCGGCGGAGAGAAGCTCGTCGAGGTAGACGCCCCTCCCGAAGCTGTAGATCGCCGGCGCCGGCGCGATCTCGAACACGACGAGGGGACGGTCCCACTCGGGAACCGACGCGCAGATCTCGCCGATCTCGGCGATCTCGCGCATCATGCGCCGGGCGATCTCGACGCCCTTTTCCCGTTTCCCGACCGCACCGGCGACGAGAAGGATGTCCTCCTCGATGTCCCGGAGCGTTTCGCTCGTACGGATATACTCGACCCTGACGCCCGCGCGCGAAAGGGCGGCGAAGGGATCGTGGCCCTGCCCGTCGCGCGTCATGGAAGAGGCGAAAACGACGTCCGGCGCGAGCGAAAGCAGGAGCTCGGCGTCGGGTCTCAGCATGTCGAGCCGGGGTACGTCGCGTCCGGAATCCGGAAGGCGCGACCAGGTGTCGGCCGCCACCAGGAGGTCGCCCGCGCCGAGTTCGACGAGTATGGACGTCGTCGCCGGGGCGAGGGACGCGACGCGACGCGCCTCGCCGGAGCGCGCGCCGCTTTCGGGGCTCGCGGCGGCGGAACGCGCGCAGGCGGACGCGAGAAGGAGCGAGGACGCCGCGACAAGGGCGGCGAGGGCGCGTCTGGCTGGATACATGCCGCCACTATAGCGGCCGTCGCGGGGGGAGGGCAAGGCCGGCGCCGGATTTGTCGATTGAAAACGTCGGTGAAACGGGATATAGTGGCTTCAGATGAAATTCATACTGGCTTCGGATATACACGCGAACCTGCCTGCCCTTGAAGCCTTTTTCGAATATCTCGAGGGGCACGGGCTTTCGCGCGAGCCGGTATACTTTCTCGGCGATTACGTGAACCTCGGACCCTTTCCCGAGGAGACGATCGCCCTTCTCCGCGCCTTTCCCGGCAAGATCTTCCTTTCGGGCAACCACGACCGGTATATCGTCAACGAGCACGCCCTGGACCACAACCCCTACTTCGGCAACCCGGAGGGGATCCGGCACTGCCGGTGGACGCGAAACCAGCTTTCCCCCGGGAGCATGGAATGGCTCAGGAGCCTGACGGTGCGCCACCGGTTTCCGGCCGACGGGTGGACGGTGGACATGATCCACGGACGCCACGGATCCGACGAGGAAACCCTCGACGAGACCAAGATCGACACCGCCTCGCGGATTCTGTACGTCTGCGGGCACACGCACGTACCCCGGAACCAGGCGGTCAGGAAGGCGCGCATCTTCAATCCCGGCAGCCTCGGCAAGCCCCTGGACCGCGACAATCGCGCGTCCTTCGGCATCGTCACGACGACGGGCCCCGACGCCGTCCTCGAGGTGGTCAGGATCCCGTACGACATAGAACGCGCCGTTCGCGCCCTCGAGGAGCGGGAAGTTCCCTGGAGGGGCGGCATAATCAACAGCCTTCGCACCGCCATTTATACCGATGAGCAGTGATATCCTGAGAGTCTTTCTCGGCGGCGACGTGTTCGGTCCCGTCGG
>LVBL01000012.1 GCA_001604405.1 Spirochaetales bacterium Spiro_10
CCCCGACTTTACGGTCACGCCCTGGACTCTCAAAGAACACCGAAATACGCGAACCCCGAAGGGTCCGTATTTCAAAGCAAATGAAGTTTTACACGTTTGATCCGCTTTAGTCAAGAGCGGAAACCGGCAAACGTCCGTTCACGGGCCGTTGGGGGCCGAAAAACGCCGTTTTGTCGAAAAAAAGGGGAATCCCTCGCGGAATTCCCCGTTTTTTGCCCTGAAGCTGAAAATCTACCAACGATAATGGGCGAAGGCCTTGTTGGCATCGGCCATCTTGTGGGTATCTTCCTTCTTCTTGTACGCCGTACCGGTCGTATTGAAGGCGTCAACGAGCTCGGCGGCGAGCCGCTCGGCCATTTCGTGACCGGAGCGCGCGCGGGCGGCGTTGATGATCCAGCGCATTCCGAGGGCCTCGCGGCGGGACTCGCGGATCTCGATCGGAACCTGATAGGTCGCGCCACCGACGCGTCGGCTCTTGACCTCGACCATCGGCTTAACGTTATCCAGGGCCTTGAGGAAGACCTCGAGGGGCTCCTTCTCGGTCTTTTCCTTGATCTTGTCCATTGCGTCGTAGATGATGCGCATGCTGGTGGCCTTCTTGCCGTCGAGCATCATGCGCGCGACGAACTTGGAGACGACCGGGCTGTGATACTTCGAATCGGGCGCGATGGGCCTGTCAATCGACTTGTTCTTTCTTCCCATAATACCCTCTCCTTACGCCTTTGGCCGCTTGGCGCCGTACTTAGAGCGGCTGCGCTTGCGGTCGGCGACTCCAAGCGTGTCCTTGCTTCCGCGGACGATGTGATAGCGAACACCGGGAAGGTCCTTGACGCGTCCGCCGCGGATAAGGACGACGGAGTGCTCCTGCAGGTTGTGGCCGATACCGGGGATATAGGCCGTAACCTCGATACCGTTGCTGAGCCTGACGCGGGCTACCTTGCGGAGCGCCGAGTTCGGCTTCTTGGGCGTAACGGTCATGACGCGGGTACAAACCCCGCGGCGCTGGGGGCACGACTGAAGCGCCGGGCTCTTGGTCCGGTTCGCGATCGACTTGCGACCCTGCTTTATAAGTTGGTTAATCGTAGGCATCTGCCTTTTCTCCTATCATAATCCGGCCAGCACACCGGATTTTTGCTGTCTAGCGGTAACTAAGATACCCGTTACCGGTACCGAATGTCAATCGTTCTCGTCCGGCTCGAATTCGGCGTCGTCCTCGATGGTCTCGGTCGCCTTTTCGAGCTTTCTGCGCTCGATTATCTCGTTCATCTGGACGTCCAGATCCGCGTTTTCCTTGTCGAACAGTTTCACGTTCCGGTACTGCTTGATGCCGGTACCGGCGGGAATCAGGTGGCCGATGATCACGTTCTCCTTGAGGCCGCGGAGGCTGTCGGAATTTCCGGCGATCGCCGCGTTCGTCAGGACCCTGGTGGTCTCCTGGAAGGAGGCCGCCGAGATGAAGGAGTCGATGTTGAGCGAGGCCTTCGTGATTCCCTGGAACATCGGCCGCGCTATCGCCGGCTGTCCGCCCTCGCCCATGACGCGCGTGTTTTCCTCGTGGAACTTGTACTTGTCGATCTGCTGGCCGAAGATGAAGCGGGTGTCGCCGACGGCCACGATCTCGACCTTTCGGAGCATCTGGCGGACGATGACGCCGATGTGCTTGTCGTTGATCGAGACGCCCTGGAGGCGGTACACCTGCTGGATCTCGTCCATGAGGTAGTTCTGGAGGGCGTTTTCGCCCGATATCGCCAGGATATCGTGCGGGTTGAGCGCGCCGTCGCAGAGCTGTTCCCCGGCTTCGACGGTATCGCCGTCCCGAACGAGAAGTCGCTTGCCCATCGGAACGAGGTGCTTGAAGTCCTTTCCGTACTGGTCGCGGACCACGAGGACCCGCTTTCCCTTGAGGATTCCCTTGAAGGAGACGGTTCCCGTGATCTGGGCGAGAACGGCGGGGCTCTTCGGCTTGCGCGCCTCGAAGAGCTCGGAAACGCGCGGAAGACCGCCGGTGATGTCCTTCGTCTTCGCGGATTCCTTGAGCATCTTGGCGATGATCTGTCCGGCCTTGATCTTGGCCTTGTCGTCGACAAGGAGGTAGGCACCGCCGGGAAGATAGTAGGAACCGATGGTGTTACCGGACTCGTCCGTGATGAGTACGCGCGGCTGCTTGGTGTCGAGCTGGAATTCGCTGATGCGCTTCTCGATCTTGCCGGTTTCCTCGTCGAGTTCCTCGCTGAGGGTCGAGCCGGGGATGATGTCCTCGTAGTGGACGTATCCGTTGTACTCGGAGATTATCGGCTCGGAGAAGGGGTCGAATATCGCGATGGTCTCCGACGCGGGGACGTAGTCGCCGACCTTGACGACGACCTCGGAACCGTTTCGGATCTCGAGTTTCTGGTCCTGGCTGACGAGATAAACCTTCTTGCCGCGCACCGCGACATACGCGATGTCGGTCGCCTCGACGGGCTTGCCGCCGCGGTTGAACAGGGCCTCGCCCTTCAGCACGCGCTGGCCGTCCTCGACGAGAAGCTTGTCCTTTGCCTCGAGGTCGTAGTCGCGCACGACCTTGTTGACGGTGATCCATCCCTTTCGGGTAAAGAGCCAGTTGCCCTTGTCGAGGTCGACGTGCGTACCGGCGATGTCCTTGATGATGACCGGGAACTTGAGGAGAATCCGGTTTTCCTCGCTGATCTTGGTGGCCGTACCGCCGACGTGGAAGGTACGCATCGTCAGCTGGGTACCGGGCTGTCCGATCGACTGCGCGGCTATGATGCCGACGGCCTCGCCGATCTCGATGATCTTGTTGTGCGCGAGGTTGCGGCCGTAGCACTTGACGCAGACGCCGTGCTTCGACTCGCAGGTAAGCACGGTGCGGAGCTTTACGGTCTCGACGCCGGCTTCCTCGATCTCGAGGGCGATCTCGTCGGTGATGTATTCGTTGACGTCGATGATGATGTCGCCGGTGATCGGGTGCTTTACGCGCTCGAGGGTATAGCGGCCGGTTATGCGGCTCGACAGGGACTCGATGACGTCGTCGCCCTCCTTGATGGCCGAATACTCGATTCCGTTGATGGTTCCGCAGTCTTCCTCGTTGACCACCACGTCCTGCGCGATGTCGACCAGGCGGCGGGTGAGGTATCCGGCGTCGGCGGTCTTGAGCGCGGTGTCGGCGAGACCCTTTCGGGCGCCGTTCGTGGAGATGAAGAACTCGATGACGGTGAGGCCCTCTTTGAAGTTCGACCGGATCGGGAGCTCGATGATGTCGCCGTTCGGCTTCGCCATCAGTCCGCGCATTCCCGCGAGCTGGCGGATCTGGTTGCGGCTTCCGCGCGCGCCCGAGGTGGCCATCATGTAGATCGTGTTGAAGCCGTCCTTGTCGCCTTCGAGGGTCTTCATCATTATGTTGGTCAGGTCTTCGTTCGTCTTGGACCATACCTCGACGACGCGGTTGTACCGCTCGTCCTGGGTAATGTGACCCTGCTGGTACTGCTTCTGGATCGCCTCGACTTCCTTGTTGGCCTTTTCGATCATCGCGGGCTTGTCGTCCGGAACGATGATGTCGTCCATGGAAAGGGTCGCGCCGAAGAAGGTGGCGTACTTGTAGCCGGTGGCCTTGAGCTGGTCGAGCATCTGGACGGTCAGCCAGGGGCCGGAGTCCTTGTGCACCTTCTCTATGAGCTTGCGGATCTGCTTGTCGTCCAGGGTCACGTTCGTGAAGGGCACGCCCGCGGGCATTTCCTCGTTGAAGATGAGCCGGCCGGGCGTGGTCTCGATGAACTCGCCGCGGTAGTCGACCTTGATGAGCGACTGCCAGCCGATGGAACCCGACTCGGCGGCCATCATGACCTCGTCGACGCAGGTGAACCGGTGTCCGGTTCCCTTTCCGTTCGGCTTGACCTTGGTAAGGTAGTAAAGGCCGAGAACCATGTCCTGCGAGGGGTACACGATGGACTTTCCGTTCGCGGGATCGAGGAGGTTCCGGCTCGAGAGCATGAGCGTCCAGCATTCCATCTGGGCGGCCTGGGTGAGCGGGACGTGGACGGCCATCTGGTCGCCGTCGAAGTCCGCGTTGAAGGCCTTACAGACGAGGGGATGGAGGCGGATGGCCTTTCCCTCGACGAGTACGGGCTCGAAGGCCTGGATGCCGAGCCGGTGCAGGGTCGGCGCGCGGTTGAGCATGACGGGGTGCTCGCGCACGACCTCGTCGAGGATCGCGAAGACCTCGGGGGATTCCTGCTCCACGAGGAGCTTCGCCTTCTTGATGTTGTAGACCACGTCCTTGTCGACGAGTTTCTTCATTATGAAAGGCTTGAAGAGCTCGAGGGCCATCTTGGTCGGGAGACCGCACTGCCAGAGCTTGAGCTCGGGACCGACGACGATGACGGAGCGTCCGGAATAGTCGACGCGCTTGCCGAGGAGGTTCTGCCTGAAGCGGCCCTGCTTGCCCTTGAGCATGTCGGAGATCGACTTGAGCGGGCGGTTCGAGGCCCCCTTGATGACGCGCTTGCGCTTCGAGTTGTCGAAGAGGGCGTCCACCGCCTCCTGGAGCATGCGCTTCTCGTTGCGGATGATGATGTCGGGCGCGTTGAGGCTCATGAGCCTCTTGAGGCGGTTGTTGCGGTTGATGACGCGGCGGTAGAGGTCGTTGAGGTCAGAGGTCGCGAAGCGGCCGCCGTCGAGCTGGACCATCGGGCGCAACTCAGGCGGGATCACCGGGATCACGTCGAGTATCATCCAGGAGGGCTTGTTCGTGGAGGAGCGGAAGTTCTCGACGATCTCGATCCTCTTGAGGAGGCGCTTGTCGCTCTTGGCGCCCTTCTCGATCATGCGGGCGCGGAGCTCGGCCGCGAGCTCGTCGAGGTTGAGGTTCTCGAGGAGGGTCTTGATCGCCTCGGCGCCCATGCCGGCGGTAAACGAGCCGCCGTAGCGCTCGGTGGCCTCATGGTACTCTTCCTCGGTGAGGAGCTGGTTTTTCTTGAGGTCGGTGTCGCCCGCGTCGATGACGATGTATTTCTCGTAGTACAGGATAGAGCGGAGGGCCGCCACCTGGAGGTCGAGAAGGAGACCCATGCGGCTCGGCACGGACCGGTAGTACCAGATGTGGGAGACGGGTGCGGCGAGCTCGATGTGCCCCATGCGCTCGCGGCGCACCTTGAAGTGCGTTACCTCGACGCCGCAGCGGTCGCAGATGACGCCCTTGTAGCGGATCGACTTGAACTTGCCGCAATAGCACTCCCATTCCTTGGTCGTGCCGAAGATGCGCTCGCAAAACAGGCCGTCTTTCTCGGGCCTGAGGGTTCGGTAGTTGATCGTCTCGGGCTTCTTGACCTCGCCGTACGACCATGCGCGGATGGTCTCGGGCGAGGCAAGCTTTATCATCAGACTGTCAAAATCCTGAATGTCTCTCATGTTCTTTCCTTATCAGAAATTCGATCCGGTCTTCGCGATTATCTCCTCGTCACGCTCGGTGAGGGGGATCTGCTTGCCCTTGGCGTCGTAAATCGTGAAGTCGAGCGCGAGTCCGCGAAGCTCCTGCACCATGACGTTGAAGGCCTCGGGTATGCCGGCGGCGGTCGAGGGCTCTCCCTTGACGATGGACTCGTATATCTTGGAGCGCCCGGTCATGTCGTCCGACTTGATCGTGAGGAGCTCCTGCAGGGTATTCGCGGCGCCGTAGGCCTCGAGGGCCCAGACTTCCATTTCGCCGAGGCGCTGGCCGCCGAACTGGGCCTTACCGCCGAGCGGCTGCTGGGTGACGAGCGAATACGGTCCGGTCGAGCGCGCGTGCATCTTGTCGTCGACAAGGTGGTGCAGTTTCATGAAGTAGATGACGCCGACGAAAACCGGGTTGTCGAAGGGGACGCCGGTTCGGCCGTCGCGCAGCACGACCTTGGAGTTCGTGGGGAACCCGGCGGCCGTGAGCTTCGACTCGATCTGCTCGTTCGAAGGCGACTGGAAGATCGGCGACTCGTACCACTCGTTGAGTCGGAGACCGGCGAGCCCGAGCTCGGATTCCATGATCTGGCCGATGTTCATTCGGCTCGGTACGCCGAGCGGGTTGAGGCAGATGTCGAGCGGGGTTCCGTCTTCCATGTACGGCATGTCTTCCTCGGGAAGGATGCGCGCTACGATACCCTTGTTTCCGTGGCGTCCGGCCATCTTGTCGCCCTCGCGGAGCTTGCGCTTCGTGGCGATAAGGACCTTCACCACCTCGTCGACGCCGGGATTGAGGTCGTCGCCCTCGGTCCGCTTGAGGCGCTGCACGTCGATGATCGTTCCCTCGACGCCGTGCGGCACGCGGAGCGAGCTGTCGCGCACTTCCTTGGCCTTCTCGCCGAAGATGGAGTTGAGGAGCTTGAACTCGGGGGTCGTCTCGGTCTCGCTCTTGGGCGTGACCTTTCCGATGAGGATGTCGCCGGAGCGGACCTTGGCGCCGATGCGGATGATGCCCTCGGCGTCGAGGTTGTCGAGGCTCTTCTCGCTCGTGTTCGGGATGTCGCGCGTGAGCTTCTCGGGCCCGAGCTTGGTCTCGCGGACCTCGGTGACGAACTCCTTGATGTGGATGGAGGTGAACATGTCCTCCTTGACCACGCGCTGCGAGATGAGGATGGCGTCCTCGTAGTTGTAGCCGTTCCAGGGAACGAAGCCGACGAGTATGTTGCGGCCGAGCGCGAGCTCTCCGTGATACGTCGCGGGACCGTCGGCGAGCGGCGTGCCCTTCTCCACCTTCTGGCCGGGCAACACGCTCGGCCGCTGGTGGTAGCAGGTGTCCTGGTTGGTCCGCTGGTACTTGAGAAGCGGGTATTCGTCGCGGATCTTGGAGTCCTTGACGCCCGTGGGCTTGATCACGATCTTCTCGGCCGACACGAACTCGACCGTTCCGGGCCGCTTGGCCTTGATGAGCACTCCGGAGTCGTAGGCGCACTTGCCTTCCATTCCGGTTCCGACGCGCGGGGGCTCCGGGAACACGAGGGGGACGGCCTGGCGCTGCATGTTCGAACCCATGAGCGCGCGGTTGGCGTCGTCGTGCTCGAGGAACGGGATGAGCGATGCGGACACGGATATGATCTGCTTCGGCGAGACGTCCATGTACTGCACGTCCTTGGGGGGACGCGTCGTGTAGTCGCCGTGACGCCGGCAGGGGATCTGGTCGGTGTTGAACTTGCCTTTCTCGTCGAGCGCGGTGGACGCCTGCGCGATGTAGAACTTGTCCTCGTCCATCGCGGAGAGGTATTCGATCTCGCGCGTGGCCATGCCGTCGACGATCTTGACGTACGGCGCCTCGAGGAAGCCGTAGTCGTTCACGCGGGTGTAGTTCGCGAGCGAGACGATAAGTCCGATGTTCGGTCCTTCAGGCGTCTCGATCGGGCACATGCGGCCGTAGTGGGTATAGTGTACGTCGCGAACCTCGAAGCCGGCGCGGTCGCGGGAGAGGCCTCCCGGGCCGAGCGCGTTGAGGCGCCGCTTGTGGGTAAGCTCGGCGAGCGGGTTTACCTGGTCCATGAACTGGGAAAGCTGGCTCGAGCCGTAGAATTCCTTGATGGCGGCGACTATCGGCTTTATGGAAATGAGGTCCTGCGGCTTGATCGTCTCGGTTTCCTTGAGACTCATGCGTTCCTTCGCGATCCGCTCCATGCGGGAGAAGGCGGTCTTGAGCGTGTTGGTCATGAGCTCGCCGACCGACCTGACGCGCCTGTTGCCGAGATGGTCGATATCGTCGATGGACTCGTCGCCGACGTACACCTTGATGAGGTACTTCATCGTGGAGATGATGTCGTCCTTGACGAGGGTGTACTCGGAGACGGGCTCCGGATAGTCGAATTTCTTGTTGAGCTTGTAGCGTCCTACGCGGCCGAGGTCGTAGCGGCGCGAGGAGAAGAACATCGAAACAAGGTCCTTCTCGGCGGCCTCGATCGTGATGGGCTCGCCGGGCATGAGCACGGAGTACACGGCCGCGAGGGCGTCTTCCTTGCTCGGCTCGTCGCCTTCGACGTCCTTGCCCGAGTAGCGGATTTCCTCGCGCTCGAAGCAGTTGATGATCATCGGCGAGTTGAGCGAGCCTTCGGCCGCGAAGTCGATGACGTTGACCTTCGTCACCTTGTTCATGACGAGCTCGTCGATGTTGTGCGGATGGAGCTTTTCGCCCGCGCGATAGAGCTTCTTCTGCTCTCCCGCCTCGTCCTTGACGTAGACGGCGCTCGCGAGCACCTTTCCGACGAGCTTTTCGCGGCGGTTCCGGTCCTCGGAGACCTTCTCGGTCGTCGTGGCGTAGAAACAGCGGATGATGTCCTCGCGGGTCTCGAAGCCGAGCGCGCGGAGGAACAGGGTTCCGAGTATGCGCTTCTTGCGGTCGATCTTGGCGTACACGAGCTCTTTCTTCTGGTCGATCTCGAACTCGAGCCAGCTTCCGCGGTACGGGATGATGCGGCTCGAGTAGATGCCCTTCTCGTGGCTGAAGATGACGCCGGGGGAGCGGTGGATCTGCGAGACGACGACGCGCTCGGCGCCGTTGATGATGAACGTTCCCCGGTCGGTCATGAGCGGTATGTCGCCCATGTATATGTCTTTCTGGCGGATTTCGCCCGTCTGCTGGAATATCAGGTTTATGCGCGCCTTGAGGGGCACGGCGAAGGTAAGGCCCTTCTGCTTGCACTCGAGCTCGGAAAACTTGATGTTCCCCTCGTCGAGTTCGTAGAATTCATACTCGAGAAGCATGTCACCGTTCGGGCTTTCGATCGGGAACGTGGAGCGAAACACGTCCTCGAGGCCCACTTCTTCCGAAGAGTCCTCGGAACCGCTTTTGTTCCGCTGCAGGAATTTCTCATATGACGAAAGCTGAATATCAATGAGGTCGGGCAAATCCATGAAATTGCGGATATTTTTGCCGATATACTGACGGTTGATCGCCTGATTCCTTGCGAACATCCCATACCCCCTAAAACGGTATACAACGCGTTACGGACGCGGCCGGGCATGCGCCCGAGCGTCCGGAGACTGCAAAAAGGTCCCCGCCGGCTTCCCGGCAGGAACCTTTCGAGAAAAATACGTTACTACGCAACTCGGCCGCGAGGGCCGGGTTTCGCATCAAAATCAGGCAACCTCGACCACGCCGCCGGCGGCGGTGATCGCTTCCTTGATCTTGTTCGCTTCGTCCTTGGAAACGTTCTCCTTGAGGGTCTTGGGAGCTCCCTCGACGAGATCCTTCGCTTCCTTCAGGCCGAGACCGGTAACGGTCCGGACTTCCTTGATGACGGCGATCTTCTTGTCGTCGGCGGAAAGGCCCTTGAGGGTGACGGTGAACTCGGTCTGCTCCTCGGCGGCGGGGGCGGCGGCTCCGCCACCGGCCATGACGGCGACGGGAGCGGCGGCGGTAACGCCGAACTTCTCTTCCATCGCCTTCACGAGTTCGGAGACCTCGAGAACGGTCATTTCCGCGATCGCGTCCAGAATCTGCTCATTGGTTAAAGCTGCCATATTATCTTCTCCTACAGTGTTCTATCCGGTTCCTGGGAACCGTCGTTCCGTACGGCGCCAGGCGCCGTCGGGACGTATTTTCGCGCGGGACAGGACGACAGCCATGAGAGGCGGAACGAGGTTCCGATTCCCCATGAAGCCTGACCCGCGTCTTGTTACGCCTCGGCCTTCTTGTCCGCCACTGCCTGCAGAGTGCGGGCCAGCTTGGAAGTCGTGGCCTGCAACGCGGACATAAACATCGAGATAAGCTCTTTCTTGCTCGGAAGCTTCGAGAACGCCTCGATCTTCTTCGCGTCGTAGATCTCGCCGTCGATAAGCGCGCCCTTGATAACGAGGGCGGGCGTCTCCTTGGAGAAATCAAACAGTATCTTGGCTATGGAGTTCGTCTCCTCGGAAGAGAGCGCCACCGCGGTGGGCCCCAAGAGGTACGACGAAACGTCAGCCTTCTTCATCTCCTCGAACGCGATGCGCGCGAAATTGTTCTTCACGACCTTGTAGGCGCATCCCTTCTCGCGGAGCTGGCCGCGGAGGGCGGTTATCTGCTCCACGGTGAGACCGCGGTATTCGGTGAAGATATAGTCGTTCGCGGCGTCGAATCGCGCCTTGATGTCCGCGATCGCCTGGGTCTTCGCGGGCTGGAGTTTTTTCGCTTTTACGGCCATGGTTACTCTCCTACCTTATAATCAACCCACACGCCGGGGCCCATGGTAGAGCTCACGGACACGGACTGGACGAAATCGGCCTTCGCGTCGGACGGTTTCTTGCGCGACATCTCGACAAGGAAGGCGTTGATGTTCTCGACGATCTTGTCGGGGCTCATGGAGACCTTTCCGACCGCGAGATGGATGACACCGGTCTTGTCAGCGCGGAACTCGGTGCGGCCCTTCTTGAGCTCCCCGATCGCGGCGGCGATGTCGTTGGTGACCGTTCCGGTCTTCGGGTTCGGCATGAGACCCTTGCGGCCGAGCACCATACCGAGGCGTCCGACGTCTTTCATCATGTCGGGAGTGGCGACGGCGATGTCGAACTCGAGCCATCCGCCCTTCACCTTCTCGATATACTCGTCGGCGCCGGCGTACGCGGCTCCGGCGGCGAGGGCTTCCTGAACGCGGTCGTCCTTACAGAAGACGATTACCTTCTTCTCTCCCCTGAACTGGTTGGGAAGGACGACGGTGTCGCGCACGGACTGGCTCTTGCCGAGCTTGAGGCACACGTGCACCTCGACGGTCTCGTCGAACTTGGCGAACTTGAGTTCCTTCACGAGGGCTACGGCCTTTTCGAGGTCATAAGCCTTCATGGAATCATACTTCTTGAGCGCTTCGCGATAGTTTTTTCCGTGTTTCATGTTATCGCTCCACCTCTACGCCCATGCTCCGCGCCGTTCCCGCGATGATCTTCTTCGCGGCCTCGATGTCGTTCGCGTTGATGTCGGGCATCTTTATTTTGGCGATCTCCTCGAGCTTCGCCTTGGAAAGGGTTCCGACCTTCTGGGCCGCGGGACTCGAAGATCCCTTGGGAAGGTTGCACGCCTTCTTGATGAGGACGGAAGCCGGGGGCGTCTTGAGGATAAACGTGAAGGTCTTGTCCGAGAAGACGGTGATGACGACCGGGATGATGAGCCCGGTCTCCATCGTCTTCGTGCGGTCGTTGAACTGCTGCACGAACTGCGGAGCACTGACACCGTGGGGACCAAGCGCGGGTCCGACGGGAGGGGCCGGCGTGGCCTTTCCCGCGGGGCACTGCAGCTTGATCAGGGCAGTGATCTTTTTCTTTGCCATAAGGTTCTCCTATGTGGTGATAGCGGGGCGACCGCGCGACGCGCGAGACGGAATCCCCTCCCATATGTAAGAACAAGGAACCCGTTCCCGCCGAGGCGGAACGCCGGACCCCCTATCTCGCATGCTATGTTTTCTCTACCTGCAAAAGATCGACTTCGACCGGGGTAGCCCGGCTGAAAATTTCAACCATTACGCGGAGCTTGTTGCGCTCCAGATTGACTTCCTCGATGACGCCGGTAAAGGAGTCGAACGGGCCGTCGATGATCTTGACGGTCTCTCCGACCGAGAAGGACTGCTTGATCCTGGGGGATTTCTCGCCCTTGATCTCGCCGGCCTTCTGCAATATGGACTTCGCCTCGTCGGGGGTTATCGGCTGGGGCTTGACGCCGCCGGGGGTACCCACGAAACCGGTCACGCCGGTGATCTTGCGGATCGCCGAACAGGTGGCCTTCCAGCCGAGGTCGGGAAGGTCCATCTCGACGAGGATGTAACCGGGAAGGAATTTCTTCGTTACGCTGCGCTTCTTTCCGTCCTTGACCTCGACGACCTCTTCGATCGGCACCTTGATGTCGAGCACGACCTCGCGGGAGATATCCCCGTTGTCCATGAGGGAGCGGATAGTCTTCTCAATCTTATTCTCGTACCCGGAATAGGTATGAAGAATATACCAGCCTTTTGACATTACCTGCGCCTAGAAAACAAGGTTTATACCGGCTACAAGAAGAGCATCAAGCAAACCGAGCAAAGCGGCTACGATAATCGTGGAAACCACGACCACCTTGACTGAGGAAATGACGTCGTCGCGAGTCGGCCATACGACCTTATAGAGCTCGCCGACGCACTCTTTGAAAAACTGGACGATTTTCGACATACCAGTCCACCTACCATACGTATGCTTGTTCCGGAGGCGCCGCATGCGGCGGCGCGGGCGAAACGTACAGGTCAGGCAGGACTCGAACCCGCAACATTCGGTTTTGGAGACCGACGCTCTACCATTAGAGCTACTGACCTAGGAGACGCGGAAGGCCTCTTCGAAGCCGTCCGCCGCTCCCGGCGAACGCGGCAACGCCGCTTGTCCGCCTAGCCCCTGCGGGCGTCCGCTTACTTTACCTTCGTTTCCTTGTGAAGGGTGTGCTTGCGGTCGAACGGGCAATACTTGCTGAGCTCAAGCTTCGCCTGGGTGTTCTTGCGGTTCTTCTTGGTCGTATAGTTCTTGCGCTTGCACTCGCTGCACTGCATCGCGATAATCTCGACCGATGTCTTTTTAGCCATATATAACCCCTTCCTGATTCGGAAAAACTGCTGGATACCGGAAAAACAGATCCCGGAACGGCACTATCGAGCTCCCGAGCGGGATCGAACCGCTGACCTCAACCTTACCATGGTTGCGCTCTGCCGACTGAGCTACAGGAGCAAAACAAACGCGCGCGTCAGAGTGATAAAGACGCTCGCCCAAAGTAGCAGAACACCTCCGCTTTGTCAAGGGAATTCCATACCACGTACGCACATGCGGCGGGCGGAAATAGCCAGGCGAGGCTAAAATGGGTATACTTGAGCGCATGAAGTGGGCCTTGGTCTTGTCGGGAGGCGGAGCGCGCGGACTTGCGCATATTGGGGTACTCGAGGCCTTCGAGGAACTGGGCGTTCCCCGGCCCTCCCTCGTCGTCGGCTGCTCCATGGGGGCGATAATCGGCGGACTTTTTGCCACCGGGATGTCGCCTGCCGAGATGAAATCCTTTCTGGGCAAGGACTTCTCGATAACCGACTTCATGACCGACCCCTCAAAAACCCTCCCCTTCGGGATGTTTTCGCGCCTCCTCCGCATCGGGAAGGGCATAAAAAACGCCTTCTCGGGCAACGGCCTCGATTCCGGCGACAAACTCGGGGAATTGCTCGCCGAGATGACCGACGGGGCGACCTTTGCCCATACTGCCATCCCCTTTGCCTGCAACGCGACCGACCTCTGTACCGGCCGGGAGATCGTGCCCGAGGAGGGACCGATCGCGGAGGCGATCCGGGCCTCGGCCTCGTTCCCGGGGGTCTTTTCGCCCGTACACGCGGGGGGCTGCCTCCTCGCGGACGGATACCTGAGCCACAACACCCCGGTATGGATCGCGCGCAAGCGGGGATTCTCCCGGGTACTCGCGGTCAACCTCGACGAGTTCGGTCGCATGGGCCGGGAAGACCTCGGGACGCCGATAGACGTACTGCTGAGGGCCTTCGATTGTACCGTCAATGCGCGCAAGACCCGGGCGATCGACCGCCCGACGACGCATTTAACCGTGAGCAACGACCGGTCGCCCTTCGACTTCGACCGGCCGCTCGAGCAGATCGCCTTCGGCTACGAGGCGACGATGAGACAACGGGCCGTAACCGACGCCTTCTTCGCCCCCGGCTTCCGCGGGATGGTCCGGCGGGGTATACTGGCCCGGAAAGAACGAAAGGAGCAAACGACGTGAGCAACCTGGACGAACGCATCGAGCGGATACTGGAGAGCTATACCGAGCACGGGGGGATCAACCTCGCCGACGCGCAGAACTTCCCGAACCGGGAGAGCGTCGTCGCCGTCCTCACCGACCTCGAAAACGTGATATTCCCCGGCTTCCGCGAGGATTACAGCCTTGACCGCGAGTCCCTCCGGTTCGTGATCGGGGAACGCCTCCACCGCATCGTCAAAAACCTGACGAACGAGGTCCTGAAGGCGATCAAATACATCTGCACGATCTCCGGGCGGGACGGGGCCGGGTGCTACAAGTACTCGGAGCAGATCGTCCTCGCGCTCATCGACGAGATACCCGAATTCCGCCGTCTTTCCTGCACCGACGCCAAGGCCGCCCTCGACGGAGACCCCGCGGCGCGCAGTAGCGAGGAGGTCATCCTCTCGTACCCCGGACTCGAGGCCCTCCTCGTCCACCGGATCGCCCACTTCCTCTATTCGCGCGGGGTGCCGATCATCCCCCGGATCATGAGCGAGTACGTCCACGGACGCACCGGCATCGACATCCATCCCGGCTCGTCCATCGGCGAGGAGTGCTTTATCGACCACGGTACGGGCGTCGTTATCGGGGAAACCTGCGTTATCGGCCGCCACGTCAAGATCTACCAGGGGGTAACCCTCGGGGCCCTGAGCGTCAAAAAGGCGATGGCCGACAAAAAAAGGCACCCGACTATAGAAGATAACGTGACGATCTACGCCGGGGCGACGATCCTGGGCGGGGAAACGGTGATCGGGGAAGGGAGCGTGATCGGGGGAAACACCTGGATTACCGAGTCCTGCCCCCCGAAGAGCAAGATCTACAACCGCCCCTCATGACCGGCGCGACGCGTTTCCGTATCCTCGACGCCCTCATCATCGCCCTCGTGGCGGGCCTCGCCCTCGCCTCCGGGATAGGCATCTACGCCAACCGGGGCGCGCGGGCGACGCTCGTCGTCGAGACGCGGGACGGGAAATACCTCTACGACCTCGAAACCGACCGCGACATCGCGGTTTCGGGCCCGCTCGGGGAGACGCACATCCATATCGAGGGGGGAGAGGCCCGCTTTCACGACTCCCCCTGCCCGAACAAGACCTGCGTCGCCGCACCGCCCGTCTCCAAGGTCGGCGACTGGGGGGCGTGCCTGCCGAACGAGGTCATGATGCGCGTCGAGGGCGCACCCGAGACGGACGAAATAGACATCATCGCGCGGTAATCCCCCTCCCCCATTCTGCCGATACTCGAAGGGTAAAAATCTCGAATTTCTTCAATTAGAACTTTGGAATTTGCCCCTTTCGGGAGTAGAATTACACGTGGGAGTCCATTAATGAACAAACTCGGAACAAAACGATATATCGCCTTCGCGGCCATCCTTCTCGCGCTTTCCGGAGCGGCGTGGGGGCAGATAGCTTGGGATGGCGGCGGAGACGGCACGACCTGGACCGACGCGAATAACTGGTTACCCAACACGGTTCCCGGCCCGGGGGATACCGTCAACTTTTTCGCCGCAGGCTTCGAGGCGAGCCCGACAAGGACCATAACGATCGCCGGGCCAGTCACGGTCGCTGGCATCACTACCACCAACAACCAGGACGACACGTTCACCCTCACCTTTACCGGGGCCGGAAGCCTTACCGTCAACGGCGACATGGAATTCTTCCGCCCGACCCTCGACCTTGCAAGCGACACGGCAACCTATGTATTCGACCTCGACGTCACTTGCACGGGAACGGTCACGACCCACACGGGAACGACGGTTTCCGTCCCTGCGGGAAACCAATTCCAGGCGAATATCTTCCGGCAATCCGCCACGAACAGCGATCCCGATACCATACTCGCCGTCGCGGGAACCCTCGTTACGAACACGCTCAACCTTTCGGTAAACGCCTTCGAGGGCATGCAACTACAAGTAGCTTTGGGCGGGCTCGTGCGAACAGGAACCCTCACCCGAAACGCGGCCGGGCCGGAAATCCCCTCCGTCAACAACGGAACGATCATCTCGGGGGCGGCGCCGACGAATGTCGATTTTGCCGGGGGCAATCCGGTGATCGTCGGAGCGGCGGGTGACGTTCGCGTATGGACCGGCTTGGGAGGAGACGATCTCGCGTCAAACGGGGCAAACTGGGATCTGGGAACCCCGCCTCCGGCTACTACCGGGACCGCCATCTTCCCGATCGACGCCAACCCGATCGTCGACGTCAATTACACCCTTCGGAATATCGTCGTTCAGTCACCGAGAACGGTCGTTCTCACCGTAAATGCGGGGACGCTCACGATCGCGGCCGGAGGCACGCTTCAAAACGACGGAACCCTGACCGTTACCGGAGCGGGAAACCTGAACGTCGCTGGTACGACTTTGAACACGGGATCCTTGACGACCGCGGGTGTGGGGACGCGCACTCTCGCAGCGACGACGAACACGGGCACGATAACCGTCGGGGCCGGAACGCTTACGGCGACGAACCTCACGAACTCGGGCACGGTCGCGGTCGGCGCGAATACGCTGACGGCGACCGGGTATACCTCAGGCGGAGGCGATCTCGTGACCGTTGCCGCGGGAGGCTCGGCGACTCTTCCCGGCACCGTCGGCACGCTCACGATGACCGGGGGCAGCGCGACGGTTACCGGTAACATTACGACCTTCAACGCGAGCGGCACCTCGTCCATAGACTGTTCGGGAACCATCGCAAACTTCACCGTGACGGGCGGTACTACGACGCTCGCGAGCGGCATCACGGCGACGACACTTACGAACGACGGAACCATAACCGCGGGAGCGAACTCCCTGACCGTGAACGGCGTCACGGATAACACCGGGGGAACGATAACAGCGGGAACGAACACCCTGACGCTAACTGGTGCCACGAACAACACAGGGGGAACGATAAACGTCGGAACCCTTGGCGCCACCTTCGGGGGGAACTTTACGGGGGGCACGCTCAACGGGAACGGTGGTGCCAACCCGACGATCAGCTTTCGCGGCACCACGACGACGATGGGCACGGTCGCCATCGCGGGTGACACGGTTCTCTTCGACGGGACATTCGCGCAAGGCTTCGACCCGGGTGCGGGAAATACGTACGCCGCGGTAACCGTCAACAAAACGGGCGGGACGCTCACGGTCAACGGAAATCCGCTTTCCTGCACTACGCTGACGCTGACTGCCTCGACGGGATGCACGTTCGCGACGCCCGTCACGGCGCCAACCCTAACGCTTGCCGGAACGACTGGAACGATCGAATTCAGCGACAGCCTCACCGTCGCGACAAACTTGACAAACGCAGGCGGGACATTCGCGCTCAACCTGTATGGAAACGGAACAACGATCACGCCGGCCGCGACGTTCAACACAAACAATACAGTCACGATCGGCGACAGTACACTTGACACAATCACCTTCACCGGTGGTTTCTCCCATACGACTGGAGCGACCGCGCTCTCAGGGAACCTCGTGACGACCGGTAACGCGGTGACACTGTATGACGGTATAACTGCGCGCACGCTCACGATAAATGCAAACTCGACGATAAACACCGGGGCAGGCGGCAACATTACCGCTCACACGATCGCGAGGGGAGGAGCAACACCCTGGACGCTCGGTCTCACGGCAGGAACGGGGAATATCACGATAACGGGAACAGTGGGTGCAGGCCTCGCTCTAGGAGCGCTCAGTATGTCATCCAGCGGAACCTTTCAGACGAACTCGACTGTCTCTGCCGCATCAGTTGGCATAACGGGCGGGGCGGTAGACCTTAACGGAAACGTCACCGCTCCAGGAGGATTCAGCTCGTCAGGGACGACATTCGACAACACCGGCGCGACGATAACGACAACGGGAACCAACATAGCAATCAACCATTCCGTCGTGATTACGATCGGCGCGGCGCTTACGAGCAACGGGGGAACTATTGCTATAGAATCGCCCGGCGCGGTGACGATCGGAGCGGCACTTTCGAGCGGGGCGGGAAACATTGATATCGACTCGACGACAGCGACAATCGGAATCAACGCACCGATAAATTCAACCACAGGGCTGGTTACGATTGACTCGTCGGGGCTCACCACGATCACGGACAACGGCGATATCACGACGACGACCGGCAACGTAACCTTCGGGTCTGTCGGGACGGGAGCTCTCTCGACCGCCGGCGAAATCACCACCGGAGGCGGGAACATTGTCTTTACCCGCGATACCACGATTACGGCGGCCGTAGCGCTTACTACCGGCGGGGGCGGCGGTGATATCAATTTCATGGCAGCTCTTGAAGGAGTGCCATTGAATGCCGATACGCTGTCGCTGACAGCGGGAAACGGATCGGTAGTATTCACGAGTACTGTCGGATCCGGCGAATCGCTTGGAGCTATCACGGTCATTTCCGCCACGAACTTCGCTGGAAACGCCGTCGGCGGCATTCCGACGGGGTCCATTCGTGCAACAAGTCTCACACAAAACGCCGGAATTGGAACAACGCGACTCGGAGCGATCACCGTCACCGGCACCGTCGGGATCACGGTCTCGACTGCGGCCGTTTTTTTAACGGGGCCCGTATCGGCACCTGGAGGGTTTTCTTCCAGCGGCACCGGCGCCACAAGCAACTTCGACAATACCGGCGCTACAATTACGACGGCAGTTAACAACAACATAGTAATCAACCACCCGGGCGCGGTAACGATTGGCGCTGCGCTTACGAGCGTCACGGGAAATATCAACATCGGAGCGGCGGTAGCAGGAACGATTACGCTGAATGTCGCGAGCCCCACCACCGTGGCGGAAACGACCGGAGGAAACATAACATTCAACCGCCCGGTCACGCTTGGAGCGGACACTGTCATCAGCACCGGTGCGTTGGTGGGGGGAAGCATTTCCTTCGGCGCGGCCTCGTCGATTACCGGCGCGCAATCGCTCACGTTGACGGCGGGAACGGGAAGCGTCGAGCTCTTGGAGGCGGCCGGGACGCTTACCTCACTAACAGTAACGGGCGCGAGCGCGATATTTTGGAACAACATCACGACGTCGGGAGCCGCTGGCGTCGACGTTACGGCGACGACGATCACCCTCGATGAATTAACAATAACAGCGGGGACAAACCTATCCGCTTCAATTAATCTCAACGGCGCGGTCGCATTGACGGGCGGACCCGCAAGCCTTTCCGCGGTCGACGACATTACCTTCGCGTCCACGGTCTCTGGAACCCAGAACCTCACGGTCGCGACATCTGCCGCCCTAGGATCGATTGTCACGTTTACGGGCAATGTCGGCACCGCACCACTCGTCGCGCTCGGACCAATAACGATAACGAATGCCCGAGACGTCGTTTTCAACGGGAGCGTGCGCGCGACCAGTCTCGTTCAAAACGTGGGATTAGGAACGACGACACTTCTTAACAACGTCACCACGAGTAGCGGCGTCAACATCACGGCAGCAACCATCAATCTCGACAGTGCAACACCTCAAACCATTCAAGTGACCGGAGCCGGCATCGCGCGGTTTAACGGGGCTGTTACACTGGCGAGTGGCTCCACCACCGCGATCACCACATTTAACGGCCCAATTTCTCTCCTTTCGACGGTAAACGGTGGAGACGAACTAACCGTTACGGCAGGAATGAGCAACGCCGTTACGTTCGGCAGTGCTCTCGGAGATACAATCGGGGGCGCAACACCGCTCACTTCGCTTGTCGTGACAGGCGGCAACGTTGCGTTCTACGGTATCGGCAATGCTGGAGTATCGGGCGTTACGGGAACGGTGCAGGTAACCGCGTCAAGCGCGATAGACCTGTATGGCGACTTCTACCGCTCTGGAGGCGCTCAAACATGGACGGCCACGACGGGCGGCGTTCGCTATCGAGCGACGGCGAACGGAACTTGGCAGGCAGGAGGGGGAATCTCGTGCCCAGCGACGGACCTCTACCTTGACCATGAGGGTCAGACCCTCACAATCGCATCCGACCTTTCGTGCAGAAACCTCTATTTCTACCGTGGCGCGCTTTCATGCACGGGCGTTACTTTTACTATAAACTTGGACCTCGCGATTTTTGGAAATTTTTATTCGGCCGATGATCCGGAATGGACAACCCTTGCCCCTCAGGACACTCGATATGCATACTCCGGCGCAAGCACGCTTTCATTCTATCCAAATGGAGGAGCGTATAGTGCGACTAGCGGATTATCTATTGTTGCGCCGAACGCAACGTTCAGTGGTGCGATTGGTGCTACATTTAACGTTAGCGGCAACTTCTATGTCAATGGCACAGACATGGACACGTTCATACTAAGTATTCCAAACAACGCCAACAATAATCCCCAGTTTAATTCGGGAGATGCAGTTTCCGCAACGCAATGGGGCACTCCCTATGCAGTCGCCTTTAACATGACAGTTACTGCTTCTACAACGTCCGGTGGATGGGTCGCGGCATCGACAACAGCACAGGGAGTTACTAACGGCGGTCCAGTAAACGGCAACTGGCAATTCGCGCGACCCATAATAAGCGCAGCAAGGACGATCTACGACAACATACTTTATATTACATTTATGAATGACTTGACCAATACTCCGATGAGCATCGAGAATTCAAGCGGGCAAATCAGCGCAGCAATCTCGGCTGTGGCTCCGGGCGGAATATACTATAACTCAGGAGGCATTCGATTCGACGCCGTCTCGGCAAATCCCGACGGTACGGGAGCGCTCCTTGCGAGCGGCGTATCGGGCTTCTATCTCCGCCATAGTGCCGGAAGCTGGAATACCGACGCCAGAGGAACGAGCTCGGGAGCAACAGAAAGTACCAACCGATCAAACGTTCATAGAGTCACCGTCCCCGATCTCTCCTTCTTGAAAGGACTCCTTTACGCTGAAGATGGTAAAACGATGGTTCAGAATTACGGTAACCACGGAGTCGCTGTTTATCAGGGAACCACAGATGGTTGCCGGCCCACGCTCGTGGAAGTGCGAACGGGGCAGGAACAGCATGACCCCGTACAGGCGAACCAGTATCCGTATGACGCGCATAACTTTATCGAATTTCGCTATTCGGAACCCGTGTATATCGGAGGTTTTGACGCGCTGGTGGCCGCGGCGAACTGGCCCATCCCCTACGCACGCGCACAAGATTCGTTTGCCGCCATTGGTGACTGGGGCGGGGCTATCGAGATCTCGGGATCCGACCTTGAAATCGTTGGGTATGCGACAATTGATACTGGAGTGGTTAACACGGGAACCCGGGGGGATTATGCGGGGGGCGTATCTCCAGACCTATCGGATACCACCATACACGGACTCTATCGGGACTTCTCGGTTGACGGAAACCCGGTCAATTTTGCGACACAGGACCATCGTCTAAGGATTGCAATTGCCGGCTGGTGCGAGGAAACATTGTCGCCCCCCCACTCAGAGCCTTACAAGTGGTTCTACCAGGGATTCATTAATAACGCGACCCTTCCCTCGGGAACGGTTCATGTACTTCCGAACAACTTCATTCGTGACCGGGCAGCTACGCCCAATGTACTCGAACATCAAAGCAGTATAGCCGCAGGGTACGGAGACTCTGAATACGCAAAAGCCGCCGTCACCGTCAACAACGGGACGGCCGACCTCTACGGGCCCTGGGACACGACACGACCGGTTTTTGCGGGCGTAATGCCCGCCGGCTCTTGGGGTACGGGGCCAACCTACCACGAGGCTATTCCACAAGCATCGCTTGCAGGTAACGTCAACCGCCTCGAGATGCACTTCTTCGACAATGAGGTTCCATATACTATTCCCTTGTATCAGTATCAATGGGTCTCCCGCTCCGGGTGGTTCACGCCCACGAGTTTACCCATACAGACGGCACCGGAGACCTTCGGCGGCTCGCGGCCGGACGACGGAACATATACCCGTCCCACCTCGGGAGGCGTCCGAGACTCCTCGTTCGTACGCGCGAACGAAGGCGCGTTCACCGTTACGAACGTGACAGTGGCCGAGACCGCGAGCACCTCGATACACCTTCCCGGTTTCCTCACACGCGTCTCGTCGGTGTTCTTCAATCTCACACTGCCCCTCGATGTGGCCGACGACCCGTACCAGACAATCCTGATCGACGAGGGGTTCTTTACCTGGCCGATCGCGGCGGCGGATCTCAGGGTTTCCTACAGCGCGTTCCCCGCAGCCGGCGGCGGTTTTGTGACCGACCTTGCGGGAAACCTCTTGTCCACAGTGGCACCTCTTACCTGCCTTGACCGCGCGCCTCCTCAAGTCGTACTTACCCTCGCGGGGGTGAACAGGAACGAGGTTCTCGTGCTCTTCTCGAAAAATATGTCCGCTGGTACGGCTGACGCGGGAAGGATCCGAATACGACTCACTGACGGAGGCGGACCCGATGACGTAATACCGGCATCCGTTACATTCAATCCCTTGACCCCACGGATACTTCGCTTTACCTTTCCTGACTCCGTATCCGCGGAGCACATTCTCAACGCGGGGTCAATCATTTGGTTTGAAACCGGCAACTGGCAACCTAACCCTGAAACGGGAATACCGGAAGACAACACCTATTACGGCGATATCGCCGGCAACTTCGTCCCCGTCGGGGAGACGCACCGGCTGACGGACCTCGGGATCGGGATACTCGACGTCCTCTTCGCCTCGGACGGGGTGAACGCGGACGGCGTCTTCGGCGCCGGGGAGGGGGCGCTCCGCGTCTTCGACGGCACGGGAAGCCTCCTTGACCGGAACGTCACGATCGGAACCCGGCTCACGAGCGGGATGGCATCCCCGCTTCCGCTCACGATGTACTTCGACGCGAACCCGGGCGCGGCCACGGCGCCGAACCTCTTCAACTCCGCGGCGAACGCCGAGAGCCGGCTCTGGCTCCCGTCCGTGCTCCCCGGTTTCAACCTGATGGGCAACGGCGCGGCGCGCGCGCTCGCCCCGGACGCGATCCTCAACGGACTCCAGACCCTCCGCAACTTCACCATCCCGGAGGCGGACGTCGACATGGAAATCGGCAACAGCATGGACATGGTCTTCCGGTACGGCGGGCTCTTCTGCGTGAGGCTCGACGACGAGACGGACATCGCGAGCGTCGCCCCCTGGACCTTCCGCGTCTCGGAAACGAGAAAACAGCGCGGCGGGGTCACGATACTCAACAACGTCATCGACTCGAACCGCCGCGAGCGCACCATGCTCCGCGTCGAGCTTCCGCGCGCGGGCAACCTCGTCATCCAGGTGTTCACCCTGGACGGCAACCTCGTGCGCGTGCTCGAGCGGAACCGGCGGGGCGGCGGGACCTACACCTACGAGTGGGACGGCACGAACGCCGGCAACCGGCCCGTGGCGCGCGGGATGTACTTCATCCGCGTGGTCGGGCCGGACATCGACGAGATCCGCAAGGTCATGGTGGTGAAGGAATAGGAATTACAAACCGTTCGGATGGAACCTGAGCTCGGGCGCGGCCAAGAGGACGCTGCCCGGGCGGGAGTTCTGGAGGTCGATGTCGAGCGAGAGGACGGGCACGTCCGGCGTCAGCTCGGGAATCGTATACTGCAGGACGTTGCCGGAAAGGCGGGCGGTGAACCGCCGCCATCCCGGCGTCGCGGCGCTGTAGACGTACGTCGACGAGGCCGCCGCGAGCGTGCTGTACTCGGTGCCGCTCATGGAGACGGTAAACCGGTCAAGATGATAGCGCGGCTCCGTCGCGGAGGCGTCGTAATCGACCCGCGCCCAGACGCTGAAGGAATACACCCCGCTTTCGAGAACCGGGACCGTGTCGTTCCGGCCCAGCAACAGCCGCACGGTCGCGTACGAGCGGCTGCACATGGTGATGTCGTCGATATTCACCGGGGTAAAGCCGCTCACGGGCGTCACCGGCTCGAAGGTGAGAGTAAGCGCCTCGCTGGTAACGTCCGGCAAGAACGCGGCGCCGAAGTGCCCGGTACTGTTGTCGGGCTTATACGCGACTGGATCGCTCGAAATCTTGACTTGCATCTCGACGGTCGAACCGGATTGGGGATACCGGAATTCTATCCGATACGGATGCCCGGCCGTCGCCGGATACCCGACCATGGCCGGCGTCCACGTGATGGTTCCGCCAGTCGAAGAGAGAGCCAGGCTTTGCAGCCCGTTCAAGGGCGAGCTCGAGGTTATGCCGTAGGTAACTGGCCCTACAGACGAAAAACCGGGCCCCAAGCCTGTCTCGAACGATCCGTCCTGGATAAGATTGACGAGTTCCAGACGGTATACGGGAGAAGCCGCGTCGAGTCCGGCGGGCAGGGGCTCGGTATATCCCGCTCCCCCGGCGGTGTCGTATCCGGCATCAGCGACCGGTTCAAGGGTGACATAATCGTGATCATCCCAATCGGCGCTGTACCGGTATTTCAAGTCCCAGCTGGCCTGGTCGGGAACGGCGGGAGCGGGACCCGATCCCGAAAAGACGCCGAACCCCAGGGTTTCGATGAAATTCGAGGTTTCATACTCGGGGCCGAAGGGATTTCCGGACTCGAAGAGGCTGCACTGGGCGAAATAGAGAGCGACCAGGGCGATCGTCACAATCGCCAAAACACGGGGAAAAGGGCCGCTCGGGTCACGCAATTGGCTCATCCGACTCTCCGGCTAGAGTATATCCCATCCCGCGCTCCTTGACAAACCGGGTTAAAAGGGGAATGCTTGGCTCCTGTATGAGTAGCGATAACCGTCAGACCCCCCGTTTCCGGGATTTTGCCCGGGCGAGGATCGAGGAACTGTGCCATCTTCCCGGCTTCCTGGAGGACGTGAGCAAAACCGGCTGCAAGGTGCGGTTTTCCCATGATTTCGAGGTGGACGCCGATCGGGAATATACCCTGACTATCCAGCCGGCCGGAAGGTCCGGTTTGCGCGAATTCGATCTTACCGTCAAGCCGGAATGGGTCGAGCGGGACCAAGATTCCCTCGAAATCGGCTTTTCCGTGCTCCGATCCCCCGGAACGCGCAGCCTCTTCAAATATGTGGAACTGCTCGCGGGCCTCGAGGACCGCGAGGTTCAGGAAGCCTAGGTGACGGTCCTCCCCGGAACCGCCTGGCGTTCCATCCGGGATTTCCAGCATAACCTCTATCATGAATTATCGATCGACCCCGCCCGCCCCGGGCCGGAGGTACGCCTGTTCGGGGATATCGTCTACCGCGACGGCCCCGCCCCGAGGGCCTTTTGGCACAAGACCGCGCTCGAAGCCCCGTTTATCGCCGAATTCGCCTCGATAAAGGAGGCGGCCGACATCCTCCGGGCCATCCAGCGGAACTGGGCCCACTGCCCCATCGCCTCCTTCCGCCGCGCCGAGCTCATCCGCGAACGCCTCCCGCATGTCTCCGAAAAGCCCCGCGAGTTCCCGTATATCGTACCCCGCGCCCCGATGGGCCTGTGGGGCCTCATCGACGACAAGACCCTTTTCGCCTCCGCCCGCACCTCGAGCCCCTTCCCGGGCGGGGAGCTCCGTTTCGTCGAGGATCACGAGAATCCCCCGAGCCGGGCGTATCTCAAGATGTACGAGGCCCTCGCCTGGGTGAGCGCGCTGACCGGGGCGGACGAGACTTTGAACGGGGATTCAGCTGGTGATGGCGGGTCTGCTTCTTCTATACCTACCGGTAGGTATACTACAGTCCTTCCCGGACCCGGATCCCGCTGTCTCGACGCGGGGGCCTGTCCCGGCGGCTGGACCTGGGCCCTCACCCGCCTCGGGGCCTCCGTCACCGCCATCGACCGCGCCGAGCTCCATCCCTCGCTCATGGCACACCCGGACGTCACCTTCATCAAGCATGACGCCTTCACCCTCTCACCGGAGGAACTCGGGCCCCAGGACTGGGTGTGCTCGGACGTCATCTGCTATCCGCCCCGCCTCCTCGAATGGGTCAACAAGTGGCTCGAATCGGGACTCTGCCAGAACTATATCTGCACGATCAAGATGCAGGGAAACGCGGACCACGAGACGACCCGGGCCTTTGCCGACATCCCGGGAAGCCGCGTCGTCCACCTGACGGCGAACAAAAACGAGCTCACCTGGATTCGCCTGGCCCCTTCCGCGACCTGAGCCTTTTCCGCTATACTCCCCCCAACTTACGCATGCGGGCGTATAAACCGCGGAGGCCTTTATGATCGATGTCGTTTCCGTCCTTTCGGACTGTCGCGCGCTCCTCGCCGGGCATTTCCTGCTCTCGTCGGGCAAGCATTCCTCTCAGTATTTCCAGTGCGCGCGCCTCCTCCAATACCCCGACCGGGCCGAGAAGGTCATCGCGACGGTGGCGGACAAGATCCGCGCCCTCGTCGCGACGGGCAATTTCAAGGCCGACTCCGTGATCGGACCCGCGATGGGAGGCATCGTCGTGGCCTACGAGCTCGGGCGCCAACTCGGACTTCCCGCCTTCTTCACCGAACGGAACGACGAGGGAACGATGACCCTCAGGCGCGGCTTCGAGATAGCCAAGGGCGAGCGGATCATCATCGCCGAGGACGTGGTGACGACGGGAAAATCGACCCTCGAGACAGCCGAACAGATCAAGGCTATGGGGGGCATCGTCGTGGCCTCAATCTGCGTCGTGGACCGCCGTCCCGAAGGCGCCGCCGATCCCTTCCCCTGGCCCCTCTTCGCGGCCCTCCGCCAGCCGGCCGTCCTCTGGGACGCCGAGTCCTGCCCCCTCTGCAAGGAAGGAAAGACGCCCGCCGTCAAGCCGGGATCGAGAAAGGTGTTCTAACTCGGAAAGTCGTTCGACACACAGGCCCGATTTCGCCCCGGCGCCTTAAACCGTCACGGCGCGGTGCGGGAAAGGCCCATGGTATTCCGCACCGTGATCGTGAAGGCCGGCGGGGCACCCGAGTACGCTATGCCGGTTGAATAATACACCTGAAGGCACCCGGTATCTTCCACGAAGTCGGGATAGCCCGAAATCGGCGTTAACGTCCCCGGAGGATCTACCGAAAGCCGGGTGTCGGTAAAACCGATATACTGATATGAACCCGCATGCACGACAGTGGTCGCATACGCCGTCCCGTTTATCGTGATCGACGGGATATCGCCTTCATGTACGAGATTGCTCAGATCCAGGTTGAAGCAGAGGACATAGGTAGTAGTGGTCCCGTTGTCGTAGAGTACGACGCAGGCCCCCTCCGGCCGCGGAGGCGGCGTGTCGCAGCGCAAGGAGAGATCCCAGGCGTGTTCGACACCGTCGAACATGAAAAAAACGCGCCCTGTAAAATCGGCTGAGTGGCTAGTGCCTTCCACGGTGGATAGTATGTCTTGAGGAAACGTAAGCACGATCGACTGCTGGTCCGGAGAAAGGGTGATCGACCAGCCTGACAACTCCTCGCCATAGAACTGTTGATAATCGGGCACTATCACATGACAACGCGGATTCCACAGATGGAAGGTCACTACGATATCGGTCGCCGAGGGGACGGTCGCGATACCGTCGCGGTCAGGCTCGGTGGGCACGGAGACGCTCTGCGAGACGAATTCGACGCCGTTGGTATACCGTTCAAAGTACTCCCGAACGGGGGAATAATAATCCGAGCAGGACGCGAACAGAACGACGGCACAAAGAGACATGCTAAACAAGGCGTTGTTCGTCCGCGACACGTATCCCTCCTGAACGGCAAACCCTGCCGATACGTCAATCAGTATAGTCCGCTTCCCCGCCGATATCAAGAAAACCTGACTGTGCCTGGCGTCGGTGTCGACAATGGGTTGGGCTCACAAGAGCGCGCGGGTATTTATAACCGCATCAAGTAATTGTCATGAACCTCATTAGTTCCTATAATGGACAAAATTACTATTTAAAGAGGTATTCCATGAAACACAAAAAAACATTGTCACTCGCCTTGGTAATCTCGATATCGGTATTCATTATTGGCTGTTCATCGGATGGAGGGTCAGGACCAGGCGACGCATCGGAGCTCGTCGGAACGTGGTCAGCCTCGGTTAGTAAGCCAATTACCGATCATTCGGGAACTGTCATCGGCACCGAGGTCTCCTCAATCGAATTTATCCTGAGGGAAGACGGAACCTTCGAGATGTACGAAACCGAGACGGAGACATACCCTTCCAACCCCGCGAGCAACGAAGCGGACTATGACGCGACGAAAGGAACCTACAGCGCAGAAGACGGTATTCTTGCCATAACGCCTGAATACTTTGCGGACAGCGACTCTCCCTTTCAGGGCGTGATTGACTGGCAACCCGAGAATGGATACGTTGCCCGCCCTTACGCGATAATCAACGACAAGCTCTGCTACGGCGTCATGGCACGACAAGGAACGGGAACGAACGTATCAGGAGACTGGACAATCCAGTCCACCATCATAGACGAAGACGATTTCGACGGAGACGGAAACGCGACCGAGCGTATAAACGTGAAAACCACCTATCTTATCAACACAGCAACCGAATCCCTCATGGGCGGCGAAGCCTTCTATAACGGCACGACCTGGACGACGTTTGATACTTGGACTGCGGACATTACGATCGTCGATCCCAATACCGCGCGTATTACTTATGAAGAAGGTAATGTCGAGGAGTCCGAGTTCATCGTGACGGACAGATATCTGCTCGTTAACTCCGATTATTACGCGATGACACGGCAGTAAAACCTACATGTTTCCGTTAAAACAAGCTTAATCAAACAAGAAGGGGTGACGCATCGGTCACCCCTTTTCTTTTGACCGCCCTTGTGCTACAAAAATTGTATGCGTAAACAATTGACGCAAGCCCAGCTCGTGCGGGCCATGCGCGTCAGCGTCTTTTCGGGCGCGGCCTCCGTGGTGTGGCAGCTCGTCTGCTCGATCCAGCCCCTCTTCAACGTCTTCTTCCAGAATTACCTCGGCGCGAGCGCGGGACAACTCGGCCTGCTCGTTTCGATAATCCAGGCGGCGGCCGTCTTCCAGATCGCCGGGATCATCCTATTCGGCCTGATCGGGCGGCAAAAACCGATCTTCATCGTCGGACACGTCATCCACCGCTCGCTTACCGCGGTCATCGCCTTTGTGGCTTTTTACGTGGCCCGCGGCGGCTCCTCCGAGCGCGGGATCGTCATCATCATCCTGGCGATGGGCCTATCCTGGGTCTTCGCGAACGCCTCGAGCGCCTGCTGGTGGGGCTGGGTCGCGGACATCTTCCCGGAGTCAATGCGCGGCGGCTTTTTCATGCGCAGGTCCGCCGTAATCCAGGTGGTGAACATCGCCTGGTTCTTCCTCGCGAGCACTCTCCTCGACGCCTTCCCGAAGGAATCGGCCATGACGGTCTTCGGCGTGCTCCTGTCGGTCGGCGCGGTCTCGGGCCTCCTCGACATCGTGAGCCAAATCGTGACCCCCGAGCCCTTGCCCGAGCGAAAGGCCGTCTTCGAGACGGCGACGGTCCTCGAGCCGCTCGCGAACAGGGACTTCGTGCGCTACGCGGTGGCGATCGGGCTCGCCGTCTTCTCGATGAACATGATCGGTCCCTTCCAGGCCCCCTACGTCGTCAACCCCGAGAGAATCGGCGCGCCGAACACCTGGCTCGGCATCATGTCGATGCTTTCGCAGTTCATATGGGTGCTTGTCGCCCCGTTCTGGGGGACGATCATGGACCGCTGGGGACGGAAGCCCGTCGTGACGGCGGGGACGCTCCTCGTGCTCGGCTGGGCCGGTTACCTCGTCCTGACTCCGGGGAATTACGTGATCGTACTTCCGCTCATCGCGGTGGCGACGGGTTTTCTCGCGCCGGCCTTCTGGGAGGGCTCCAACCAGATGATGCTCTCGCTCGCGCCCGAGAAAAACCGCGTGTCCTACGTCGCCTGGTATCTCGCGATCGTCGGCCTCGTGTCCGCGCCGGGCTCGCTCGCGGGGGGACTCCTCACCGACGCCCTCGCGGGCTTCTCCTTCCGCGCGGGACCCTTCGCCTTCGCGAACTTCCACGTCGTCCAGCTCGTCTCCATCGTCCTCTGCTGCGGTTGCGCCTTCCTCGTCAGCCGCGTGCGGGAGGGATCGGAAAAGCCGTTCGGCTACGTGATCGGCCAGATCGCGAACCCGCTCATACTCCGGACATTCCAGCACCTCGACTCGCTCGGCAAGTCGCAGTCGCCGGGCGCGAACGCGGACATCCTGCGGGGCATAGGCGGGAGGGGAGCCGCGCTCGCGATACGCGACGTCATGGAAAAACTCGAAGACCCCGACACGGAGGTGCAGGAGGAGGCGGCGCGCACGCTCGGGCGCATCGCCCCGAGGCGCGTCACATCGCCCGCGGTCGACGCCCTCATCCTCCGCCTCCTCGACCCCGCCTCGGACATCCGGGTCCCGGCCGCGCGCGCCCTCGGCAAGATCGGCGACCGCAAGGCGGTGGGCGCGCTGGTCGGCTGCCTCCACGAGCCGGGGGAGGAGCTCCAGCGGGCCTGCCTCGAGGCGCTCGCCGACATCGGCGACGAGGGGGCGATCGAGCAGGTCATGCTCTTCCTGCGCCAGACGCGCACCGACCGGATGCGGCAGGCGGGAACGCAGGCGGCGGCCCGGCTCGGCGTCTTCGAGGCGGCATGGGAGATATATCCCGCGCTCCTTCACACCACCTCAAAGACCGCGCGCAAGCAGTACGCGATCGCGATGGCGAACATACTCGCGCAGGGAGACGGCTTCTACGAGTACGTGTCGGGCTCGGCTACCGTCGTCGAGGGCAGGCAAAAGCGGCTCGTCGCGCGGTTCGCGTCGAACATGCGCGAGGTCCGGGAACGCCTGCGGCGCGGCGAACGGAACGCCGCGCGGGAGCGGAACGCGTCGAAGGACCGCGATCCGACGGAGGCGGTCAGGACCGCGCTGGAGGAGGACCGGAGCGAGGCGGCGCTCGCGGCGGTGATACGGTTCGTGAACGGGCTTTTCGACGAGATCTTCGGGTCGGAGATGGGCAGGGACGCCCTCTACCGCGTGGACCAGCGGCTCGGCATCCTTTCGTGGATGATGGAGGAGGCCGAGGCCTATCTCGAATCCCGCCCCGAGGGGACGACGGAAGAGGATTTCCGCGACACCTGCCGCCTCGTCACCCTTCTCGCGCTCTATTTCCTCGCCTCGTATTGACGGGCGCGCGCCAATACCCGCGCGACACGGGCGGTTTTTTTGTCGTTGACGATTCGGCGATTCGGGCTGATACTGTGCTCATGGTACACATCGAGGCGCTTAAGGACAAGCCCAATCTGCAGAACGAGTTCAGCTATCGCCAGGTGGGTTCCGCGGCCTGGCAGATCGATCCCGTCGACGTCAGTTCGTCGCTCGAGTTCGTCATGGACCTCTTCAACGCGACGCCGGACCTTCCGGCGATCCCGGTCGAGCGGAACGGGACGCTCATCGGAATCCTCGAGCGGACGCACGTCGAGAAGATGACCGAGTCGGCCTGGGCGCGATTCTGGCAAAAGGACCTCGACGCGTACATAACCGCCCCCCTCCTTTCCCTCCGCGCCGACGACTATATCGAAAAGCACATCGCGCGGGGGATGCAGCTCAACAACGAGCAGGGGATACGGTATTTCGCCGTGTACCACCGGAAGGCCTTTTTCGGCATAGCCGGGCTCCACCGCATGCTCGAGCGCATGACGGAGCTTCGCACCAAGGACCTCGAGAAGGCGCACATGGTCCAGCGGCACCTCATCGATACGAACTGCGCGGCGAACGACCCGAGGCTTTCCGTGCTGACCTGGAACCGCATGGCGAACGAGGTGGGCGGGGACTTCTACAAGGACTTCTGCCTTTCGGGCGGCAACGGGGACCGGCATCTTATAGGCTGTTTCGACGTCTCCGGCAAGAACGTCGCCGCATCGCTTTCAACGATGGCGATCGGCTCCTTCTTCACCGCCCTCTCGCTCTTCGATTCGGGTTCCAAGCCCTTCGGGGAGATAACCGCCCTGATGGACGCATACGTGCAGAGCCTGACCCCGAGCGAGGTATTCATAACCGCGGCGCTCTGTTACGTCGATTTCGCGAAGGCTTCCATTTTCATCCAGAACTGCGGACACACGCCGATTTACCTCTTCATGCCCGGGGAGAACCGGAAGGTGGTCGGAAAGACCCTGACCGCGAATCTTCCGCCGCTCGGCATGGGCATCGTTGGCGGCGAGGAGGCGACCGGGTATCGCGTCCCCATCGTGCCCGGTTTGCGCGTGGTGATGTATACCGACGGAATCACCGACATGCTGACGCCCGACGGGGAGCGGCACGAGGAGGAGCGGACGCGCCAGCTGTTCGCAGCGACGTACGGAAAGTCGCCGCAGGACACGACGGCGGCCTACGAGAAAGCGGTAAACATGTGGATAAAGGAAGCGATGCTTCCGGACGACATAACGATCATGGACGTTCGTTTCAACTGAGATGGCAAGGCCGCGGCTCCCGTGGCGCGGCCGACGCGCGAGGCGACGCTCCCCCGGTCGCTTTTCATCCCGTCCGCGGCTGTGATATAATCGTTCCACATGTCCAGCGCAGATCCACGGGCGATCCGGGCCGCCGGTAAGCTTTTCAAAAAAACGGTATTCTCGGCAAAAACGCCGGTCAAGGCGGTTCGCGCCCACTACGAGGCTTTGCTCGGCACTTCAATCCTGCCGAACAACATCGACCGCCAGGAGGTCGACGTCGGCTCCGTTCCCGCCGACCTTCTCGTGCCTGAACTCGCCATAGGCGAGCGGACCATCCTCTACGCCCACGGCGGGGGATTCATAGCGGGCTCTCGCCGCGCGAGCGTCAATCTCTGCGCCTCGCTCGCGCACGAGTCGGCGTCCCGGCTCCTTTTGCCCGAGTACCGGCTCGCGCCGGAGTATCCCTACCCCACCGCCCTCGAGGACCTGTATCGCGCGTACTCCTGGCTTCTCAGAAAGGGAACCTCGCCCGAGGACATCATATTCGCGGGCGACGGCGCGGGCGCCAACCTCGTCCTCTCGCTTTCGCACTACCTCAAGACGAAGGCGGTGCCGAAGCCCGCGGCCGTCATCGCGCTATCGCCGTGGGTGGACCTGTCCTGCTCGAGCCAGGCCTTCCTCTCGCGGAAAAACCCCGACCCCATCCACAACCGCGAGTCCCTCGCGGCGCAGGCCCTGCAATACACCTGGCAGGACAACTTCGCGAACCCGCACGTATCCCCGATACTCGGCGACTTCACGGCCTTCCCCCCGCTTTTCATCCAGTGCGGCTCCGAGGAGATCCTTATCGACGACGCGCGCGCGCTCGCGGACCGGGCGTCCCGCGCGGGAGTGCCCGTGACGCTCGAGATCTGCGAGGGGATGTGGCACCTCTTTCAGGCCATCGACTCGCTTACGGCCGAGGCCCACTCGGCCGTCCGCCGGCTCGGGCAATGGGTTCGCGCGGGATACCGCTGAGGCGACGGTCGCATGACGAAACGGCGCATGGAACTCGTGGCCCCCGCGGGCAATCTCGAAAAGCTGACCTACGCCTGGGAGTACGGCGCGGACGCCGCGTACATCGGACTCAAGGATTTCTCCCTCCGCGTCAAGGCGGACAACTTCCACGACGACGAACACCTCGCCATACGCGCGCTCAAGGATTCGTACGCGCGCGCGGGCAGGCCGAAGCGGCTCTTTTGCGCGGCGAACGTGGCGTGCGCGAACGCGGACCTCGACCGGTTCTCGCGCGAGAGCGACTACTTCCGCTCCTATCCCTTCGACGCGTACATCGTGCAGGATCTCGGCCTCGCGCGCGTGATCCGCGAGCGGATTCCCGACGCGACGCTACACCTGAGCACGCAGGCCAACTGCCTCAATTCAGAGGCGGTGAAGGTCTACCGCGACCTCGGATTCCGCCGCGTCGTGCTTGCCCGCGAAACAAGGCTCGACGACATCCGCAGGATCAAGGACGCCGTCCCCGAGATGGAGATCGAGTGCTTCGCGCACGGGGCCATGTGCATCGCCTATTCGGGCAGATGCCTCATGAGCGCGTACATGACGGGCAGAAGCGCGAACAGGGGAAGCTGCACCCACTCGTGCCGCTGGGACTGGCGCGTGCTCGAGGAGCGCGAGCGCCCCGGCGAATACTATCCCGTGGACGAAGGCGAGGGATACACCGCGCTCTTTTCCTCGCGCGACCTTTGCATGATCGGTCATCTCGACGGGATGCGGGACGCGGGCGTCGATTCGCTCAAGATCGAGGGCCGGATGAAGAGCCTCTATTACGTGGCCGTCGTGACCCGGGCCTACCGGAAGGCACTCGACGCCCTGTACGGGGACATCGCGCCCGAGGAGGCGCGCCCCTTCGTCGACGAGCTCGACAACGTCCCCCATCGCGAGTACGGGACCGGTTTCTATTTCGGTGACGGATCGGAAAACCTCACGACGCCGGGAAAGAGCTCGGCGCCGCGGGTCATGGCGGGAACGGTCGGTGCGCGGATACTGGAAGGCGCGCCCGCTCTCTGGGAGCTTCTTCCGACGAACAAGATAGTCGCCGGAGAGCCGCTCGAGATCGTCAGCCCGACAAGGGCCTCGTATCCCCTCGGGGCGTACGAGCTTGTCGACCCCGACACGGGGGCGACGCTCGAGTGGACGAGCCACCACCACCGCTGCGCGATCAGGACCGCGACGCCGCTCGGCGAGCGGTACATCGTTCGGTCCGTTTCGCGCGACGCTTAATCCTCGGTAAAGTGGCCGAACTTCCTGATCTTCTGGTTGCGGTACCGGACGAGCACGGAGGGATTCCTCGGCATGAGGTCCTTGAGGTCCCGCACGATGGTTTCCTTTATGGCCCTGCTTGACTCGTCCGGGTCGAGATGCGCGCCGCCTTCCGGCTCGGCGATGATCCCGTTGCACACCTTGAGCGAAAGCACGTCCTCCGCGGTGATCTTCATCATCGCGGCGGCGTTTTTCGCCTGCGAGGCGTCGCGCAGAAGTATGGACGCGTAGCCTTCGGGCGAGATCACCGAGTACACGGCGTTCTCGAGCATGTAGATCTTGTCGCCGACGCCGATGCCGAGCGCGCCGCCCGAGCCGCCCTCTCCGATTATCACGCAGATGATCGGGGTCTTGAGCTGGCTGAACTCGCGGAGGTTCAGGGCGATCGCCTCGCCTATGCCGCGCTCCTCGGCGCCGAGTCCGGGAAAGGCTCCCTGCGTGTCGATGAAGGTGATGATCGGCCGGTGGAATTTCTCCGCCTGCCGCGCGAGCCTCAGGGCCTTCCGGTATCCCTCGGGATTCGCCATGCCGCCGTTTCGCGCCATCGTTTCCTTGAGGTTGCGCCCCTTCTGGTTCGCTATGATGGTCACCGGTATCCCGTCAATCGTGCCGACGCCGCCGATGAGGGCGGGGTCGTCGCCGAAGTGGCGGTCACCGTGGAGCTCGATGAAGTCGTCGCAAATCCGGGCGATGACGTCGAGGGCGCGGGGCCGGTCCGGGTTTCGGGCGAGCTCGACGCGTTGCCAGGCCTTGGCCGAGGCGGAGGACTCGGTTACCTTCTCGCTGATGCGCCTGAGCTCGTCGGCTATGTCTATGCCCGCGTCGTCCGCGAGTTTCTTGAGCTCGTCTATCCTGCTTTGAACCTTCTTGGTACCGCTCATGCCTTGCCTCCCTTACCGCCAGCCGCGCCGAAACCGTGCATGGAAAGCAGGCGGACGAACAGCTCGCGCTGCTCGGCGCGCGGGCTTATCACGTCGACGAAGCCCTTGTCGAGCTGGAACTCCGCGCGCTGGAACCCGGGGGGTAGCGTCTGCTTGATCGTTCCCTCGATGACGCGGGGACCGGCGAAGCCGATGAGGGCCCCGGGTTCCGCGATGTTGACGTCGCCGAGCATCGCGAAGCTCGCGGTGACGCCGCCGGTGGTCGGGTCGCACAGGACCATGAACAGCGGAAGGCCGGCGCGGTCGAGCTCGGCCGCGGCGCTCGCGGTCTTGGCCATCTGCATGAGGGAGAATATCCCCTCCTGCATGCGGGCGCCTCCGGAGGTCGCGTAGATGATGACCGGCTTCTTCTCCTCGACGCCGGTCATGATGGCGCGGGTGATCTTCTCGCCGACGACCGAGCCCATGGAGCCGCCCATGAAGCTGAACGACATGATGCCGAGCACGACGGGGACGCCTCCGACGGAGCATCGTCCCGTGACGACGGCCTCGGACATGCTGCTTTTTTTCGCCGCCTCGGAAAGCTTTTCCTCGTATCCGTCCATGGATATGGGATTGAGGCTTTTCATGTTGCGGCAGAACTCGACGAAGCTGTCGGGGTCCGCGAGGTAGGCGATGCGGTCCTTCGGCTCCATCCTGAAATGATGGTTGCACGAGGGACACACCATGAGATTGACGCGGAGTGACTCCGAGTCCACCGTCGACCTGCACGTCGGGCAGGTCATGGCCGTCTTGTCCGTTGTTTCGCTCACAGCGTTGCCTCCAGTTGGGCATAAAGTCCGGTGCCGAACTGGCCGGACCGGAAGATGGCGTTCGAAAGGATCTTCTTTTGCGTCGCGATGTTCACCGGAACGCCCTCGATCTTGAGCTCGTCGAGGGCGCGCAGGAGGCGGGCGAGCGCGCGGTGGCGGTCGGAGTCGTGCACGATGAGTTTTCCGACCATCGAATCGTAGTGCGGGGAGACGGAGCAGCCCGCGTAGAGGAAGCTGTCGAACCTGACCCCGGGACCGCCGGGGATCTCGAGGCGGGTGACCTTGCCGGGGGCGAGGGCGTTGATGCGCGCCTCGATCGACCAGCCCGAAAGGCGCACGTCGTCGGGATCGATCGTCATGGGCTCGCCGACGCACACGAGTATCTGCTCGCGGATGAGGTCGGTTCCGGTGACGAACTCGCTGACGGGGTGCTCGACCTGGATGCGCGCGTTGACTTCCATGAAGTAGAATTCCTGGCCGACCGCGAGGAACTCGATGGTTCCCGCGCCCCGGTACTTGAGGCTCGAGAAGAGGTTCTTCGCGCCTTTCGACATGCGCTCGCGCATCTCGGGCGTCACGCCGGGCGAGGGGCTTTCCTCGATGAGCTTCTGGTGGTTCTTCTGCACGGAGCAGTCGCGCTCGCCGAGAATGGCCACGCCGCCCTTGCCGTCGGCGATGACCTGCAGCTCTACGTGCCGCGGGTTCTGCATGTATTTTTCTATGTACACCGTGCCGTCGGAGAAATTGGCCTCGGCCTCGCGCGAGGCGATCCTGAGGTTCTCCTCGAGCTCCTCGTCCTTCCAGACGATGCGCATGCCCTTGCCGCCGCCGCCGGAGGCGGCCTTGATGATGACCGGGTAGCCGCACGCGCGCGCCACGGGTATCGCCTCTTCCTTCGTCGCGATGGGGCCGGGAGAGCCGGGGGTTACCGGGAGGCCGTATTTTTGCGCCGTCTCCCGAGCGGTAACCTTGTCGCCGAGGAGGTCGATGACCTCAGGATCGGGACCGATCCACACGAGGCCGGCCTTGATGACCGCGCGCGCGAAATCCGAATTCTCCGAAAGGAATCCGACGCCGGGGTGTATGGCCTCGCAGCCGGTTCGCACCGCGGTCGTGATGAGCGCGGGCACGGAGAGGTAGCTTTGCGCCGACTTGGCGGGTCCGATGCACACGGCCGCGTCGGCGAGCCTGACGTGCAGGGCGTCGCGGTCGGCGGTCGAGTAGACGGCGACCGTCTCTATACCGAGTTCCTTGCAGGTCCGGATGATACGCACGGCGATCTCGCCGCGGTTCGCAATCATCAGTCGCTTGATCATACGGGGCGGACCTCGAAGAGGGGCTGATCGAACTCGACCATGTCCCCGTTGTTCACGAGTATCTTCACGATCTCGCAGTCGAACTCGGCCTCGAGGGCGTTCATCATCTTCATCGCCTCGATGATGCAGAGCTTCTGTCCCTTGGCGATCTTCTTGCCGACGTCGGCGAAGGCCGGGGTGTCGGGGCTCGGGGCGCGGTAGAAGGTCCCAACGATCGGGCTCTTGATGTACTCGTTGCCGCCCGCCGCGCCGGTATCGGCGTGGGGCGCCGGGGAGGCGACGTGAGCCGTCGGGTGCTGGCCGGAAGAACCGGCCGAGGAACCGGCGGAGGAACCGGCGGCGGTACCGCCGGAATGTCCGGCGACGGGCTGCGCGGCCGGGGCCGCGACGGGGGCGCCCGCGAAGGCCGCGACGGGGGCAATGAAGGCCTCCTTGCGCCTGAGCTCGAAGCTATACCCGTTTCCCGAGTACTTCAGCTCGGCGGCCGAGGACTTTTCGAACTTGTCGAAAAGCGCGAGAAGTGTCTTGTCATCCATGGTTATTCTCCTATCGTGTCCATGCGGGCGACGTCAGCGTCGTAGTCGACGCCCGCGACGTCAAAGCCGCTCGCGGCGAGAAAGTCGTGCCGGTACCCGTCGAGGTCGCCGAGCTCTCCAAGGTTTTCTTCCGTGACGAGGGCGAGCCGCCGGTTGACCTCGGCCTGGATCCCGTCGTCCATCTCGAGCTCGTCGATCCGCACGAGTCCTGAGCCGTCCACGGGAACGGGAGTCCCCGTGTAAAACCGCTCGGCGTACATGCGCTCGATCTGCTCGATGCAGCCTTCGTGCGTCCCCTTCTCCTTCATCACCTTGAAGAGCACGGCGAGATACAGGGGGATGATCGGGATTACGGCGCTCGAGCGGGTCACGAGACCCTTGTTGACCGAAACGAAGGCGGCTCCCCCGATCGAGGCGGCCATGGCCTTGCTCATCGAGCGGGCGGTCGCCTCGAGATGCTTCTTCGCGCCCCCGATGGTGCCGTCGCGGTAGATCGCGTGCGAGAGCTCGGGGCCGATGTACGAGTACGCGACCGTGGAACAGCCGCGCGCTAGCACGCCGGCCTCGGTGAGCTGCCTGATCCAGCGTTCCCAGTCCTCGCCGCCCATCACCTTGACGGTGTTGGCGGCCTCTTCCTCGCTCGCGGGCTCGGCGCTCATGACGCTGAGCTTGCCGGTCATGGGATCCACGGTGTTGCCCGTGTAGGGCTTGCCGAAGGGCTTGAGCACGGACTTGTAGAGCACGCCGGTGTCGGGGTCGGTCCTGACGGGACTCGCGAGGCTGTACACGACGAAATCGAACGCGAGGTTCATCCGTTTCGCGGCCTCAATGACCTGCCGCCTGACGTCGTCGGAAAAGGCGTCGCCGTTGATCGTGAACGACGGTATGCCCTCGCGCGCGCTGGCGCGGTCGAAGGCGAGGTTGTTGTACCAGCCGGGGGTTCCGCTCTTGGTCTCGGTTCCTTCCTTTTCGAAGGAAACGCCGACCGTCGCCGCGCCGTAGCCGAAGGCGGCCGTGATACGGCTCGCGAGGCCGTAGCCGGTCGAACAGCCGAGCACGAGAACGGCCTTGACCGGGGCGGACGAACCGCCCGCGTGGGTGCCGCCGGAAACGGGGGCTCCCGGCTTCCTCGAGCGGCGCGCGTTCATCGAGCGCACGTAGGCGATCTGCGCCTCGACCTCTTTCGCGCAGCCGGCCGGGTGCGCGTTGATGCAGATATTGCTCCTAATCATCGGTTTTACGATCATCGTCACAGGTCTCCCTTGCTACCTACCAGACACATCCATTCGGCCTCGGTTGCGAGCTCGCCCGCCACGTACGCCTTTCCCGCCTGCTTGATCATCCTCGGCGACACGCGGAGGTTCTCGATGACGAGCGTCACCTCGTCGCCCGGGCGCACCTGCTTGCGGAACTTCACCTTGTCGACGGTCGCGAGGAAAAAGAGCGAGCCGTCGGCGAACACGCCGCGCTTCGCGAGTCCCGCGCCTCCCGCCTGCGCCATGGTCTCCACGAGGATGACGCCGGGCACGACGGGATATTCGGGAAAGTGTCCCTTGAAGAAAAACTCGTCCGCGCCGAAAACGTGGCGCGCGACGATCCTCGAATCCTCGTTCGCGTCGATCGTGTCGACGAAAAGGAAGGGATCCCGGTGCGGCAGGAGCCGCTCGATTCCGGACCGTTCCCGGGAACGCGTCGCCGCGTCCGAGAGGTCGACGCCGCGGGGGAACTCCGTTCCCGCGCCCGCGCCGGTTCCGCCGTTCTCGTTCGCGCTCATTTCTTGTACTTCCTCATGACGACGACGCCGTTGTGACCGCCGAACCCGAGCGAGCCCGAGGCCGCGCAGTCGATGTTACCTTCCACGCCGACGTTCGGCACGTAGTCGAGGTCGCAGCCGTGCTCGACGTCGGGGTTGTCGAGATTGATCGTCGGTGGATAGAACCCGTCCTGGATCGCCTTGATGCAGATGATGGCCTCGATCGAGCCCGCCGCCCCGACGCAGTGGCCGGTCATGCTCTTCGTGCTCGACACCTTCATCTTGCGCGCGTGGTCGCCGAAGGCGTTCTTGATCATCAAGGTCTCCGCCGGATCGTTGACCGGCGTCGAGGTTCCGTGGGCGTTGTAATACTGCACGTCCTCGGGGCGGATGCCCGCGTCCTCGAGGGCGCGCGTGATCGCGAGGGCGCCGCCCGAGCCGTCGGGGTTCGGGCTCGTGATGTGGTACGCGTCGCTCGAGCCGCCGTATCCGGCGAACTCGGCGTATATCTTGGCGCCGCGCGCGAGCGCGTGCTCGAGTTCCTCGAGAATCAGGATGCCGGCGCCCTCGCCCATGATGAATCCCTCGCGGTCGCGGTCGAACGGGCGGCTCGCCTTCTGGGGGTTGTCGTTATACGAGGACGCGAGCGTCTGGAGGACGGTGAAGCTACCGATGCCGAACCCGGTGATCGATCCCTCCGAGCCGCCGGCGACGCAGACGTCGAGCCGGCCGGAGCGCACGAGGTCGAGGGCGAGGCCGAGGGAGTCAGTGCTCGAGGCGCACGCGGTGGCGAGCGTCCAGGAGACCCCCTTGATGCCGTAGATCATGCTGATGTTACCGGCGCCCTCGTTGGAGATGAGCATCGGGATGGAGAGGGGCGGGATGCGGTCGCTTCCCGCCTCGAAATACTTTTTCATCGACGCCTCGATGACCTCGAAGCCGCCGATGCCGTTGCCGATGATGACGCCCGACTTCTCGCGCGCGATCGACTCCTTGTCGAATCCCGAGTCCTGTATGGCCTGCGCGGCGGCGACCGAGACGAACTGGCAGAAGCGGGCCATCTTGCGCGCCTCCTTCCGGTCGATCCACTGCGAGGGGTCGAAGTTCTTCACCTCGGCGGCTATCTTGACCTTGAAGTCGCTCGCGTCAAAGAGGGTGATGGGCCCGAGCCCGCTCTTTCCCGCGCGGATGGACGCCCATGTCTCGTCAACCGTGTTTCCCACGGGCGTAACGGCCCCGAGTCCCGTAACTACAACGCGTCGTTTCATGCTCCCATTCCTCCGTCAACGCCAAGCACCTGGGCGGTAATATATGCCGAGAGATCCGACGCGAGGAACACCGCGCAGTCGGCGACTTCCCTGACGGTACCCGGACGCTTCATCGGTATCGAGTCAAGCCACGCCTTCCTCGCCTCTTCCGGGATCGCCCCGGTCATCTCCGTTTCGATGTATCCCGGCGCGATCGCGTTCACGCGGACGCCGCGTCCCGCCGTTTCCTTGGCGAGGGCCTTGGTGTAGCCGACAAGGCCGGCCTTGCTCGCCGCGTAGTTGACCTGGCCGCCCTGCCCGTGAAGGCCCACGATGCTCGAAAGGTTCACGATCGAGCCCGCGCGCTTGCGGATCATGTCGGACGAGACGATCTGCGAGACGAGGAAGGTTCCGGTGAGGTTGATCCTGAGCACGTCTTCCCAGTCCGCGAGTTTCATGCGGAAGGAAAGGCCGTCGCGCGTGATGCCGGCGTTGTTCACGAGAACGGAAAAGCCGCCGGCTTCGGCGAGCGCCGCGGTCACCACCGGGATGACGGATTCGGGATTCCCTATGTCGGCGACAAGCTCGTGGTACGCCGTGCCCGACTTGGCCGCGAGCTCGGCGAGTTCCTTCGCGCCCTCGGACGGCTTCGTGGAAAGGCCCCATACGACGGCGCCCTCCTCCATGAAACGTCGGGCTATTTCCTTCCCGATGCCGCGGCTCGCGCCGGTGACCAGCGCGGTTTTACCTTTCAGTAGCATAGCAAGCTCCCTTTTCTCGGGACGACGCCGTTGCCGGCGCGTCGTTCAGTTCAGGTATTCGGCGTACGGTTTGCACGTACCCGAGCGTTTCGAGTCGGTCCACAGGCCCGTCAGGACCTTGCCGGGACCGGTCTCGACACAGTCAAAAGACTCGCCCATGAGGGCGGATATCGCGGCTTCTTCGTCCGTCCACCGGACGGGATTCGAGATGTGGGCGACGGCGAGTTTCTTCGCCTCAGCCCCGTCGGCGACGCGGCCGCCGGTCACGTTCGAAAAAAGCGGGACGACGGGATCGGCGAAGGAAACGCCGTCGAGTATGGCGCCGAAGGCCGTACCCGCCTCGGCCATCAAGGGCGAGTGGAAGGGCCCCGCCACCTTGAGCCGGACAATGCGCCTGGCGCCGGCCTCCTTGAAGGCGGGCTCGGCGGCCTCGATCGCCTCGGAGGTTCCCGAGATGACGGTCTGAAGCGGGCTGTTGTAGTTGGCGGCGTAGAGGTTGGGGATGGCGAGCGTGGCGAGCACCCGGTCTATCGCCCCGGGGGAAAGCCCGAGCACGGCGGCCATGCCGGCGGCCATGCCGGAAGCGGACAGCGAGGCGCAGGCCTCCTGCATGACGCGCCCGCGTTCCTTGGTCAGGAAGATCGCGTCGCGGAACGATATGACGCCCGCCACCGCCAGCGCCGGGTATTCGCCGAGGCTGAAGCCGGCGCACGCGGTCGGGGTAATCCCCCGCGCCTTCAGGGCGAGAGTCGCCGCGAGCGAGGCGGCGGTTATGGCCACCTGGCTCACGTCGGTACGCTTGAGCGTCTCGTCGTCGGCGGTCAAAAGCCCGGTTACGGGCGAACCGAGGATGTCGCTTGCCTCGTCAAAGAGCGAGCGGATTCCGAGGGTATCCGAGGTATCGGCCTCGTAGAGATCCATACCCATACCGGAATACTGGGCTCCCTGGCCCGGAAACAAGAAAACCGGCATAACATACCTCCAGTCCGACATTAGGCGTCAAAACGTCATTTTACGCCTAGTACCGCATTGTACGGTTTTTATGACAAAAGTCAACCCTTATGTCGAAATAGAAAGCCCCTGGATCGCCAGGGATATCGCCTGTTTGACGTCCTCGCTCGACTCCCGGTCGAGTATGGCGATGCGGAAAATCGCCGATTCCACCATTCCGTAAAAAAGCTCGTTCGCGTCCTTGACGTTACAGTCGCGGAAGGCGCCCGCGCTTTTCCCGGCGATGATGATCTGCGACAAGAGGTGCCGAAGGCGGATCGTCCGGCGCTTGACGCGGGAATCGGGATCCTTGCCCGTTTTTTGCACCTGGAGGAGGTAGGTCAGCACGACGTTGAAGAGCTTCCGGTTCTCGGTACAGCGGTCCAGTATGGTAAACATGACCCGCTCGAGCCGTTCCGCGTACGTGAGGCTGTCGTTGGCCATGACCTCGCGAAGGTACTTCTCGACCCCGTCGGTGAGCTGTTTGATGCTCCAGACGAAGATCTCCCGCTTGTTCTTGAAATAGAGGTAGAGCGTCGTGCGGGTGATCCCGCAGCGATCGGCGATTTTCTGGAAGGTCGCGTCCTCGTAGCCCTCTTCCACGAAGATATCGAGCGCCCGCTCGAGGATCTCGTACCGGCGTTTTTCGTGCTCAACGACTATTGCCATGCGTTGCTCCCTTACCATAGAGATAGAAACGAGTTTCCAGGTTGCCGCTTTTAAGGTCTTTCTTGCGCGAGGCGGGAGAGCCGAAGGCCTCTTCGAAGCCCTCGTGACTCGTGATGAAGCCCATGTCCCAGCCGGGGAAGGCCGTGCGGAGGCCCGCCATGGAGGCATAGAGAGCGCTCGCGGAATCGGCGTCGCCGAGACGCTCGCCGTACGGGGGATTCGCCAGGATGAGGCCCTCGGGATACGGGGCCTCGAGGGAATCGAAGGAGGCCTCGATAAAGTCGGGACGGGCGATCGACTCCGTTCGCCCGACGAGGGAGAGGGCCTTGCCCGCGATGCTGCACGCCCGTTCGGCGTTTCCGCGCGCCGACACGAGGATGCCGGCATCGATGTCGCTGCCCGTCACGCGCACGAGGCAGTCGGTACGTATGTCCGCGGCGGCGGCGGCGCGTTCCGCCTCCACGAGCCGCCTGCCCGACTCCCCGAGATACGGGGAGAGGGCCTCGAGGGCGAAGGTCCGCCCGAGGCCGGGCGCGATGTTGTGGGCAAAGAGGGTCGCCTCGATGGGGATGGTCCCCGATCCGCAAAAGGGATCATGGAGGGGCGTCTTCCGCTTCCAGAGGCAGAGCTGCAGGAGGACCGCCGCGAGGGTCTCGCGGATCGGGGCCTCGCCGCCCGCGGTCCGGTAGCCGCGCCGGTGCAGGGGCATGCCGGAAAGGTCGAGCATCACCGAGAGGACGTCCTTCTCGAGGTACACGCGAACCGTCGCCGTCTCTCCCGTTTGCGGAAGGTTTTCCATGTGCCAGGCCGCGCCGAGCGAGGCGTATATGGCCTTGTGAACGACGCCCTGCACGGCGCGCTCGGAGGAGAGCCTGCTTTTGTGCGTGCGAACCTTGTCTACGACGACGCGCACGTCCTTCCTGAACCAGTCCTTCCACGGGAAGGCCCGTACGGCCTCGAAGAGGGAATCGAAGTCGGTGCAGGGGCACGAAACGACCCGGAGGTAGACGCGGTCGGCCGTGCGCAGGCGAAGGTTGGCCCGGTAGGCGGCGGCGAGTTCGGACGCGCGGACCGCCGAGGCGTCGCCGTTCTCGACCCCGGCGGTATATACGACGCGGCCCGTGGCCCGTTCGGTTGGCGTAAACCCGAGCAGCGAAAGCTCGTTAGCAAGGACCGGTTCGGCGCCGACCGCACAGGGAGACACAAGCGTTATCATAGTCTTCGATTATAACACTAAAACATAGTTTGTAAAGTTGACGGCCTAGACCTTCTTGAGCTCGTACGCGCGCGTCCCGATTCCCAGGCGCTCCGCGTGGTCGAGGCCCGCCGACCAGTCGGTATCCGGGTGGATGTGGCCGAATTTCTCTCCGGACCCCGAATACTTCCGGTCGGTGAGGGCCGTGCCGCCGATGGGCGGGGCCGCGTTTACCGCGTCGACGCAGGCCTGGTCGAGGGCGACCGGGTCGGCGGAGGCGAATATCCCGATGTCGGCCACGACGGGGGCGTCGTTGTTCGCCCAGCAGTCGCAGTTCGGGGAGACGTTCATGACGAAGTTCACGTGGAAGTGCGGCTTTCCGCGGAGTATCGCCTCGACGTACTCGGAGATGCGCTCGCTGCACACGCGGCTCGCGTTCCCCTCGCTCGCGCGGGCGGCGCCGTACTGGCAGACGGCCACGCACTGGCAGCAGCCGACGCAGAGGTCGTGGTCGATCACCGCCTTCCCGGCGGAATCGAGGACGACGGCCTTCGACGCGCAGTTGTCGACGCACGCGGAGCAGCCGACGCAGGAGTCGCGATGGATCACGGGGTGCGACACCTCGTGGAGGAATTTCTTGCCGGACCGGCTCGCGGCCCCCATGCCGAGGTTCTTGAGCGCCCCGCCGAAGCCGGTGAGCTCGTGGCCCTTGAAGTGGTTGAGGGAGATCACCGCGTCGGCCTCGGCCACGGCGCAGCCGATACGCGCGAGGGAGCAGTGGACGCCGCCCGTCACGGGCATCTCGACGTAGTCGTTGCCCTTCAGCCCGTCGGCGATGATGATGTCGCAACCGGTCGCGTCGTGCGAGTAGCCGTTCGAGTAGCCCGCCCGCAGATGGTCGTAGGCGTTGTGCCGTCGGCCCGAATAGAGGGTGTTCGCGTCGGTGAGGAAGGGTTTTCCCCCGAGCTCGCGGACCAAGGCCGACACGACGGCGACGTAGGGAGACCGGATGGTCGCCATGTTGCCCGGCTCGCCGAGATGGATCTTCAGGGCGGCGTATTTGTCAGCGAGATCGAGCCCGCCCATGCCCGCGGCGCGGAGAAGACCGTCGAGCTTCTGCAGGATGGTCAGCGAGGGCGAGGTGCGAAGGTCGGACCAATAGACGGCGGATTTTTTCATGACGGCTTGCCTCCGGGCGGACATGATAGCACATAACCCGCATCTATCAAAGTCGCCCGGGAGGGGTTATACTGGAACTACCATGAAAAGAAACGCGCGCATCATAGCCCTCGTGCTCGGCGGCCTCGTCGCCGCGGCGGCCATCTTCTCGGTGGCGGTCGACCGGAAGATGCAGGCCGAATTCAAGAAGTTCCGCCTGGTAAAGACGTCCATCGTGAACAACGAGATACTCGCCGTATGGAACAAGATCGTCAACGTCTATCTCGTAAAGACGGCCTCGGGATGGATCGCCTTCGACGCTGGAAACGACGCGGGCCACCTCAAGCGCGAGTTCAAGGCGATCGGACTCGACCCGTCCGAGGTTCGCGCGGTGTTTCTGACGCATTCGGACTCCGACCACGTCGCGGGCGTGAAGGTTTTTCCGAAGGCGGCGTTTTATATCGGGATGAACGAGCGGCCGCTCGCGACCGGGGAGATCCGCCGGGCGGGCCCGTTCAGGAACTCGCTCGCCGTGACGCCCGAGTGGCTCGCCGACGGCGACTCCGTCACGATTGACGGAAGGACCGTGCGGGTCATCGAGACGCCGGGGCACACGCCGGGGTCCGTGTCATACCTGCTCGACGGGGTCTACCTCTTTACCGGAGACGCCCTCGCGCTCAAGAACGACAGGATCGAGAGCTTCAACAAAATGTTCATCATGGACGCGGAGAAGGCGCACGAGTCCGTTCTCAGGCTGACGACGCTCAGGGGCGTCAGGATGATCCTGACCGCCCACTACGGGATCACCGAGCGCGTCGACGAGGCCTTCGCGGACTACGTCTCGCGTCACTGAAAGACGGCGATGCCCCGCAAGTCGGATATCCGCGAATAGCCCTTTCTCGCCATGAAGTCCGCGAGTCCCCCGATTATCCTCGTCATGGCGCGCGGGTCCGCGAAGGTCGACGTTCCGACCTGAACGGCGGTCGCCCCGGTCATGATGAACTCCGCCGCGTCGCGCCAGGTCGCTATCCCGCCGAGCCCGACAAGCGGGACGAAGGTTCCCGTGCCGCCGAGCTCCGGGTCGCGCGAGGGATCGCATTCGGGGACGCCGAGGGCGACGTCGCGAAGGAGCCTCAGGGCGAGCGGCCGGATCGCCGGACCCGCGAGCCCCGCGGTGACGTTTTCGAAGACGGGTTTTCCCCGCTCCACGTCCACGGCAAAGGCCTGAAAGGTGTTCACGAGGCTGAGCGCGTCCGCGCCCGAGGCGACGGCGGCCTTCGCCACCTCGACGACGCTCGGGGCGTTCGGCGAAAGTTTCACGATCAGCGGTTTTTTTGTCCGCCCGCGCACCGCGGAGGTTACCGCGGCGGCCGCGCGCGGGTCGAGTCCCCAGGCCATCCCTCCCGCCTTCACGTTCGGGCAGGAGATGTTGAGCTCTATCACCGGCACGTCGGTCGCGTCCAGGAGGGCGGCGCCCTCGGCGTAGCTTTCCACCGTCGAACCCGAGAGGTTCGCGATCACCGTAGGACCGAGCGACAGCATCGTCATGAGCTCGTGGGCGACAAAATGCGGAATCCCGGGATTCTCAAGCCCGATGGAGTTCATGAGTCCCGAGGGGGTCTCGACGAGGCGGGGTCCGGCGTTGCCCGCGCGCGGCTCGAGGGTCAAACCCTTCGAACAGACGCCGCCGAGCAAGGCCACGTCGATGACGCGGGAATACTCCGTGCCGTAGCCGAAGGTCCCCGAGGCGGCGATGACGGGATTCGCGAACCGGACGCCCGCGACCCTGACGGAAAGATCGGGAAGGTTCGATGCGGTCGGGCTCACAGCAGGACCTCCTTCGCGTCGAAGACGGGGCCGTCGACGCAGCAGCGCCTGTTTCCGCCCGTCGTCCTCACGGTGCATCCGAGGCAGGCGCCCGCTCCGCAGGCCATGTGCTGTTCGAGGCTGAGAAAGGAGAACGGCACGGAGGCGGTCGCGTCCTTCACGTACCTGAGCATCGGCGTCGGGCCGCAGGCGTAGACGACGTCGTACTCCGAGGCGTCGAACACGGCGGGGAGCATGCCCTTCGTTCCCGCCGATCCGTCCTCGGTCGTGACGACGAGGCGCCTCGCACGGTCCGCGATTCCCTCGAGCCCGTAGGGCGTCGAGCGGAACGAGGCGTAAAAATCGAAGGTGCCGGGTTCGAGCGAGAGGGCGAAACCCGCCACGGGCGCGACGCCGATCCCCCCGCCGAGGCAGGCGACCCTGAGCGGGCCGGTACCGCCCGCCGCAAGCTCGCGCGGCGTCATGAAGCGGTTGCCTATCGGGCCGAGCAGGTCGACGAGTGAGCCCGGAAGCGCCGAGCACAGTTCACGCGAACCCTCTCCCCGCTCGAGAATCAAAAACGATATCGACGCGTCGTCGAAGGCGTACACGCTGATGGGCCGCCCGAGCAGGACGGCTGACGGCCGCGCGCGCAAAAGGTAAAACTGGCCGGGGGCCGGCGCGTCGAGTGATCCGGCGGAATCGGCCGCGTGGCGCGAGAGGACGAGCCGATGGACGCCCTCGGCGACCGGCTCGCGGGAGATGACGGCGAAGGAGCCGACGGAGGACGGGCGCGCGTCGTGGTCACACATCGCGCGCGTCGTCCTTTCCGAGCAGGCGCTTCGAGCCGAGGAGATCCGCCTTCGCGGCGAAGGCCGCGCGCTCCGCCGCCGAGACGATGTCGTCGAGGGTGAGCTCGCCGGAGCGCATGCGGATGTCGAGAACGGGATCCTTCTTCCAGGCGGTCAGGATCGCGCGCGAGGAGTTTACCGTTCCGCCGGCGCGGTCGAGAAGGGTCGCCGCGACGCGGGCGGCACCGCCCTGCGCGCCGTAGCCGGGGATCAGGAAGAAGAGCCCGGGGTAGCGGTCGCGGATCTCGCGTGCGTCCGATTCCTCGGTGCAGCCGACCACGACGCCGAAGGGCGCGCACGAGTCGTCGCCCTCGACGCGGAAGCGCTCCATGAGGGAGACGATGCCGTCGCCGACGCGGTCGAGCACGCGCGGGCGGGCGCCGTTCGCGGCGGAAGTCGCCCCCGCGCCAGTCGCGCCAGTCCCGTCCGCGAGCTCGAGCCATTCGATGTCCCGCATGCCGGGATTCGACGTGCGCAGAAGGACGAAGGCGCCCTTGCCGGCGGATTCGACGTATTCGACGAAGGGCTCGAGGGTGTCGAAGCCCATGTAGGGATTAAGGGTAACGATGTCGGCCTCGAAGTCTCCCGTAAAGTGCGCGCGCGCGTAGGCCCGGGCGGTGTCCGCGATGTCCCCGCGCTTGATATCCGCGATGACCGTGACCCCGGCGGCGCGCGCGGCCGCGAGCGTCTCCGCGTAGGCGGAAAGCCCGGCGCGGCCCATCGCCTCGTAATACGCGATCTGGACCTTGAAGCACGCGGCGTGCGGGGAGGTTGCCCCGACGAGCGCGCGGTTGTACGCGAGAACCGCCTCCGCCGGAGAGTCATGCATCCTGAGAACCTCCGGGGGGAGGTAGGAAGGATCCGTGTCGAGACCGACGCACAGCGGGCCTTTCTCGACGCACGCGGCGCGAAGCCGCTCCATGGCGTATCGTTTTTCGTTCATGGGGGCGATACTATCACGAAGACGCGCGCCTGTTCCATAGACGCGCGCGGCTAAAACCTCACCGTAGCCTTGCACGTCAGCGTCGCCGTGGCCCCGACGTTCGCGCTCCCGAGTTCTCCGCGCCATCCGAGACCGAGGTCCCCGGCGTCGAGATAGGCCCGCCCCTCCGCCGAGAGGCTCACGCCCCGCGCGAGGTCGTGCTCAAGGTCGAGCACGGGGGCGAAGGAGCCGTCCTCGAGCGCGACAAGCGCGCTCGCCCCGACGCGCGTATAGTCGGACGCCTTCCAGAGAACGTGCGCGAAGAGATAGTGGCGACGGTAGTAGTCTGACCTGCCCCCCTCGGGAACGCGCGCGGACGGCGGCACGTCGGCCCAGTCGTCCGTGCCGTAGAGGTCCGCGAGGGAGTCGCGCGCGGAAAGCACGCCGGAACCGTTGAAGCAATACTGCGCGAGGACGTACAGCGAACCGTCGAAAAAGGAGTAGTCGGCGCCGAAGGCGGCCTTGACCCACGAGGCGGAACCGACCGCCGACGGCGGCGATTCCCCGTCATTGAAGAAGACCGCGTCCGCCACGATACCGGCTCCGGCCTCCACCTTGAGCGACGCGCCGACGCGAATCTCCGGAACGGAGGCGGAGGAATCCGGCGCCCGGACGGCGGCAAGGGCCTGCGCGCTGTAGCGCGGAGCGTGGGTCTCGAACAAGAGGCCTCCGAGCGGTCGGCTTCCCGCGCCGGACAGGGGATCGGGCGCGTAGTCCCGGGCGAACAGGTCGGACGCGGCGCGGTCCGACGCGAAGGCGGCAAGGCGCGTCTCCTCGGCGAGGTACCATGACGCGAGGACGCCGAGCACGCCCGAAAGGCGGGCGTCCGGAAAGAGCGGGTTCGCGGCGTTGAGGATGTCGGTCGGGCGAAAGGCCTGCCCGTACCCGAAGGGAACGCGCATGAGTCCCGCGTCGAGGTCGAATCGGCCGGTGCGGAAGGAGACGTAGAGCCGCTCGAGCTCGGCATCCGAACGGAAGGCGCTCTCCGTGCCGGCGGCGGCGAGGAGGTTCGCCGCCGCGTTGAAGGTGCCCGACTCGCCGACGGGGGCCGCGAGCCGGACGTTCGCGAACTGCTCGAGACCCGAGAACCAGCCGTCCAGGGGCGAATGGCCCGCGGAAACGGTCGTCTCGGCAAGGCCCGAAATTTTCACGCCGCCGGTCGCGCGCGTTCCGCCCGGCGTCTCGGCGGGGGCAGGGGACGGCCGGGTAGCGAGGACGAGAGCGAGCGCGAGGGCCGCCTGACATCCTGCCGCGCGGCGCGACCGGAAAACCGCCGTCATCGGAGGTTTCTCGTCGTGAAAACCGAATCCGGTATCGGCTCGTCGATCCTGACGTCGGTCATGCGGAAGACGGTCTTGCTGCCCTTTCGCAGGAGGTCCCGCATCTCGCTTTCGACGGGGAACCGCCTTCCCCCGACGGGCAGCGCCTTGATAAGGGTGTATTCCTTGAGCCGCGCGCCGGAAAGCGCGAAGTACTCCGCGTGCACGAGGTCCCCCGTCTCGCGGTCGACGCGGAGGCGCTGGCGCGGATAGCTTTCGGTCTTCTTCCTGGCCGCGAGGTCGAGCACCCACACCTCCCTTCCGCCGAAGGTCTCCGTGCCCGCGAGCGTCGGCACGTACCGGCTGGAAAGCCGCTCGTTCTCTATCGTGTCCTCGTAGCTCAGGTCCGAGCCCATCATCGATTCCTTGAGCATGTGTCCGGAGATCAGCATGACCTGCTCGGTGTCGGGCGAGAACACGTAGAGGCGGCCGTCCTTCTTGAGGTACTTCGTGCCGGAGTCCTCGGGGTTCGTGAACTCGATGAAGCTGTCGCGGTTCTCCCTCCCCTTCACCTCCATCGTCTTCACGAACCGCTTTCCGCGGTATTCGATCACCATCTCCCCCCGGTAGGAAATCGTTCCGAAGATCTCGTTGTCGTCCACCGCGTCGAGCAGGGCGACCGGATCAGGATCGGCGCCCGCGACCGGACACAGGGCGAACAGGGCCATCGCCGCCGCGGCGGCCATTCTCGTCATAGTTTTCATTGCGCGCTCCTTGCGTGGATTCATCTTCTCAGCGCCTCCACCGGCTCGATAAACGCGCTCTTGAGCGAGGGCAGTATCGTGCAGAGGGACGACACCGCCACGCCGAACGCGAAACCGAGGGCCACCTTCGCGGGCGAGAAGGAAAGGAATATCGTGCCGGAGACCGGAAGGTCCTTCATGCCGCCGCCGGTGAAGGTGTTCATGTCGATCGGGAAAAGGGATCCGACGAAGCTCGCCGCGCCGCCGAGGGCAGCGCCGGCCGCCGATCCGAGAAGGCTCAGGAACAGGGCCTCGAGAAAGAACGTCTCGACGATCTCGCGGCGGGACATGCCGAGCGAGCCCATCATGCCGATCTCCTTGATCCGCTCGTGGATGACCATCAGCATCGTGTTGACTATGAGAAAGCTCGCGACCACGATGAAGACCGCGTACACGACGAGCATCATCCCGGTCATCGAGCGCATCATCGCGACCCAGTAGTTGTCGGACCACTCGCGCACGCTCGCGCCCTCGCCGAGGAGCGGCTTCAGGCCGTTCCGTATCGCCGTCGAGTCGCGCGCGTCGCGCGCGAACACCACGAGCTGCTGCGTCGCGCCGCCGAGACCGAGCACGCGCTGCAGCCGGTCGATCGGGACGATGATCGTGTCCTCGTCGAAGGGCCGGTAGTCGAACTCGAATATCCCGGTGATCTCGGGATTCCAGTATTTGTCGGAGAACTGGGCGGACACGGTCTTGAGCGGGATCGTGTCCCCGACGGAGAGTCCGCCCTTTTTCGCCATCGCGCGGCCGATCGCGCACTCGTTTTTCCCCGGGGAGGGGAACCGGCCGGAAACGAGTCCGTCGGTCCGCTTCGTCAGGTTGAGCCGGTTCGCCGCGAGTTCGCGGTCGATGTCGACGCCCCAGAGCCGGGCGTGCTTGATGACGCTGTCGAACAGCGTCGCGTGCGCGGATATCCGGGGGACGGCGGCCCTGACCCCGGCGACCGACTCGGCGAGGGCGACGAGAACGGAGGCGTCCGCCCCGTCCGCGAGGGGATACTGGACCGGGAGGTATTCGCGCTCGTCCTCGAATTTCGCGGACGTCGCGAGGGCGTGCCCGGTGTCGTAGATCCTCACGACCTCCTCGATGCCGTCGTACATCCCGTCCATCCATGCTTGCATGAACACGTTGAAAAAAACGGCGATGGCGACGGCGACGACGCACAGGACCGTGCGCCTCCCGTTTCTCCAGATGTTCCGCCAGGCCACGGTCACGAGCGCCGAATGCCCGCCGGGCGTCAGGCGCCTCGCTTCCCCGTTTGTACCGTCTGTCATGCGGGCCTCCTCACTCGAACCTCAGGCTTTCCGTCACGGGCATCCCGAGCGCGCGCCTCGCCGGGGGAATCGCCACGCACCCGGAAAGGATCGTCGCGGCGAAAAAGGTCCCGACGATGGCCCGAACGTTCCAGGCTGACTTGAAACTCGCGGCGATCCTGTAGCCTATGTCGCCGCCCATGGCGTTCGTCATCGCGGAATAGTCGATCCCGTAGCGGACCATCGGGACGTTTATCGCGCAGCCGACCGCGACCCCGACGAGGCCGCCGATGAAGCCGACGAGCGACGCCTCGACCGCGTAGGACGCGAGGATGCGCGAGTCGTCCATCCCGAGGGCGCGGAGCATGCCGATCTCGCGGGTGCGCTCGAGCACGGACATCAGCATCGTGTTCGCGATCCCGAGAAAGGAAAGCACGAAAAGGAAGGCGATCATCACGCGGGAACTCACCTCGTCCTGCCGAGAGGCCGCGAAGTAGTCATCCGAGTAGGCCTGCCAGCCGCGGACGCCCACCCCGGCGGGGAAGGCGCCGTCCCCGGCCACCGCGGCGATCGCGGCCGCGCTCTCGCGGGGACCCGGAAGGGTCGAGTCGTCCGCGTCCGCCGCGCGCACGAGAAGCTCGGTAACCCGTCCTTCGAGCATCATGCCCGATTCGCCCGAAAGGGCGAGGCGGCTCATCGTCGCGACGTTTCCGTTGTTCTTGGGATTCGGCGAGTTGACGACCCCGACGACCACCGCGTCAATGAGCTGGTTCACGTGCCTGACGGCTCCCGCGTAGTCGCGGGACAAAAGCGCCGCGAGCGCCGTATCCGCGTCGGAAGCGCGCGACGGGTCCGCCGCGAGCGCCGCGTCGAGCTCGTAGTCGCTGCCGTCGGAATCGAGCCGGTAGAGCGCGCGAAAGGCCGCGAGCTCCTCGCCGGAAAACGCGGGCAGAAGGTCCGCGTCGGCCTTTACCGCGGCGATCCGCTCCGGCAGGGCCTTCATGTCGATCGTCGTCGACACGCGCACGCCCATGCGCCCCGAGGCCGAGAGGATGTCCCACAAGCGGCCGAGATCGGCCTTCGTCGCGGAGGACTTCAGGTTCATGCGGTCCTCGGCGTAGCCCTCGGAGGCGCGGGCCTCGAAGGGACGCCGTTTCGCGGACTCCGGCCGGTACGGCTCGTACAGGGACTCAATGAAGGCCGTCTCCCCGGGGTTTCGCGCCGCGGCGAGGATCTCGCCCCCGTACTCGTCAGCCAATGGCCGTTGCGGTATTCCGACATGGAGACGCTCGGCGAGCATCGCGCCGACGGCGATCTCCATCGTTCCCTCCCCCGGGAACCGACCGACCTCGACGAATTCCGGGTACCGCAGGACGGAGCCCTCACGCCCGGGATCGACGGCGTTGACGACGACGGGCGCCGAAGCGGAGGACGAGTACACCGTCCCCGCGAACACAAACCGGGGCGCGACGGCGTAGCCCGCGGCCTCGAGGCGGCGCGCTCCTTCCTCCCAGCCGGAGAACGACTCGTACATGGGAAGGTCGTCCTTCTTCGCGTAATACGCGTCCGCCTGGACCTTGACCGCGCCCATCTCGTAGGTCACGATGTTCCGCCGCGAGTCGAGGTTCATGCCGTAAATCCAGCCGTCCACGAATATGTACATCGAGACGCTGATCGCCACCGCCGCGATCGTGACCGCGGTCTTCGCGCGGTGCCGCGACAGGTTGCGCAGGGACATCGCGAGGATGCCGGCGGCCTCGGAGCGGGTCATCTCGTTGCCTCGCTTTCGACGACGCCGTCGCGCAGGGAGACGAGCCTGCGCGCGAAGTCCATGACGAGCCGGTCGTGCGTCGAAAAGACGAAGGTCGTTCCCTCGCGCGCGTTGAGGTCCGCCATGAGCTCGAGGATCTCCCGCGCGGTTTTCGAGTCGAGGTTCGCCGTCGGCTCGTCGGCGAGGATGATGGCCGGTTTCTTGACGAGCGCGCGCGCGATCGCCACGCGCTGCTGCTGTCCGCCCGACATCTCCTTCGGCCGCCGGTCGTCCATGCCGGGAAGGCCGACGGACTCGAGCATGGCCCGCGACTTCTCGCGCGCGGCGCGGGCGCCCTCCCCGAGGAGCACGAGCGGGAAGGACACGTTCTCGACGGCCGTCAGCACCGGGATGAGGTTGTAGGCCTGGAAGATGAAGCCGATCGTCTCGCGGCGGAGCGCGGCGAGCTCGCGCTTCGAAAGCGAGCCGGTGTCGCGCCCGCCGACGGTGACGGATCCCGAGGTCGGGACGTCCAGACAGCCGACCAGGTGGAGGAAGGTCGACTTGCCGCTCCCCGAGGGCCCCGCCACGGCGGTGAACTCGCCGCGCGCGACCGTGAGGCTCATCCCCCGGAGGGCCTCGACCGTGATCCCGTTCAGTTCGTAGTTCTTCACGAGCGAGTCGGCCACGATGACCTGGTCCCCGCCCCGTCCGGTCGCGTTCATCTCACGCCTCCCCTTTTTTCGCGGCGCCGGTCGTTCCGTCGGAACCGTTGGCGCCACCGGAGCCACCCGCGCGCCGGTCGCGCTCGTCGCGAGCCATCTTCCCGAGTGCCTGGAGGCCGAAGAGGTCGCTTCCCTCGAGCCGCTCCGTGATGGAGTTCGGAACGATCATCATCGAGTTGCCGGCGTCGAGACCCTCGTTGAGGATCGAAAGGCGCTTGAGGTTGAGGGCCGTGCCGTTCGCGTCGTAGATCCTGGCCGCCTCCTCGAATTTCTTCGCTATCTCGATCTCGGCCTCGGCGAGGAGTATGCGCCCCTTCTTCTCGCGTTCCGCCTGCGCGAGGCGGCTCAGCGGGTCCTGCAACGAGGCCGGGATCTGTATGTCGGTAATCTCTATGTGCTGCACGGTGATGCCCCAGTCGGTCGTCTTGCGGTCGACCTCGGCGCGGATGCATTCCTCGATCTTCTCGCCGTTCTCGAGAAAGGCCGTCAGGTCATGCGAGCTCACCGCGCTCCGGAGCGCGGTCTT
>LVBL01000156.1 GCA_001604405.1 Spirochaetales bacterium Spiro_10
AAATGTTGGGCGGACGCCTTCGGCGCCCGAGGAATGAATATTAATGTGTTCAATATTTTGAAAGAAGTTATTCAATAAGCATTGTATTGACATATATGTTTAATGCGCATATATTATATGTACCCATAAGTAAGGAGGTTCCATATGTCTTCCTTGTACAATACCAAGGCTCCAAAAAAACCGACTAATTTAACAGTTAACAGTGATCTATTAACACAAGCAAAAGACTATAAGATAAATATATCTGCAACTCTTGAGTCTGCATTAGCAGATGCACTTAAAGCAAGAAAAATAGATCTTTGGAAAGAAGAAAACAAAGAGGCTATAGTGTCATACAATTCTTCAGTTGAAGAATATGGGTTGTTTAGTGATGAGATTAGGATGTTTTAATGTCCCAGTACCATATTTATGAAAATTTGAATGAGAAATCAAAAAAAACATACCCCTACTTAATTGATGTTCAATCAACGCTTTTGGTCGACCTGGATACAAGAATAGTTATTCCACTAGCAAATAAAGATAAATTTGGGAAAGGTATTATAAAATACCTAAATCCGATAATTAGTATTAAAAAGAAAGAGTACATTTTGTTAACACAGCAAATGGCAGGTATACCAATATCACAAATAGGATCATCTATCTGTGAATGCCTATCCAATCGACAAGAAATACTTTCGGCAATAGATTTTTTAATAACTGGTATATAAGAAGAAGCGCCCAACAACTGCTTCAACCTGAGAATGCTATTGTCACGAAACTTGCAGTCGCTACGCT
>LVBL01000076.1 GCA_001604405.1 Spirochaetales bacterium Spiro_10
GAAGGGCTCCGTATAGCGGTCGAAGCGCGCCCAGTCGGCCTCGCCGCGGGTACTGAGGGCGGCGGCTAAGTCGGCCCAGGAACGCGCGAGGGCCGCGAGCAGGGCCGGGGCGACGGGATCCGACGGCGGTATGCGGCCGGCGCGCGTTTCGTCGTCGGCGACGCGGTCCGAAAAGACCGCGAGCGTACAGCCCCCGGCGAAGGGAAAGGGGGAGACGAGGATCATGGCGTCGTTCGTGTCGTTGACGGCGCGAAGGAAGGAGGAGTCCACCCGGTCGCCCATCGTATAGAAGGCCTCGTCGAGCCAGGGGCGCCACACCGGGATCCCGTGGATCTTCTTCGCGGCCGAAAGGGGGGAATCCCCGCCGGGGCCGATGTCGACCGAGGCCTCGGGATGGAGGATGGCCGACTCTATGAGGGGTATGTCGGACCAGAGGCCGAGGGCCTCGGCGCAGGCGCGCCGGGCGCGGTCGCGGGAGGCGTACCAACGGACGTGGGCGTAGTCGGGAAGGATGTCCCTGACCGCCCGCTCGAGCTCGTCGTCGATCTCGGTCGGAAAGGAACCGGTAACCCCGCGGTCCAGGGCGTTCTTCAAGGCGAGTTTCGCCTTTCCCGAGCGCCAGCCGAGTATGGCGGCCCCGTCCTCCTGCCAGAGGTCAAGAAGCCTGACGCCCTTGGCCGTGTAGAGGTGGTAGTCGTAGGCGCGGCGTACCGTCCCATACCGCTTTTTGAGTTCCGCTTTCAGGTCGATCGAGACTGTCGTTTCCATGACTGACCCCTATTCTATCGCCTTATCCCCGTTCCGCAAGCCTTTTTTGCACGAGTTCCGCCGCCATGGCCGGGTTCGCCCGCCCCTTCGACTTCTTCATGACCTGTCCGGTAAGCCAACCGACGACGTTCGTCTTGCCCTTGCGGAAGTCCTCGAGGGCGGCGGGGTTCTCGGAAATCACCTCGTCCACGATGCGCGAGATCTCGCCCGAGTCGCTCACCTGGCTCATGCCCCGCGCGGCGATGACGGCCTCCGCCTGATCGCCCGTCTCGAGCATGGCCTGGAAGACCTCCTTGGCCTGCTTGCTCGTGATCGAGCCCTTCGAGAGGGCGTTCACGAGGCCGGCTATGTGCCCGGGGCCGATCTTGAGCTCCCCGAGGGCCGAGCCCGTCTCGTTGACGACGGCGAGCACCTCGGCGAGCACCCAGTTCGCGGCCTTCTTCGGGTCGCTCGACGCCTTGGCCGCCCGCTCGAACCATTCTGCGAGCTCGCGGTCGGCCGTGAGCGTGTTGACGTCAAAGTCGGAAAGGCCGTATTCGGCGCGGAAGCGGTCGCGCTTGGCGGCCGGGAGTTCCCCGACGCGCGCGCGCGCCTCGGCGAGGAAGTCCTCGCCGAGCACGATCGGGCGGATGTCCGGCTCCACGACGAAGCGGTAGTCGATGAAGGAGTTCTTGGTGCGCTGGACGACGGTCTCGCCGGCCGCCTCGTCCCAGCCCATCGTCCGCTTGAAGCCGGCCGTGTAGTTCTGGCGGTCTGAGCGGAACTCGGCGAGCTGGCGGCGTATCTCGTAGGCGCAGGCCTCGCGGATCGCCTTGAAGGAGTTCATGTTCTTGATCTCCGAGATCGGCGTCCGCCATTCCTTACCCTCGGCGCGGATGCGCAAGTTCAGGTTCGCGTCGCAGCGCATCGCGCCTTCCTCGAGGTTGCCGTCGGTCGCGCCGATGTACCGGAGTATCTCGCGCACCGTCTGCATGAACAGGGCCGCCTCCTCGGGGCTCGACATGTCGGGCCGGGAGACGATCTCGATGAGGGGAACCCCCGAGCGGTTGAAGTCGATGTAGCTGTGCGCGCCCTCGACGTGGAGGCTCTTTCCGACGTCCTCCTCGAGATGGATGCGCTCGACGCGCACCTTCTTGAGTCGCGGGGCCTCGTCGGCGGCCGCGAGGTTGATCATGACGACGCCGTCGTGGCAGAGGGGTATGTCGTACTGCGTGATCTGGTAGCCCTTCACGAGGTCGGGATAGAAATAGTGCTTGCGGTCGAACTTGGTGTAGGCGTTGATCCCGCAGCCGAGGGCGTAGCCCGCCACCGCCCCGAGCTCGACGTACTCGCGGCCGGGAATCGGCATGGCCCCGGGAAGGCCGAGGCATACCGGGCACACCCGGGTGTTCGGCATCCCGCCGTAGCGGTTCTCGCAGGAACAGAAGGCCTTGGTGGCCGTCTTGAGCTCGCAGTGGATCTCGCAGCCGATGATCACCTCGTAGGAGAGGTCGCCGTCCGCGTGGACGGGCCGTTCGGCCACCGTCGTCTCGTCGCGCGTATTCATTTCGATGCCTCCCAGGCCTTGGCGACGGAGAGTATCTTCCCCTCGCCGAAGTGCGGTCCGCACAGCTGTATGCCGACCGGAAGCCCGGCCGCCGTCTCGCCCATCGGCACCGAAAGGGAGGGCACGCGGGCGAGGTTCACGAAGGTCGTGTAGAGGTCGGAAAGGTACATCGCGAGGGGATCGTCCACCTTGGACCCGAGGGGGAAGGCGGTCGTCGGGCTCGTCGGGCAGAGGAGGAGGTCGTATTTCTTGAAGACCTCGCCGAGATCGCGCTGGATGCGGGAACGCACGCTCATCGCCTTCTTGTAGGTCTCTCCCGAGAAGTGCGTGGAGAGGACGTAGTTCCCGATGACGATGCGCCGTTTCACCTCGGCGCCGAAGCCGTCCGAGCGCGTCGCGACGTAGAGCTCGTCGAAGCCCTCGCCCGGATCCTTGCGGAGACCGTAGCGGATGCCGTCGAAGCGCGAGAGGTTGCTCGCCGCCTCCGACAGGGCGATGACGTAGTAACAGCCGATCGCGGCCTCGAGAACCGGGATCGAGACGGTCTCGACGACGGCCCCGCGCGAGCGGAACCATTCGCAGGCGGTCTCGAAGACGCGCGCGATCTCGGGGTCGAGCCCCTTCTCGCGCATGAACTCCTCGGGAAGGGCGATCCTAAGACCTGAAACGTCGGCGGGGGCAAGGTTCGCGAGGGCGGAGAAATCGAGGTCCGCGCTCGTGTCGTCGAGGCGGTCGCGGCCGGCCATGACGGAGAGCATGAGGCCGATGTCGTCGGCGTTGCGCGCGAGAAGGCCCACCTGGTCGAGCGAGGAGCCGAAGGCGACGAC
>LVBL01000157.1 GCA_001604405.1 Spirochaetales bacterium Spiro_10
GAAGCGCGCGGCGAGCATCGACTCGGCTATGGCCATGCCGACAGCGGCCGACACGCCCTGGCCGAGCGGGCCGGTGGTCGTCTCGACGCCGTCCGTGTACCCGTACTCGGGGTGGCCGGGACAGCGCGACCCGATCTGGCGGAAGTTCTTCACGTCGTCGAGCGTCACGTTATAGCCGGAAAGGTGCAGGATCGAGTACAGGAACATCGATCCGTGGCCGGCCGAGAGCACGAACCGGTCGCGGTCCTTCCAGGAAGGGTTCGCGGGGTTGTGCCTGAGTATCTTTCCGTAGAGCACGGCGGCGAGCTCGGCGGTCCCGAGGGGAAGGCCGGGATGGCCAGAGTTTGCCTTCTGGATGGCGTCCATCGAGAGGCTTCGTACCGACAGGGCGACGGCGTCCAGTTCTTTCTTCATGCGATTCTCCTTACGAATAGTATCTTTGTATCACGTTCGCGAGTTCCGCGGAATCAGGCTTTTTTCTCAAGACTTCGCGGAACCCCTCCTGCTGGAAAAGCCAGGAAAGGCGCGAAAGAATTCCCAGGTGGCTCTTCGGATCGGCGCTCAGGATGACGAACAGGGCGTACACCGGCCCGCCGTCCATGGCGTCGAAATTGACCGCCTTGTCGAGGTAACAGACGAAGATGCGCTCGTCCTCGGGGCGCGAGACGAGCGGCGTGCGCGGATGGGGAAGCGCGATGCCGTGCCCGACGGAGGTAGTCATGAGCCGCTCGCGCTCGACGAGCCCCGATAGGAGCGCCGAACGGTCGAGGCCGGGCGCGACCTCTATCTGCGCGACGAGCTCTGCGAACACCTCCTCGGGCGTGTTGCCGCCGACATTGTAATACACCCCGCCCGAGCGAATAAGGCCCGAGAGCCTGTCACCGTCATTCATCGGAATCCTCCCCGTCTCCCAGAATGGAAAACCTTCCCCGGAGCATCTCGGGCAGGGATTCCTGGATAGCCGTCTTTACGTCGAAAAAACTGTCTTCCATGCC
>LVBL01000077.1 GCA_001604405.1 Spirochaetales bacterium Spiro_10
ACCAAGTCAACGACCTGGAATGATTGATACATTTCATCGGGAGTTCGGTAGTCGAGACTCTGATGATACCGTTCCGTGTTATAGAATCGAAAGTAGCGGGCTACGCCGTCCCTAAGCTCGCGAACCGATTCATACTGTTTTATATAAATATCCTCGTATTTGAGTGATCGCCACAACCGCTCAACGTAGATATTATCCAACGCTCGATTCTTTCCGTCCATACTTATAGTAATGCCATATTCTTGTAGCACGCCTGTCCAACAATTTGAGGTGAACTGACATCCTTGATCGGTATTGAAAATCGCCGGACATCCATGTTGCTCAATTGTTTCCCGTAAGCAATTGGCGAATATCGGAGCATCGAGCGTATTTGTGATTATCCAGTTAAGGACTCGTCTCGAGTACAGATCAATGATCGCCATCAGGTATACATGGCCCGATGGCAACTTGATATACGTCAAATCAGTCGCCCATACTTGATTCGGATATCGTATTTTCTTACCGGCAAGAAGATACGGATATTTTTTATGTTCCTGCCGTGCCTTTGATAGATTATGGCCAGGGAAAATCGCCTGCAATCCGGCTCGGGCCATGATCCGCCTGACTTGTTTCTCGGTCACCGGCATGTGTTTTGCGCATATCTCCCGGGAAACCTTGCGGTATCCGTAAAACGGGATCCGTTCAAGCACGGAACGGATATGCTCTAGCACAACCAAATCCTGTTCTTGTACGGTGTGCTCCTTTTCGTAATACGCAACACTCCGGCTTATTCCGAGAGCTTGGCATTGCCATGCGATGCTCATTTTTTCATGAACTCGTTCGATCAGAACGGATCGGTCCCGTACAGTTGCTTGTACTTTTTTTTTAGGAACTCGTTCTCGATTTTCATGGCTCCCAAGGTTTTCAAAGCCTCATCGTATTGGTCTTCGGCCTGCTTTTCGCCTTCGGTTTTCTTATTTGGTTTTTCAAAGATCTCGGGCAAACTCTCGATAGCTTGCTTCTTCCAGAGGCTAATCTGGTTCGGATGCACGTCGTATTTCTTCGCGATTTCCTGGAGGGTTAATTCCTCCCGGAGCGCTTCCAGTACGACTTTAGCCTTAAATGCCTTGTCAAAACTTTGTCTCTTTTTCATGGTGTCCACCGCCTCAAACATAGCGGATTCTACACCTTATTTAAACTGCCTTTTGTGTCTTAATTTCTGGGCTCATTATA
>LVBL01000158.1 GCA_001604405.1 Spirochaetales bacterium Spiro_10
CCCTTGCACGTAACGAACATGATGACGGACATGAGCGCCAGCCGCAATCTCCTCACTTTTGATCCTCCACGAATCGCCGTACCTTTTCAATTTTTTTTCCGAGAAAGTCCTTCATCAGTTCCGGGTAGTTTCCCCGTTTCGTCTTTTCGCCGACCAGGGCCGTCACGGCGGAGACCGCCTCGTCAAGGGACGCGTAGGCGGACGTGTCGCGCAGGGAGATGTCGCGGGCGAGGTCGCGGAGGGCGGAAACCTCGGAGCGGTACAGGGCCTCGTTCTGCCGGCGGACGTATTCCGTGCATGCCTCGCGCGCCCGGGCTTCCTCGACGGCGCGTATCGATTCCTCGAACTCGTCCTTCGCGTCGACGAGCTCGGCAGTGAGGATCGAAAAGAACTTCGCGATCTTGCTCATGGCACTCCCTCCCTCGCTGAATTCTCGTCGCGGGGAAGCGTGTTGTCAAACGTCCGCGTCACCGCCGGCGGACGGCTGCTTGGCGCTCTCCGCTGTCTCCGCGGTCTCCGCCTCGATCTCGGTTTGCAGGGCGATCTGTATGTAGTTACGGATTTTTTCCTTCGCGAGGGAGTCCGTTTTCGGGGAGAAGAGCATGATGTACATCGTCCTGTCCTCGTAATCCCGCCGGCCAAAGACCACCATCTCGACCCGCACGAGCGACGCGCGGAGCTTGAGCTGGACGTCCCTGAGGATGACGTTCTTGCCGAAATCGGGATCGGGGTCGAGTATGCACGAAAGGCCGACGACGCTGATGTCGAAGATCCTGCCCGTCGTCTTTATGGGTCCCTCGCGGACGTTTATCGTCGATAAGGCGTCGTGCGCGCACGAGGCCCGGACGTACTTCCGCCGGCCCTTGGCCTCGTTCGCGTGAAGCGTCTCCAGGAGGATTCTCGTGCTCTCCTCGAGACCGAGCTTGAGCTTGACGAAGCCGCAGCGGATACCGATGTCCATCAGGTATTTTTTTTGCAAGGTCTCGTCGGCGTTGTACGAGACGATCCCGATGCCGACCGCCGACGTGGCCGGATCCTCCATTCGCGCGCGGATCCAGGCCTCCCACTCCTCCTCGGAAAGGCCGGCGTCGATGTTCACGAACACGAGCGATTCGGGATAGCGCTTGACCAGACGCGTCGTTATCTCGGCGTCCTTGAGCATGTAGACCTCGTACTCCTGCGCCAGAAGCCTGCTGATGAGCTC
>LVBL01000078.1 GCA_001604405.1 Spirochaetales bacterium Spiro_10
GTCGGAGTCGCGGCCGGCGGGTGCGCCACGCGCGGGCCGGCTGTCGGAGTCGCGGCCGGTGTACGCGCCACGCGTAGGGCGGCTGTCGGAATCACGTCGCGCGGGTGCGCCGCGGGATGGGCGGCCGTCGGCATCGCGGCCGGCGGGGGCGCCACGGGCAGGGCGACTGTCGGAGTCGCGGCCGGCGGGGGCGCCACGGGCGGGCCGGCTGTCGGAGTCGCGGCCGGTGTACGCGCCACGCGCAGGGCGGCTGTCGGCATCGCGGCCGGCGGGGGCGCCACGGGCGGGCCGGCTGTCGGCATCGCGGCCGGCGGGGGCGCCACGGGCGGGGCGACTGTCGGAGTCGCGGCCGGCGGGGGCGCCGCGGGCGGGTTTGCCCGGCCGCTTCCTCGAGGCCTTCGAGACTATATTTTCGTAAAAGGGCTTCTTGCGCCCGTCGTTTCCGTCGTCATTCTCTCTCATCGGTAGTTCCTTCATCATTGCGTTTCCGGGCGATCTCGAGCGCCCTCGAAAGGTCGGCCCTGATCGTCTCAATCTCTCGAATCGCGCGCTCGCGGCGCGAGTCGGTAAGCTCGGCGAGCAAGCGCTCTCCCGCGCCCGCCAGGGTGTATTTCCGTTCCTGCACGAGGTACTTCACCCGCGAGATAAGCTCGACGTCCCGCGCGCCGTAAAAGCGGCGGCCCTGGGCGTCCTTCCTGGGGCGGATGAGGGGGATCGCCTCCTCCCAGTACCTGAGTACGTGCGCCTTCACTCCCGTCGCGCGCTCGACGTCGCCAATCGTGAATTCAGCCATCGGCCATTCGTCCCCTCGCCGGCACCGGGCTCAGCGTTCCCGCTCCTCCCACTTCTTCCGGCTGCCCTTCACCTCAACGACCACCGGGATCTCGGCAAAACCGAGATCCTTCCTGATCCTGTTCCTGATGTAGGAGATGTAGGTTCCGGTCACCGCCTCGGGGCGCGACGCGAAGACCATGAACTTCACCGGATTCGCCTGCGTCTGCACCATGTAGCGGATCTTGAACTTGTTCGCGCGTCCCTGCGGCGGCGGCGAGGCCGCGACCCAGTCGGCGAGCGCGAGGTTGAGCGCGCTCGTCTCGACCTTCCGGGAGAGCTGGCCATAGAGCCTGACGGCGGCGGAAAGAAGGTCGCTTATCCCCGTACCCTTGAGCGCGGAGAGCGAAAGAACGGGCGCGTACTCCATCTGGCCGAACATGACGCGCATGTCGCGAACGGCCTTCTTCAGGGTCTTCGCGTCCTGCTCCATCGTGTCCCATTTGTTGAGCACGAAGATGACGCCGAGCCCCTCGGCAGCCGCGTGCGCGACGATCTTCTTGTCCTGCTCCGCGAGCCCTTCCTTAGCGTCGATCATGTGGATGACGATGTCGGCGTGCTTGAGCGTCTTGATCGCGCGGTTGACGGAATAGTACTCGATGTCTTCCTTCACGCGGCTCTTGCGCCTGATTCCCGCGGTGTCAAGCACGAGGAACTTGTTGCCCTTCCAGGAAAACTCCCCCTCGACGACGTCGCGCGTGGTGCCCGCGATATTCGAGACGATCGAGGCGTCGGTGCCGGTAAGGCGGTTCGCGAGCGTCGACTTGCCGGTATTGGGCTTGCCGACGATCGCCACGCGAATCACCCGCTCCTCCTCGCCTTCCTCGACCTTCGAGAAGTCGAGGCGCTTCACCATCGCCTCCCCGAGCTCGAGGATGTTGTCGCCGTGCTCGGCGCTCACGAAGATGACCTCGGGAAAACCGTATTCGAGGAAATTCCAGGCGTCCGATTCGCGTCTTCCGCCCTCGGTCTTGTTGACCGCGACGAGAAGCTTGTCCCAATGGGGACGCAGCAGCTCGATGAACTCCTCGTCCTCGGCGGTCGGAGGGCCGGCCTCCAGGAGCAGCAGGATCTCGTCCGCCTTGCCGAGAGCGGCGACGGTTTTCTCGACTACGAGCTCGTCCATGATCGCCGAATCCGTGCCGGCCTCGCGGTCAAGCTTGAACCCGCCGGTGTCCATGAGGCGCACGGGCTTGCCCGCCACGAAGGCCACCGACTCGATTGGGTCGCGCGTCACTCCGGGCGTCGGGTCCGTGATCGCGCGCCGCCGCCTGAGAAAGCGGTTGAAGAGCGTCGACTTGCCGACGTTGGGCCGTCCAACGATGACTATGAGCGGCAGGTTGCGCCAGGGTTTATCCTCGTCGAAGGTCCGCCCGGTCGGGGCCTCCGGCAGTTCGGTATGTTCATCCATAATTCTTGAGTCGCTCCTGTACGAGTTTTCTGATTTCGCGCGCGGCCGAGAGCGCGAGGGCCGCGCGGGCGAGTTCCTCCGCGTCGGCCATTCTGGTCTTTCCGACGAGTTCCCGCACCGGCGCGATGCGGGAGGGGGACATGCTGAAGTCGCGCAGACCCATCCCCAGAAGGAGAAGGACGGCGGCCGGCTCGCCCGCCATCTCGCCGCACATGGAAACGCCCACGCGCGCGCGCCTGCCCGCCTTTATCGTCGCGTCCACGAGCCTGAGGACGGCGGGATTGAAACAGTCGAAGAGATGGGCGACCCGGGAATTTTCCCGGTCGACGGCCATCGTGTACTGGACGAGGTCGTTCGTCCCGATCGAGAGAAAGTCGACCTTCTTCGCGAGGAGGTCGGCGCACACGGCGGCGGCGGGGATCTCGATCATGACGCCCACTTTCAGCCCATCGCGGAAGGCGACGCCCTCGGACGCGAGCTCGGCCTTCGCCTCGTCGAGCGCCTCGAGCGCGGAGTCGAGCTCCTCGACGCACGATATCATCGGGAACAGCACGCGAAGATCGCCGAAGGCGCTCGCGCGCAAAAGGGCGCGGAGCTGCGTGCGGAAAAGGTCCCGCCGGTCAAGGCAGTAGCGGATGGCCCGCCAGCCGAGCAGGGGGTTCTTCTCGAACACGTCGAGTTGCTCGCCCACGGCCTTGTCGGCGCCCGCGTCGAGCGTCCGTATCACCACGGGCGAGCCCGCGGCGAGGTCGAGCGCGGCGCGATAGGCGGCGAACTGCTCATCCTCGTCAGGGAGCTCGGCCGACGAGAGAAAGACGAACTCGGAGCGGAAGAGCCCGATGCCCGAGGCGCCCTCGTCCATCGCCTCCGCGGTCTCCCCGGGGAGCGCGATGTTGGCGTGCAGCCTGACGGCAACGCCGTCGGCGGTCTCGACGCGGTCGGCGGAACCGGGACG
>LVBL01000159.1 GCA_001604405.1 Spirochaetales bacterium Spiro_10
GGTCACCTTGGAGGCCTTTACCTTGATTATCGGATCCGCCCGTTCCGCTCCCTGCCTGCGCTCCGGCGAGTCGGCGGATTGTTGCTTCCCGAGCGTTTCCTGGAGTTCTTCCTTGGTGAGGTAGTTGTTCTTTACCGCTATCTCGCCGAACCGCTTGCTGTACGCGGATTCTTTCTGCAATTGAAGGATTTTGTTGACGTCGCTTTCCTTCAGGACGCCTTCTTCGACCAGGATCTCGCCGAGCGAGGGTTTTTCGTTCGAGGTCGACTTCTGGAGTTTCGCGTAATAGGAGTCGAGCGAAACCTCGTTGAACAGAATCGTTTTCCCCTTGCGCAGCTGTTCCAGAACCTCTCTCGATATGTCGATTCCCTCGAGCAGGAGATCCACGTGAAAACCCTGGAACTCCGAGTCGCCGCGTCGCAGGCCGTCAAGAAGGGACTCGATGTTGTGGGTGATCTCTCCAAGGGTGGCGATCTTCAGAAAACCGCACTCGCCTTTAATTGTGTGAAACACCCGAAAAAGGCTTTGCAGTCGTTCGTCCGTTTTTCCGTTTCGTTCCAGATCGAGGATGATCGCCTGGGCGGTTGCGAGCCTGTCCTCCGCCTCGGAAAGGAAAAGCTCCAAAGCGCCCTCGTCACGGGGCGTTTCCACTTCAATTTGCTTCGAGCAGGGTTTTCCGCCCATGCATTTCGTTTTTTTTATGCGCTCCGTAATGTCTGAGATTTCCTCGGGAGACGCGGCGTGAGAGAGCGCCTGCAGGAGATCAACCCTGTTGCTTATGCATTCGACGAGGTGGGTATCGCCCGATTGCTTCATTTCGTCGTGAATGCACCGGAGAATCCAGTCTACAAGACCTGATCCCGTTTCGGACTCGATAAAATGGTCTTTGAGCGACATAAC
>LVBL01000013.1 GCA_001604405.1 Spirochaetales bacterium Spiro_10
GGCATGATACACCTTAAACTACTGTAAAAAAGTGTGTTGACAAAAGGGCACAGTTTAGATCTCCGAGGTTTGAAAGCCCTTGGAATAAACGTAGATTTTTTGGCAGCTGCCCAAAAAAATTCAAACTTTGATGATAATGGTCTTTTAAAACCAAGTTTCTATTCAGATAATAAGGTAATTAGTAGTGGTGATTTGACTAATATTAATGATACATTAAAAATGCTGCAGAGTTTCGATAAACCTTTCGTTTTGCAAGGAGCAATCCCATGGGGAACAGATTCGCATTATATAACTATTAATCAAGTGTATATTGGAACAGATGGAAACTTTGAGGTTAAAGCGTATGATACGAGCATAAATGGTATTACAAATCGTAGAAAATTTGGTTTAGCTGCAAAAAATGAAGATAAAAATTATTACAGAATAAATAAACTCCGTTACTTATATAAGGAATAAAGGTATGAAGAAGTTGTATTTATGTTTAACACTTACTCTTTTGTTTTTTGGTATTTGTTCCTGTAAGGAAAAAAATGTAATAAGGAAAGATCTTATTGGATGCCCCCTTGTCGCTGAGGATTTTTCTATAGTATTAAACGATAAAAGAATTCCAGCTTTTTTAGTACAACAAGAATTAATGAGTTATTTTCCAGATATAATGGAGAAAAAGGCAGAAGAATTTTTTTCGATTGTGGATAAGAGTATACCACCCAGATGGGATATGAAAACGCATGAATTTATTAATGACAATATTCGGTATGTGTACTTTATTGACCAACCCTATTCACTAAGGGAGGGAAAAAATGGCTATACCAGTATTTTTGGTGCTTCTAAAACTTTACGAGGTATTCAAGTAAATGATCCAATAGAAAAAGTAATCCAAGCATATGGAGTTGATGATTGGATTATAGAACATAAAGAATCTTGGCATTCAGGATTTATGGGTTTTGATTATCGTTTGAATTATAAAACGAAGATTAATGGTGTAGTTAAGAATGTATATGATTGTATTGAATTCGAAACTAATAATGGAGTTGTTGTTGGTATATACTATTATTTGCTAAACTCAGATGAGATTTAGTAGGTAACAATTCTTGTTGATACGAGTTATTAACTAGTTAGCTTGAATAATAATATTTTTTTTACATGCTCGCAGGGGTGGCGAAGAAACGTTTTGGCGCACCGGCCAAAACTTTCGGAGCCAGGGGAGGCCGCTACTGCAATGTAGCGAAATGGGGATTCCTCTTTCCGGACCGCGCCATGTATACCACCGGACGGATTAGCGCGGCACCATAGCGACCGGGGCGGGGCGAGGGGCCTCGACGCTTTGGCGCGCAGACTGTTCGCTTTCCGTTCCCTGAAAGGCGCCAACAGTCGGGCGAGGACACCGACCCGCCCTCCCGTGCTATGCGCATTTCCGTCCGTAGCGGTATGACGCGGCCCTGAGAGGCGTCTCCCCTTTTGTATGGACTCCCTCAGCGGCAAGGCCAAGACCGCGTATGAACAGTCCGAACGGATAGTGGAGTTGAAGTCCGGCGAGTTCAACGAGTGGGTGGGGTACGCCCCCGTCTTCAAGTCCGACGCGAATCCGGGCGTCGACATAGAGAACTTCATGGCGAACGTCCGCTTCCCCGGCTACGGCGAAACCGGGCGACTCATGGGGATGTTCATCCAGCACAAGATGATCGAGAGCGCGGGCGAGGCCGCCTGCGAGGCTCCCTTCTACAGTCGCAAACTCTGGGACGACCGCGGCAGTTTCATGTCCGCCCCGTCGATCAGGAGCCTCGCGGACATTGCGATGACGATTGCCGCGGCGGCAGTATTCGGTCCCGGCGTTGCCTGTCTATGCATGAACCTTGTTGACGACGTCGTTTTCACCGCCATGGACATAAGTAACGGCCTTGACGCGGGCGACGCCCTGCAAGGACTGGCGAAAAAGGGATTGGTGAGCGCCGCGAGCATGTTCGCGGTGGGAAATGTGGCTGGTCTCGGTTCGGGCGTTATCTCGAAGACGGTACTCAAGGGCGTCGAGGTTATGTCGAACAACGTGCTCTCGAGCGCGATCAACTCCCTCGATTTCGAGGCGATGTTCAAGGGACGGGACTTTTTCGACGAACGCGGCTTCAACAAAGGCGCCTTCGGCGAAGGCGCCATGGCAGGCGTTGTGGCGGGTATGGCGGGGCAGTTCGTGTCGGGGACGATAAACGAAAGCAATCTCGGACAAAACGCGACAAAGGTGACCGGTTTCAATTCTGGCCAGATTGGCGAGATAAGCAGTATAGGCTCGTTCGCAGGCAGTATGGTGGGCGCCGGGGTGACGTACGGGATGACCGGGAACGCGACGTTCAACGTTGCAAGCATTCGCGGGACGGGGTTCATGGAGCTTCATCTCGGGAAGGACGGGTTCGGGATGAACTTCGGGATGAACGGGACGGACGTGAGTTTTAGTACGATCAACGGTGTAATGAACGGGTTCAAGCATCTTGAAATGAACAGGAATATCGAAGATGCAGCTTGGAGAAACAACATGGACGTCGCGACCGCCCTTCGGAGCCAGTACGGATTCGGGGATCAGGCGGCGCTCAAGCAACTCGACCAGATCATCTCGCGGGAAACGCTCCTTGCGGGCTCGGGAAGCCTTCCCGCCGGCGCGCGTGGGCAAACCGTTACCGAAAATGGTCAACGCGTGGTATACTTAGCGGGGTATCGCGAAGGGATGTCGACCGAGGAGCAGATGAGCATGGGGATCACGCTGCAGCACGAGGCGTATAGGGACGGCGTCACGACGGCCGACAACTCAGACGAAACGCAGATGGCGACCTACGCCCACACCCTCATGACCGAGCGGATGATGAACGACCCGCGCTATGCCTCGCTCATGGGGGACTTAGTCTCCCGCGACGCGAATCTCGCCAAAGACCTCGTCATGCTCAACAAGGCCCGCGAGAAAAAGAACCTGGGAGAGTTCGCGTCGTATGTGGATAAGACGTATGATAGCAGTGGGGATTATTGGAAGTTGATGGAAGATGGAACGCTTGAATATGATGGCTCAATGAATCTTGATTTAACAGAGTTGGGCGGAGGAGTATTAGAAGCAACAGAATCAAGTCATTCTGCCAATATCGCTAAATGGTTTGGCTTAGAAGGGGAGGAGGGTATTGTCCAAGCAAAAGCTTTGCTTGGAGGCGCATGGGATAAAGTTAGCAATGGTTATGTCGTTGGGAATGCGGTGTCACTAGGTTCGGGACTCTTTGACAGTGTGTCAAAAATGTTTGGAGTTTGTCAGTACTTAAATACGACGACGCAGTATTATACCGGTGCTGTAAATGAATACATTGCACGGGCAGACAAAGAGAACGTTGACAAGCTCAATACCACGGTACTTTCGAAGAAAACAGATAACAGTTCGCTGGTAAGTGTCAAGAACGAGCTAGGACACGAAGTTTTCCTTCATGCGATTGATGAGAATAATCCAATTTTGCCCGAGCTTAAAAAACAAGACGATCCAGCATATGCGTCAATACCGGCAATAAAAAAATCTGGCTGCAACTTTCTTGGATCGATTGCTTATCCTCAAATGGCAGTCGGGCAGGTGCTTCAGGATCAACAAGTGTTGGGTATTTTTAATACGGCAAAAGAATTGGATGATCCTTTTATGCCCTCACGAAAAGTGCTCACGCCTGAAGGAGTTGTTAATAATCCAGATGTTTTAACAAAACTGGTTTTAGTTAAACTGGGAAGAGCAGACATTGCTTTCTCTTTTGGATCGATTCCGAGAGGCATTACTAACTATGAACTAGTCGGTTATCGGCTAGAAGTCCCATATAAAGACGGTTCGCATTTCATTGCAGGAGGGCTAAAAAAAACGCCTGTCTATAACTCAGGAAATACATGGGAGAAAAAACTTAATGATTCTGTAGGAGTGTTTACGTATGCTTACTAGGTTTAAAATACTTATTACTGTTATTTTTTTAGCATTAGTAATTACTGGTTGCTTTTCAGAATCTTTCCAAGTAGAAAATGAGGATATTAATGGAGTTTGGTGTGATGCTAATAAATATGCTTGGTGTATTTCAAATCCAAATAATAAATTGAGCTTAGTTAGTCGTATTTTTTCATGGGGAAGTGCTAAGTCGGCTAATAGTGGCATAATGGAATTTGATGTGAATAGCGCTCCGTATCCTTTGTTTTTCGATGCTGGATTGGCAAATTTTCGAATTAAGTCTATTCAAAAGCTAACTAGTACTTCTCTTTCTGTTATTGTTTATAGGTATTCTGATGTAAATGATCCAAATACGTATTGGGAATACAGTATAATTTTACATTTTATTGATCGTGATACTATGTGGATAGAGTCCGAATATTATAAAAACAAAGGGAATAGATATGGTAAAAAAGCCCTTTGGCATAAAATATCTGGGCCACCTCGAATACAACCATTATCTGGTGTTATTAACGATACTCGTGTCAGGATTAGAACAAAACCAGATTTGAAAAGTGATACGTGGGGATTTCTTAATACGGGGGATAGGGTAACGATTATCGATAAAAGTGAGAAACAACAAAAAATTGGAGAGGTAGAAGCTTACTGGTATAAGGTTGATGCCGAAGTATATCCTGACGGCTGGGTGTTTGGGGCGTTTATTAATATCGAGTAAGTAACTTAGAAGGGGTAGCGGAAAATCCTTTGCGCCCGCGCCACTTCCGTTTTTTTTTACGTAACTCGAAATGCTTGATCGTCGTCGTGTTCCCCGCGCGGGCGCAAAGATTTGGAGCCAGGGGAGGCCGCGAAGGTAACCTTATGAAATGGTGAGATGTCTTTCCGGGCCGCGCTCCATGGCTCTCCGGACGGAACGGCATGGCACCATGGCGGGAGGGACGGGGCGAGGGGCCTCGACCGCTTTGGCGCGCAGAGGTTGCGCTTTTTATTCACTGAAACCCGCCAACCGTCGGGCGAGGACACCGACCCGGCCTCCCGCGCTACGTGCAATTCCGTCCGTAGTGGTATAACGCGGCCCTGAGAGGCGTCTCCCCTTCATGGGGATGTTCATCCAGCACAAGATGATCGAGAGCGCGGGCGAGGCCGCCTGCGAGGCTCCCTTCTACAGTCGCAAACTCTGGGACGACCGCGGCAGTTTCATGTCCGCCCCGTCGATCCGAAGCCTTACGGATATCGCCCTCGCGGTGGCGGTTACGTGCGTGACCGGAGTCGGGGCCCTGAG
>LVBL01000014.1 GCA_001604405.1 Spirochaetales bacterium Spiro_10
CCCTTTTTCGTGACGGTGGAGGTCCCCGCTGACGCGACAGCCGGGACGACCGACGAATTCCGCAAGGCCTTCCATGCCCTGTTCGCGAACCACCACAGAAAGCTGTTCCGCTTTTCGATGGAGGCGACGGCCGAGTACGTCCTCATCGAGCCGAAGGGAACCGCCCCGCACGGCAAGCACCTCCTCCTTACCTCGGGTTCGGGCGAGTCGCTGAGGCCCTTCGCCCATCGCGTCGCGTGGGCGGGCCAGCTCGAGGAATACCGCGAGTTCGGCTCTCCGGAACTTTCGCTCGGCGACAAGCGGACGCTCGCCGCAAGCGACCTCCCCGCCCTGAGAGCGATGATCTCGAACAACGAGCGTCTCGCGCGGGAACTCGGGACGAGAATCGCGGATTTCACGCGCCTCAAAAAGACCATGGGCGGCTCGCGGGTGGCCTACTCCGCCTTTCACGCGCTCGCGCACGCCACCCAGATATTCCGCGTCGACTTTCCCAAGATTTACACCCTGACGCGCTTCGGCAACGAGATATTCGCGAGCAACAACGCGACGGTACAGGCGGTCGCGACCTCGCGGATATGGCTCGACGAAAAGCTTCTCGAACTCGTCGACTTGCGGCTCGCCGCCTACCGGCAGGCGGCCAGGCGGCTCGAGCGGGGACGGGAGAGCGTGACGCTTCCCGCGAACTACGCGGACGACCTTCGGGGATACTGGGAGATGGCCGGCCTGCCCGTCGCGGCGAAGGGAGTCGCGGAGCGCAAGAAGGAGTCCTTCGAGGCGACCCTGACCGGAGAACCGGTGGGCAACGGCTTTCCCGGATGGATACTGGAGACGGAAGACGGGGCGTGCACCTTCCTCATTGAGGCGCAAGGGGCCGCGCGCGCCATCTCCAGGCATGACGGAAAGCCCGCGCCCGGACGCCCGTTGAGGATGAAAGGCCTCGTGCATCTCGTCGCCGTCGAGTCGTCCGAAAACGCCAAGCGCGTGCATGACGCCTTCGTCGACCCCTACGTCATCGACGGCGGCATGCCCTGCGACATCTCGTGGGACGGAAAGACGCTCGTCGTGGAGAAAAAATCCCGGGTGTTCGGAACCGTCACCTATTTCGCCGGCAGGGCGTCCGGCACGCTTCAGTAATTTGCCCTATGTACCGGCTCGCCTGGCGGGGCCATGGTATCTGAAGGAGTATGACATGAAAACGAACATCACGGCGGCGATTGCCGCCCTTTCGCTTTTCGCCTCGTCCTGCGCCTCGACGGGCGCGCCCGAGGCCGGTTCGGCGCAACCGGGACCGACTGGGACCGAACGCGGGAACAAGACGCTCTCCGAGGCCTACCGCGACCACTTTCCGATCGGGGCCGCGGTCGCCGCGGGCGAGTACGGATTCGATTCGCTCAAGAGGTATCCGCCGGAGCTTCTGGCGGAATTCGGCTCGCTCACGGCGGAGAACGCCATGAAGCCCGTCGTGATCCAGCCGAGCAGGGGCACTTTCTCGTGGAAGGCCGCCGACGCGATCGCCGACTTCGCGCGCGAGAACGGGATGCGCATGCGCGGGCACACGCTCGTGTGGCACAACCAGAGCCCGGCGTGGATGTTCAGGACAACGGGCCCGGTCGAGGAACGCAGGGCGTGGGCGCGGGAGATGCTGCGCGAGCACATGACGGCCGTCATGACGCGCTACAAGGGAACGGTATACTGCTGGGACGTCGTGAACGAGGCGGTCGCGGACGGCAACGGATCCTCGATCTACCGGACGGACTCGCCCTGGTACAAGATGTGGGGAGACGGAACCTACGTGCGCGAGGCCTTCGCCATCGCCCGCTCCGTCGACCCCGACGCGCTCCTGTTCTACAACGACTACAATCTCGACGACTACCGGAAGCGCGACCGCGTGGTCCGCATGCTCAAGGAGCAGAACCTGGTCAGGGACAAACTGATCGACGGCATCGGCACGCAGGGACACTGGGGAATCGACTGGCCGGGGATCGAGAACATCCAGGACGAGATCGACGAGTTCTCGGAGATGGGGCTCGCCGTCCACGTCACCGAGCTCGACATCACCTGTCCCGCGAACCGGCAGGGCCGGCTCGCCGACCGCTACGACGAGATATTCGCCCTGCTCCGCGAGAACGCGGGGAAGGTCACGAGCGTGACCTTCTGGGGTGTCGCGGACGACCACACCTGGCTCAACGACTTCAGGGGCTTCAAGAACTACCCCTTCGTCTTCGACGGAAAGCACCAGCCGAAGAAGGCCTACTTCCGCGTCCGCGATTTCTGACGCGCGGCCTTACGGCAGGCAGGTCCTGCCGCACAGGAAGCGGTCGATTTCGCGCGCGGCGGCGCGACCCTCGTTGATGGCCCACACGACCAGGGACTGGCCGCGCCGCGCGTCGCCGGCCGCGAAGACCTTGTGCGTCCCCGTGGCGAACGAGTCGTACGCCGCCTTCGCGTTGCCCCGGCCGTCCGTCTCGACGCCGAGATCCGACAGAAGCTCGGCCTCGGGACCGAGGAAACCGAGCGCGAGGAACACGAGGTCGGCCTCGAAGTACTCCTCGGTTCCGGCGAGTTCCTCCATGACGAACTGTCCGGCCGCGTTCTTCTTCCACTCGACGCGCACTGTGCGCACGCCTTTCACGTTTCCCGCCTCGTCACCGACGAATTCCTTCGTCGAGATGCAGTACTCGCGCGGATCCTGCCCGAAGGCGTGAATCGCCTCCGCGTGGCCGTAGTCAACCTTGAGCGTCCGGGGGAACGTCGGCCAGGGCATGTCGGGAGTGCGCGACTCGGGGGGCTTCGGCAAAAGCTCGAAGTTCACCACGCCCGCGCAGCCGTGCCGGATCGACGTGCCGAGGCAGTCGTTTCCGGTATCGCCGCCGCCGATGACGACGACCTTCTTTCCCTTCGCGTCAATCCTTTTGCCGTCGGAGAAGGCCGAGTCGAGAAGGCTCTTCGTGTTCGCGGTAAGGAAGTCCATCGCGAAGTGTATGCCCGAAAGCTGCCGGCCCGGAACCGCGAGATCGCGCGGCCGGGTCGATCCGGTCGCGACGAGCACGGCGTCGAAGTCCTCCATGAGCCGCGCGGCGGGAACGTCGACGCCGACCCGCGTGGAAGTCCGGAACTCGACGCCCTCGGCCTCCATCACGGCGATTCTTCTCATGACGAGGCCCTTGTCGAGCTTCATGTTCGGGATGCCGTACATCAAAAGGCCGCCGGGACGGTCCGCGCGCTCGAACACCGTGACGCGGTGTCCCGCGCGGTTCAGCTGGTCGGCGGCGGCGAGTCCCGCGGGACCCGAGCCGATGACAGCGACGCTCTTGCCGGTGCGGGACTCGGGCGGCATCGGCTCCATCCAGCCCTTTTCCCAGGCGTTGTCGGCTATCCAGCACTCGTTGTCCTTGATGGTGACGGGGTCCTGGTTGATGCCGAGCACGCACGAACCCTCGCACGGGGCGGGACACACGCGCCCGGTGAACTCGGGGAAGTTGTTCGTCTTGCGGAGGCGGAAAAAGGCCTCGCGCTCGCGTCCCTTGAAGACGAGGTCGTTCCACTCGGGAATGAGGTTGTACACGGGACAGCCGTAGCTCGACTGGCAAAACGGCACGCCGCAGTCCATGCAACGGGCGCCCTGCTCGACGCGCTCAGCGGGGTCGAGGGGAAGGAGAAACTCCTGGAAGTCGAGCGATCTGACATCGGCCGCGCGGTACGGAACCTTGCGGCGGGCGTATTCGAGAAAACCGGTAACCTTACCCATTGACGGCCTCCTTGGCGGCGGATGAGGGGGATTTTGAGGCGGTCTCTCCAGAGAACCGCGCCTTCGCCTCGAGAACCTTGCGGTAATCCTCGGGGATCACGCGCACGAAGTACTCGCGCTCCTTGGCCCAGTTCGCCAGGATGTCCCGCGCGACCTCCGAGCCGGTAAACCGCTGGTGGCGGTCGATCATCTCCTTCAGTTCCCCGTACTCGTCCTCGGGTATCGTCTCGAGCGAGACCATTCCCCTGTTGCAGTTGTTCGCGAGCTTGCCCTCGGGGTCGTAGACCCAGGCGATGCCGCCGGACATGCCGGCCGCGAAATTGCGCCCGGTCTGGCCGAGGATCGCGACGCGCCCGCCGGTCATGTACTCGCAGGCGTGGTCTCCCGCGCCCTCCACGACGACGCGCGCCCCGGAGTTGCGCACGCAGAACCGCTCGGCCGCGACGCCCCGGATGAAGCCCTCTCCCGTGGTCGCCCCGTAAAAGGCGACGTTGCCGACGATGACGTTGTCGGAGGCGCGGAAGCGCGCGCGCTCGGGGGGAGCGATGACGATCCGGCCGCCGGAAAGGCCCTTGCCGACGTAATCGTTCGCGTCGCCGGAAAGCCTGAACTCCACTCCCGCCGAAAGCCAGGCGCCGAAGCTCTGGCCGGCGGTGCCCGTGAAGCGCGCGCGGATCGTTCCCTCGGCGAGGCCCGCGTTGCCGCGGACGAGCGCGATCTCGTGGCTCAGCATCGTGCCGACCGCGCGATCGGTGTTCTTGATGCGCTCCTCGAACTCGACGGGCTTTCCCGAGGAGATCGCGGATGCGCAAAGACCGATGAGCCGCCTGTCCATGACCGTCGCGATCCCGTGATCCTGCCGCATCGTGTTGTAAAGCGGCGCGTCGGGATTTCCCCTGAGCGGCGGCACGAGGAGCGCCGAGAGGTCGACGAGCCGGCTCTTCTCGGTGCGCACGGAGAAGTCTTCCTCGAGAAGGTCGACGCGTCCTACGAGGTCGTTCCAGGTGCGCGCCCCGAGGGACGCCATGATGGCCCGGAGGTCCTCGGCGAGATAGGTGAAGAAGGCGACGACGTATTCGGGCCGCCCTGCGAAGCGGCCGCGCAGGCGTTCGTCCTGCGTCGCGATGCCGACGGGACAGGTGTTGTTGTGGCATTTGCGCATCATGACGCACCCGAGCGTGATGAGCGGGGCGGTCGAGAAGCCGCACTCCTCGGCGCCGAGTATCGCGGCGATCGCGACGTCGCGCGCGGTCTTGAGCTGGCCGTCGGTCTGCAGGATGACGCGCGAGCGGAGGTCGTTCATCACGAGCGTCTGGTGCGTCTCGGCGATGCCGAGTTCCCAGGGAAGGCCCGCGTTCTTGACTCCGGTCAGCGGCGAGGCTCCCGTTCCGCCGTCGTGGCCCGACACGAGTATGTGGTCGGCGTGCCCCTTGGCGACGCCCGCGGCGATCGTTCCGACGCCGACCTCGCTGACGAGCTTGACGGATATGCGCGCCTTGGGGTTCGAGTTCTTCAGGTCGAATATGAGCTCGGCGAGGTCCTCGATCGAGTAAATGTCATGGTGCGGCGGCGGACTGATGAGGCCCACGCCCGGCGTCGAGTGCCGGGTCTTCGCGATGTACTCGTCGACCTTGTGGCCGGGAAGCTCGCCGCCCTCGCCGGGCTTCGCGCCCTGGGCCATCTTGATCTGGATTTCGTCGGCGTTCGCGAGGTATTCGATCGTGACGCCGAAGCGTCCGGAGGCGACCTGCTTGATCGCCGAGCGGCGGGAGTCGCCGTTCGGTTCGGGTTTGAAGCGCGCGGGATCCTCGCCGCCCTCGCCCGTATTGCTCTTTCCGCCGAGGCGGTTCATGGCGATGGCGAGCGTCTGGTGCGCCTCGAGGGAGATGGAACCGTAACTCATCGCCCCGGTCACGAACCGCTTAACGATCGACGAGACCGGCTCGACCTCGTCGAGCGGCACGGGGGCTATCGGCTTGCCGTTGGCGTCGACGCCCTCGCGGAACTTGATGAGGCCGCGGATGGTCGACTGCTCGGTCGAGCGCGCGTTCTGCCGCGCGGAAAAACGGTCCCAGGCGGCGCGGTCGTTCTGCCGGCACGCGATCTGGAGGTCGGCGATGGACTCGGGGTCCCACATGTGCTTCTCGCCGCCCGTTCGTACGTGGAAGTCGCCGGAGCTTCTCCACTCGTCGTAGGGATTGACGTCGCGGTCAGGCCAGGCGTCGGCGTGGCGCTCGGCTATCTCGCGCTCGAGGGAGGCGAAGTTCGCGCCCCCGATGCGGCTCGCGGTGCCGGTGAAGCAGCGGTCCACGACCTCGCGTCCGAGACCGACGGCCTCGAAGACCTGTGCGCCCTTGTAGGACTCGAGCGTCGAGATGCCCATCTTGCCGAACACCTTGCGCATCCCCTTGGCGACCGCCTTCACGTAGCGGTCCTCGACTTCCTTCTTCGGGAAGCGGCGCGAGAAGGAGCCGTCGGCGTCCAGGCGCCAGAGGGCCTCGAAGGCGAGCCAGGGATTGACGGCGTCGCAGCCGAAGCCGACGAGCGAGCAGAAGTGGTGTATCTCGCGCGGCTCGCCGGACTCGAGGACGATGCCGATCTGCGTCCTGCGCGATTCGCGCACGAGGTGCTGGTGCACGGCGCCCACGGCGAGGAGTGCGGGTATCGGCGCGCGGTCCTTCCCCACGGCCCGGTCTGAGAGGATTATGATCTGGTATCCGTCGTCGATCGCGCGGTCGGCCTCGCGCTCGAGGCGCGAGAGGGCCTCGACGAGGGAGGAGCCGGCGGACGCAGCGTCACCGCCGGACGATTGCGCGCCGGCGACGCCGTCCGCAAGTTCGTAGGTCGCGTCGATGACGCGGCTCTTCCATCCGCGGCCGTCGAGGGCCTTGAGCGAGGCGAGCTCGGCGTTCGTCAGTATCGGGTAATGGATTCTCAGGCGGTGGCAATGGCTCTCCTGCGGCTCGAGCAGGTTACGCTCCGGGCCGATGAAGGACTCCATGCTCATGATGATGTCCTCCCGGATCGAGTCGATCGGGGGATTCGTCACCTGCGCGAACAGTTCCTTGAAGTAGTCGTACACGAGGCGCGGCTTTTTGGAGAGCACGGCGAGCGGCGCGTCGTTGCCCATCGAGCCGAGGGCTTCCTGGGCGTTCTCGACCATGGGCTTCAGGAGCATGTTCACGGTCTCGAGGGTATAGCCGAAGTCGCGGAGAAGCCGCTTGTAGCCCGCCTCGTCGGGAGACGGAAGCTCGGAACCCGCCGAGAGAGAGCCGAGGTGGATGACCTGGTTCTCGAGCCACCGGCCGTAGGGACGCGCGGAGGTGATCGCCGACTTGATCTCCTCGTCCCCGACAATGCGCCCCTTCGTGAAGTCGACGAGGAACATCTTGCCCGGCTGGAGGCGCGTCTTCTTGACGATGCGCGCGGGGTCGATCTCGAGGACGCCGACCTCGCTCGCCATGATGACCATGTCGTCGTCGGTGACGTAGATGCGGCTGGGCCTCAGGCCGTTGCGGTCGAGCACCGCGCCGATGACGGTTCCGTCGGTGAAGGAGATCGACGCCGGGCCGTCCCAGGGTTCCATCATCGAGCTCGCGTACTCGTAGAAGGCGCGCTTCTCGGCGCTCATCGCGCGGTGGTTTTCCCAGGCCTCGGGGATCATCATCATGACCGCCTCGGGAAGGCTCCGCCCTCCCATGAGGAGGAGCTCGAGGACGTTGTCGAAGCTTCCGGAGTCGGAAAGGTCGGGCTCGTTTACGGGGAAGGCGGAGGCGAGCTCGGGCCCGAAGAGGCCGCTCTCGAGGAGCCCCTGGCGCGAGAGCATCTTGTTAACGTTGCCGCGCAGGGTGTTGATCTCGCCGTTGTGCGCCATGCAGCGCAGGGGCTGGGCGCGGTCCCAGGACGGGAATGTGTTCGTGGAAAAGCGCGAGTGGACCATCGCGAGGTGGGAGATGTAGTCGGGGTCGGAGAGGTCGGGGAAGTAGTCCATCAGCTGGTCCGCCGAGAGCATCCCCTTGTAGACCATCACGCGGCACGAGAGGCTCGAGACGTAAAAATGGCTTTCGGGGTCGTGCTCGCTTCCGCGAAGCATGTGCGTCGACCGCTTTCTGATGATGAAGAGCTTGCGGTCGAAGGCGGCCGGCGACATCGGCGCGAAGCCCGAGCCGGCGCTTCCCATCGCCTCGACGAAGATCATCTCCATGACCGGCTCGCTCGCCCGAGCGGACGGACCAAGCCGGGAATTCTCGACGGGCACGCGCCGCCATCCGAGGCAGATCTGGCCGGCCTCGGCGACGATCCGCTCGACGGCGGTCTTGCACTCGTCCCGCTTCGCCTCGTCTACCGGAAGGAAGACGATGCCGGCCGCGTAGGTGCCCTCGGCGGGGAGAACCAGGCCCGAGTCGCGGGCCGCGGCCTTCCGGAGGAATTTGTCGGGAAGGGCGGTGAGGATGCCCGCGCCGTCGCCCGTGTTTTCCTCGGCGCCGCGCGCGCCCCGGTGGTCCATGCGGCAGAGTATATGATTGGCGTCTTCGATTATCGAGTGGGTACGTATTCCCTTGATGTTGGCCAAAAACCCGACGCCGCAGTTTTCGTGCTCAAAGGCGGGGCTATAGAGGCCGTGGCTTCCGGGTCGCGTGGTAAAAGGCATCTTTGTCTCCTCTCAACTGGTACCCGGGCAAAATGAACCGGGAATGCTTCGACCAATTCCGTGGAAAGAACGCCTTTGCTCTTATCAGCGGATCGTACGTGCGAGTGTACTTTGTACCGAATGGGGGGTCTTTGTCCAGTATCCAGCGGGTAAAACCCCGACTTTTTATGAATAATTATGCAAAACATCGTTCGATTATGCATAAATAGCCGGACCGTCCTTCTTCCCAAATTCCCCTTCACGGGCTATACTGTGGACGACATGAACTTCACCTTCCTTTATAAGTACTGGCCCTACTATCTCATCGGCGCCAAAAACACGATCATCCTCGCCGCCTTCGCGGTGGTCTTCGGCACGTGCATCGGCCTCGTCCTGGCGATTTGCCGCGTCAGCACGAACCGCCCCGCCCGGCTCCTCGCGACGGCCTATGTCGAGTTCATACGCGGCACGCCCCTGCTCGTACAGCTTTTCATCATCTACTACGGGCTCAGGGCGATCGGGATCGCCTTTCCCGACATCCCCTTCATGACGGGACTGTTGGGGATCAACTTCGCCGACTTCATGGCCGGGGTCATCACGATGGGGATCAACTCGGGGGCCTATGTCTGCGAGATATTCCGCTCGGGGATCCAGTCGATCGACAAGGGGCAAACCGAGGCGGCCCGCTCGCTCGGGCTTTCCTGGCCGAAGACGCTCCGCTTCATCGTCGTGCCGCAGGCGGTGCGTAACGTCCTGCCGACCCTCGGCAACGAGTTCGTCGTCGTCATCAAGGAGTCCTCGATCGTCTCGATCATCGGGATCGCCGACCTCATGTACAAGGCGAACACCGTGCGCGGAAACACCTTCCAGCCCTTCGAGCCCCTGCTCGTTGCGGCCCTCGTCTATTTCCTGCTCACCTTCCCGCTGTCGAAATTCCTTGCCCACGTCGAACGGAGGATGAGAAACCATGACTGACGCGTCGCGCATCATCGAGGTCTCGGGCCTCCACAAACGGTTCGGCAAGCTCGAGGTCCTCAGGGGCATCGACGAGCACGTCTCGCGCGGCGAGGTCATCGTCGTCATCGGCCCCTCGGGTTCCGGCAAGAGCACCTTCCTCCGCTGTCTCAACCTCCTCGAGGAACCGACGTCCGGCAGGATCGTCTTCGACGGCGTCGAGATAACCGACAAGGCCCGGCGCGCGCGCGGCGGCATCGACCGTCACCGGCGCGACATGGGGATGGTCTTCCAGCACTTCAACCTCTTTCCCCACATGGACGTGCTCGAGAACGTCGTCCTGAGCCCGATGCGGGTCAGGGGCGAAAGCCGCTCGGAGGCCGAGGCCCACGCCCGGGACCTCCTGGACCAGGTCGGCCTTATCGACAAGATCCACGCCCACCCCGCCCAGCTCTCGGGCGGCCAAAAGCAGCGGATCGCCATCGTGCGCGCCCTCGCGATGCGCCCGAAGGTCATGCTCTTCGACGAGCCGACGAGCGCCCTCGACCCGGAGATGGTCGGCGAGGTACTCGGCGTCATCCGGTCGCTCGCCGCGGCCGGCATGACCATGGCCGTCGTCACGCACGAGATGCGCTTCGCGCGCGAGGTCGGCTCGCGCGTCCTCTTTATGGACGAGGGCGTCATACTCGAGCAGGGAACGCCGGAAAAGCTCTTCGGCGACCCGCAAAACCCGCGCACGCGGGAATTCCTCGCCAAGGTCACCTGACCGCCGGCGCACGACGCACGGCGCCAGTCGGCGCACGCGCTTGCCGGCGCACGCGCTTGCCGGCGCACGACGCACGGCGCCAGTCGGCGCACGCGCTTGCCGGCGCACGGCGCCGGCCAGCGCCAGCCAACGCGACAACAATCAGTTTTCGGAAAAGTGGAACGAACCGAGCATCCCCTCGCGAACCGTCATGAAGCGGACGCGCGGGGCTATGCTCGTCGAGTCGAACTCGACGAGGGCGAAGGAGGGCGCGGAGCCGCCGCGGGGACGCGCGGGACTTCCGGGATTCAGCGCCAGGATGCGCGAATAGGTCTCCTGAAAGGGCATGTGCGTGTGGCCGAACAGCGCGACGTCGCAGTCGAGGCTTTGCGCGACGTTGACGAGAATCTCCGGGCTCACGTCCACGGAATGGCGGTGCCCGTGCGCGAGAAAGAGCCTGAAGCCCGCGACGGAAAGCATGAGCCGGTCGGGAACCGAGAAGGCGAAACCGGGACAGGTTTTCGCGCCGTCGCCGCCCTCGGGCAGACCGACGCGGTATTCCTCGCCGTCGCCGTTGCCGGAGACGAAGGCGAGCACCGGGGGCAGGGCCTGCGCGAGCTTGTCGGACTCGTAGGCGCGCTCGAGATACTGCACGATGTCCCACATGCCGTCCCCGGCGAACGCGAGGGCGTCGCAGTCGGGTCCGTATTCCCTCAGGATCGCCTCGACGACGGAATAGTGGCCGTGCGTGTCCGAGAGCGCGAGCACGCGCGCGCCCTCCGAGGCCGCCAGCGCGTCGATGTCGGCGACGGAGCCCAGGAATCCCGGCACGGGCCGTTCAAGGGCGTTCATGGGGAGACGCCCCCACCGGCCGCGGACGAGAAAACCAGATGATTGGCCGACCGAAGGCCGGTATCGGGATCGACGAAGGGCGTGAAGACCCAGGTGGCGCCCGCCGACTTGTTTTTGGAGTACGAACGCGCCCTGACGAGGGCGTCCGGGAGCAGACCGGCGGCCTTCCGCGCGGCGGGACCACGCTCGGCGGAGGAGGTCTCCCCGGAAGGCGGCTCGCCGCCTTTCGCCTGATCGCAGGCTAGCGCGGCGGTATACAAGAGAAAGCCGAGTTCCGCGTCGGGAAGGGCCGAGGGCGAGACCGAGGTTTCGTCGGCGAGGAGTTCGCCTCCCGCGGCGAGATCGATGACGAGATCGCAGGCCTCCTCGAGGGGAAGGGCTTCGGCCGCGGAGAAAAGGGATACGACCGACAGCCGCGGGACCGAGTCGCGCAGCCTGACGAGGTCGCGGACTACCGAGTCGGGCGCGCCCAGAAGAAGGAGGATCGAATCCTCGGGAAGCGTCTCGAGTCCGCGCAGGGTCGGGAGCCTGACCAGCATTCCGCCATCCCCGGCATCCCCGTACTCGGACAGGAGAAAGGACGCCACGGCCGGACGCGCGGCAAAGTCCTCGCCGGCGAGCAGTACCACGCGGAAGTCCGCCATGGCCCTGCGGGGCTTCCTGACCTGCGCCTCGGCTGAAACGGCGTCGTCCTCGGACGCCGGAAAAAACGAGGGATTTCTGCCGGAGCAACCAACCAGGGCAAGGCCGAACGCCGAGAAAAACGCCAGTAAAAAGATTATCCGTTTCATGCGTTTTCCATAATATACCAACTCCATCCCGTTGAAAAGGGACCGTCCATCTGGTACTCTGGCGGCATGAAGCAAGCGATCATGATCCTTGAAATAATCGGCAGCCTCGGGCTCCTCCTCTACGGAATGAAGCTCATGAGCGACGGCATCCAGAAAAGCGCCGGAGAGGGCCTCCACCGGATCCTCAATTTCATGACGGGAAACCGGTTTCTCGCCGTCCTGACCGGCCTTGGAGTCACCGCGATCGTCCAATCCTCGAGCGCGACCACGGTCATGACCGTTTCCTTCGTCAACGCGGGGCTTTTGACGCTCAAGCAGGCCATCGGGGTCATCTTCGGCGCGAATATCGGAACGACGATAACCGCCTGGATAGTCTCCCTCTTCGGCTTCAAGTTCAAGATTGCCCTCTTCGCGGTTCCCGTCTTCGGCTTCGGCTACTTTCTCACCTTCTTCCGGCGCCTCCGCAAGGAAAACCTCGGGGAGGCCCTCATGGGCTTCGGCCTCCTGTTCATGGGCCTCGACCTCCTCGCCCACTCGATGCCGAACGTCGACGCCACACAGCTCGGGTTCGTCGCCTTTTTCGCGGACAAGGGAATCTGGGGACTCTTTGTCGGGGTCTTCGTCGGCCTCGTGCTGACGGTCATACTCCACTCGTCGAGCGCGGCGACGGCGATCATCCTGACCATGTCCCACAACGGCATGCTCGGCTGGGAGTTCGCCGCGGCGATGGTGCTCGGAAGCAACATCGGAACGACGGTCGACGCCATACTCGCGGCCATCGGCACCAAGCTCAACGCGCGCAGGGCAGCGACGGTTCACGTGCTCTTCAACGTCGCCGGCACGATACTCGCGATGATCTTCTTCCACCCCTTCATCAGGCTGGTTGAGTTCATCGTTCCGGGCGGGATGAACCTCGATACCATCACCCTTCACCTGGCTATGCTCCATACCGTATTCAACACGATCAACACGCTGATCTTCCTTCCCTTCGTGAACCACATCTCGGCCTTCGTCGAGTTCCTCGTCAAGCCCGGAGACCACGAACCGCCGACGGAGTATCGCCTCGTGTTGCCGACCGTGGGCGGACGGGAAACGGCGGAGTCCTTCGTCTTCACCGCCGAGCGCGAGATACTTTCCATGTCCCTTCTCGTGCAGGAGATGTTCGACACCCTCACCTCCGTCGTATCGAAGCCCTCGTCGGCCGGAGAGGTCATCAAGCGCCTTTCGGCGCAGGAGGATTACGCGGACCAGATGCAGGAGGCTCTTTCCGCCTACCTCGTCAGGACCTCGCAGCTCCCGCTTTCCGACCGCGCGCTCGGGAACGTCCGGCTCATGCTCCGCATCGTCGACGACCTCGAAAGCATGACCGACAACGTCTTCCACGTCGCCATGCTCTTCGACCGCAGCGCGGACAAGCGGCTCGGCTTCGAGAAGGAAGACACCGACTTGCTCGAGCCGTATTTCGCCCTCGTGGGACGGTTTCTCAGGTTCATACACGCGAATCTCAACAGGCCCCTTTCGTCCGAGGCGCTCGCCGAGGCGACCGCGATGGAGGACCAGATCGACCTGTTCCGCAAAAACCTCAAGAAGGTCGCGCGCAAGCGGCTCGAGGAGGGGGCGAACGTCAAGGCGGAGCTGCTCTACATAGACATCGTCCGTTCGGTGGAAAAGCTCGGCGACCACGCCTTCAGCATCTCCGAGTCGCTCGCGGAGATCAGGTAAGGGACCGTTCCCTGCCGACGGTCGTCGACTCTCCGTGTCCGGGGAGAACGACCGTGTCGTCCGGAAGGGCAAAAAGTCTCGCGAGACTCCGCTCCATCGCGACGGGGTCGCCTCCCGGGCTGTCAGTCCGTCCCCACCCGCCGCGGAAGAGGGTATCCCCCGCGACAAGCGTTCCCGTCGCCCCGTTATAGAGGCACACGGAACCGGGGCTGTGTCCCGGGGTGTGCATGACGGTCCACCCGTCCACGACGTCTCCCTCGATCATCGTCCCCGTCAGGGACGGAACCTCTTCCCTGTACCGCCTTATATAGTTGCCCGCGCCGATCAAACCGAAGAAATCGTGATGGCGCGAGATCGCCCCCGGACCGAACCAGGACGCGTCATCGGGATGCGCGAGGATGCGCGCGTCCGGAAAGGCGCGCGCGATGGCCGGGAGGGCCGCGATATGGTCAAAATGGCCGTGGGTGCAAACGACGGAAGAAATTCGGAGGCCCGCCGCTCCGAGGTATGATATAATCGAGGAGGCCTCGCCTCCCGGATCGACGAGCATCACGCGGCCCTCTCCGACGGGTACGCACCATACGTTCTCCGAAAGCGGGCCGACGACGAATCGGGTTGTTTCCATACTGCCGCCAGTATACCCGAAAGGAGCGGCCATGATAATCAGGATCGCCCTCATCGCGGGCGTCGCGATGCTCGCGTACGTCATCGTGCCAGCGGTCACCTCGCGCGTCGCGTCCGCCCGCCGGCTCCGCCTGCTCTCACGGCTCAAAAACGGGATTCCCTGCACCTTCGCCGACATCGTCGACGACACGCCGCTGTTCAAGCCGGACCGGCCGCGCGGGCCGGACGACGCGCCGCTTTCTCTCGCGCCGGCGCGGACGGCCTTTCTCCTGCTCGACAAAACGGGACGCATCCGGTCCCTCGCCTGGCCCGAGATATCGGCGATCCTTGCCGGAACGACCGCCCTCGTCTATCCCCTCGGGGATGGCCGGCATGCCTGCCTCTTTCACGAGGAATTGCGCGCGCAGGACGCCGAGAAGCGCGTCGCCGCGGCGGTACTCGGCGGTTTCGCCCCGGAACGGCCCGACCCCGTCAAGCCTATATCCGTCGCGGCGGGGGCCTTCGCCGAATTCGTCATCCTGGTCGACGCCCTCAAGCGGCCCGACAGCGACGCGATAGCGGTCCTTGCCCTGCTGGCGGTATTCGGCAAGGCCCTGCCCTGGTGTCCGCCGGGCCTTTTTCTGACGCTCGCGGCGACGTCGATCGCGCGAAGGGCGCGCGGGGAACAAAAAAGCCGACGGCTTGAAACCGTCGGCCTGCTCGTCGGCGGACTCGCCGTCGCGTTAAATGTCGCCCTTATCCTCTTCGTCATCGCCAGAGTCTGGCTCCCCATACCCTGAATCCCCGTCATCGGTGCCTTCGTCGTCGTAGGACTCGGAGTCACCGTCCGCGTCATACCCGGTTGCCCCGTCCGGGGCCCCGGCGTACCCGGTCTCGTCCGCGGTATCGACGGCGTCGGCGTTGTCGACAGGATCGGCGGAATCGCCGAGGTCGTCCGCGTCGCGCCTCGCCGGTCCTTCCTCGCGCTTGCGGGAATGGCTCACGACGAGTTTCCGTCCGCGGTATTCGATGTCGTTCAGCGCGGAAATGACCGCCTCCGCGTCCTCGGTGATGACCTGCACGAAGGAATAGTTGTCGAGCACGCGGATGTCGCCGACATGGTCGCGGTCGATCCCGGCGTTTTGCAGGATGAGGCCGATGATGTCCCTCGGGAACACGCGGCGGTTTCTGCCGATGCCCACGAACAGCGTCGTCGAGACGTCGTCGGGAAGAACGTTCCTCGGCTCGTTTTTTTCAGCCCGCTCGGCGCGATCCTCGCGTGCCGGGCGATCCTCGCGCGCGGAGCGCTCCTCGCCCCTCGACCGCTTGTCCCCGCCTTTCCGCTGGTCCTGACGGGAAGAGGCTGATTCGCCCGCGCCCTTCGCGCCGTCAGTACGGTTCCGCTCGCCGCGCGAACCGCGGTCGTTTCGCTCGTTGCGTTCGCCGCGGTCATTGCGCTCGCCGCGTTCCGCGCGGTCATTTCGCTCGTTGCGTTCGCCGCGTTCATTTCGGTCGGCACGGCCGTCACGTCGGCCAAATCGGTCGCCCCGCGGGGAACCGCTTGAGGGAATACGTCCCTCGGCGAGCAGTTTGACGAAATACGCCGCGAAATAGGAGCGCAAGGTCAGGGGAACCGACTTGCGAAAAAGGCGGCGATAGACATTCAATAGAAACGGGTCTTCTTCTGTCTTGATCCTGGTCACGATGTCCTGAAGGCTTTCCATGATACGGCCTTCGTCGAGTTCGTCTTTTCTGTTAACAGCCACAATACTCTCCTAAAACGGAATAATGTCACACTTTCCGGGCTTGCTCAATGGCAGGGTGAACCGGAAAGGTCGAGGACCGAAACATGGCCCTTCTGGAGAAACCCGGCGCGATGGAGCGCCGGAAGGAATGTCGGCGGGACGACGGGGGCAGCGAAGACGATCCAGCGGAAACCTCGATCCGCCCAGTAGCCTATGGTCCGCGCGAGAAGCTCCTTGCCGATGCCCATCCCGCGGAATTCCGGGCACACGGCGACGACGGAGAGCAAAACGACGCGCGTTCCGCCGGAGGGATACGGCGCCGACGAGGCGAACGCCACGACGTCCCCCTCAAGTCCCTCGACGGCGAGAACGTAACCGCCAGGCCCGGTTCCGGCCGGGGGCGCGACGATCCCCGAGAGGGCGGAAACAGCCTCGGCGAGATCGGCGGGCAGCGATTCGGCTATCTCGCGGACCGCGTCGGCCCGGATTCCGGCGAGCGCGCCCGAGTCGGCCTCCGTGGCCTCCCTGAACAGGAAATCCTGGGCGACGATCTCCTCGGTTTCCTCCGGTTCGGCTCCGATCCGCTCGAGTCCCCAAAAATCCCTGAGACCGTTATACCATTCAAGGACGATGCCGCGCATCTCGCGTTCCTTGAACAGGTACCACATGCGCTCGATTTCCGGGTAGCCCTTCAGGATGTTCTTGAAACTCCGGAAAACGCCGTGACCCGAGGCGAGCGCGACCCTGAGTTCCTCCCGCGCGACGGGATTCCTCAGTTGCGCGGTAAAACGGTCCATCATCCTGAATCCGCTCACGGAATCCCATACGGGGATGGAATAGTACCGGTCGTTCGCGTCGTCGAACACGGACGTTTCGGCCGCATCCGGGCGATCCCGCTCCGCGACGCAGCGTCCCTCGGCCGAATCGAAGAGAAACCGGCCCGTTTGGTCTTCCATCGCGAAGATTATCTCGTCGGTCAACTCCGGCGTCAGCTCGAATTCCATTGCGTTTGATTTTAGCACAGAATACCCGTATTATAAAGACTGCACGGACACGGAAAAAGGAGGGGACAGATGAGCTCGATCGCATTCATTGACGGACGGGAGATTCTCGACTCGAGGGGAAATCCGACGGTTGAAGTAGACGTATATCTCGAGGACGGAAGCCGGGGGCGCGCCGCGGTTCCCTCGGGCGCCTCGACGGGAGAGCACGAGGCCCTTGAGCTCAGGGACGGGGATTCCGAGCGGTACAAGGGAAAGGGCGTTCTGGACGCCGTGGCGAACGTGAACGACGTGATCGCCGAGGAACTGGACGGGGCCGACGCCCTGGACCAGGCGGAGATAGACCATTTGCTCCTGAGCATCGACGGGACCCCGAACAAGGAAAAACTCGGCGCGAACGCCATCCTCGGCGTTTCGATGGCCGTCGCGCGCGCGGCGGCCGACTCGCTCGGCATCCCGCTCTACCGATATCTCGGCGGGGCGCACACGATGCAGCTCCCCGTGCCGATGGCGAATATCGTCAACGGCGGACAGCATTCGGACAACAAGATCGACTTCCAGGAGTTCATGATAATGCCCGTGGGCGCGGAATCCGTCCGCGAGGCGGTGAGGATGACGGCGGAGGTATTCCACTCGCTGAAGGGCATACTAAAGGACGCCGGGCACGCGACCTCGGTCGGCGACGAGGGCGGCTTCGCGCCGAATCTCGGCAACGAGGAGGCCCTCGGCTTCATCATGAAGGCGATCGAGAAGGCGAAGTACCGCCCCGGAGAGGACATCGTGATAGCCCTCGACTGCGCGGCGAGCGAGCTCTTCGACGCGGGAGGGCGGAAGGGCTATTCCTTCTGGAAGTCGAATCCCGGCAAGCTCTTCACGGCGGACGAGATGATAGACCTCTACAAGAAATGGATGGCCTCGTACCCGATCGTCTCGATCGAGGATCCCCTCGACCAGAACGACTGGGAGGGCTACGTCCGGCTGACCGAGGAGCTCGGCGGACGCGCGCAGATAGTCGGCGACGACTTCTTCGTGACGAACACAGAACGGCTCAAGAGGGGAATCGACGCGGGCGCGTGCAACTCCATCCTCATCAAGCTCAACCAGATCGGAACCGTGACCGAGACGATCGACGCCGTGCGCATGGCGCAGAACGCGGGATACACCGCGGTAATCTCGCACAGGTCGGGTGAAACGGAGGACACCTTCATCGCCGACCTCTCCGTGGCGCTCGAGACGGGACAGATCAAGACCGGCTCGATGAGCCGGTCGGACCGTGTCGCGAAGTACAACCAGCTGATGCGCATCGAGGACGAACTCGGACCGACCGCGAGATACGCGGGACGTGCGGCGTTTTCCAGGTACGCGAGGTAATCGGGTCGCGCGGGCATACCGGCTCGCGCGACGGCGCCGAATCGCGGGAAGCCCCGGGGCAGCGGCCTTCGGGGCTTTTTTTTGAAAAAAGTTGTGGACACGGGAAGGGCCATTCCCTATACTCCCGTCACTATGGAAAAATCGATAAAAACGGGCCCGATCGGCCCGACGCTGGTGCGGCTCTCGCTTCCCGTCCTCGCGGGTCAGGCGTTCAACCTTCTGTACAACATCGTCGACACCTGGTTCATCGCGCGGATCGACCCCTCGGATCCCTGGCTCGTCGGCGCGACGGGACTCGTGTTCCCCGTGTTCTTTCTCTTTCTCGCGATGAGTTTCGGCATCTCGGGCGGCGTGTCGTCCCTCGTCGCGCGCGCCATCGGCGCGGACCGGTCGCACGAGCTCGACCGCACCGTGGAAAGCGGCATCTTTCTCGCGATAGCCGCGGGCGCGATCACACTCGCGGCGATCTATCCCGTCGCGTCTCCCCTGCTCGCCCTGTTCGGCGGCACCGGACTCATCCTCGACTACGGGCTCGAGTACCTGTTCTGGCTCCTCCCCGTCGTCCCCTTCCTGTTCCTGAGCGCGGTCTTCATCGGGATACTGCAGGGTGAGGGGCGCGCGCAGCACATCATGGTCGGCATGATGCTCGGAACCGTCGCGAACATCGTACTCGATCCCGTGCTCATTTTCGGCGCCGGCATGGGAATCGCGGGAGCGGGGCTCGCGACGGCGGCGGGCAACGCGATCACCTTCATCTACCTGCTCATCGTGTTCCTCACGAGAAAGTCGCGCGTCGCCGTGCACTGGAAGGCCTCGAACGTCTCGTTTCCCGTCATCGGCGAGATACTCCGCGTGGGCATCCCCCAGAGCCTCATGAACTTTCTCGCGTCGGTCAGCTTCATCTTCTATAACAGGATCATGATCGCCATCAACCCGATGATACTCACCGCCTTCACGCTCTACTCGCGGCTCGAGCAGTTCGCGCTCATCCCGATCTGGTCCCTCATGAGCGGCCTTTCCGCCGTCGCGGGACAGGCCGCGGGCGCCCGGGACTTCCCGCGGCTCAGGCGCGCGTCGCGGACGGCGAGCCGCATGGCGATGGCCGTCAACGGATCGCTCCTCGTCGTGTTCGCGCTTTCGAGCCCGTTTCTCTTCAGGCAGTTTCAGTCCGACGCGCGCGTACTGGATTTGGCGGGTATCATCGTTCCCTGGATGGCGATCGCGACCTTCCTGACCGTGCCGATATTCATCATCACGACCATCATGTCGGCCGCGGGGTTCGCGAACCGGAGCCTCGCGCTTACGGCCGTGCGCATCTACGGATTCAACGTTCCGGCGTGCGCCGTCTCGGCCTACGTTTTCAGGGGAAACATCCTGGCCGTCATGCAAGCCATCCCGGTCGCCTCCGCGCTTTCGCTCGTTCTGGCCCACGCGGTTCAGCGGAATTTCTTCCGGGGACTCGAATCGGGGAAACTGGCCGTACGTTTTTCAGCAAAAGCCTCCGCCGACCAAGCCGCCTCGGAGCAGGCTGCTGCCGCGCAGGGGGCCGCCGCGCAAACCGCCGACGCCGGTCAGGCCAACGCCGGTCAGACGGAGGCCGGCCGTTAGGGAAGCTCTTTCCTGGCCTCGATCACCTTCGAGACGAGGCCGTAGTCCCTGGCCTCCGCGGCGTTCATCCAGAAGTCGCGGTCGGTGTCACGGGACACCTGGGCTACGTCCTTGCCGGTCTCCTTGGAGATGAGCTCGTTGATCCGGACGCGCATCTTCTCGAGCTCGAGGGCGTGTATCTCGATCTCCGTCGCGACGCCCTTTATGCCGGAAAGCGGCTGGTGTATGAGGTAGTGGCTGTTGGGAAGCGCGAGGCGTCGCTCCTTGGGGGCGGCCAGCAGTATGATGGACCCGGCGCTCGCGACGAGCCCCATGCCGATCGTATACACGGGCGCGTTGACGAAGCGTATCATGTCGAATATGGCGAATCCCGCGTCGGCGTCCCCGCCGGGCGAGTCGATGAACACGCGGATGGGCTCGTCGGAGTCGGCCTCGAGCACGAGGAGCTGCCGCACGACCTTTTCGGCGAGGGGCTTGTTGATCTCGCCCGAGAGGATGATCTGGCGCGTCTTGATGAACTTGTGCATCAGGGGATCTACCTGAGCCTCGCCCTTTCCGCCGCAGCCTTCTTCTTCGTCGTCCTCGTCGTTGCGCATGGCCCGTATCGCCGCATTGTCCGTATATGTTGATTTCACAGCGTTTGCTCCTTTATTGCGGCGCGAGGCGCCGTCCCTTGAATGTACCAAAAAAAAACCCGGCCGTACAGTGCGCGGCGGGAAATCGCCCTATTCGCCCCGTTTTGCCTCGTCCCAGAACCCGTCCATCTCGGCGAGATGCGACGCGTCCATCGGGATTCCCGCCCGCTTCATCGCCTCCTCCACGTGCTTGAACCGCCTCGTGAATTTGGCATTCGTCCGCGTCAGCGCGACGCCGGGGTCGACCTTGAGATGCCGGGCCACGTTGACGATGGCGAACAGGAGATCCCCGAGTTCGTCCTCGACGCGGTCGCGCCCGCCAGAGACGACCGCCTCGCGAAGCTCGGCGAGCTCCTCGTCGATCTTGGGCCACACGTCGTCGAGCCGCGCCCAGTCGAAGCCCGCCTTGGCCGCCTTCTTCTGCAATTTGTGCGCGCGCTCGAGGGCCGGCATCCCGCGGGACACCTCGTCCAGTATCGAGTCCGCCTTCCGCCCCTCGACGCCGCGCTTGATGAGGTCCCACTGCGCGAGCACCTTGTCGGCCGTGTCGGTCCGCCCGTCGGACCCGGGGCCCGCGAAGCCCTCGGTCTGCCCGAATACGTGGGGATGGCGCCGGATGAGCTTGTCGGAGACGGACGACAGGGCGTCCGTGACCGTGAAGGCCCCCTCCTGCTCGTACATGTACGACAGCATCGTCGCGTTCAGGAAAACGTCCCCGAGCTCCTCGCAGACGTGGGCGCCGTCGCCCTCGGTTATCGCCTCGACCGTCTCGTAGGATTCCTCGACGAGGGTTTCCCGGAGCGAGAGGGGGGTTTGCTCGATGTCCCAGGGACAGCCGCCCGGGCCCCTCAGCCGCCGGATCGTCCGATAGAGCCGTCCGAAGGCCTCGAGGGCCTCGGGAGGGGCCTCGGGTCCCAACATACCGTCCGTTTCGCGCGTATCCATCCGCTTACCGTCCTTTTCCGGAATCCGTCACGGCCTTTTTGGCCCATTCCCTGAGATAGCCCTCGGGTCCGTCCCGAAGCAGCCCCTCGAACAGGCCCCCGGCGGCCGAAAAGGCGAGCGAAAGGCCGATCCGTTCGTCCGCCGAGAAATTCGAAAGCACGTACGCGGCGACGTCCGCGTGCTCGGGCCGGCCAATGCCGAAGCGGAGGCGCCAGAAATCCGCCGTGCCGAGAGAGGCCTTCGCAGAGCGAAGTCCGTTGTGTCCGCCGAGCCCGCCCGACCACTTGAGGCTCACCGTGCCGCACGGAAGCTCGAGCTCGTCGTGCACGACGAGTATCTCATCGGGCTTGACGCGGTAAAACGAGGCGGCCTCGGCGATGCTCTCGCCCGAGAGGTTCATGTAGGTTTCCGGCTTGAGGAAATGGACGACGCGGCGCGCGCCGTCGGCGCCGGTTGCCTGGAACGGGGCGTAGGAACCCCGGAATTTGGACTGCCAGGAAGGCGTCGGCGCGAGGGAGAGGGAGAGGGAGTCGGCGAAGAGCCAGGCGACGTTGTGGCGGTTGGCCTCGTATTTTTTTCCGTGATTGCCGAGAAAGGCGACAAGCGAGATCATGATGGGCGGCATTGTACCCGAAAGGCGCCAAATAGTGTATACTTTTCCGTATCACCTATGGAAACAAACGCAAAAACCAAAAAGGTTTACGTGATCGGGCACCGGAATCCCGACACCGACTCGGTCGTCTCTGCCGCGGCCTACGCGGCACTCAAGCGCTCGGGCGGCGCGGAACAGTTCGTCGCGGCCCGGGCGGGCAAGCCGACGCCCCAGACGGAATACATATTCTCGCGATTCGGCGTGCCCCTCCCCGAATTCCTGCCCGACCTCGTGCCGAAAATCGAGTACTTCTTCAATCCCGACGTCAGGACGATAACGGACGAGACCTCCCTGTGGGAGGCGATGGAGATACTCGAAAAGAGCGAGGTTCGCGTCCTTCCGGTCACCGACCACGACGGGCGGTATCACTCCCTCCTCCACTACAGCTCCTTCGCCCAGAAGGTTCTCCGCATGATCAACCCGAGGCAAAAGACGATCATAGAGACGAGCATCTCCCTCCTGGCCTCGGCGCTCCACACGCAGGCCCTCGTCGTGCGCAACGCGGAGACCGTGCGCAAGAGCCCGGTCATCATCGCGGCCGCCGAATACGAAACCTTCACGGAACACCTCGCCGCGCACATTCCGGAAAGCACGATCGTCATCGTCGGCAACCGGGTCGACGTCCAGCGGCACGCGATAGAACGGGGCGTGCGCGCGCTCATCATCACGAGCGGGACGCCGATCGCGAGGGAACTCCGCGAGGAGGCCGAGAAAAACGGGGTGTCGGTGCTCATCAGCCCCTACGACACCGCCTCGACGTCCCTGCTCATCATCTATTCCATGCCGGTCGCCTGCGTCTCCAACGCGCTCGTGAAGCCGGTGAACCGCAACGACACCACGCGGAAGATCGCGCCCCTGCTCGCCACGGCGCCCGGAAAGAGCCTGCCGGTGGTAGACGACGAGGGAATCGTCGTGGGCGTCGTCTCCGAGGGCGACCTCTACCGCGAGCCGAACGTCGAGCTCATCCTGGTGGACCACAACGAGAGCGCGCAGGCCATCGAGGGCGCCGAGCACTACCGCGTGCTCGAGATCATCGACCACCACCGTCTCGGTCCGGCCGCGACGAAACAGCCCATAACCTTCATCAACAAACCCGTCGGTGCGACGAGCACGATCATCGCCGGCCTCTATCGCGAACAGCGCGTGCCGATGAGCCCCGAGATCGCCTCGATCCTCCTTTCGGGGATACTCGCCGACACCCTCGTGCTGCAGTCGGCGACGACGACCGAGGAGGACCGCATGACGGCCGAATACCTCGCGAGCATCACGAACATCGACGTCGCCTCGCTCGGCCGGGACCTCCTCTCGGCGGCGAGCAACGTCTCGGCCCGCCCGGTGCCGGACCTCGTCATGCAGGACATGAAGCGGTACGAGGAGGACGGACTCACCTTCACCGTGAGCCAGATCGAGGTAGAGGAGCCGCACGGGCTGCTCGAGCGCAAGGGCGAGTTTCTCGCGGCCCTCGACGCGCAGCGCGAACGGGGCGGCCACCTTTTTTGCGCCGTGCTCGTCACCGACATCACCGAGCTTTCGAGCCTTCTGGTCGTCTCGGCGGAGAAGGCCTTCGAGCAGACCATCGGCCTGCCGCGCATGGAGGAGTCGGTCTACGTCCTCAGGGACGTGGTGTCGCGGAAAAAACAGCTGATGCCGATTCTGTCGGAAATCGTCGAACGATACCGGAGGCGCTGACGTGGAAAAGGCGGGAGGACTCGGGATTCTGCACGAGGACGAATGGATCATCGTCGTCAACAAGCCGGAGGGGATGCTCTCGGTCGGATACCCCGGATACCGGGGGCAGACCGCCCTCGACGCGCTCCAGGAGCGGTACCGGAGCCGCGGCAAACGGCGCGTCACTGCCGTCCACCGCCTTGACCGGGAGACCTCGGGCGTCATGATGTTCGCCTGCTCGGCGGCCGCGGCGGGCAAGATCATGGACGAGTGGCAGGAGATGGTCAACGAGCGCCGCTACCGTTGCGTGTGCCTCCGCTCGCCCGGCGCGCGCGAGCTCGACGACGAGGGAACGATAGACCTCCCCATCGCCTACAACAAGCACGACGTCGGCTTCGTCCCGACGGGCAAGGAAGCCGACTCGATAAAGGTCAGCGAGCGGGCGGTGACCCGGTATCGCGTGATCGAGCGCGGGGCCGACTGCGACCTCGTCGAGTGCGATCTCGAGACAGGCCGCAAAAACCAGATCCGCGTGCACATGGCCCACATCGGCCACCCCGTGGCGGGCGACCCGGTGTACGGCGCGGACGGGGCCGACGGGGCCGTGATCGACCGGCTCGCGCTTCACGCGCGAGAGCTCGCCTTCCTCCATCCTTTTACCGGACAGGAGATGCGCTTCGAGGTACCCGAGCCCGCGAGCTTCGCGAAGGCCCTGAAACGGAAGGTCGTCGCGAAGGGAGCGGCGAAGGGAGCGGCGAAGGACGCGCCGAAAAAGGCGGGTGGCAAACGCGGAGGAAGGGACGCGGCGCCGGACGCGCTCGTGCCCGTCCGGAGAGCCGGCCGATACGCGAACGGAAGCAGGTTCATCCCCGACGGAAAGGGACCGGGACACGGCAAGCCGGGCAAACGCGGTTAGCGGTTAGCGATTAGCGGTCAGCGGTTATCAGTTAGCGGTCAGACGAAAGGGACGCGGCGCCGGTCAGCCCGTCAGTCCTTCCAGGGAAAGATGAAATTGCGAAGGCTCCGGTCGCCGAGCGTCTCGCGCTCGTCGGCGAGCAGTTCCGCCCAGGGAACGGACTTTCGCGCGACTCGATACTCGAGCTCGGGATGCTTCTCGATCCAGTCGTATTTGTGCATGAGCAGGCGAAAGGCCTCGTTCTGCGCAAGGACGACGCCGAAGACGCCGGGAACCATGAAGAACGTCGCCAGCGAAAGGACGCACAGGGTTACCGAGTACGCGAAGAGGAACAGGGAAATCCCCGGGTTGTCGAAGAACACGATGAAACACTTCTTGACGCTCTTGAATACGCGCCGGTCGAGCTGCGACCGGATCGGCAAAAGCCACTGAAGGGACAAGAGCAGGATGAGGGAAAGCCAGAGCATGAGGGCGAACAGGGCGAAACCGGCGCGGCCGCCGATCGCGCGATAGTACGGCAGGGCGACGGAAAACACGACGAAGAGGACGGACGCCGAGATCGCGAGGATGACGCCGTGCGGAACGGCCGCGCGGAGGTCCTGGGGGAGATCCCTCCAGGAGAAGGCCTTGTAGGCCGCGACCCGGGCGAAGGAAAACGAAACGCCGAGAGCGAGAACGCCGAGCAGCGAAACCGCGAGCGCCCCGGCTGCCACCGCGAGGAGCGGAAGACGAAACAGTCCGTCTATCAGGATGAAGCCGCCGAAGGCGACCGACAGGAATGCGATATTGAGGGCCAAGAGGGACAGAAGATTGTCCCATCCGTCGTAGAGCGCCTTTTTCATGAAAAAACCGATCATGCGTCCAGAGTAGCATAACGCGTCGGATTTTACTATATTAAGCGTGCTTGCAGGAGGAACACCGGTATGAACACAGGCCGCCTCGCGCGCGCGTGCCTCTGCGCCGCGATCATGATCCTTTTACTCCCGCCACAGGCCCATTCGGGCGGAGGGGCCGACAGGCCCAAGGGGCGTTCCATCGCCGTTTTCGTTCCCGGCATCGTCTCCGGGAGCCCCGTCTACGAGATGCTCGTCGCGGGCGTCACGGAGGCCGTCACCGCGGCGAACGCGCGCGGCGAGGCGGTGAGCCTTACCGTCGTCGAGGCGGGCACCCGGCAGGCGGACTGGGGGACCCGGATGACGGCCCTCGTAGCGGAAGGCCGTCACGGCCTCATCGTCACCTCGAACCCCGCGATGCCGGAGATACTCGAACCCGTCGCGAAGCGGTTTCCGAACCAGGACTTTCTCGTGCTGGATGCCTGGCATACGGGCACCCCCGGGATAACGACCTTCAGGTACAACCAGCGCGAGCAGGCCTACATATCTGGCTACATGGCGGCGCTCGTCAGCAAAAGCTCCATGCCCCACGCCAACCGGGAAGCGGTCATAGGCCTCATCGCCGGCCAGGAATACCCCGCTATGACGAGGATAATCCTGCCCGCCTTCCTCGAGGGCGCGCGCGCCGTGGATCCGGCGTTTCGCGCGGACTTCCGCGTCGTCGGCAACTGGTATGACGCGGCCAAGGCCGCCGATCTCGCCCGCGCGATGAAGCGCGCCGGATGCGACGTCATCATGCCGATCTCGGGAGGCGCGAACCAGGGCGTCGTGGCGGCGGCGAAGGAAGACCCCTTCTACCTCGCCTGGTTCGACGACAACGGATACGCCAAGGCCCCCGGCCTCGTCGTGTCGAGCTCCGTCATGGCGCAGGAGCGGCTCGCCAGGGAGAAGACCTCCGAATGGATCGCCGGGACGCTCAGGAAGGGAGTGCCCTCCACGGTAGGGCTTCGCGACGGATACGTTTCCTTCGTCTCGGACGACGAGCGCTACCTGGCGACAGTTCCGCGCGAGATCCGCGCGCGGATGGACGAGCTCGTCTCCCGCATCTCGTCGGGAACGCTTTCCCTCCCGGTGGAATAAGGATCCCCCGCACGGATGCGCGCGGCCTCACGGGTTACGCTTGACGGAATAACCGTGTCGTTTCCATCGGCCTCCGGCCCGGAGGAGCCGGTTTTCCGCGCGCTCGACGGCGTCACGCTTTCCTTCGCGCGGGGCGAGGTCCACGCCGTCCTCGGCGAGAACGGCGCCGGAAAATCCACGCTCATGCACGTACTCTCGGGCCTCATCAGGCCCTCGGCGGGATCCGTCGTCCTCGACGGGGAGCCCGCGCGCTTCGCCTCGAGCGCCGACGCGCTTGCGGCGGGCATCGCGATGGTGCACCAGCGCCCGCGTCTCGCCGACGGGCTTTCGACGGTCGACAACGCCCTGCTCGGTGACGGCTCCGCCCTCGTGCGCCGTAGGGAAACCTCCCGCAGGATGGCGGGGATCGCGGAACGCTGGGGCATCGCCCTGGAAATTTCCCGCGAGGCGGGAAGGCTCTCTCCCGCCGACCGTCTCAGGTCGGCCCTTCTCGGCGCGCTCCTGACGGACCCCTCGTTCCTCGTTCTCGACGAGCCGACGGCCGTCCTCGATCCCGCCGAGCGCGACCGCTTCCTTTCGGCGGCGCGAAGCGCGGCGCGCTCATCGCCGCTCGGCGTCGTGCTTGTCACCCACAAGATAGACGACGTCCTGAAATGGTCGGACCGCGTGACCGTACTCCGCAAGGGCCGCCTCGAGGCCTCCCTTCCCGTCGATGAGGTTCCCGGCGGGAGGGAGCGCGGCGGAAGCTGGCTTTCTTCCATGCTCTCGGGGGACTCCGCGGCCGTACCTTCCGACGACACGCGCGCGCGTGCGCAAGTCCGCGGGTTCGCCCTCGAGGTTCGAGCCCTGACCGCGCGTCCGCAAAACCGGAACCACCTCGTCGACGTTTCGTTCACGGCCCTCCCGGGAGAGATCACCGGCGTGGTCGGGCATCCGGGAAGCGGGATCGACACACTCGAGGACGCGCTCTGCGGGATGGCCCCTGCCGCCTCGGGCGAGATCGCGGCCGGAGACGCGACGGTGCCCGCAAGGCTCCTGACGCCCTCGTGGCTTCGCGCCCACGGGGTCGCCCTCGTCCCCTCGAACCGTGCCTTTCGGGGATCGCATCCCTCGCTCACCGTGCGGGACGTCCTGCTCGCGGGAAGGGGCGACGCCCCCGCGCGAAGGAAGGGCGAGGAAGACGACTTCGCCTCGGGGATACTCGGCTCCGAGGACCTCCCCGTTTCGCCCGACCGTCTCGCGGGGACGCTTTCCGGTGGACAGCTCCAGCGGCTCATCCTGGCGAGGGAACTGGGAGGGCGCGAAAAGCCCCGCGCGGTGATACTCGCCGAGCCGGAATGGGGTCTCGACATCGCGAGCGTCGCGCGCCTCCGCGAACGGCTGAAGGAGGCCGCGCGGTCGGGCATCGCGGTTCTCGTCCTGACCGACACCCCAGAGACGATGGCGGTTTCGGACTTTTACTCGCGGACGATACCCCTCAGGGAAGGGAGGATCGCGTGAAAGGCCTCATGCGTCCGCTTCTCGCCCTCGTCGCGGCCGTCGCCGTCATAGCCGCGTTCCTCGCGCTCTCGGGGGATTCGCCCGCCGCGACGCTCGCGCTCTTTTTCTCGCGGCCCTTCTCGTCCTGGTGGCATTTCGGAAACCTCCTCAACTACGCGGCCCTCCTCATGATCGCGGCGACGGGTTCCGCGCTCGCGCTCCGCTCGGGTTCCCTGAACCTCGGGGGAGAGGCGCAGGTGTACGCCCCGGCCCTGGTCACGGCGCTGATCCTCTCGTCAGGCCGCCTGCCGTCCGGCCTCTCGCCGCTCGAGGCGGCGCTTCCCTTCGCCGCGGCCGCCCTCGCCGCGACGATTTCGGGCGCGGCGCTCGCCGCCATCCCTGCCCTGCTCCGGGCGAAGCGCGGGGTAAGCGAGCTTCTCTCGTCGTTCCTGTTTTCCGCGGCGGCCCTTCCCGTCCTCGACTACCTCGTCGGGGGACCGCTTCGCGACCAGTCGAAAAACCTTCTCGCGACACCGGCGATCTCAGAAGCGGTCCGCCTTCCGCCGCTCGTCGAGCCATCGCTCCTGAACGCCTCGTTCTTCGTCGCCCTCGCCGTCGCCGGCGGCTTCGCCCTCTTCCTCACGAGGACGAAGGCGGGCTTCAGACTCGGCGTAACCGGCGTCGCCCCGGAATTCGCGCGCTTTTCGGGGTTCGACACCGGCAGGATCTCGGCGACGGCCCTCACGGCCTCGGGCGCCCTTCACGGTCTCGCGGGGTTTTTCTCCGTCACCGGAACCTGGTACCTCTGCCATCAGGCCCATTCGGGAGGCATGGGATGGAGCGCCCTCGCCGTCGCGCTCATGGCCGGCAAAAGCCCGTACGCGATCGTCCCGGCCGCCCTCGTGTTCTCCTGGATCGAAACCGCCTCTGACAGCGCGCTCATGTCCACCCGTTTCTCGTTCGACTCGACCTCGATCGTGCAGTCGATCCTGCTGCTCGTGATCTCGGCGCGGCTGCTCGGCGGCGCTTCGGCGCGGCTGCTCGGCGGCGCTTCGGCGCGGCTGCGCGGCGCTTCGACGTTCGCGCGTCGAAGGAGGGCGTAGATGGCCGACACGGCGCTCTCGATCCTCTTCATGTCCGTGCCCCTGATATTCGCGACCCTCGGCGCGCTCGTGTCCGAACGGGCCGGTGTACTCGCCGTATTCATGGACGGGGCGATCACCCTCTCCGGCTGCATCGCCGTCGCCGTCACCCTCGCCACCGGAAGCGCGGTCGCGGGAGTCCTTTCGGCCTGCCTCGCCACCGTGGCCCTACTCTACGGGATCTCGGTCTTCACCGAACGGACGGGGGCGAATCCCTTCCTGACCGGGCTTTCAGTCAACCTCCTTTCGGTCGGGCTTACCTCATGGCTCTCCGCCTCGCTTTTCGGCACGCGCGGGGTCGTCGATCTCGCCGAGCGGGGCGTCGGGGTCTCCTATCCCGAATTCGCGGTCGCGCTCGCGGCCCTTTCGCTCGCCTTCCTCCTCGCGTTCGCCTTCCGCTTCACGCCCTGGGGACTGCGCCTTTCCGTCTCCGGCGAGGCGGGGCCCGCGCTCGAGGCGCGGGGCCGCTCGCCCGCGCGGTATCGCGCCGCGTCCTGGTGCCTCGCCGCCCTCTTCGCCTCCTTCGCGGGCTCCTCGCTCGCGTTCCGGCTCGGGGCCTTCGTCCCGAACCTCTCCGCCGGACGCGGATGGACGGCGCTCGCCGCCTGCTACCTGGGATACCGCCGTCCCCTCCCCTGCCTCGCGGCCGTGTTCGTCTTCACGGCCGCCGAATACGCGACGAACGTCCTGCAGGGCACCGCGATACCCGGCACGGTCATCCTCGGGCTTCCCTACGCCCTCGCCCTTCTCGTATTCGTCCTCATTCCGCCGCGGCGGTCAGCCCGGACGGGCTGAGGGGCCCGAACGCCGGGACCGGAAAAAAAAAGCGCATTTTCGCGGACAACCCGTGAAAACACGGAGCCCAAGCGCTAAGATTTAGGGTGAACGCGCTTTTTTCGGGCCACGGGCTCGGTGGGGATATCATGGTTGAAACGGCCGAAACACACCTGACACGCCTATTCAATCCCGCTCAGCGGGACGTCGTTATAGGTGAATGCCTTGATATGGCGCGCTCGGCGCTCGACGGCGACGAGGCTGAGACCCTGATCCGCCAGTGGAACCTTACCCGCGATCTCTACCGGGGCGGGTATCCCGGCTACAAGTCGTGCAATACCGAGTATCACGACTTTGCCCATACCTGCGACGTCCTGTGCGCGACGATCCGGATGTGCGACGGGGCCCTTTCCCAGGGGATGCGCCTGGATCCGCGTCTCCACCGGGACATCATCGTGGCGGCCATGCTCCACGACGCGGGCTACATCCAGGAGGCGGATGACGACCAGGGCACGGGGGCGAAGCACACCAGGACGCACGTAGCCCGGAGTATCGCCTTTGCCGCGCGCGAGCGCGAGGCCTTCGGCCTGACCGGGGAACGCGCGGACCGGATCGGACGCCTTATACTGGGCACCGACCTTTCGGCCGACTTCGAAGGCATCCCCTACGAGAACACGGCCGAGCGCTTCGCCGGCCAGCTTCTGGCCTCGGCGGACCTTCTCGGACAGATGGCCGACAGGACCTACCTCGAGAAACTGCTGTTCCTGTATTACGAGTTCAAGGAAGCGGGCTTCCCCGGATACGACACCGAGTTCGACATCCTCAAGAAGACGCTCGGTTTCTACGAGATGACGCGGAAGCGGCTCTTCATAACCCTCGGAAACACGGCGGTAATGGCCCTGCACCACTTTACCTCGAGGTACGGAGTCAACCGCAACCTCTACATGGATTCCATCGAACGCCAGATCGAATACCTCACGGGGATCATGGATGACGATTCGGTCAACTTCAGGAAAAAGCTCAAACGGCTCGACCTCGAGGCGGTCTCCGAGGCGCACCGTCACGCGTGACGGCCGTACCCGGTACCGGCCGCGACAAGTAGCCGAAAAAAAAGCCGACGGACCAGAAGTCCGCCGGCTTTTTTTCCATTGGCGTTCGGGCGAGGCCGACCGCCGGTAGGGCTCAGGGAGTCATCGGGACGATCGTGCCGTCCGCGTTGTACGAAAGCTTGCAGAACTTCACGCAGCGCTTGTGGTTGATCCCCTTTGAAAGTTCGCAATCGTGATAGAAGAGGTACCACTGGCCCTTGTACTCGACGATCGAATGGTGGGTCGTCCAGCCGAGCACCGGGGGAAGGAACATCCCGCGGTAGGTATAGGGTCCGTAGATGGTCTTCGAGGTCGCGTACACCAGGCGGTGCGTGTCGCCCGTCGAATACGAGAAATAGTAGGTTCCGTTGTACTTGTGGAGCCAGGGCCCCTCGAAATAGCGGCGGTCGTGGTCGTTCGCCTGGAGCGGCTTGCCGGCCTCGTCGACGATAACGAGGTCGCGCGGCTTCTCGGCGAACTCGAGCATGTCGTCGGAGAGCTTCGCGATCTTGGGGCATACGGCGGGAACGTTCCCTTCGGGCTCCTTTCCTTCGGGATCGAAGGATCCCGAAACCCACTTGTCAAGCTGTCCGCCCCAGATTCCGCCGAAACCCATATACGTCGAACCGTCATCATCGGTGAAGACGCACGGGTCGATGCTGAAACTGCCCTTGATATAGTCCTTCTGCGCCTTGAACGGGCCGCCGGGCGCCGCTCCGACCGCCACGCCGATGCGGAAGATCCCGTCCTTGTCGCGCGCGGGGAAATAGAGGTAATACTTTCCGTTCTTGGTCGCGGCGTCCGGAGCCCACAGCTGCTTCGAGGCCCAGGGAACGTCGTCAAGATGGAGGGCGAGCCCGAGGTCCTTCGGTGCCTGGTTCATGTCATCCATCTCGAAGACATGGTAATCGTTCATGTCGTACTGGTCGCCGTTGTCGTTGGACTCCATCTCGATGTCGCGGTCGTGCGACGGATAGATATACAGCTTTCCGTTGAACACGTTCGCCGAGGGGTCGGCGGTATACATGTGCGTTACGAGGGGTTTCTTCTCAAGCATTGGTGTCTCCCGTATGAATGGTTTCGTTATTACTATAATGCCTTATGGCGCCGCGCGCCATAAGGCATTATACCGAAAAGGGTCCCGGTCAGCCCGCTTAGTAGGGGGCGAGAATCGACGCGAGCCGGTCCTTGCCGATGATCTTCATGAAATTGGCGAGCCTGGGTCCCTGATCCTTGCCGATGAGGGCCTGATAGACCGCGGTAAAGAGGGCCTTCGCCTCGAGACCGCACTCCGTCGCCACCGCGTACACGAGTTCGGAAAGGCCCTTTTCGTCGACGCCGTCCATCTTCGGCACGACACCGTCGCGTATGGCCCTGACCGCCTCGAGGGCCGGACCCGAGAGATCGGCCTTCGAGCCGTCCTTGCGGAGGGCGAAGCGGAAGTCCTCGGGCGCGCACTCGGTGATCCAGTACCAGGCGCAGGCCGCGCGCGCGCGAAGCCGGCCGAGCTGGGAGGCCTTCACGTCGGGAAGCGAGGCGATTACCGCCTCGATGTCGCCGTCGTTCGTCTGCAGGAGGTTGCAGAGGTGCCGGAAGGGAATCTGGTAGGAGATGTCCGCGGGGAGCTCCCCGACCTGCGATAGCTCCCATATGCGGCGTTCCTTCCTGAATGTCTCGTCGTTCTTGGCGGTCTCGACGCCCCAGGCGATGCGCTCGGTCTTGTCGTAATCCTCGTATATCTTGATGACGTCGAGGTCAAAACTGATGACGAACTCGGTGTTCGGCCGCGTGCCCGCGAAGAGGTACCGCGCGATCTCGGGCTGGTAGACGCGGAGGATGTCGTAGAGGTCGACGACCTTGCCCTTTGACGACGACATCTTCCCGGGCGTGCCCTTGATGCCGATGAAGTCGTAGCGGAAGGTGATCGGAGGTTCCCATCCGAAGACCTCCTTGGACACGAGCTTGGCGGTGTCGAAGGAGCCGCCCTGGGAGTGATGGTCCTTGCCTGCGGGCTCGAAGACCGTCTTCTCGTGGTTCCACCGCATCGGCCAGTCCACGCGCCACCCGAGCTTCACGCCCTTGGCCTTGCGGAGGTCGACGGTGTCGCCGAAGCCGCACTCGCACGAGTACGAAAGCCCCCAGTCCCCGTCCCATCCCTTGATGGTCGTGGTGTCGCGGTTGCAGGAGTCGCAGAACACCGAAACGGGCCAGTACTCCTCGTCCTCGGGAATCTTGTGGTCGTCGTCGCGGTAGCGGTTGAGGCAGTCCTTGATCCTGGCGCGGTTGTCGAGGGCGGTCTTCATCCCCCCGTCGTAGGTATGCGCGCGGTACCGCTCGCTCTGATAGAGGAATTCGGGGAAGATGCCGACCGCGGGAAGGACGGACTCGACGTCGACCTCGTGGTGGCGGGCGTAGCTCGCGTCGCGGCCGAAGGGATCCGGCACCATCGTGATGGGAAAGCGCAGGTGCTTCTCGAGCAGCTCCGGGTTCGGCATGTTGGCCGGCACCTTGCGGAACACGTCGTAGTCGTCCCAGGAATAGATGAAGCGGACGTTTTTGCCCCGCGCGCGCAGGGCGCGCACGACGAGGTCGACCGATATGATCTCGCGGAAGTTTCCGATATGGACCGTGCCAGACGGGGTGATTCCCGACGCGCAGGTGTAGAGGTCAAGGTCGCCCCGTTCCCGTATGATTTTTTCGGCGGTTTGGTCCGCCCAATGCGAAAGGTTTTCGTTTGCCATAAGGAAGGAGTATACCGTTTTGGCGCGTTTGGGACAATGAGGGGCCGGCGGCGCGCGGAAAAAAAGGCCGGCCCGAGCGCGTCCGTAAGGGGGTCGGACGCGAACGGGCCGGCGGGGAGAGAACGGAGTGACGGCGGGCCTAGGCGCCCGCCCGCTCGACGATCTCGGGGAAATCGTGGTTTACGTCCACGAAGTACCGCAGGTCGAAGTCCTCGTGGGTAACGACGATCAGGATCGTCTCGTGGGTCGCGAGATACGCCGACAGCGCGCGCATGACGCGGGATCGCGTCTCGAAGTCGATGTGGGCGAACGGCTCGTCGAGAAGCAGGACCTCGGGTTGCGCCGTGAGCGCGCGGGCTATGTCCATGCGCTTCATCTCGCCGGAGGACAGCGAATGGGGGTAGGCCTCGAGGTGCGCGGGGGTAAGGCCGACGCGCGCGAGGTTGTCCGCGAGGCCGTCGGAAAGGCCCGACGCGTCCCGCGCGAGCGGGGAGATGTGCCTGAACGAGGCGGCGATCTTGAGGTCGGGGAAGAAGGAGTAGCGCGAGTCCTGCTGGACGACGGCGATCCTCCGGCGGAAGGGGCGGAAGGGCGCGGGGTCCCAGCCCCGCTCGTCGGGTTTCAGGGCCACGAGGTCGGTTCCCTCGAGGACTATCCTGCCCTTCGTGCCGTCCATGAGCCTGAGTATCGCCTTGATCATGCTCGACTTCCCGCAGCCCGAAGGTCCCGTGATCCCGTAGACCACGGACCGCTCGAATTTCACGCTGAGTCCCGAGAAGGCCACGAAGGGCCTCTCCCCGAAGATGCCGCGCTTGAAATACTTTTGCGACACGCGCGAAAGCTCTAGGGAGCCCCCGGACGACGGGGCGCGCGCGGGCTTCTCGTAGCCGTCCGACTCGGGGATCGTCTCGATCCTCGCGAGCCTGCCGCCGCCGAGCGCCCAGGCCTCGTCCATGCGAAGCGCGCGGATGAAGTCGAGGTCATGGCTCGCCATGAGCACGGTCTTGTCACGGTCGCCCAGGATCTCCGAGTTGAGAAAGTCGGCGAAGCGCCGCCTGAGGTTCCGGTCGAGGTTTACCGTCGGCTCGTCGAGGAGGATGAGCCGGCCCGGACGCGAGAACAGGGTCATGATCGTGACGCGCTGGAGCTCGCCCCCCGACACCTCGTCGGGATAGAGCCGGGCGAAGGCGTCGAGGTTCAGGTTGAAATACTGCTCGAGCCTGCGCTCGACGACGGGCATCATCCCGGGCGCGATGAGGTTGATGTTCTGCTCGAGCGTCAGGGCCGGGTTCATCGCCTGCGCGCTTTCCGCCGGGACGAACACGAGACCCGAGCGCATGATGAGCTCCCAGTAGGAGTGCGCGGTCTTCTCGCCCGAGCGGTACGCGTCGATCCCGTTGACCCGCATCGAGCCCCTGAACCGGAAGGTTCCGTTCGGCAATATTCCCGCGATGGCCTTGAGAAAGACGGATTTTCCCGTCCCCGTCGGGCCGATTATCACGGTCGAGCCGCCGATGACCGGCTCGAAGTCGCTCGCGGCCAGGAGCGTCCGGCCGCCGAGTTCGATGGAAAAACCCCTGAGTGAAATGGGCGTCATACGCACTCCTTTGCGCGACCGCCCTGGATCGCGAGCATGAAGGCTCCCGTGATAGCGACGAGCGCGAGCGAGGGAAGCCAGAACAGGGCGGGATTTCCGCCCTCGAACAGCGCGTCGCGATTCGCGGCGATGAGGGCCCCGGGGCTCAGATGCGCCGGTGTTCCGTAGCTTCCGAACCCGAGCTGGATGACGAAACCGAACGAACAGTCAAGCACGAGCGTCTTGGTGAGCACGGTGGCCGCGGCTCGCGCGATCGAGCCGCGTATCGCCCGGCTTCCCGTGAGAATCGCGAGGATGCGCCCCTTGGTGAAACCGTAGGAACGGAACGACACGCTGTACTTCCGGTAATAGAGGTCCGTCAGCGGGATGGCGATCCCGCGCACGGCCTCGGGAAGGGCAGTTACCGTCGCCGCGCCTATGAACACGGCGAGCGAGGCGATGGCCGAGGCCTCGCTTCCGTGCCGGGCGAGATAGCCGGAAACCGGCGCGTAGAAAAACAGGGCGACGAGAATCGACGGAACCGATTCCACCATCGAGAAGGCGCTCTTCACCGCGCGCCCGAATCCCATCGAAAGGACGCTCAGGTACGCGAGCGCGACGGACAGGGCCATCGCGACGGCGAGGGTCGCGCCGAGCGTGACCGTCAATTCGCGGAACGACGCGAATATGGCCCTTGAATACGAAGGCTCCCGCGCGCCGATGAGGGCGTACACCGACGAGGGATCGACGGGCGCCCAGGACAGGGCAAGGGGGGAGATCAAAAGCGCGATCGCGAGCAATCGCGCGGGACTAGACCGATTTTTCATACCACCTCGGATAGACGAGAAAGAGGACCGTCTTCACCGCGAAGGTGACGACCGCGTTTAGGCACAGAAGGATGAAGACGGAGGCCACGAGAAGGTCCGTGTTCGTCGCGAGCAGGGCGTCGAGCAGCGTACTCCCGAGGCCCGGAAAGGAAAAGACTATCTCGGCGATCGTAACCGCGCCGACGATGGCGGGAACCTTTCCCGCGAGGTACGGAAGGAACCTCGGCAGGCTCGAGGCGAATAGGTACCCGGACCACGTCCCCGGCAGGGGGAAGAGCGAGCCCAGGGGATTGCCGAGCGTGCCGAACACGATCGCGTGCGTCGTGTCCGCCTGGGCGAGCATGTCGGCCCCCAGGAAGCGCGCGGCGTCCCAGGAGAGGCCGCCCAAAAGGACCGTGACGACCGCGATGAACACGAACGGGGTCTCGCTGCCGAAGGCCTGGGCAAGCGCCCAAAAACCCACGAACAGGGGGCATGCGGCGAGCGCGGAGACGACCGCGTCAAGCGCGGCATAGAGGCCCGCGGCCCCCCGCGAGCCGTGCCGGTTCGCGAGGTAGCGCGACGCGCTCGACGCCGCCGCCAGGGAAAGGGAGATGACGGTCAGAAACGCGAGGGACACAAGGGCGAGCGGCAGGGTTACCGCCGCCCCGCTCGCGATTATCCTCCCCGCGCTGAAACCGGGATGCGCCGTGGAGAAGTCCTCCGAGCCGGTCACGAGCAGGAAGAACGACCGGGCGGACTCGGCGTAGCTCTCGGGCGGCGCGCCGATCGAGACGAGATACAGGAGCGCGAGGGCGCACGTTCCCGCGAGGGCGAACACGATGCCGTGAACGAAAAACTCTCGGGCGAAAAAACGCAGCAGTCTCATTCCACTAGTTCCTCAACGTCCAGTTCTCGACCGACAGGAACGGGTTGTCGGTGGCTATCGCCACGTTCCCGAGGCCGCGCGTGTAAACGTCCTTCTCGAGCGAACACAGGTACATGGCCGGGGCGATCGCCGATATCCGCTCGTTGAGCGCGAGCGTCAGGTCCACCCACTGAGCGGTCACGACCTCGCGGTCCCAGCGGTCGAACAGGGCGTCGAGCTCGCGGTCGGACACGCCGGTGACGTTGAGATCGCCCTTGCTGCGGTACCATCGGCCCATGTCGGAATAGAGGTTGTCGAAGCCGTCGCAGTACACGAGCGCGAGCTCGTACGATTTTTCGTCGAAGACCATGCGCTTGAACACCTGGTCGCCGGTCCGCTTCGCCTCGACCTCGAGCCCGATGGAGGCCATCTGCCGGACGATTCCCTCGGCCATCCTCGTGCCGAACTCTCCCATCGAGTCGGGGTAAAGGAGGATCGCGGTCTGTCCCGCGATGCCGCCGGACCTCGAAAGGCGGCGCGCCTCGTCGGGATCGTACGGCAGGCGGTTAGGGATGCGCTCGTTCACGTATTCCGGAATGTTGCGCGTGAAGAGGTCGGAGGGAAACGGACCCGGGTTCAGCACGACGCCGACTTCCTGATCGGTGATCGACGGCACGAGCGAGGGACGGTCCAGCGACATGGCGAGCGCCTTGCGCGCGTCGACGTTCGGGAAGGACTTGAGGTTCACGGCGACCTGGTAGAAGGCGTACGGAAGATACGAGTTGACGTCGACCTCGCTCATCTTGGCGACCTTGGAGCGGTCCATCGGTGAGGTCTCCAGAACGAGGTTGACGCGTCCCTTCCTGAGCTCGTTCATGCGTATAACCGGGTCGATCATCTTCTTTATCACGATGCCCGTCGCCTTCGGCACGCCCTTGAAGTAGGCGCCGTTGACCTCGAAGCCGACCCATTTGCCGATTTCCCAGCCGGAAAGACGGTACGGTCCGGTTCCCACGGGCTCGACGGCGAAGTTGCGCTCGTTCTCGCCGGAACGCATGTTCGCGTCCATCGCGCGGCCGCGATACGTCGACGGGATGATCTTGAAGGTAAGCACGGGATACGCGCGGAACTCCGGGATCGGATTCACGAACTCGATCTCCACCGTGCCCGAGTTGACGGCGCGGACGTCCTTGATGAATGACTCCAGATACGCCTTCTTCGGCGAGGCGTTCTTCTCGTCCATGTAGGCGTCGAAGGAATACACGACGTCCTCGGCGACGACCGGGTTCCCGTCATGCCAGAAGGCCTGCCTGATGAGTACCGTATAGGTCTTCTTGTCCTTCGGGTTCTGCTCTATGCTCTCGGCGAGAGCGAGCTCCGGATACAGGGAGCCGGATTCCGCGTCGACCTCGAAGTTGACGAGCCCGTCGAACACGAGCTCGGAGGCGTTCATGCCCGACACGTTCTGCTCGAGAACGGGATTGAGCGAGTCCGGGAGGTTCGATACCGCCACAACGATGCCGCGCGGCTGGTTCTTCCATATTACGAGCGTCGCGACCGATCCCAGCACGACGGCGAGAACCGCCGCGCCGATGACGGCGTTTCGCCTGGTCAACAGATTCTTCTGATTCATCTTCCTACCTCATCCTCATGATAAACGAACTGTATACGACGGCCTCGCCCTCGTACTCCGCGGTCTTGCCCGGCTGTATCTCGAAGAAGTACTTGTTCGTCGGGAGCTGTCCGCCCGCGTTGAGCACGGGCCAGGAATTCCCGACCTTGTAATTGCGGTTGACCAAATCGCCCATCTTGTTTTTTTCGATGAGCTTTCCCGATTTGGTGTTCTCGCCGAACACGCGAACGACGCGCGAGTCCTTCATGGTAATGACGAGATCGTTCATCTCGCCGCGCGGGATCGATACCATCCCCCACCAGTACTCCTCTTTCTTCGCCTTCTTGGCGGAGAATACGGCGGGGCGGCTTTTCTTTCCCTCGTCGCCCGTCGAGGGCGCGGGGTTGAAAAGGCCGATCATCACGGGCATGACGACCTTGCCGCGGCTCGCTATCTCCTTCGCGGTCCGGATCTCGTTGTTGATTTGCGCTATTTTCAAATCCAGGTCGCGTTTCTGCCCGTCGACCTCGTCGAGCACGTCTTTCCCGATGCTCTCCGGGTAGTTTCCCGCGAAGGCTATCATCTCCTTGTGGACCGAGTCGATGTTTGCCTTGACCGATTCCTGGTGCGCGAGCAGTTCCTCGAGGCTCATGGCCCCTTCCTTTCCCTTCTCGGGCACGCGGGCGAATTCCTCGCCGATGCGGTCCTTGTAATGGTAGGCCTGCGCGCGTATCGCCGCGTCGCGCTCGACGGAGACGGTCTGCGTCTCCCGGCGAAGGATTTTCTTCTCCGCGGCGACTCCCGTTCCCGACGCGACGCCCGCGGAAGCGGACTCCGAGGCGAGCGCGGACTCCGCCTTTTTGTACGCCTCGAGAGACGAGTCGAATGCCGCGAGTCGGGCCGCGAAATCCTCCGTCGACCGGCCTTCCTGCGCGAGCGCTTCGGCCTTCGCGGCGCGTGCGCGCGAGGCGCTCACGATCTCGGCCTCCTTGAGAAGGACGGCGATTCCCTCGGTCTCGCCGTAGGCCTTGACCGACTTCCTGCCGATATCGCGCGCGCGGACCGCGTTACCGCCCGCGAGCAGGGCGCGCATGCGCCCCTCGGAAAGGGCCGCGCCGTCCTTCCGCACGCCGCCGGGCAGGGTCAGCCGCTCGTCGAGCGAGGCAAAGGAGGAGAGGGCTTTCTCGCACGCGGCAAGAAGTTTCGCCTCCGACTGTTTTCCGCCGTTCGTCGCCCCGGAAAGGGCGTCCTCCCCGGCCTTGTACGACTCGATGTAATCGAGATGTCTCTTGCGCGCCTTGGGATCCCCGATGTCGGACCAGTATCCGCGCGCCGCTTCGGGGTTCCGCTTGTTCCAGGCCTCTATACCCTTCTCGATGTTCCGCTCGTCGGGGCTTCCGCCCTTTCCGGTCGTCGCGCACGACGTCAGCGCGACGACGACCGCGACGGCCAAACACACCACCTTCGTATATTTTCGAGCATTCATCATTTGACCTCCATCACGACGCGGAATCCGACGTCCGCGTATGTCTTGGCGGGATCGGTCTCCCGCCTGTTTGAAATTCTCACATCATTCGGTCCTTCCATCCATGATCCCCCCTTCGCCATCTGCGGCTCTCCCGCGGGAGACGCCACGAGTTCCCATACGTTGCCCGCCATGTCCTGCATGCCCCAGGGATTCGCGCCGTCGGGAAACGACCCGACGGGAGAGGGACGCTTGAACTTTCCGTTACCGCGGCAATTGGCTCGGCTCCCGTCGGACGCGCTCTCGTCTCCCCAGGGGAAGGCCACGTTGCGACCGGCCTTCGCGGCCTTTTCCCACTCGGCCTCGGATGGGAGCCTCACCGCCGACCCGACCACGCCGGAAAGCCAGGAGGCGAAGGCCTCGGCGTCGGCGCGCGTGATTCCGACGACCGGCTGGTCCGCCAAAGTATACTCCGGGTTGTCGAAAAAATCCGGAGCGACGGCGTATCCGGTCGCGTCAAGGAACATCCTGTACTGGGCGTTCGTCACGGGTCCCGCTGCGATTTCGTAGGCCCCGGTTTCCGCGGCGCGCGCGGCCTCGCGTTTCGGGGCCCGTTTGTCGCCGGGCACCGCGCCCATGGTGAACGATCCGGACTCCACGCGGACGAAGGGGCCGAAACGGTCCGAGAGAGAGTCGCCTATGACGAAGGTCGCTTCCGCGGAAAGCCGCTCGTCGACCGTCGAGAGCCGGGTCGCGGTGCGCCGAGCGTCGGCGCTCGCGCCGTCGGCGAAGGCGGCGGTAACGCGAAGCGTCACCGACGGGGACTCGGCGCCTTCGACCGCGGGAACGCGGAAAAGAACGGTACCGCGCGCGTCGGTTCGCGCGACGGCGGTTTTCGCCCCGACGTCGGTCCCGTCACGGGACCAGAGCGCGGCGAGGGGAACGCCCGCGAGGACGGCCCCCGAAGCGTCGGTAAGCGTCGCGGTCACGGTAGAGTCGGCGGAGAGAATGCCGTTCGACGGAGAGAGCGCGAGCGACAGGGCCGCCGTCTGTTCCGCGAGGGACTCGACGATCGCGTCCGACAGAATTTCGGTCTTGCCATCTTCGACGGTCAGCACCGCGTCTACTCCCGCTATCTCGAGACGGGAGAGGGCCGCCGCCGCGGCCGCGACGCGGTCCGCGTAGGGGCGCGAGTCCGAAACGCGCGCGAGCGCCGGCGCCAGTTCCTTCCGGAGGGACGCCTCCCTGCCCGCCTCGAACTTCTCCCAATCCTCCTCGCGTACGCGGAGTGTCACGCTCGAGGAGTCCGCGCCCTTCAGCTCGGCGACGCGCTTTGTCTCGAGGGGAATCCCGCGCGCGGTCTCCAGGGTCACGGCGACGCGGCGCGACTCGCCCGACCGCTTTCGCATGGAGGCCTCGAGACCGTTCGCGATCAAGTCGCGCTTCGCTTCCAGCTCGGCCTCCTCGGGAGATCCTCCTTTTCCGTACCCGTACAGGTACCCGTCTTCCTGCTTGACCCTCTCGGGATCAACCGAGGAACAGGACTGCAGGGCAAACGCCACGATGCATGACGCCATGGCGAACCAGGCGCGGGATTTTCTCTTCAACGTTCTATTCATACACACACTCCATGCTTCGTTTTCTAAAGCGACCGGCGACGCCGGTCCATTCGCAAACGCTCCGACCGCGGACATTCTCGCGGTATTGGAGATTCTGGCGAGAGGTCGCGCCGGGTATCGCCCGGGCGGGATCCGTCCCGTCTTCCTGCATGAGTGTAGACGCGAAATGTCAACGAAACTTCCCGGGTTTGTCAAGATTTCGCAAAGAATCGCGCGACTCGTCCCGGGCGGGATGGCGCATCGGGCGAAAAACGGCTAGAAATAAAACGCGAAAGATGTACACTGGTATCGATGTATCGCGTAACGGGTTTCGTATTCGCACTATTACTGCTTCAGCGTGCGGCAGCCGATCCGCTCGACTCCCCGCTTCCCGAAAGCCTTTCCGGCGGATTGCGCGGGAAGGTTTCCCAGTTCATGGAGTTCGAGCGGGACCAGCGCTCGCTTCTCGTGCTCAAGCGGAGCGTCGTCTTCGGGCGCGACGGAAAACCCTCGGCCGAGCGGAACTACGGTGCTTCCGGCGAACTGACCGGGGAGACGCGATTCTCGTACTCGAAGGACGGACGGCTTTCCGAGATCAAGGGCACGGACTCCGCCGGCCGACTAACCTGGCGGTACTCGTACGCGTACGACGACGGGGGCAGGCCGATCGCGGAATCCGCCTTCGATTCCTCCGGGGGGCTCGAGGGACGCGTCACCTATTCGTACGACGGCAAGGGACGCCTGTCCGGAAAAACCCGGTCCGACAAGGCCGGAAACCCGAACCTGCAGGACACCTTTCAGTACGACGAGAAGTCGCGGCTCGTCGCGCGGCTCACGCTCTACTCGGACGGAAAGCTTCTCAAACGCGTCATGTATTTTTACGACGCCCACGGGCGCGCGGCCGTCGAGGAACGCTATGACGCGAACGGGCTCTACGAGCGGGAGGAATACGCCTACGGCGCGGACGGACACCTCTCGTCGAGCAAGACCTTCGCGGCGAGCGGCGCCCTGAAGCGGCGCGTGAAAAGGACGAGCGGAAGCGACGGAAGAATAATAGAGGAAAGCGTCTTCGGCAACGACGGCGCCCTCCGTTCGCGCACGGAGTACCAGTACGACGAGAACGGAAACTGGGTAAGCCGGCACGATACGGGAGGAAGCTTCGTGTTCAGGGAATACATCTACTCGGATTGAGGTTTTTGCCATGGCGTGCATAGTGCTCGTTGAGGATAACGCGTTTATCAGGGAAGCGGCCGCTGGGTACCTCCAGCTGGACGGACACAAGATACTCGAATTCGACTGCGTCAAGGACGTCGTCGAGACGGTACGCCGCGGCGTCGTCGATCTCGCGATCCTCGACATCATGCTTCCCGACGGGAACGGTTTCAACCTGGCGAAATCCATCAAGGAGATCGCGGACATACCGCTCATCTTCCTTACCGCGAAGTCATCCGAGTCTGACCGGATACTCGGGTTCGAGCTCGGCGCCGACGACTACGTCGTCAAGCCGTTCTCGCCGAAGGAACTCGCGCTCAGGGTACAGGCCCTGCTCAAGCGCTACGCGCAGGCGACGCGCCAGGGAGGCGACGCGTGCTCCTGGACGCTTGACGGGAACATCCTCGAGCTCGACTCCGCCTCGCACCGCCTCTCGGTAAACTCGGAAGAGCTCTACCTGACCGGCGCCGAATGGAAGATACTCGAGTACCTCGCGGGACAGGAGGGACTCGTCGTCTCCCGGGAACGGCTTCTCTCCGAGTGCCTGAACTACTTTTTCGAGGGCTCCGAGAGGACGATCGACACGCACATCGCGAACCTGCGCGCGAAACTCGGATCGTCCGTCTGGATCGAGACGGTCCGGGGATACGGCTACCGTTTCGCCGGCGCCCGGAACCGAAGCGATGCGACGTAGACTGCTCCTGCCCAGGGGCATATTCGCCAAGGTCTTTTCCGGCCTCCTCGCCTCCTCGCTCGTCGTGCTCGTCGTCATGTCCTTCATGACCGGTTTCGCGATCAAGGCCTCGATCATGAACTGGAACAGGGAAAAGAAGGAAGACCTCGAGGCGGTCCTCGTTCCGATGATCGCGAAGGCGCACCGCCTCAACGGCGGATTCACGGAGTCGGCGCTCGAGGCATCCCTTCTCCCGTACATGACCGATTCCCTCTTCGTATACGTGTTCGACGACCGCAAACAGCCCGTTCTCCTCATCGAACAGGGCAGGCGCATGAGCGTGCAGGACCTGCGCGACGAGGGACGCGCGCCGCAATCCCTGCTCAACCGCAACCCGCCGCTCGCCATCAAGGACGGCTCGAGGGTGATAGCGTATCTCTCCGTGGACAGCGCGGACTTCCTGGCCTACAAGGCGAACCGCCAGTTCGTCGACACGATGCGCGAGGCCATCACCGTGGGCATCCTCATCGCGGTCGGGCTCACGCTCGCCGTCTCGCTCGTTTTCTCAACCTCGTTCTCGAACGAGACGAAGGCGCTCGCGTCGGGAATCGTCTCTATTAGCGAGGGCGAGCGGGACGTATCCTTCCCGAAGTCGGGAACGAGCGAGCTCGCGAGCATCGCGCGATCCGCAGAGACGCTCCAGAGGCGTCTCGATCGCGAGGAGCGATTGCGCAGGCAGTGGATGCAGGACATCTCGCACGACCTGAGGACGCCGATCGCGGCGATAAAGAGCCAGTTCGAGGCGATGGTGGACGGGGTTCTCGAGACGAGCGCGAAACGGCTCGAACGCCTGCTATCGGAGCTCAACCACGTCGAGGCGCTCGTGCGGAACCTTCAGGAGCTGAGCAGGTACGAGTCGCCCGAGATGACGATCAAACGCGAGGCGATAGCCTCGCGCGACTTCGTCGACAACATCAGGGAACGCTTCCTCTTTCTGTGCGGGCAGGCGGGCATATCGCTCGAATGCTCAGGCGAGGACGTCGTCGTCTCGATGGACGAGCTTCTCATGCAGCGGTGCGTTTCCAACATCGCGCAAAACGCCCTTCAGCACACGGAGCGCGGGGGCGCCATCCGCGTGATTCTCTCGACCGACTACAGCGACATCCGCATCACGATCGAAAACACGGGACATATCCCGAAGGCAGACATAGACCGAATGTTCGACAGGATGTACCGCGGCAACTCGGCGCGGCCCGAAGGAGGCTTCGGCCTCGGCCTTTCGATCGCGAAGGCGATCATGGACTTGCACGGCGGCTCCATCGCGGCCGAGAACACCGGAAATCTCGCCCGGTTCACGCTCGTGCTTCCGCAGGCCCGGCTTTCCTGATCAGCCGCCTTGGGCGCCTCAGGCGATTCGTCGCGTCACAGGTCAGGCGCTCCCGCGCGTCACAGGTCAGGCGCTCCCGCGCGTCACAGGTCAGGCGCTCCCGCGCGTCACGAGCTCGGGCATGATGACGAGGTCCTTGCCCTTGCCGTTCACGGCGGATTCGAGCGCGAGGACGAGGGCTCCCGCCCCGGCGATCATGAGCCGCTGGCGTATCGTCGTCAGGCCCGGCTGGACGAGGCGCGCGACGGGTAGGTCGTCGTATCCCATTACCGCGATATCCTCCGGCACGCGGAGGCCCGCCTCGCGGGCGGCGTTGATGAGGCCGATCGCGCTCATGTCGCCAGTCGCGCAGAGAATGGCGTCGGGCAGCCGGCCGATGGAGGCGAAATGCCTGAACCCCGCGATCCCGTCCTCGGTGTCGAAGTCGGCGGTTTCGAAGACGAGAGACTCGTCGAGTTCAAGTCCGACACGCCGGACGGCGTTGACGTAGCCGAGGAGGCGCTCGGCCGGAACGGCGGCCTTGTCCCTGCCGCTCGTCGGTCCGTTCAGGAGCGCGATCCTGCGGTATCCGCGCTGGTACAGGTAGTTCACCGCTATGGACATGCCCTTCTGGTTTTCGAGAAGCACCGACTGTCCGCCGGGAACGCTCGTCTGCATGAGCACAAGCGGCTTTCCGACGTGCGCGTAGGTCTCCACGATCTCGCGCGAGGGCGAGAGGTTCATCGTGATGACCGCCGAAACCATGTTGAACCGGAGCAGGGTCGAGAGCAGGTCTTCGCGAAGCGCGGGCGAATGCCGGGTCGGAAAGACCACGGTCGTCGCGTCGAGACCGAGCGCGGAGAGCACGCGGTCGACGCCCTTGAAGGCCTCGGCGTCCGACGCCGAATCGAAGCCGAACGTCAGAACCGCGATGGCGGTGCTTTGCTTGCCGGTTTTCCATTGCGCGAAGGTGTCGAGATACCCCGTCTTCCTGATCGTTTCCATAACGAAGCGGACGACCTCGGGCTCGAGGGACGAGGGGCTGATGAGCCCTTCAAGGATCGTCTCGCACGAGAGGGAGGCCTCCCGCGCGACGTCGTGGATCGAAACCGCCATGGGCCCCGTCCTAGAAGCGATCGGTCGTGCTCAGGCCGTTCGCCTCTACCATCTTCATGCCCTTCTCGATGTCCTCCACCTTGAAGATTATGACGGCCGTTTCCCCGGCCTTGTCGAGGGCGGCGTAGAGATACTCTATGTTCACCCCGTTCTTCTCGAAAAGCTGCAGCGCGTCGGCGAGGCTTCCGACCTTGTCGGAGATCGTGACGGCGAGAACGTCCGTGGTCTTCGTCGTGAACTTCGCCCCGTTCAGGATCGAGATCGCCCTGCCGGGATCGTCGACGATAACCCTGAGGATGCCGAAATCGGCCGTGTCCGCGATCATGATGGCGCGTAGGTTGACGCCGCCGTCGCGAAGGACCCGCGTCACCTCGGCGAGCCGGCCCGCCGCGTTCTCAAGGAAAATCGAGATCTGCTGTATCTTCATGCTTCGCGCTCCTTCTATATCTGCCGTTTGTCGATGACGCGCTTCGCCTTGCCGATCGAGCGCTCGATGCTCTTCGGCTCCACGAGCTTGACCTTCAGCGAAATGCCGAGCTTGCTCTTCATCGTCGCCTCTATGCGGTTCCGCAACGCCTCCATGTCCTTCGTCTCGTCCGAGAACGCCGCGGGGTTGACCTCGACGTGCAGCTCGACATCGTCAAGGTGCGTCTGCGCGCTCCGGTCGACGATGATGAGGTAGTTCGGGTCGACTCCCTGGATCTCGATGAGGGCGTGCTCTATCTGGCTCGGGAACACGTTGACGCCCCTGATGATGAGGAGGTCGTCCGTCCGCCCGAAGAGCCGGTGTATCCGCCTCGTCGTCCGTCCGCAGCCGCATTTCTCCTTGATGATGAAGGTGATGTCGCGCGTGCGGTACCGTATGAGCGGCGTGCCCTCCTTCGTGATCGTGGTGATCACGAGCTCGCCCTTCTCGCCGTCGGGAAGCGGCTTGCCGCTCGCCGGGTCGATGATCTCGGGGTACCAGAGGTCCTCGTTGACGTGCATGCCGTACTGGCCCTCGCACTCGAAGGCGACGCCGGGTCCGGTTATCTCGGTAAGGCCGTAGATGTCGTAGGCCTTGATCGACCAGGCCTTCTCGATCTCCTTGCGCATGTTCTCGCTCCAGGGCTCGGCGCCGAAACACCCCGCCCGTATGCCGAGGGACTTCGGGTCGATCCCCATTTCGTGCGCCTGCTCGGCCATGTACAGGGCGTAGGAGGGCGTGCAGGTGAATATCGTCGACTTGAAGTCGCGCATGAGCATGAGCTGTTTTTGCGTGTTGCCCGAGGAGATCGGGATGATCGTGGCGCCGATCCTCTGGGAACCGTAATGCGTCCCGAGCCCGCCGGTAAACAGCCCGTAGCCGTAGGCGTTCTGGACCGTGTCGTTGCGGGTCGCGCCCGCGCCCGAAAGGGTTCGCGCCATGCCCTCCGCCCAGTCCTCCATGTCGCGCTTCGTGTATGCGTCGACGACGGGAACGCCGGTCGTGCCGCTCGACATGTGTATCTCGACGATCTCCGACTGGGGCACGGCGAGCAGTCCGTAGGGATAGGTCTCGCGGAGGTCGTCCTTGGAGGTGAACGGAAGCTTGGCTATGTCCGAAAGGCTCTTTATGTCGGACGGTTTGACGCCGGCGGCGTCGAGCTTCTTTTTGTAAAACGGAACGTTGGTATAACACCGCTCCACCATGTTTTTGAGACGGGCGAACTGAAGGGTTTGCAGCGCCGCCGTATCCATGCACTCGTGTTCGGGATTCCAGATCATAATGGCAAAATTATACACCGAATTCGGCGCGTTTGCCACAAAATACTCTATCCGGCGGAAACGGGCCCGGTGTCGCCCCGGCGGTACACGGCCTCATTCCCCGGCCCCACCAAACAAGCGCTCGAGCGTCATCCTCGTCACCTCGGCCATTCTTCCGCTCCGTTTCATTTCCGCAAGCGCGGCCGAAACGCGGGCCGCGACGTCCTCGTTTCCGCGAGAGAGGAAATGATAATTCGTCACGATCGCGAGCGTGTCCCCCGATTCCCGGACGTCGACAAGTCCCAGTCTCCCGATCATGAGTTTGCCTATGGTCCTGGAGGTGACGACAACGTCGGTCCGGTCGGTATCGAGCATCCGGAACAGCTGGACGATGCCCTGAGCCGGGAACCGCTCCGCTCCCCCGGGGATGTTCTGCTCGATGATCAGCATCGCCGTAAGGAACCCCACGCGATGTCCCCGAAGATCCTTCCACGCGCGTATCCTGAGCTGTTTTTCCGAGAAGGCGACGAGCTCGTCGGTCCAGATCGGGATGTCGATACGGATAAGGCCCGGGCTTTCGCGCTCGAGGCTCGCTTCGGCGAGCACGATCGCGTCGATCGTACCCGCGGTCAGGGAGGCGATCATCCGGTTCGGGGGAAACGCGGCGAATTCCGCGCTAAAACCGGCCCGTTCGTAGGCCTCCGCCAGGATCGCGCTCGCGACGATAGTCGGGGGCATGTTTTCGCCGGCCGACCCGATCACTATGCGTCTTTTCGCCCCGGCCTCCGGGAAAACGCTAACCCAGGAGAAAAAGAAAACGAGCATGCAGGCCGCGATTCGTTTACCCATCGAGTCAAGTGTCGAGTATGGGCGAACCGTTGTCAAACGGACCCTATTCCCTCGGGCGCCGGTCCTCGACGCGCTTGGCCTTGCCCTCGGAGACGGGAAGGCTCCCGGGCTCGCGTATCTCTATTGCCGGATTGATCGTGATGAGGGCGCTCATCTCTGCCTTGAGCCGGTCGCGCAAGGCGTTGATCACGCGGGCGTCGTCGGCGAAGGTCTCGGGCGTTATCTCGACCTGGACGGTAAGCCGGTCAAGGACGCCCTCCTTCTCGACGACGATGAAGTAGTTCGCCCCGACCCCGTTCGTGCGGAGCAGGACCTCCTCGATCTGGCTCGGGAAGACGTTGACGCCGTTTATGATGAGCATGTCGTCCGTGCGGCCGGTGAAGCGCGCGAGGCGACGGTGCGTGCGTCCGCATTCGCATTCGCCGACGATGAACCTCGTGAGGTCGCGCGTGCGGTAGCGGATGAGCGGCATCGCGTCGCGGCAGAGGATCGTCAGGACGAGTTCCCCCGTCCCTCCCTCGGGTACGGGTTCGAGGGTGTCGGGATCGAGGATCTCGGCGATGAAGCGGTCTTCCCATACGTGCATGCCCGACCGGAAGACGCACTCGAAGGCGAGTCCCGGCCCGTTCATCTCGCTCATGCCGTAGCAGTTGTAGACCTCGATGCCGAGCTTTCCCTCGATCTTCCTCCTGAGTTCCTCGGAGTGGGGCTCTGCCCCGGTTATGGCCTTGCGCAGGCGCAAGTCGCCCCGGGAGATCTCCTCCGACTCCTCGATCGCGGCGTGAAGGTGCAGGAGGTAGCTCGGCGTGGCGTGGATCATCGTGGTGCCGAAGTCCTTCATGAACCTCAGCTGGCGGAGCGTGTTCCCGGCGCTCGTCGGGATGACCATCGCGCCCATGAGTTCGGCGCCGTAGTGGAAGCACAAACCGCCCGTGAAAAGACCGTAGGTCATCATGTTCTGGATGACGTCGTCCTTGGTGCCGCCGGCTGCCATGAGGCTCCGCGCCATCGTGTCGCTCGCGCGGTCAAGGTCCTTCTGCGTCAGGTAGATGACGGTCGGCGTGCCCGTCGTCCCGCTCGAGGCGTGTATGCGCACGACCTCGCTCTTCGGGACGGCGAGAAGCCCGAAGGGGTAGGCGTCGCGGAGGTCCCCCTTCGTCGTGAAGGGAAGCTTCCGTATGTCGTCGGGCGTCCCGATGTCTTCGGGGGAGGAAATCCCGCATTCGGCGAACCGTTTCCGGTAGAAGTCGGTCTTGAGACCCTGCGCGACCTGGCGCCTCAGGCCCTCGAGCTGTATGCGCGCGATCGTCTCGCGCGACGCCGTCTCTATCGCGATGTCCCGGAACGGGATTTCCGCCTTCGTCATGCCGTGGCCTCCTCACCCGCCTTGAGAGCCTTCATGTTGATCTCGACGAGCCTCGGGTCCTTCCGCGCGAAGATGTCGTGCACGCTCTTCGCGATCGAGGCCTCGCTGACGGGAAGGTCGCGCGCGGCGGCCCCGACGAGCACCATGTTCTCGGCCTTCGCGCTTCCCGCTTCCTTGGCGAGCTCCGCGGCGCGCACGATGCGGCTCCTCGGCAGTTTCCGGATCGCCGCGTGGATGCCCTCGAGGTCGGGATAGTCGGAAATGTTCACGAAGGGCTCGGCGGCCGTCACCAGGATGCCGTCGGCCTTCAGGTACGAAAGGTACCGCAGGCTCTCCACCGGCTCCATGGCGAGTATCATGTCGGCGCCTCCCGAGGGAACGAGGTCCGAGGCGATCGGCCCGTCCGAGATGCGCATGTGCGCCTGGACGCCGCCGCCGCGCTGGCTCATCCCGTGAACCTCCGACTGCCGCACCGAAAGCCCGTCGATCATGGCCGCCCGGGCGATAATGGTCGCGAGGGAAAGGACGCCCTGCCCCCCGACTCCCGCAAGAATGATGTCATACGTCATGTCGCTAACTCCTCATCGTCCGGCGCCGTCGCGGCGCGCGGCTACCAGTCGCTCGAATTCGTCTATCTGTTCCAGGAACAGCGCAACGCCCCTTCGCCAAAAGTCCGCCGTCTCTATGTCGAAGCCGGCGCGCGCAGTCACGCGCACCGCGTCCATCCGCCCGGTATCGACGAGAATCCCGTCGTAGGTATCCGCGAAGGACGGCCCCTCCGACCTGAAGCGGTCGTAGAGGGCGAGCGCGAAAAGCTGGCCGAAGGCGTAGGGAAAATTGTAAAACGCGAGATCGCTCGAATAGTAATGGGTCTTCACCAGCCACATGTAGGGATGGTATTCCCCCTCGGCGATCCCGTCACCGTAGGTTTTTTTCTGCGCCTCCTCCATGAGGCGGCAGAAATCCGCAGGCGAGAGCTCGCCCGATTTTCTCGCCTCGAAGACGGCGCGCTCGAAGTGGAAACGCGAGAGGATGTCGACGAGTATCTGGCAGCCGTCCTGCAGCCTGAGCTCGAGGTAGGCCAGCCGCTCGTCGTCCCGCGCTTGCGCGGACTCGGCCTCGAACACGACCGTCTCCGCGAATATGGACGCCGTCTCGGCGAGGGTCATCGGGTAGGATCGCAGGAGGGCCGGCTCGTCCTTGAGCGTCTCGGAATGGTACGCGTGCCCGAGCTCGTGCGCGAGCGTCAGGACCGAGCTGAAGGTGCCGTCGAAATTGCAGAGCACGCGGCCCTCGCGGGCGTCGGGCATGCAGGTATAATAGGCGCCGCCGATCTTGCCCGGCCGCGGTTCGGCGTCTATCCAGCCCTCGTCGAGGGCCTTCCTCGCGAAGGAGCCGAGGCGCGGGGAGAACCGCGAGAACGTCCCGACGACCGTATCGCCCGCCTGGGCGAACGAGCGGGTCCCCGAGTCCTCCCCGACGGGCGCGAAGAGATCGTAGAAGGAGCACGCCGGCACGCCGAGAAGGCGGGCCTTCGCCTTGAGATAGCGGCGCCAATGGGGAAGCGTTTCCTCCATCACGCCGATCAGGGCATCGAGGGCCTTCGGGGTCAGAAGCCCCTGGCGGACCGACTTACCGATCGCCGCGCCCGAGGCCGAACCCTCCCAGCGGCGCCGTTCGTTCAGGGTGATCGTCGTTCCCTTCACGCCGTTCAGCGCGGCGGCTACCGGGATCGAGATCGACCGGCAGACCTCGAGCTCGAGGCGAAAGGCCTTCTCGCGCGTCTTCCTGTCGGGCGAGTGCGCGAGCGAGCGGAGCTCGACGAGGGTCTTTCTCTCCCCGGTCAACTCGTCCCAGAGGCAGTCGGCGGTGGAGGTCATCTGTTCCTGCAGGCGGCCCCAGGCGGAGGCCCCGGAGCGCGCGAGGTCGGCCGCGAGGTCTTCCTCCGCCGCGCCCATCTGCCTCGTCTGCCAAAAGAGGTCGTCCTCGAGCGCCCAGCGGTACGGCTCGAGACCCGGGTCGGCGGCCGCGAGCGCTCGAACGGCGTCGGCGTTGGCCGCGAGCGCGTCGAGGTAGAGCGAACGTATCTTGTTGAAGGGAACGCCGAGCTCTTCCACCGAATTGAGCTCGGCCATCGCGTCCGTCGCCGTGGTGTCCGATGAATACCGCGCGTAGCAATACGAAAGGAGCGTCTCGTACAGCGAGTCCGAGCGGTTGAGAAGACCGATCATCCCGGAAAGCCAGTCGCGCACCGCCGAAAGGCAGGCGTCCCCTCCGGCGGCGGGAGCGCCGAGCCCGCCGCTCGCGGCGCCGCCAGCGCCGTCAGCGGCGCCTTTTCCGCGCGGCGCCGCCGCGACGTGCGCGAGCTCGCGCGCTGAAAGGTCCGCGAGTTCGGCCTTGGCCGCGCGGTATTCCGGGGAGTCGAACCCCGGATACACGGAATCGAGTTGCCAGCGCGGCGCGGCGGCTATCCTGCCCGTTTCTGATCCGTTTGTATCAGGCATCGGGAGCCTTTCCGCCCGAGGACTTCGCGATCGCGTCCTTCTTCTTCCGGAGACGGAAGGCCTCGAGACATTCGCGAACCATGATGATTACGGAAACGCCGCGCCATTCGGCCTCCTCCATCAGGATGCGCGCGTTCTCCTCGATCATGTTCGGCTTCGCCTCGATGACGCGCACATGCGCCGGGTCCACGCCGACGCCGAGGACGATCTTCTCGAGCTGGCTCGACGGAAGCATCGTGGGCTGGCAGCCGGTCATCGCGACGATGGAGTTGTCGAGTATGAGGACGGTAACGGGGGTCTTCGCCGACACCGCGTCGACGAGGCCGGTGATGCCGGAATGAAGGAACGTCGAGTCGCCGATGACGCCGAAGGCGTACTTGTACCCCGCCTCGGCGGCCCCCCGGGCCATGCCGATCGAGGCGCCCATGCAGACGATCGTCTCGATCGCCTTGAGGGGCGCGACCGCGCCGAGGGCGTAACAGCCGATATCCGCCGCCACTACGGTGCTGACTTTCCCCTCGCGCTCGTTCAGACGCGCGCAGGCGAGGTTCAGCGCCGAATAGGAATCATGGTGCGGACAGCCCTGGCAGAGCTGCGGCGGACGCGCGGGCAGTTCCGGCGCCTCGAAGGTGTCGAGCACGCTCGGTCGCGGAGGAAGCGGCGCGGCGCCGGTTTCGGAGAGGGCGCGGGACAGCCCCGCGCGCACGTTGTCCGGATTGAGCTCGCCCGCGCGCGGCAGGTGGCCGGTGTACTTCCCGATGACGGCCCCGCCCTTCGGCAAAAGCCCGCGCAGCTGTTTCTCGAGGAAGGGCATGCCCTCCTCAATGACGAGAACCGTGCGGGCCGACTCGCAAACCCGGCGTATGAGCGCCACGGGGAGCGGCATGACGGCAACGTGAAGCGCCGTCGGGAGACCCGAGGGGCCGCACGCCGCGGCGAGGTCGGCGAGATTCTCGGCGTAGTAGTTCCGTCCGAGCCCGCTCGTGATGACGGCGATGTCCGTCCGCGCGGGATTGGGGACGAAGACGTTGCGCGCGTAGCCGTCGGACCACTCGCCCAAGGGTCCCTGCTTCTCGATCATCTTGGCGTAGTTCTTGCGCGCGAGCGCGGGCAGAAGCATCCAGTCGGCCGGGACGCCCTTCCCGAGGGCGTTTTGGTCCCTTGCGGAGTCGGCGACCCGGACGACGGCGCGCGAGTGCGCGAGGCGCGTGACCATGCGCATGATGACCGGCACGCGGAAGCGCTCGGAGACGTCGAAGGCCTCGGCGACCATCTCGTAGGCCTCCTGCTGGTTCGTCGGCTCGAAGAGGGGAACCATCGCGAAGTCCGCGTAGAAGCGCGTGTCCTGCTCGCCCTGGCTCGAGTGCATCGACGGGTCGTCGGCGACCACGCACACGAGCCCGCCCTTGATCTGGCAGAGAGACGAGTTCATGAACGGGTCGGCGGCGACGTTGAGGCCGACGTGCTTCATCGTCACGATGGCGCGCTTGCCGGCGAACGAGACGCCGAGCGCCGACTCGTACGCGGTCTTTTCGTTCGCGCACCATTGGGCGACGGGGCCGCCCTTCGTCTCGTGGTTGTCCACGAGGTACTCGAGAATTTCGGTCGAGGGCGTGCCGGGATAGCCGAACGACCCCGAGACGCCGGCGTGAAGCGCGCCAAGGGCCAACGCCTCGTCGCCAAGAAGAACATGTTCCTTCATCAGATTAACTCCGGATTCCCGGGCGCGTTTTCCGCGTGCCCGGGCAGTATAGATTTGTCAGGCCCCGAAGGCCTCATGTACGGTTTTCTCGTCGAGCCGCGGGCTCAAAAGGCTCACCAGCGGCACGACGACGAAGGGCACCACCATCGCGATGCTCGACGCGAGCGGCGAGTTGGCGGGGCCGAGAACGAAAAACAGCGTGATTGCCGTGCCGGATCCCGCGAAGAAGCCCGCGTAGGCCCCCGCCTTGGTCACCCGGCGCCAGAAGATGCCGAGGATGTAGGGCGCCATGAAGGCCCCGGACAGAACGCCCCACGAGAGGGACATGAGCGTCACGATGAAGCCGACCTGCATCCTGGATATCACGTACGAACAGACGATGAACACGCCCGACAGGACGCGGATCATCAGCAGGGACTGCTTCTCGGTGACCTCGGGATGGAGGTATCCCTTGTACAGGTCGATCGTGATGGCCGAGGAGGACACGAGGATCATCGACGACAGGGTCGACATCGACGCGGAGAGTACGAGAAGCATGATCACCGCGAGAAGAATCTCGGGCAGATGGGCCGTCAGAAGCGTCGGTATGATGAGGTCGTAATTCACGCCGCCCGAGGCGAGGCGCGGGACGGTGCCGGCGTCGAAGAAGACGTGGCCGAGGACGCCCGTGGAGTACGCCGCGACGCCGATGACGAGGGCGAACACCGTCGTGATGACCGCCGCCTTGCCGATCATCTTTTCGTCCTTGATCGAGTAGAACTTCTGCACCATCTGCGGAAGGCCCCAGGTACCGAAGCTCGTCATGAAGACGAGCGAGCCGATCGTGAGCCAGGACGGCTGCGACGCGGGGGGGACGTGTTCGGGGTAGCGGGTCGAGACCGCGGCGATGGCCGAGCCCAGACCGCCTGCCTTCGAGACCATGATGGCGACCATGAGGGCGGCGCCCGCGAGCATGATGAAGCCCTGGATGAAGTCCGTCATCGTCACGGCGAAATATCCGCCGAGGATGAGATAGAGGCCGGTGATGCCGACGAGCACGATGAGGGCGAAGTCGTAGGATATCCCGAAGGTGCTCTCAAAGAGATGGCCGAGGCCCTTGAATACGGAGGCCGAATACGGAAGAAGGAATACGAAGATGAGGACGGCCGATACCATCTTGAGATGGTTCGAGCCGTAGCGCGCCTCCAGAAACTCGGGCATCGTCATGACGCCGAGGCGCTGGGTCATCACGCGCGTGCGCTTTCCGAGAACGAGCCACGCGAGCATCGCGCCAAGGAATGCGTTGCCGACGCCGATCAGGATGGCGCTGAAACCGAACTGCCAGCCCTGCCGGCCGGCGAAGCCGATGAAGATGACCGCCGAAAAATAGGTCGTTCCGTACGCGAAGGCGGAAATCCAGGGGCCGAGCGTGCGTCCCCCGAGAAAGAAATCGTTCAGGGTCGAGGTTTTTTTCATTCCCCAGACGCCGACGGCTACCATTACAAAGAGAAAAACGAGCAACAGGACGAGACTGTACATGCAGGACTCCTCGCGTTCGCGTATTTTGACGTCTCAGTATATACCAAAACACGCGGACGCGAAACCGGAAAAACTACAGTCTGTACAGAAGTTCATCCACGAGCCGGGTGCCCGCGGCCTCTTTCCGCGCGGCGTCGAGGGCCATGGCCTCGGTTTTCGCCCTCGCGACGTGCGTAAACTCAGCGGTCAGGGTCTTTTTGTCCTGGAGGAAATCCCACACCGACACGGACACCGCGAGGGTGCAGGTCCACAGTCCGTCCTCGCCGGGCTCGAGCGAGTCGACCCTGGTCGTGCCGTAGATGAACCGCGCCACGCCGGAGCCGAACTGGGCGCGCGCGGCGCGAAGGAGGGCGGGCTCGTCCCCGGAGGCGAGCTGTTTGGGGAAATCCGCCATGCCGATCCTGCTGAAACCCCGTTGCACGAGCGGTTTCAGCAGGGCCGTGGCGGAGTCGTTCGCCGAGACGATCGCGCCGCCGGTTTTGTTGAAGTCGAGGATGGAGATCGTAGTCGGCACGCGCTTGGCGGAGGTTTGCACGTTATGCGGCAGGGACGCGGAAAGCTCCCCGCGCGCGTTGCGCTCGCGGAGTTCCTTTCTGAGGAATTCGTCGGCCGTGCCGAAGTCGGGGGTCACGACGACGGCGCCCTTGCCGGCGCGGGCGGGGACCGGGGCCGCGAGTGACACGAGCCCGTTTTGGTCGGATATCCTCGTTTCAGAGAGGGTCAAGGGAGCGCCCGACTCGTCAACTCCCGGATACGCGACGAGACAGGGGAATCCGGCGACCGGCCGTGCGCCCGAAGGCGTCGTGACGGTTACGGTGAAGGAAAAGGGCGTCGGGAACGCGGTCCCGGCCGTCGTGTCGCGCGGGGCGGTCTTCGGCGCGAACGCCAGCGAGTCAAGGGCGGCCGAAACCTTCTTTCTCAAACCCGCAAGACGGGACGATGAGGAGGAAGCGCCCGAGAGAAGCGTTGACGCCTCGTTGTACGCCGAGAAGGCGGCGGTATAGTCACCCTTGGCTATGGCCTCGTCCATCTCGTCCTCGAGGATGTCCGCCTTCGCGAGGGCCTCGCTCGATTTGAGCTTCCGTATCGCGGCCGGGGGAGCGGCCTTGTCGGCGGCGGGAGAGGTCTCGGCGGCGCCGGTTTCGGATGAGCCGGAATACCGGGAAACGGCCCCGACACCCGAGAAATTGAGGGAAGACGCGGCGCCGCTCGCGGGGGCACCGGCGCAGGAAACGATAAAAATGCCACAGGCCAGTACGCCCGCGCACAGGGAAAAACGACGACTCATTGTGATTACCTCATGACTTTTTGTTGGCTCCATCGTAGCATGGAAACAACTTGATTTCCAGCGGGTTTCACGCCTTGCGCGGAAGTTGTCAGGGGGATACAATACCGCATGCGCGCGACAAGGGCAATCGTACATCTCGAGAATCTTGCGTATAACCTTGCAAACATCGCCGGACTGCTTCCCGACCGTACATCAGTCTGCGTCCCGGTCAAGGCGGACGCCTACGGGCACGGGGCCCTGCCCGTCTCGAGGGCGGCGCTTTCGCTCGGCGCGTCGCACCTCGCCGTCGCCACGGTCGGCGAGGGAATCGAGCTCCGCGCCGCGGGGATCGAGGCCCCGATACTCCTCCTCGGCATCCCGCATCCCGACGAACTCGGCGAGCTCGCGACGGCGGCCCTCGAGGCCTTCGTGACGGACGCGGAATACGCCGAATCGCTCGCGCGCGCGGCCCGGAAGGCCGGCGTGACGGCGCGCGTCCACCTCAAGATCGACAGCGGCATGGGCCGGATCGGCTGTTCGTGCGAGGAGGCCGCGGCCCTCGCGGGGATCGTCTCCGAAACGGAGGGCCTTGCCCTCGCCGGGGTCGCGACGCATCTGCCCGTCGCGGACTCGCGGGCGGACGGCGACATGGCGTACACGGAACGCCAGATCGGGCGGTTTCTCGGCGCGGTCGAGTCCGTCAGGAAGGCCGGCATCGATCCGGGTATCGTGCACGCGGCGAACTCGGGCGGCATCCTGCAGCACCCGTCCTCCCATCTCGACATGGTCCGGCCCGGAATCATCTCGTACGGCTACCTTCCCGACCCCGCGCTCGCGGGCTTCATCGACCTCAAGCCGGTGATGGAACTCGAGACCGCGATCGCGGCAATCAGGTCCGTAAAGGCGGGAACCTCCGTCTCCTACGGCAGGACGTGGACGGCGGAACGCGACACGGTCATCGCGACTATACCCGTCGGCTACGGCGACGGCCTTCCGAGACGCGCGTCGCCGGGACTCACGGTCGGCATCGGAGGAACGGCGTACCCAGTGGTCGGCCGGATTTGCATGGACCAGTGCATGGTGGACCTCGGGCCCGGGTCTGCCGTACGCCGCTGGGACCGGGTAACCGTCTTCGGCCCCGCGCCCGCGCCGAACAGCGCCGCCGACGTCGCCTCGTTCGCCGGCACGATCCCCTACGAGATCACCTGCAACGTCAACAAGCGCGTGCCGAGGGTTTACGTCGGGATCAAGTGACTTTTGCAATTCCGGCTCAGCCGCATTATGCTTGAGCCAATGGACGACACGAAGGCTATAAGCGGCGGGAATCCGCCCGTGCGACTCGCAGAGGGCGTATATTGGGTGGGACACCGGTTCGCGGAGGGGAAGACCCCCTACTCGGCCGAGATCCCGATGGATTGCAACCCCTACCTTATCGTGGACGGCGACGAGGCCGTGCTCGTCGACCCCGGATCGCCGATCGATTTCGATTTTGTGCTCCGCTCCGTATCATCCCTGGTCCAGCCCGACGCGATCTCCCTCATAGTGGCCCATCACCAGGATCCCGACATCTGCGCCGCCTTGCCCCTGCTCGCCAAGGCGGGCATAACCGCCCCCGTGGCAATGCACTGGAGGGCGTCGTTGCTCGCGCGCCATTACGGCTCGCCGCATGAGTTCTACGTCGTGAACGAACGGGGCTGGGAATGGCGGTTCCGATCGGGAAGGATACTGAGATTCCTGCCGGCGCCCTATTGCCATTGCGCCGGCTGTATCATGACCTGGGACGCGACGAGCCACACACTCTTCTCGAGCGATGTCTTCGGCTCGATCATCCACTCGCCCGACCTGTTCGCGGGGCCCGACTACGACTCCGGCATGCGCGCCTTTCACGAGCACTACATGCCGTCGAGAGAGGTTCTCGCGCCGGTTATGGAATCACTTCTGCCGCTCGACATAGCGACCATCGCGCCCCAACACGGATGCGTCATTGCCGACGACATCCGGAAGCGAATACTGGCCCTTCGCGAGCTTGAATGCGGCACCTTTATAGACTCGATCGGGGAGGAATACCCGGCAAGAGCGTTTTCTCCGGCGGCGGTCGCGGCGGGACCCTCGGCGGCATCTCGCCGCTCGACGGACACGGCCGTCACCGGGATACGGAGGAATGATCCCCCAAAGAGGGAATCAATCGAGTCGAAAGCGGGACTTCTGGACGCGAGCGCCTTCCGGGACCGTCTTGCCGCGGCGCTTTCCGGCGGGGAGACGGACAAACCGGGGGTGCTCTATTTCTCCGTCGACAACCTCGAGGAGATCAATCAGTTGTACGGAAGGCCTGCCGGCGACGAGGCGCTCGCGGCGCTCGCGTATATCATCCGGAACAGCGCGCACCAAGGGGACGACTGGTCGTACTACATGCTCGACCGGCCGTATATCGCATGCGTGGCAGAGGGCATCACGCCCGCCGAGGCGCGCGCGATGGCGGAGCGCGTCAGGAACCACGCGGCGAGTTCCGTCTACGGAGAGGAGGAACTCACCGTATCGGTCGCGATACTTCACTCCGCGGAGTTCGGAACGGGCGACGCCGACACGCCGGACGGCATCGACAGGGCGCTGCTCGCGCGCCTTTTCAGGGCGAAAAAAACCAGGTCTGGCGGCATATGCGACCGCGTCGGGAACGGGGACGCGGATCTCTACCTGAGAAAGAAGATACTTCTCATCGAGCCGGATGACGCGTACGTACGGTTCCTCTCCCCCTTCTTCGAGTCCCGCGGGTATTTTCTCATGACCATGCGCGACGGGTCCGATGCCACTTCGAACGCCGACCAGCAGAGGCCCGACCTGATAATCGCCGAGGCCATGGCGCCCAGAGTCAGCGGCTTCGACCTTCGCGAGCGGATGATCGCCTCGGGCGAGGGCCGCGACATTCCCTTCATACTCGTGTCGCGCCGAAAGGACGAGACTTTTATCAGGAGGGCAATCGATCTCGGAATCGTGCATTTCCTCAAAAAGCCCTTTTCAAAAACCGAACTGCTCGGGCTTGTCGACAACCTCCTCGGGACCGTCACATGAGAGCATCGCGCGAGCGCAAGGCGAACAGCCGTCTGACCGCCGCAATGGAAGGCACGCTCGCGTCGCAGGACGCGCCGCGGGGCGAAAAGGACATCATCGCCTTTCTCGACGCGTGGGTATCGCTCAACCAGTCGGTGCGACCGTCGACGGAAGAACGGGAACGAGTCTCCGCTCTCCTCACCCGCCTGCGAACGGACGTTCGCCTCATACGGGAGCTGTCGGCGCGCGATCCCTATCGCCGTTCGCGCGCCGCGAGATACCTCGGTTACGTGGCGACGGAACGCTCCGAGCGCGCCGTCGCGCTCGCGCTCAGGCAGGAAACGGACGAGTCGGCGATGCTGTTTCTGGTGCACGCGCTCGCGAATCTCGAGGAGAGCGCGGCCCTTCCCGACATCATCGACAGTCTGTACGGACGCTCGACGCCCTTCATCATGCGCGTCGCGGGACTTCTGCTCGGCTTCCAGTCGTCGTTCATCGCGCTTTTCCCCGAACTCGAGGCAAGACGCGAACGCGAGATCGTCGAACTGCTCGTCGAGTACTCCAGGCTGGCCCACACCAAGTCGTTTTATCCCTACCTGCTGGCCCTGTTTCGCGAGGAGGCGACCGGTGAGGGGATACGGCGAAAGGCCTTCGACTGCCTCGTGGAATACTACCCCTTCGCACTGAACCCCGCCGACCATCTGAAGAATGACGACCCGGAGATAGCGAGACGCGCGTGTCTGGCACTCGGCGAAAGGCCGGGCACCGCAAACGCGCGCATACTCCTGTCGCTCGCAAGGAACGGAACCGAAGCGGACCGCGTCAATACGGCCGCCGGTCTCGCGGGGATGATAGCGCGATCCCCGCGCGTGTTCCTGTATCTCGTTTCCGTCTTGCGCGACGACATCAACGGTCCCGATTCCCCGGTGTTGTGCGACGTGCTCTCGGGAAGAATCGACTACTTTCTCCTGAAGAACGACACGGGCCACGTCTCCGTTACCGGGCGCATCGTGAAAAACGCGCTCTTGCGCGGCAGAGTGAGCGACCTCATCTCCTTTCTCAACAAGAACCGCGACCTCATGGTCGAGGACAGACTGGTCCGCGCGCTTCGTTCCGGAATCACGGAGGTCACCCTTGGCCTCGGCGAGCTGAGGACGTACCTCAATCCCCGCATCCTGCAAAAGCTGGGACTGTCGCAGCTTCCGGTGCCGAACGCGCGAGTCGGCCAGAAAAAGAACGCGGCGGCCCGAGCCCCCCTCGTCGCTCTTCTCACGGCGGCGCTCGGGGCGTTTCCCGTCACGGTTCTCGTATTCATCCTTGCCACCGCGGAACGCAGCGTTACCCGGTCTTTTCGAATCGCGACAAACGCCTTCCTGTCGGCCTTTGGATGGTACACGCTCGCGACGCTGGTCATCGGACTTACGCTCGCCGGCCTTGCGTGGTTCGAATCCTCCCGCCAGCGCGGGCGATACGTGATCAAGGACGCGTCGCTCCTCTTCAGCCGGAACGTGCTGCCCCCGATCACGATAATAGCGCCCGCGTACAACGAGGCGGTCGGCATAGTGGAAAGCGTCGAGTCGCTTCTCAACGTGAACTACCCGGACTTTGAAATCGTCGTGGTGAACGACGGATCGCGCGACGCGACCCTTGCCGTGTTGATCGACCGGTTCCGGCTCGAAAGAACGGACGGCGACTACCGGGAGACCCTCAGGACGCAGCCTGTCAGGGGCATATACAAAAACCCGAAAATCAGGGAACTCACCGTAATAGACAAAGTGAACGGCGGGAAGGCGGACTCGCTTAACGTCGGCATCAACGCCGCCTCCGGGGAATACGTTCTCGCCATCGACTCGGACAGCGTACTCGAGCGCGACGCCCTGCTCGCCCTGACCTCGGCATTTCTCGACTCGAACGAACCCGTGGTCGCGACGGGGGGGAATATCATGCCGGCGAACGGCTGTTCCATGGACCGCGGGCAGCTCGTCGAGAAAAGGACGCCGAAAAGCCCGATTCCCGCGTTCCAGACGATCGAGTACCTGCGCGCCTTCATGACGGGCAGACTCGGCTGGTCCCGGCTCGGGACTCTCATGATAATCTCAGGCGCCTTCGGCGTCTTCCGGAAAGAGGAAGTTCTGGCGATCAACGGTTACCTGACGAGCCGGGAGAAGTACGAGACGGATACGGTAGGCGAGGACATGGAGTTGGTGATCCGGATCGAACGGAGCATGCGCGAAGCGGGAAGGCCCCATCGGATCACCTATAATTGCATGGCGAATTGCTGGACCGAAGTACCTTCGAACTTCGCCGTTCTCAGGCGCCAGAGGGAACGGTGGCAACGGGGCCTTCTTGAGATACTTTCCTTTCACAGAAAGATGATCGGCAATCCGAAATACGGGACATACGGTCTCGTTGGGTTTCCGTATTTCCTGGTATTCGAGGTTGCCGGTCCCTGGCTCGAGCTCGTCGGCTTCATTGTCTTCGCGGTCTCTCTCGCGACGGGTACGATCGACGCGTCCGTGCTTCGTTTCATCGTGGGCGTCAACCTGGGGCACGGCCTCATGCTGTCGGCCCTCGCGATTCTTATCAACGAACGGAACGGCCACGTGTTCCCGTTGATCGACCGGCTCGGGCTCATGATCGCCGCGCTGGGCGAGCAGGCGGGTTTCCGTCAGCTGGTTTCACTGTTCAGGGTCTCCGGATATATCGGAATGATTCGCGGAATAACAGAATGGGGAACGATGACGAGACGCGGATTCAGGAAGGCGTCAAAGGGGAAGACACATGACAATGCGAAAGCGAACGGGCTGGATCGCCCTCGTGGCGCTCATCGCGGCTAGCGCGATAGTGTCCGCGGAGGACGCGAACTTCAGAAACATCCTCGAGATCGACGCGGTCATAACAGGATCTGACGAGTATTTCGTGCGAACGGAAAACGTACTCATATGGAAACGTTCGCCGCGTTTTCTTCCGACCTTCAGGGTCACGGGAACGACAAACAGAGACGAAAGCAGGCTGTTGGCGCAACCAGGCTTCGTATGGGTCTTCAAGGAGGGCGTATATGCGGACGTTTCCTACGGCGTATCCACGAACGGGAACCTTGAGCCGGGGCAGGAAGGCTTCGCCGAGATCACCCGGGAAACGGACGAGACGGTGATGAGCGCGCGATTCAAGGCGGGATACCTCCATGAAAACCGGCTCTTCTACATGATACCGGACGCGTCGTTCAAGCGGTACTTCACCGAGCTCTACGCCCTGAGGGCGAAGTACTTCTTCGGGTTCAATACGGACGATTTCCGCTCTCACTCCCTAGAGCTGAGCAACGACTTCGCCATATCGAAACGAATCACGTTGTCGGGCATCGGAGTGGGAACGTGGGAACGGTACGGCTACGGCGACGAATGGCTCTGGGGCGCGGGGGTGAAGGCCCATGCGACAATAACCGAACGCGTCAAGCTGAGGTATCTGCTGCAGTACAACACCCTCGCGCGCGACCGGTGGGGTATCGAGAACGCAATCACGCTCGACGTGAAATTCTAGCGCGTGTTGTCCGCTGCCCGGACCGGGCCCGCCTCGTAGACGCGCTCCCACTCGACGGCCGAGCCCGGCTCGGCGCGAATCGGGAAGAAGACCTCCGGGCTGATGACGTCCTTCCAGCCCCACAGGTGGACCGCGGAGGGCGCGAACGAGCCGCGCTCCGAAAGGCTGACGCCGAGGCCCGCGTGAACGAGCGTCCATCGGGTCGAAAGCCCGGCCTCGCCGCGGATTGCTCCGGCGCCGCCCGCGCCGCCCGCGTATCCCGCAGGCCCCGCAGGCCCGTCCGGCCCGTCCGCGGCCGCCGTGATCCCGCCGATATAAAACTGTTTGCGCGTCTTGCCGAGAATCGCGACGCGGTTTTTTTCAACCGAAAGGATCCCGTCCGGGTCTACCGTCTTCGCGAAACGCGCGGGATCGATTTCGTGCGGAAACGACAGGGCGTAGCCCTTCTCCATCCTGCGGCCGCCGAACCGGAGGAAGTTGTGCGTATACTCGTCGGTGACGATCGGCTTCTCGCCCGAGTTCTCGAGGCGGTACCGCACGGAGAGCCCCGATCCGGCGGCGCGTATCCGCTTCTCGTAGCGGTAGGCGTAGCCGTTCCGGTTTCCGGACTCGCACACGAAGGTCGCATCCGTCCCGTCCGCCGATCGTTCGCAGTCGAAGGCTATGGCCTCGCGTTCATACTCGGTAAAGAAGAAATAGGGCTTCGCGTCCTTTTTTAGCCAGCCGACGCCGATCTTGGGAAACCATTCGCCGACGGCGCAGTCGTCGTAGCCGACGCAGGCGCTGATGCCGAACTCGTTATGGAGGCCGCGGCCGAATTTCCGGTCGTTCCGCGAAAAAAGCGGGCGCTCCTGGCCGAGGAGCTCGACGCCCCGGTACCTGAGGGACGAGACGAGGCCGTTCCAGTCGAACCGGCACCAGCGGTACCGCTCGCCCGCCCGCTCGACCCTGAGCTCGACGTCGCCCGAAGAAAGAACGAAGGCCACGGCTACGCCCTCGCCTTTTCGAAGATTTCGCGCATCCTCGCGGTTTCCGCGCGCGCCGTCTTGATGAAGGGATTGTCCTCGACCGTCCCGAGCACGGCGTCGCGCTCGGCCGCGTTCCGGTAGGTGATGCCGCGGTACGCGTTCGAGTAGTCCTTTTTCTTGGTGACGTACACCTGGTTCTCGACGTAGTCGCGGATCACGCCCGCCCGCGAGAGAAGCTCGTTCCATTTATCGCCGGGGATGCGGTCCGTGTCCTCGACGATCTTCAGGCACTCGTAGGCGTTCTCGGCCTTGTCGCGGGGATAGGACGCCCACCACTGCTCGTACTGCGCGTGGACGTCGTTCCAGGAGGCGAAGAGTCCCGAGCGGATGCCCGCCCTGAGCGCGTCGACGCGCTGTTCCGGAACGAGCTGGCCGCCCATGTTGACCCAGGCGAGGCTCGGCCGGCCGGGGGCCTGCGCGGCGAAGTAGTCGTAGTGTATGCCGTAGGTCACGAGGTATTCGGCGACCGTTCGGACGCCGTAGTAGAGGAGCATCTGCCGGTAGGCGTTCCACGCCTTGACGACCTTCATGATCCTCACCTCGCGAGTGAAGCGTTCCATCATCTCGCCGCGCACGACGAGCGAGTTGGCGACGTCGGGGCTCGTCACGATGAGCTCGCGTCCCTTCGCCTCGAGCGTCGCCTCGTCGAGCGAGGAGACGTCGCGGACCGTCCCCTCGGAGGCGAGCGCGCCGACGCCGGCCTGCTGGGCGAACCAGGCCTTGCCGGTCCAGCGCTCGAGGAGCCGCAGGGAGGAGATCATCTCGAAGGCGGTGTCGGGCGCGAGATGGTCGGCCTCGATGCGCTGGGTCACGCGGACGCGGCGGTCGCGAGTGCGGTACTTCCAGCTGTTCCGCTCGAGGGCGTACATGTTGTAGAGCCAGTAGTACGCGGGCATGACGCAGAGGATGTCGTTCTTCCGGTCCTCGTAGACCATGGAAAAGGGAAACATGATGTTGAGCTCGGCCGGATAGCTTCCCTTGGTGAGGAGGGTGTAGCTCGCGAAGCGGCAGTTGTGCTTGAGCGTGCTCGAAAGCCCCGGCCAGAAGCCGCGTCCCGCGACGATCTCGCCGTCGTTGCCCCGGCTGTTGTGGTTCGATCCGACGGTCGCGCCCGCTGCCATGTTCGACTGGCCCATGATGAGCGTCGCTATGAGGAAGGAGTTGTTGTGGTGCTGTTCGTGCCCGGGAAAGACGAGGTTGTTGAGCACCTCGCAGCACGACACCGTCGAGTTGTCGCCGAGTATGGAATGGATGAGCCGCGCGCCGTACTTGAGGCTCGAGTTGTTTCCGAGCACGAAGCGCACCGCCTTGACGCCGTAGAAGACGCGGCATCCGTAGCCGATGATCCCGTTCACGAGCTCGACTCCCTCGCCGATCTGCGTGGACTCGTCGTCGGCCGAGTGGATCGTGAGGTTCTTGAGCTTGTTCGCGCCCTTGACGTACGAGGACGGCCCGAACTTCGTGTCCTTGATGACCTGGCAGCTCTTGATCACGGAGTGGTCGCCGACGGTGCCGTACCAGCCGCGACGGGCGTCGGCGCCGCCCTGCGTCATCTCCTTGAGGCGCTCCATGAGCGGGCCGTCGTCGCGGTAGGTCGCCCAGAGCCACGCGTCGGCGCAGGTCATGCCGGCAAAGGCGAGGACGGACCGGCCCCCGGCCTCGTTCATCGGGTCAAGCCAGATCCTGACGGACTCGTCCTCCCCCTCCTTGACGATGCCCTCGCCGAATTTGGCGTGATCGGTGCAGGACATCTCGTCGACGCGGCTCAGGATGACCCGGTTTCCGAGTATGTAATGCGAAAGGTAGGCGCAGTCGTGTATGGCGCAGTCGGCGCCGATGTCGCAGGAGATGACCCTGCTGTTGGTGATCCCCGTCGGCACGGCGAAGTCGTGAAACCTGAGGTATTCGGCCGTGAGCGGCCCGAGGCGCACGAGACCAGCGAAGAGGCTGTTTTTGACGAGGGCCGGGTTGAACGGCTCCTCGACGAGGAAGGTCCCCCAGTTCGAACAGGTATTCCCGTTCCGCTCGAGCGCGGCTATCTCGTCCGCGGTAACCGGCCGCCAGGCACGGCGCGCGGCGTCGCTCTGGAGGTTCCGGAAGGTGTATTCGTCCTCGCCTTCTTTCAGGAATTTGGGGTCCACGAAGCCCAATCCGAAGCGTTCGGACGGCACAATCTCGATTTGGCTCATACAAGCAGTATGGGGCAAATTTGCATAAACCGCAATTACCTGTTACTATCGGTCTGCTTTGGCGTTTAACACATGCGCCGTAGAACGTTCGCGTCGCGACCGGAAGAAACACGCCGGATGCGGCATCAGGAGAGCAGAATGAGCACACATATCGGGGCACAGCCGGGCGAGATCGCCGAGGCGGTATTATTGCCCGGGGACCCGCTCAGGGCAAGATTCATAGCGGAAACCTATTTGGAAAATCCTATATGTTATAACGAGATACGGGGAATGCTCGGGTTTACGGGCACCTGGAAGGGGAAGCGGGTTTCCGTTCAGGGCACCGGCATGGGACAACCGTCACTTTCCATATACGTAAACGAGCTGTTCCGGTTTTACGGGGTACAGCGGGCGATCCGCGTGGGAACGGCCGGAGGCCTCCGGAAGGAAACCAAGCTCCGGGACATCGTCCTCGCGATGAGCGCCTCGACGGATTCGGCCCTCAATACCCAGCGCTTCGCGGGACGGCACTACGCCCCGACGGCGAGCTTCACCCTCCTGAAGGCGGCCTGGGACGCGGCAAAATCGCGCGGCATCGAGCCCGCCGTCGGTTCCGTGGTCTCCTCGGACACCTTTTACGACGACGCGGCGACCTGGAAGCTCTGGGCGGAATACGGGGCCCTGGCGATCGAGATGGAGGCGGCCGAACTCTATACCCTCGCCGCCAAGTTCGGCAGGGAGGCCCTCGCCATCCTGACGATCTCGGACCACATCGCCGAGGGAACCGCGACGACGGCGGAAGAGCGCCAGACGACCTTCCGCTCGATGATGGAGATCGCCCTGGACGCGGCGACCGGGGAGCGGACGAAATGACCGAATTGCAGCCGACCGAGATAGAGCTTTCGCCGAAACGCCGGCGCCCCGTGTCGCTCCCGAGAAAGCGCGTCGTCGCGGCGATAGCCTTCCTCTTCCTGGTCGCGTGCATCGCGGCCCTCACCGGCGTCATGGCGCACCGCGCCTCGACGACGCCCGACGCCATCAAGGGCGCGACGCTTCCGTCCGAGACGGCGGAGATTATCGTCAGCGAATAGGGCGCGGCTTCCCTTCGCGCCGGCAAGGACCCCCTTCGAGGGGGCTCCGAGGTTTCCGCCTTCGCCCCGGCGCCCGCCCTCTGCCTTTTCATAAAATTCCCACAATCCCCGCCTTTATCGCTATACTTACCGTAAGGAGTTCAGGCGATGAAGGCAGATATCGGTTTTATCGGGCTTGCGGTCATGGGCGAGAACCTGGCGCTCAACATGGAGCGCAACGGTTTTACGGTCGCGGTCCACAACAAGACGACCGCGGTGATGGACGCCTTCCTGGCCGGACGGGGGCGCGGGCTCAAGTTTGTCAGGGCCGAAACGCCGAAGGCGCTCGTCGAGGCGGTGGCCGCCCCGAGAAAAATCATGATGATGATAAAGGCGGGTCCGCCCGTCGATTCGGTCATAGAACAGCTGCTCCCCTTCCTGGAGAAGGGCGACACGGTCGTAGACGGGGGAAACTCGAACTGGGCCGACACGGCGCGCAGGGTCGCGTACCTCGCCGAGCGCGGCGTGCGCTTCGTCGGGACGGGGGTCTCGGGCGGGGAGGAGGGAGCGCTCAACGGACCTTCTATCATGCCGGGCGGCGACGAGGCGGCATGGCCCGGCCTCAAGCCGGTCTTTCAGGCGATCGCGGCGAAGGCCCCGGACGGAAGTCCCTGCTGCGAGTGGATAGGCCCCGGCGGGGCCGGGCACTTCGTGAAGATGGTGCACAACGGCATCGAGTACGGCGACATGCAGATCATCTCCGAGATCTACTGGATCATGAAGGAGTCGCTCGGGCTTTCGTACGACGAGATGGCGGACGTCTTCGATTCCTGGAACCGGGGAAAGCTCGGGTCGTATCTCGTGGAGATCACCTCCGAGATACTGCGTCACCGGGACGCGGACGGAGGTCCGCTTCTCGAGCGGATACTGGACGCGGCGGGACAGAAGGGCACGGGAAAGTGGACGGGGATGGCCGCGCTCGACGAGGGCGTGCCCCTCACGCTCATCGTGGAGTCCGTCTTCGCGCGATCGCTTTCGGCGCGCAAGGACGACCGCGTCCGCGCGGGCGCCGTGCTGGCCTCGGGGCCGGCAGGCCGCGCGAAGAACGCGGCCCCGGCGGGCGACCGTACGGAGGCCCTCGCCGACCTTGAAAGCGCGCTCTACGCCGCCAAGATCGTGTCGTACGCCCAAGGGTTCGAGCTCATCCGCGCGGCCTCCGAGGCGAACGGGTGGAAGCTCGATCTCGCGTCGATCGCCAGGGTCTGGAGGGGCGGCTGCATCATCCGCTCGGTGTTCCTCGACCGCATCGCCTCGGCCTTCGAGGCCGATCCAGGGATACCGAACCTCGCGCTTTCGGCCGACTTCGCGCGCGCGCTCGTCGACGACCAGGCGGGATGGCGGCGTATCGTTGCCGACGCCGTATCGCGCGCCCTGCCCGTTCCGGCGCTGTCCTCGGCCCTCGCCTGGTTCGACGGCTACCGGAGCGAGCGGCTCCCCGCGAACCTCCTGCAGGCCCAGCGCGACTATTTCGGGGC